>NZ_JAHXBH010000013.1:0-194421 GCF_020103775.1 Allostigmatella hybrida
CTCGCTCCCCGTGGAGGAGCCAGGCGCCGAGCCGTCCGCCCGACGCCCCTGGCTCGTTAGCTCAACACACTCCTAGCGGCCCCCGGAGCCCTCCCTCCCACGGCCCCCACCGTCTCGTGAGGCCGCCTGGGGTGACAGGGCGGTATTTTTCCGAAGCCTCGCGGATGCGGGGGGGCTGATCCACAAGGGCCCCCCAGTGGGCCTTGGCCTCCTCAAAGGGGGCAACGGAATCCTTCGGCGGTGCGTTGCACACTGACACAGGGTCCGCCATGCTCCGGGGGCATGGAGACTCCCGCCCCGCTCGTCCACCTCCTGCAAGCCCTGGAGGTCGGGGACCTGTCGGCCGCGAGGGCCGCCGCGGCGGCCCTTCAACGTTCTGATCCCGGTACGAGCCAGCTCGCCGCCGAGGTGTTCCACGAGCTGCGCCAGCCGCTGCTCGGCGTGAAGGCCTACGCCCAGTTGCTCGCGGAAGAGAACGGCCCCATGGGTCCGCTGAAGCTGCTGCTCGCGCAGGTGGAGCGCATGGAGCAGATCATCTCTGACTTCGTGCGCCTGTCGAGCGACCGCCCCGCCCCCCAGCAGCGCATGGTGCTCGCGAGCGCCATCTGGGCCGCCGCCAAGCTCTTCACCCTCAACCCGGACTCGGCCCGCATCTCGCTGGAGGTGGACGCCCCGGAGAACATCGCCGTGCAGGGCAATGCCCGGCTCCTGGAGCAGCTCACCCTCAACCTGCTCAACAACGCCCGGGACGCCATGTCCGGCCGCGGGCGCGTGAAGGTGCTCGTCACCCAGGAGGGCCCCGCGCCCATCCTGTACGTGGCGGACTGGGGCCCCGGCATCCCCCCGGACATGCGCGAGCGCATCTTCGAGCCCTACGTCTCCAACAGCAAACGCGGCACCGGCCTGGGCCTGGCCGTGTGCAAGCGCATTGCCCAGGAGCACCGCGCGACGATCAACATCGCCCCGCCGAACGTCCTGCCGGATCAGCCCCCACCGGCCACCGTGTTCCGGATCGCCTTCCCCGCCACCGCCGAGACCGCCCCCAGCACGCGCAAGCGGCTGCTCATCGTGGACGACGAGACCATCATCCGCATGGTCTTCCGGGACTTGATGGGCAAGGAGTGCGAGGTGCTGGAGGCCTCCACCGCCGAGGAGGGCCTCTCCCTCCTCAAGCAGACGCCGGTGGACCTCATCGTCACCGACAAGAACCTGCCCGGCATCTCCGGGCTGGCCCTGGCCCAGCAGGCCCGCACCCTGTGCCCCGGCGCCCGCGTCATCCTGATGACGGGCTACCCGTCGCTGGGTACCACGCAGGAGGCGCTGGAGCTGGGGGTGATGGACTACCTGCTCAAGCCCTTCGACGACATCCGCCAGGTGCGCGCCCTGCTCCGCTCCGCGCTCTCGGCGGCGCCGGTGCCGCCCCGCGCCGTCAGCGCCCGGCGCGTGGACGTCATCGACGACAACCCCACCTCCACGCGCACCATCACCGAGGCGCTGGCCCGCATGGGGCTGGAGGCGCGCGTCATCCAGACGACCGAGATCGTTGCGCTGGATGCGCCGCTCGCCGTAGTGGTGAGCTGGGACTTCACCCCCGCGAGCGGCCGCAAGGCGCTGGAGCTGGGCAAGGCGCTCGCCCAGGGGGCGCCCTTCGTGGTGATGGTCGAGCACCTCACCATGGAGACGACGCTGGACTCACTCCGGGCGGGCGCCGTCGGGTGCCTGCCCCGGCTCCTCTTCGATCCGCCCGCGCTCAGCCGCGAGCTGTCGCGCGCCCTGAAGATGGGCCCCGCCTGAAACACCACGGCCCCGGCCCCTCTCGCGAGGTGAACCGGGGCCGCGTGTGACCGGGACCGCCGGAGTGACCGGCCGTCCCGTAGGCCCGAGGGCCTAGTAGTCCATGTCGTCGCCGCCGTAGTCCGGCATGCCACCGGCGCCGGCGCCGCCGCCCTTGGCCTTCTTCTTCGGGCGCTCGGCCACCATGGCCTCGGTGGTCAGCAGCAGCGAGGCGACGGAGGCCGCGTTCTGCAGCGCGGTGCGCTCCACCTTGGTCGGGTCGATGACGCCAGCCTTCTCCAGGTCCTCGTACACCTCGGTGCGGGCGTTGAAGCCGAACGCGCCGGTGCCGTCCTTGACCTTGTTGATGACCACGGCTCCCTCGAGGCCCGCGTTGCTGGAGATCTTCCGCAGGGGCTCGGTCAGCGCCTTCTTGATGATCTCCACGCCGAAGTCCAGCTCGCCGCCCAGCTTCAGCTTCTCCAGGGCGGGCAGGCAGCGCAGGTAGGCCACACCGCCGCCGGGGACGATGCCCTCCTCCACCGCCGCGCGGGTCGCGTGCAGCGCGTCCTCCACGCGGGCCTTCTTCTCCTTCATCTCGGTCTCGGTGGCCGCGCCCACGTTGATGACGGCCACGCCGCCCACGAGCTTCGCCATCCGCTCCTGGAGCTTCTCGCGGTCGTAGTCGCTGGTGGAGGTCTCGATCTGCGCGCGGATGAGCTTGATGCGGCCTTCGATCTCACCCTTCTTGCCGGCGCCGTCCACCACGGTGGTGTTGTCCTTGTCCACCGTGATGCGCTTGGCGCGGCCCAGGTCGCTCAGCGACAGGGTCTCGTACTTGTGGCCCAGCTCCTCGCTGACCACCATGCCGCCCGTGAGGGTGGCGATGTCCTTGAGCAGCTCCTTGCGGCGGTCACCGAAGCCCGGGGCCTTCACCGCGCAGACGTTGAGCACGCCGCGGATCTTGTTGACCACCAGGGTGGCCAGCGCCTCGCCCTCGATTTCCTCGGCGATGATGAGCAGCGGCTTGCCCGAGCGCGCCACCTGCTCCAGCAGGGGAATCATGTCCTGCATCGACGAGACCTTCTTCTCGCTGATGAGGATGTAGGGGTCCTCCAGGACCGTCTCCATGCGCTCGCGGTTCGTCACGAAGTACGGGGAGACGTAGCCGCGGTCGAACTGCATGCCCTCCACCACGTCGAGGGTGGTCTCCAGGCCCTTGGCCTCCTCGACGGTAATGACGCCCTCCTTGCCGACCTTCTCCATCGCGTCCGCGATGATGTGGCCGATGGTCTCATCCCCGTTGGCGGAGATGGTGCCCACCTGGGCGATGGCCTTCTTGTCCGTGGTGGACTTGGAGAGCTTCTTCAGCTCCGCCACGACGGTCTCCACGGCCTTGTCGATGCCGCGCTTGAGGTCCATCGGGCTGTGGCCGGCGGCCACCAGCTTGAGGCCCTCCTCGTAGATGGCGCGGGCGAGCACCGTGGCGGTGGTGGTGCCGTCGCCGGCCTTGTCGGAGGTCTTCGAGGCCACCTCCTTCACCATCTGCGCGCCCATGTTCTCGAACTTGTTCTCGAGATCGATCTCCTTGGCGACGGTGACGCCGTCCTTGGTGATGGTGGGCGAGCCAAAGCTCTTCTCGATGACCACGTTGCGGCCCTTGGGGCCGAGCGTGACAGCCACCGCGTCGGACAGGATCCGCACGCCGCGCAAAATGGCCTCACGAGCGGACTGGTGGAAGAAAATTTCCTTCGGTGCCATCGCAACCTCCTGGAATGATTGGAAAAGGGAACTCGCTGGCCGTTAGCACTCGGCCATGACGAGCGCCAAAATAAGGAGCCAGCCGGGGTTGTCAACACGGAAGGTGATGCATGTCTTCGCGCGGACGGCCGAATGCCCTCCGGAAAGCCTCGGCGGGGGCCGCAGGGCTACTCGGCGAAACGCACCAGGTTCAGCAGCTGCCCCATGTCCACCGGCTTCTGGAGGGTCAGCGCCACCCCTTTGCGCAGGCTCTTGTCGGTGACGGAGCCATCCACCACGGCGGTCATGAGCAGGACCGGAATAGACCGGAAGCGCGGGTCCGCCTTCACGATCTCGGTGAAGTGGATGCCGTCCAGGTGGGGCATGAGGTAGTCGGTGATGACCATTCCCACGGGGTGCCGCTCCATGACATCGAGCGCCTGCAGGGCGTCCGACGCGGAGTGAACGGTGTAGCCATGCCGCTCGAGGTAGTACGAGAGGCTGGTACACAGCGAGGAATCATCATCGATGACGAGAATGTGCACGGGACCGGCGGTGTGGGGTGGGTGCGGCAGTGAGGCAGGAAAGTAACCATCGCTGCGTGCGTTGACAACGCACCGGGGGCCTCCCATATGTGCCATTTCATATGGTGAAGCGGACGGAGAAGCGCGCGGAGCCGGAGGGCGTGAAGGAGCGGTTGAAGGCGGTGGAGGCGGCGTTCGAGGCGGAGGAGTTCGAGCGGGCGCTGGCGCAGGTGAACACCCTGCTGGAAGCGGCGCCGAAGCTACCCGAGGCCCTGCACTACCGGGCCGCAGCGCTGGTGGAACTCGGACACTTCGAGGAGGCCGTGCGGGCCTACCGCCAGGCCGTGAAGAGCCATCCCGAGGACCTGGAGTTCCTCCTGGGCGCCGCAGACTTCCTCATCTGCCGCATGGGCGAGGACCGGGAGGCGGTGGAGGAAGGTCTGGAGCTGTGTGCCCGGGGGCGCAAGCTTGCGCACCGCAGGGACGACGTGGAGGGGGTGTACGAGTTCCTGCTCCTGGAGGGGATGGGGCTGAACCAGCTCGGCGAGTGCACGCGGGCGCTCGTCAGCCTGGACGCGGCGCTCGTGCACGTGCCCCGGTCGGTGGATGCGCACGTGGAGCGGGGCATCTCGCTGTTCGAGCTGTGCCAGTTCGAGGAGGCGCGCATGGCCTTCGAGGAGGTGCTGGAGGACGCGCCGGAGGAGGCCTGGGCGCACCACTACCTGGGGCTGATCGCGGAGCGGCGCGGGGATATGCGGGAATCGCGCAAGCGCTTCGCGAAGGCGCAGGCGCTGCTGCCGCAGGAGTTCCCGCCGCCGGTGGCGCTGGCGGAGGAGGAGTTCGACCAAGCGCTGGAGGCGGCGGTGAAAGCCCTGCCCGAGCACGTGAAGGGCTACCTGGACAACGTCACCATCTCGGTGGAGGACCTGCCGTCGAACGATGACCTGCTGGCGCAGTCCCCTCCCCTGTCGCCGTCCATCCTGGGGGTGTTCCGCGGGACGCCGGTGGGCGAGCGCAGCGTGACGAACGCGTATGACCACTTCCCCGCCGCCATCGTGCTGTACCAGAAGAACCTGGAGCGCTTCGCCCGGACGCGCGAGGAGCTCATCGAGCAGATCGGCATCACCGTGATGCACGAGGTCGGCCACCTGGTGGGGCTGGATGAGGACGACCTGTGGGAACGCGGATTGGACTGAGAGGGCCGGACGGCGTTGACGCAGCGGGAAGGCCCCGGCACTAATCGCGCATGGTAGGGCCTCCGGATCTGGTGGCCGGCCCGGTCTTCAAAACCGGTGAGGGGCTGCGAGAGCAGTCCCTGGCGAGTTCGATTCCCGTGCCCTACCGCCATGTTTTCCTTGGGTTTTTCTGACGCGGCCCCGCTCAGGTTGCGGGACACCCTGCCCTCCTGTACCTCTCGTACCCAAGTTCTACCCAAATGAGGGGGTACGGGGCCGCGTATGCCGAAGTGGAGCGGGAAGTGGATCGGGGGCCGCACGTACACGGCCACCGACGGAAGCACGCGCTGGATCATCCGCAAGACCGTCGCCGGGGTCGCGCACAACGTCACGCTGGACGTGCGGAGCGAGGCCGAGGCACTGGCCGAGCTGGCGGCCTTCCGCCGCAACCCGGCCGCGTACCGGACCGCGAGCCAGGAGCGCCAGGACGAGGCCCAGCAGGCCCAGGAGGACGCCGCGCAGGCGGTATTCCTGGACGAGGATCGCGCCCGGCGGTTCCTCCAGCACCTGAAGGCCAGTGGCAGGTCCGACGAGTACCTGAAGAGCACGCGCAGCTACCTGGCCGCGTGGGCAACGGCGCTCGCGGACAAGGACCTGCGCGCGGTGACCGGACCGGCGTTGAAGAAGATCCTGGCCGCGTGGGACACCGGCAAGAAGTGGAGGATCATCGTCTTCAAATCCTTCACCTCGTTCCTTCAGGACGCGGGCGAGCTGGACCCGATGGTGAACCCGGGGCGCTTCCTGAAGGTTCCCCCTGCCCGCCGGAACCATGAACTCAAGGGATACAGCATCGAGCACGTCCAGAAGCTCTACGCAGCCCTCGGCTCGCAGGCGATCCGCGATGTGCTGTGCCTCCAGGCCAAGACCGGGATGCACGGCACCGAGGTGGACCGGCTCGCGAGCGGTGACGGTAAGATCGCGGTGCTGAAGGACCAGGGCGAGATCGCCGCCACCGTCACGTTCAAGCACAAGACCGGAAAGCGGTTCACCGTGTCGCTCGATGCGCAGGGGCTCGCCGCTGCCCAGCGTCTTCAGGCCCGGGGCTCAGCGCCGGATCGACAGACCATCCGCGAGGCCGTGGAGCGAGTGTGCGCCCGTACGGGCTTGGAGTTCGTCCACTTCGGCGCGATCCGGCACAGCTTCGCAACGTGGCTGGTAGAGCGGGGCAGCACCTACAACCCGAAGGGTGGTGGCTTGCCGCTGGAGGCCGTCGCTCAAGCGCTCAACCATAGCAGCACCCGGACTACGGCCCTCCACTATGTCAGCGCTACGATGCCGCCGATGTACGTCGTACCCATCCGACTAGAGCACCAAGCGGATCCTGCGATGCTGCATGCCTGCTATGCCCAGCGTCCCCCAAGTCATACAAACTCAGCCGAGCCCTTTGCATAAAGCAGCGCCAAGCAACAACAAGGCGGATTGCTTAAACAACAAGTCAAAGCCATCCCTTAGAACGCAAACAGGAGATAACCGTGCGAGGTCGAATTCTCAAGGGCCACCGAGGCCAATACGTCATCAAGACGCAGATTGGAGAAGGCGGCGTTGGAACGGTTTTCAAGGCCCAATCCATCGAGACAGGGCAGGACTGCGCTGTTAAGGTTTTGCACTCGAAACGATTCGAACTGACGGATGCACAGAAGCGCCGTTTCGAACAAGAAATCGAAGCAACATGCCAGGGGGTCAAGAGTCCGTATATCGTCGCAGGCATCGACTTCGGATCCAGTGAAGGCACTCCGTTTCTAGTAATGGAGTGGATGCCTGGAGGTACGCTGCTAGATCTAATCGCAAGCGACAAGCCCATCAATCAACCACAGGCAATCGCATTCATCACTCAGCTTCTCAAGGGCTATCGCGATCTACGGCAGCACGGATACATACACCGAGACATCAAACCCAACAATGTGCTCCTGACGGAAGACCAACGCCTTAAGCTCTCTGATCTGGGAGTAGCAAAGAGTCCCACCTCGACCGTCTACTTGACGGGCACCGGCACACAAATTGGCTCGCTCCTGTACATATCCGAGCGCCAACGAACCGATCCCGAAAAAGCAAGCCCCCAAGACGACTTCTACGCACTATGCCTCGTAATGTATGAACTCGCCACCCGACGACGAATTCATATAAGCAACCCTCGCCTCGCTTATCTCCAGCCTTCAACGATTCCAGGACCGCTGGCGCTTCTGATTGATAAGGGAATGCAGGACACCTCCGACTGGCAGACGGCTTTCGAAGCGATGTGCCACTATCTTGATCTTGAGCGGGAGTGCATTCAAGACAATTACGAGGGATCGCTACTTGTCCCGCATAGACTGATTGAGCGCAGGAGACAAGCTGTCACAAAAAAACTATTCACGCTATGCCAAAACATGGATCTACTACACGAGGATGCCACCGAAGCCGACTGGGTTGCGGATGAACCCCACATAATAAACGACGTGGTTCGCATCATCACTGATGCATACGAAGAGTGCGCAAGCGAATTCGAGGACGCAGGTGTCTACGTGACATTAACCCGCGCAGAACACACCTTGTTGACATTTAGCGCTGGATTTGACGAAACGACCCAGGCAGCAATGGAAGAGCTAGACATCTACGACAAGATCTTCGACGGCAGATTTTATGGCTGGCTGTCGCTCCATGAGCGTGAAGATGGCGCTGTTTTTCTGAGCGGAATTGGTTCAAAGCGTTTGGACGCCGACGAATCCCACATGCCACCAGATGCCTTCAGCCGAGCATTCGATGTTCTGAGTGACGAGAATATAGCCTTTTTGCGGTCTGTCGGTCGCGCATTGGCAGTAGGCGTTGCGCTTGGAGCCCTAAATTGGCTCGACCAGCACCTTGACTGGTACGCCGAAGAGCAAAAAGGCGAGCCTGATGATGATTGAAGTATCTGGGGCACTCCACCGACACCGCCCACGATCAAGACGACTCATTCATCTACGCCACACACTCACAATCGTCATAAGAACTTTAATTCAAGAGGATATCGTGAGCCACAAAAAATCCGATAAGCTCAGCACCATACCGCAGCTAATACGCGTCCAAATCCAACGTCTGCCGAACGAACTTCGGACAGCAATGCAAGTTGCAGACCTCGCCATAAGCGGGGGGCTGTGTGACAGCAATAGTTTGAAATTGGTTCGTCTGGCAGGAGAGAAATTTCCCGAGCGCTCATGCTTACTGGTGGTGGGCTTCGCATTCCCGCCAACGATCGAACCATCGGGCAATAAAGTTCAGAAGCCCAGTCTGCCTCGCGAGCATGCATGGATCCGCTTCGACGGTCGTGACCACGATCCAACTTGGGAGCAGACGGGCTGGCCAGTGGAGACTCTGCGATACTACGAGGCACTCTCTCTCTCGCCCGCCGACCTCCCACGTCCACCTGCGCAAAACTCCGGTGGACTACCGCGCCTTCACCGCCTCGCCGAAGAGCTTGGAATTGATTTCTGCTAGCCCATCCATTCTCGGCACTTCCAGGCGCTACAGCGTGAGTCTGCGGATCGCGATTCCAATGTCGTGACTATCCTCGGATGTTTTACTTCTCTCCCTTGGGATCGCAGGCTTCGGCTGTCTTCTAGAATCACGTGAGCGCATGCCGTGATGCTGAGGAGCATCCTCCCGGATCAGAGCCTGGTTGAAGGCGCCGAGCGTTTCGCGCTCGTGGACATTGGGCGAAGCACTCTCCGGCTGGTGCCCTCGGATCAAGTCCTGCCCGGCGAGCGCCTGCGAGTGACGGTGCGGTTCCTGGACGGAGCAGCGCCGGTAGGCACGGCATTCATTCTCGTCGCGCACCCCGCTCAGGCGGAGCGCTTGGTCGAGGTGTGGCGAAACCAGCGCACAGTGGAGTCCTATCAACAGGAATCGAAAGAGGCCCGGGCGGAGGCCCAACGGTGCCATGAAGAGAACGAGCGTCTGCGTGCCGAGTATGAGGGACCGGGCGGTCTCGCTGGCCTCCTTGCGAACCGCGTGATCGGCAAGTCGGGCGTTTCGGTCAAGCCCCTCGACTTCGAGAAGGAGGTCCGCCAGCGCCCTGGAGACGCGATCAGGATTCTTCGCGCCTGGAGCTACCGCTCCGCCAACCGCGTGGCCGTGCTTATGGACTTGGATTACCCGGAAGCAGCGCAGCATTGGATGGCGCAGGGGGCATCGCTGGTGGGCAAGACGGGCGAGACGTTGAACATGCTGCCTGTATGGCAGGAGGCACCCGTTGCCAATGCCAGGATCAGGCGCCTCGTCGTGGAGGCGGAGGCGACACCGGACGAGGCCCGAGGCACGTTCGCCCTCAAGCTGTGGGAACGGGACGGTCTCCGCATGATCACCCTTCCCGGCGTGACGTTCCCGTAGGGATACCCGGTCCCCCATGCGCTCGACCATGCGCGACGGACGAAGCGCCGTTCAGAGTACTGTGTGGCAGAATGGCAGGATGCGGCCCACCATCCTTGCGGCGTTCATATTCGCGCAGTTGCAGCCTGATGCTGGCTTATCCGAAAGTCAGCGCGCACCGAATCCCTCGGTACCCAATCCATCTGCGCTCCCAACTTCTTCAGCCCCGACTCCAGCACCAGTACCCTCAGCCTCAACCCCGGCTCCAGATCAACCTACAGGCCAACAGCGCCTGCCCCCCGTAACTCTTCCTGCGTCTGCAACTCCGCAAGTCCCGCCCGGAGAAGCTCCGATCCCGTGGATACAGCTCTTGGGTTTACCCTTGATCGGTACGATTATTGGGTCCTTGGCGACATGGTACTTCAACGAGAGGGCTGCCAAGCGTCGCGAGCAATCTGCACGCGCAGAACGGCTCCTATTCGAGAACTTGGCAAAGCGGCATGCGGTATATGAGAAGCTCTACCAAGACGTGAGCGCGCTGGAGGATTACTACACGCCCTTCCAAGGAAACTTGAGCGAGTACGACGAGCAGAAGGAGCCCGCCGACTTTGCTCCCCTCAGTGCTCTCGACACTTTCAGATCCCAAGTAGGCGATGGGGCTCTTTGGCTTGATTCACTTACCCGAACTGAGTGCCAAAAGGTTGTAGACGCCGGTAGCATGGGCCTGACGCTCGCGCTGACGATCGCGAGCCGAAAGCATGAAGTAATGCGGCTCCTGCAAGAGGGAGCGTCTGAAGAAGCAGTATCCAATGCCCGCGACGACCTAAACGTATTCGCCTCCTCCGTCGCTGGGCACGTCGAGAAAGTGCTCTTGCAGATCTCCAGCCTCAAGACTGTCATGCGAGGAGCCCTTGGTCTCGATTCTCTAGACCAAGAGGTGGCCGTATTGAACGCGCGGTTGAATGTGGCGTCAAAGAAACCTTAAGGGATAAGTGTCGCCCAATGTGCCGCTCTTTCTCAGTGCACCATCAACTTGGCACTTCATCCCACATGAACATGAGTTTGGCCAGCACCTGAAGTCTCCGCCAAGAAAGAGCACGGCACCTTGTTTTCCAATAACAACACGAGGAATTGACTTTGAGTGAAGATCTCGACCAGTCCATGCCACTTGTCCTCCTAATCGGAGTCGAAAGCGAAGGGATTGTAAGTGCGCTCAAGACTGCTGGGCGTCAGTACAAAATAAAGAAACTCGACTCCGGCAGCGAGAACTGGGACTCCATTGTCGCATATCTTGACAGGTTCGATGTTCGCTGTGTTTTGGTCAAGTTGAATGGTCGAGTATACGATCTTTTGGTTCATCCCGACTATGAATCCGCAAGAGAGCGATTGCTGGACCGCCTTGCTCGATTGCCACACGCCATCTTCGTGTACGAGGAACTCCTGTTTGACTCTCCACCCAAGCAGCCAGAACTCCTTCAGCCAGAACTCCTTGAGGATGACGAAAGTGCTTATTTCTGGCTGAGCTTTCATCGGCCCAAGGAAGACGTTCGCAAGACTGCGAATACCCTACTGTCGAACCGTGGACTCAACGTTTTGCCATATAGGCGAAACGCAGAACTGACCGTGATGGCGGCCAAGTTCGTCGAGGATGCTGAGCACGGATTGATTTTCCGGCTTTACATCCCAACAGGACGTCTTTGGGCACATGAGATTGATCGGTTGCTCCAATTGTTCCGTGACTATTTGTCGCGCGTGGATCACCTGTCAGTCCGATTGGATCAGCGGCGAACAGGAAGCGGCACCGTGTTTGAGTTTTTTGCTGCGCCCGACGATCAAAAACTGCTTGTAAAAGGCAAGTCCACCTTGGACGTCCGGTTCCAAGAGTTTTCTGAGTTCTTGGATCTCTGTGCATCGGATGTGACACAAGCTGAGAACTTACTAAGGGCTAAGGCGCTGGAAATAAATAAAGTTGCCAACTTCTGTGATTTGTAATCTGGCCTCTACATGCAGCGAGACCTGAAGTTGGAGGCGACCATCCGCACGAAGTATCAGGCGCTGGAAAGAGTACTGAATGAGCGGGCTCGCCGACTGTGGGCGGCAACAGAATCGAATTCAATAGGATACGGTGGCGACTCGGTGGTGGCGGGCGCGACGGGATTGGCGCGGGAGACGATCCGAGTAGGCCGCGAGGAGCTGAAGAGAGGCGAAGCGGGTACGGAGCATCAGCGGCGGCCGGGCGGTGGCCGCAAGGCGCTGGTGGTGAGGCAGGAGGGATGGGTTAAGGCACTTGAACGGCTGGTGTCGCCGACGACAAGAGGCGATCCCATGTCGCCCCTGCGGTGGACCTGCAAAAGTACCCGAACTCTGGCAACAGAGTTGGGGCGCGAAGGCTATCGGGTCAGCCATGTGAGTGTCGGCAAGAAGCTGCACGAACTGGGGTATAGCCTTCATGCGTTGCGCAAGAATCTCGAGGGCGCAGATCATCCAGAGCGCAACGGCCAATTCGAATACATCACTGCAAGGGTGGAGGACTTCCAGGCACGCAAGCAACCCGTCATCTCCGTGGACACCAAGAAGAAGGAGCTTGTCGGTCCCTTCAGGAATGCAGGGTGGGAGTGGCAGCCGAAGGGTCGGCCGGAAGAGGTCAATGTCCACGACTTTCCCGAAGAAGCCCTGGGCAAGGCGATCCCCTACGGCATCTTCGACATGAGTCGAAACGAGGCTTGGGTCAGTGTCGGGCGCGACCATGACACAGCGGCCTTTGCCGTTGCATCGATTGGCCAGTGGTGGAAGACAATGGGACGGCCAGCCTATCCCAGAGCGAGGGAACTGCTTATTACAGCCGACGCAGGGGGCAGCAACGGTTACCGGTCACGCGCTTGGAAAATCGAACTGCAAAGGTTCGCCGACGAGACGGGATTGCGAATCCATGTGTGCCACTTTCCACCAGGAACGAGCAAGTGGAACAAAATTGAGCATCGGCTCTTCTGCCACATCACCCAGAACTGGAGGGGCAAGCCACTGGCCAACTTTGAGACCGTGGTCAACCTCATTGGAAGAACGCGAACCACCAAAGGTCTGCGCGTCAAGGCGCGTCTGGACAAACGGCTATATCCGACGGGGGGCGAGATCTCGAAGGGAGAACTGAAGAGCTTGGCGCTACGGCAGGATGATTTTCATGGCGACTGGAACTATGTATTGGAGCCGCGATGAGGCTAATAAAGTTGGCAACTTTATTTATTTCCAGCGCCTTAAGCAGGTAGATCCTCAAGAAGTCGTTGCAATTGTTTCGCGATACTCCAAAGAACTCAAGAGGCTCCAGATTGATTTAAGGCATGACCGCGAGTTGAAGGTGCTGTCGATACGACAGCGCCTTGAGGCAGAATTGAGTGAGGTCCTTCCGATCAACACCACGTTGGATGACCTGAGTCGACTGGCTGACATGGCTGTGCCAAGCATTTCAGGAGTTGGCAGTGCTCTTTCTTCTGAGCCGCGACTCCTTCAGGTCAACGCCGCAGGCGGTTCTAATGTGACGATTAACTACAGCCCGCAGGCCATTGCGGCGGTGAATGCGGTTGTTGCCAGAGAGATCCATGGCGATGTGCATTTAAATGAAATGGACCGAAAATTGCTGGACTTGATAGAGATACACGCTAGCACAGACAAGCCTGCACTGACGTCGGCTGTTCGTGAGCTTGCTGACGCATCTACCCCTCAGGCTGACCGGCTCACAGCTGGGAAGCGGTTACTAAGGTTCGTTCTTCAGGTGGGCTCGAAGGCAGCAGACAAGATGGTCGACTTGGGTGTGGGTATATTGCAAACGTATCTGGAAAAGAAACTCGGGCTCTAATATTACATGGTCCCTTTCTCCTGCTCCCGAGCGGCTTTCTGCCTCGGGAGGCCCTTGGACACTGCAAGCCCCCTTACGGGGGCTCCCTCGGGAAGGCGCCGATGTGACCGAGTAGTACTAGTTCGCAAAGGGTGCTTCCTAGAGGATTTTTCACGCTACCGTCGTCCGTAACCAGGAAAGGGACGCGGCCATATGCCGAAGAACAAGCCAGAAAATCACCCAGGATCTTCTTCTCCAATGCCTCAGCCCAAGACCGCCCCACCAGCACAACCGCCTCTCAACTTGTCCTTGCTTCAGAACGGCATAGACTTCGTTCAGGCTGCTGTCATTCTTCTTTATTCGGACAGCAAGTTACCGCTTCTGGCACACAAATACGCTGTCCTTCACGTTTTCTCTGGCGCTCTGCTGCTCTTAAAAGAGCGCCTCAGCTGGGAACACCCTTCGCTCATCTGGGCCGAGGTGACGCACGTCGACAACGCAGAAAAAATCACCGTCGACTTCGACACCTGCCTGGATCGGCTTCGCTCCATAGCGAAGGTCAATCTAGATGAATCCCAGATGAAGCTTCTACGCAGAGCCCAGAAACACCGCAACCGGATCGAACACTATGCTATCGAGCTGAAGTTGGAGGAGGCCGAAAAGCTTGTCGCTGAGATGGTAGAGTTCATCTTCGTCTTCATGCGCGATGAGCTTGAGGAAAACCTTGAAGATGACCTCCCCGAAGATGCCTGGAACAAGATCCAGAAACTGCGACAAGTTGCCCAAAGGCTTCAGCAAGAACGAGAGGCTCTGGAAGTTGAGCGGATCTCATCCGCCGAGAAGCGCTACCAAGCCAGCATCAAAGGGTTGGATTCCAAGGACCTTAAGTGGTGGCAGCGAGCGTACCGGTACATGGTGATGCCATCGTCCGAACTTGAGGCCTTGGTCGAGGAACCATTCTGGGACCCACACACCCCATCTCCTGCGCCACCAAGGGAGTGTGCCGATTGCGGCTCGGAGTCAGTGGTTGTCATGGGCGATGGGATCGCGATTTGCACCAATCCCGATTGCCGGTCACCCCACTCCGTGCATTTATGTATACGATGCGGAGGGGACGACATCATTGGTGGCAACGACGACGACCTTTGTGAGTCTTGCCAAAATGAGTTTGCCGCGTTCATGGAAAAGGATTGATGGGAGCGTTTGCCGCACATCTCGCTTTTGTACGACCTGATCACATCTTTCGGGAACTCCGCAGTCCCCCGGGAGAAATCTCGCTCGTGAGCGAGCGAAGTGACCAAGTCGTACTACGCGGAGTTGAGAACTTCCTTGAGCATTATGACCGACAGCATCGGAAAATCGGACCTCAGCGCAGCACTCCGAAACGGTCTTGGCCTCCCTCGCTTGATCCCAGCAACCCCTCCGGCCTGATCGTGTGTGGTTCATCCCCCAACTCTGGGACATGGTTCGGGTTGGTCGATGCGCGTGCCCAATGCCCAGTTCAAGAACTCCATCCAGAGTCTCCCGGAGTCCTTGCTCGCTCCGTGATGAAGGGCCGTCATCGCGCTGGCCGGTTTGTACCCAAACTGTACCCAAGATGAACGGACGCGGGTGGACCTCCATGGACTCACCGCCCACCCCGCTCCAGAGGGAAACTGGCCGCCCCTCAATCCCTCCGGGCACCTCGCGGATCGGGGCGGCGGGGCTTCAAAACCGGTCAGGGGCCGTGAGAACGGTCCCTGGTGAGTTCGATGCTCATGCCTTACAGGCATGTTTTGCTTGGGTTCTCTGACGCAGCCCTGATCGGGCTGCGGGATGCCCTACACCGCTGCATCTAGTTGTGAGCGTGGTGCCCCGCACCTTGGCCGTGGCCAGGTCCACGTTGCACTGCCCCTTTGCCCATAGATTGAGTTCTATGGCCATGAGAACTCTGCTCGAAGAGGTTTTGCGCCACCATTTTCCCAATCCACCTGCCACTTCCGAGCATACTCGCGTCAGCATCTCTTCACATGAGGCGCCTACGCAGGCTTGAAGGTTCCTTCCTTCCATTTCTTGAGAACCATTTCCGCACTGAATCCCACAAGGCTCTTCGGAACACTTGCAAGCTCGTCCAACACGGGCTCTGCTTCATGTGGCACGAAATCCAGCAGGAAAGTGGCCGCCCAATACCGGGTTCCCGGTTCAGGGTCGCGAAGCAAGCTGCGCAGACGCTGCCATCCCTCTTCACCTCGAAAACGCAATTCTTGCCGGAGCGCCACGAGGTTGTCGAACTCTCTGTTGGCAGCTTTAGCATTCCCACCATCCGTAGCACGTCCGTGCTCCGCTGAAGCGGCTCTATACTTTTCAATAAGACCCTCCATCGGCAATGCCCTCAACGCGCTTTTCCTCATGGAATCACTCCGAACTGCTTCAAGACCGTCAGGCCGAAGGCCCGCTGCTCCTCGTAGCTCTTCCCACGCAGCCATTTCCGAACAACCATGTTGTCCGTGAACTCTCGCTTCGATGAGTAGAATGCACTAATCAGTGCATGTATTTTAGAATCGATCGCAATTACATTTTCAGTATTGTGCAGAGCCTCACGGCCAAAGCGCTCGACGTTACCCGGTGTCTGCTCAACGATGTGGTGCCAGTTTTTGCCCTCGCCCGCAGCGCCCATCGCGTTCTTGAAGTCCCTCATGGACTTGAAAGCCACGAAGTCAGCCTTGGTCTCACCATCAACACGGCCTGTGGCCCGCGCCGTCATGGCCACTGCGTTGGGAGCCAACGCAACGATGACACCCTCGGCGTTGATGGAGACCGACTCCACTTGAGCCAGAGCAGCGGACGAATAGCGGATGTTCAGCTGCGCCTCGGCCACCAGCGCCGCCTTTCCGGCTCCTAGCAGCGTCGGCATCTTCGCTGCCATCCCCGCAGTCGTGTTCCCCACCGCCACCATCGCCAGCATCACCAGCGCCTTGGCGCCCTTGTCCCCCATCACCTTAGAGAACTTCAGCCCCGCAGCCCGGATCTCCTCGAACGTGGTGGATCGATCCACCTCTGCCACCAGCACACGCCACCCATCGATGAGTTTCCACACCATGTCCCATCCCAGGTAGCTCACCAGGCCCACCGTCATCAGCGCGGCCACTCCCTTGGAGATGGGTTCGGGGAGCAACCACAACATGAGGTACATGGTCACCGCACCTGTGATGGTGGCCGCCACCACCTCAGGGTTCACCATGTGCCCGAAGGTTTCCTTCATTTCTCCCAGCATCGCGCCCCTGGCGATAGCCATGGCCAAGGCATACTTCCCATCGCTGTCCAGCACGGGGCTTCCCACCAACAGGTGCAGGCAATCCTTGGGGGGTGGCCCCCAGGCGCGACCACACCACAAGCCGTACAGGCGGTTTAATTCCGCGTCGGCTGGCGAAACCTCCAGTCTCACCTCGCTGGCCGCGTCGAGAGGTAACAGCCGTCGGCTCTTGCGCTCGTAGCGATACCAGCCGCTGCGCTCCGGCACTCCGAACACTTGACGCGCGAACACCAGAGGCTGCTCAGGAGTTGGCACGGCGAGCACATGCTTGGCTACGGCCTTCTTGAACTCCTTGTCGCCCATCTCCGCGAGTCCCACGTCTCCGCGCGGGACGTGGACCACAGGCTCCCCCTGGCCCGTATCCAGGCGGATGACCGTCGATGGGGCACGGCACCCCGCGAGCAACGAAAAAAGTAGTAAAACTGCCCAACGTGGCATGTGGAGCCTCCTGACCACCGCTCCCGCTCGTCGGAAGCACCACCGGAGATTACAGGGGTGTCGTCACATGCCCGTCAATCGCTGAGGTCTGCGGGCACCTAACCGCCATCTGCCGGGCCACGGGGGGCGTACTGCCCCCCGTGTTAGGGTATTCACCTCGTCTCGGGGGCTTTGAGGAAGCCGCGATGCACGAGCGAAGAGAGGTAAGTTGAAATCAAGGCGGCGTCCACCGATGGGCAAGACGTCCCCGTTCCTTCCAAGGCCTTCAGCGTGTGGCCACTGTCGCAGACCACCATCCGCGGCCCTCCAACACTCCGGTCCTCGGGCGGAACCTGCTGAAGGAACATGAGCAGATCTCCCAGCTCGCTGTCAGACGAAGCCACAGCGCCAAGTTGCGCGAGCCATTCGTCATAGGCGAGGACGCGCAGCCCATACCCAAAGGCTCGCATGTGGCTCCACATCTCATCGGCACGCACGAACTGCGGGTTGACGAGGTGATAGGTCTGTCCGATCGACTCCGGGCGCATGGACAGAGCCACAATAGCGCTGCTGACGTAATCCACGGGCGTCAGGTCGAGCAGGGCATCGACGCTGGGAGCCATCCCCATCCGGACGCATCCCTTGAGGGTCCTGCACACCAGATCGTCCGTGTTCCAGGCACCGGTCCGGCTGTCGCCGGTCACCCGCCCCGGCCGAAGGATGGTCACCGGAAGCCCTCGCCGCGAAGCCTCCCTCACGAGTTTCTCGGCAACCCACTTGCTCTGTGCATAGCCTCCCACCAGGCTCGTGGGCCCTTCCAGAGGCTCATCCTCCCGGATGGGAGCCTTGCGTCCCAGAGGCAACACCGAGACCGTCGAGACGTAGTGCAGCGGCTTGATGCGCGTCCGCGTGGCAAGCCGGAGAATCTCCCGCGTGCCGAGCACATTGGCCGCTCGCATGGACTCGTACGGATAGAGGAAATTAACGAGGGCGCCGTTGTGATAAATGGCGTCCACCTCTTCCGAGAGCCGCTGGAACTCCGCCTCTGAAAGCCCCAACAGGGGCTGGCCGATGTCCCCACGGAGGGGAACGATGCGCGGCGCCAGGGCCTCGTTCCACAGCGAGTAGCTCTCCAGGTTCTTGCGAATCCTGAGCATCCCGTCCTGCTCCGTCTTGGAACGCACCAGGCAATAGATGCGTGCATCTGTCTTGCGACAGAGCTCCTCCAGCAGGAAGGCCCCCAGGAAGCCCGTGGCGCCAGTCAGCAGGACGGTGCGCAAAGCCCCCGCCACGGGCGGAAGTGCCTTGCCCAGCCCAATCCCGGCATCCAGCACGGCATCCGCTTCCATCTCCGCCGTCACATCGTGGGCTGGCAGCGAGCCGACCTTGGCGGCCTCGATGGCCCGTGTCATCTCCTCCAAGGTCGGCGCCTGCAACAGGGCACGCAGCGGAATGTCCGCCCCAGACGCCGAGCGCGCGAGGACGAGCACCCGGTAAAGCAGAAGCGAGTGCCCTCCGAGTTCGAAGAAGTTGTCGTGGACACCGATCTGCTCCACGCCCAAGACCTGGCGCCAGATGGCGGCCAGGGACTCTTCACCAGCAGTCCGCGGCGCAACGTGCTCCTTCGCCGGCCCGGCGTGCATGCGCTCCGGCTCAGGGAGCGCGGCACGATCCACCTTTCCATTCGGCGTGAGCGGCAACGCATCGAGGCTCACGAACAAAAAGGGAACCATGTACTCGGGCAGCCTGGACTTCAAGTAGTCGCGCAGCTCGGCTGGGTCGGGCGCCTTCTCCCCACGCCCGACCACGTAAGCCACAAGCTGCTTGTCCGACCCCAGTCCCTCCCGCACCACGACCACGGCGTCGCGGACCTCTGGGTGCTCCAGCAGCGCCGCGCCGATCTCTCCGAGCTCGATGCGGAAGCCACGGAGCTTCACCTGGTGATCCATCCGGCCCAGGTACTCGAGCTGTCCGTCCGGAAGCCACCGCGCCAGGTCTCCCGTTCTGTACAGGCGGGCCTCGGGAGCTCCACCGAAGGGAGAATGGACGAACCTTTCCGCCGTGAGTTCCGGTCGGCCCAGGTACCCGCGCGCGACCCCGAGGCCCCCGATGTAGACCTCGCCCGGCACGCCGATGGGCATCGGTTCTCTGTTCGAGTCCAACACATACACCTGGGTATTCCCAACAGGGCGCCCGATGGTCGGCATCTGCCCACGGCTCACCCGGGTGAACGTCGAGTAGGTCGTGGTCTCGCTCGGACCATAGAGGTTGAACACATCCCGCACGTGGCCGAGTTGGTAGATCTGATCGACGAGCGCTCCCGCGAGCGCCTCCCCCGCCAGGTTCACGATGGCCACCGAAGACGGCACAGCGCCCGCTCGCAGAAGCGCGCCCATGGCCGATGGAACGGTGTTGATGAGCGTCACTTCCCGCGCCGCGGGCAGCTCTGGCAACTCCAGCGCGTTCTTCGCGACGATCACCTTCGCCCCACAGCACAGGGGGGTGAAGAGCTCGAAGACCGAGAGGTCGAAACAGATCGACGTCGAGGCCAGAGTTCCCGCCAGCTCCTTGGGAGAGAAGACGCTCATGGCCCATATCAGGAAGGCCACGGCGTTGCGGTGCTCGATCATGACCCCCTTGGGCTTGCCGGTGGAGCCCGAGGTGTAGATGAGGTAGGCGATCGCATCCGGCGCCGTGGTGCGCTCAGGGTTCGTCTCGCGCTCGGCTCCAATGGCTGGCCAGTCCGTATCCAGGCACACCACACGCGCCTGGGTGGAGGGAAGCTCCGGGACGAGGCGCTGCTGCGTGAGCAGCACGGGCACCTGGGCATCCTCGAGGATCAGCGCCAGCCGCTCCTTCGGATAGGCGGGATCCAACGGGACATAGGCCCCCCCGGCTTTCAGGATGGCCAGCAGCCCGATGACAACATCTTCCGTGCGCTCGACGCAGAGGCCGACGCGCTCCTCGGGCCGTACGCCGAGCCGCCGCAGATGGTGAGCCAGCTGGTTTGCCCGGCGGTTGAGCTCCGCATAGGTGAGGGTCCGCTGCCCGCTCACCACGGCCACGGCCTGGGGGGTCCGCTCCACCTGGGCCTGCACGAGCTCGTGCATGCACACTGCGGGGACGCCGAGCGCTGGACCGTTCCAATCGGAGAGGAGCCTCCCGCGCTCCTCCGCCGTCAACAGCGGCAGCTTCGACAACGGCATGGCGGGGTGCGCCACGATGGACTCGAGCAGCACCTGGAAGTGCCCCACCATCCGCTCGGCCGTCGAGGCGTCGAACACCTCCCGCGAGTACTCCAACATGCCGGCCATGCCCTTCTCGCCCGAAGCCAGAATGAGCGAGAGCTCGAACTTGGCCACCCCCTCCACGCTGCCGTCCGGAGCACCATTCAGGAAGGACCAGCTCGTTCCCGGCAGATCCAGCGCCGGCGCTGGAATGTTCTCCAGCGTGAAGCAGGCACGCACCAACGGGTTGAGCCCACCGTCGCGCGACGCGCCGACCGCCTGCACCACCTCGCTGAACGGCAGCGCCTGGTAGTCCAGTGCTTCGAGCACGGTCTTGCGGGCACGGCCCAGCCACTGCGTGAAGGTCGGCTCGCCCGACAAGTCACACCGGAGCGCGAGGGTATTGGCGATGAAGCCGATGAGCTCCGCGGGCACGCTCCCGCGGTTGGCGATCACCGTCCCCACACCGAAATCGGCCTGCCCGGAATAGCGTTGCAGGAGAGCCGAGAACGAGGCGAAGAGCACCATGAAGAGGCTGCATCCCTCCCGGCTGGCGAGCTCCTTCAGGGCCTCGCTGAGCGCTGGCGACAAGGAGACGGGAACCGTGGCGCCGCGATGGCTCGTGGAGGTGGAGACCGCATGGTCCACGGGGAGCTGAAGCGGAGGCAGCCCCTTGAGCTTCTCCTTCCAGTACGCTCGCTCGCGGGCTCCCGGCTCCCCCGCCAACCACGCCCGCTCGCGCAAGGCTGAATCGGCGAATTGCATCGACACGGGCGGCAACGCCGCCGGCTGCCCCCGGACGAAGGACGCGTACAGCGCCGACAGCTCCCGGACGAAGACGCCAAGTGACCAGCCGTCCGTGATGATGTGATGCTTCGTCACGAAGAGGGCGAAGTCATCGGTTCCCAGAGCCACGAGCGCGACCCGGAGAAGCGGCCCCTTCGCCAGATCAAAGGGCCGCTGGGCCAGCTCGTCCGAGCGCCGCTGGATCTCCTCCTCGCGCTGCGGCTCCGTGAGCCCCGGCACCTCCACGATCGTCAGATCCACGCCAACATCAGGAGACGCGATGACCTGCCGGGGACTGCCCTCCACCTCAGGGAAAGACGTCCGGAGCACCTCGTGCCGCCGGACAAGCTCGTCCAGGCTCCGGCGCAAGGCCTTGGTATCGAGCGCACCTCGCACCCGGAGGCCAAGATGGACGTTGTACTGCGATGTGCCCGGCGAGAGGCGGTCGAGGAACCAGAGCCGCTCCTGCCCGCTGGACAGCGGGATGACTTCCGGCCTCGCGAGGGGCTGTGTCGGCTCGCTCCCCGCCTCCTCCCGCGAGGAGTGCTTCCGCAGAAACACCAGGATGTCCGCCTTGTTCGCGGACAGCCCGGCGCGCAGCTCCGGGGTCAGGACGGCCTTGCCTGCCTCGACCACGAGCTTGTCTCCGTCGACACGCAGGCGGACGCCCTTGGCGGCGAGGGTCCCCAACAACTCACGTACACTCATAGGACAAAGACCTCTTTATCGTCGGCGGCGGACGCATCCACCACCGGTCCAGCACCCTCCCCCGCTCGCGCGAGCGTCTCGGCCAGGGTGCGATCCATGACTTCACCCAGGAGATGCGCGCAGAGCGCGGTCAACGTCGGGTGCTTCCAAATCAACGAGGCTGGCAGCGAAAGACCCAACCCCGACACCAACCGGTTGCGCAACTCGAGCCCCATCAGGGAGTCGAGGCCAAAGCTCTGAAGCGGCGCCTCCGGATCGATGCGCGCGGAGTCCAGACGAAGGACCCGGGCGAGCTGCTCGCGAACAAACTGCTCCAAGGCCGCACGCGCCTCCTGCGGGGCCGCCGTCCGCAGCGTCTCGAGCAGGGCCAGGTCTCCCGCTCCGCCAGACTCCGTGTCCGAACCGGCCGGAACCAGCTCCGACAACCAAGGGGACGACTTCGCGCGGGGATAGAACTCCACCCACTTGCGAAGCTCGAGCGGCATGACCGCCATCTGGGTCACATCGCCATCGAGCAGCCGCCCCAGGATCGCGTTTCCTTCCGCAGGCGTCAGGCTGTCCGATCCCCGCTGGGCCAGACGCTCTCCCCGGTTGGCTTGGGCCGCGGCCAGACCGACCTCCGAGAAGGGTCCCCAGTTGATGCTCAGACCGGGCAGTCCGAGCGCCCGGCGATGGTGGGCGAGCGCGTCGAGGAACGCGTTGGCCGCCACGTAGTTGCCCTGCCCCGGTGCTCCGAACAGAGAGGCCGCCGACGAGTACAGGACGAAGAAGTCGAGCGGCGCCTCACGCGTCAGGACATGCAGGTTCCAGCCACCGAGAACCTTGGGAGCCATCACGCGCCGGAACCGCTCTACCGTCTGCTGCACCAGGACACCGTCGTCCAGCACTCCCGCCGAGTGGATGATGCCTCGCAGCGGAGGCCCCCCTTCCGCGATTTCCGAGAGCACCCGGGCGAGCTGCGCCCGGTCGGACACGTCGGCCCGGGCCACCCGCACTCGCGCGCCTGCGGCTTCGAGCGCGGACACCACCTCTTGCTGCTCCGGTGTCAGGGTGGTGTCACGTCCGACGAGCACCAGGTGCCCCGCGCCCTGATCCACCATCCACTTCGCCACTGCGAGACCGAGCCCACCGAGCCCGCCAGTAACGAGGTAGGTCCCATCCGCACGAAGGCGGCGAGCCTCCGCCGCAGGCACCACGACGCGCGCCTTCGAATCGTTCAATTTGAGGATGCTCGCATCCCCCGCGGCCGACGGCAGCCCTCCCGCCTCGAATGCTTCCCTCACTTCCTGCCAGAGGCGGGCAAACCGCTCGGGCCTGCGGCGGGCGAAGTCCTGCACGTCGACCACGCACCAGGCAACGTTCGCATCACCGGTGTGGGCCGCCGAGCCTGACGCACGCAGGTCAAGGACACGAGCCCCCTCGCTCAGCACGGACAGGCTTCGCTCGAGTTCGACAGTGCCCGGCGCGACGAACGCCAGCTCCACCCCACGTCCCCCCGTCATGTCCAGAAGCCGCGTGACGGCCGAGGCATCGCTCGGATCCACGACCTGATCGGCTCCAAGCTCCCGCAGAGACGCCCGCTGTTCGTCCGTCGTGGCGGCGGCGAAGACCTCCGCCCCCACCCTCTTGGCCAACTTGACCGCGGCCCGCCCGAGCCCACTTGCAGCCCCGAGGATCAGCACGCGGCTTCGCTTCTCCATCCGCCCCAGGTGGAACAGTGCGTACCAAGCAGGCAGAACAGTCGCCGCCAGTGCGGCGGACTCTCCGTGCGACGACGATGACGGGCGTTTGGCAGTGCACCCGGCGGTAACACTCACGTGGGAGCCCAGGCCCGACGTCACCAGGGCGATCCGCTCTTCGCCCACCGTGACGTCCTTCACTCCCTCGCCAAGGGCCACCACCCGTCCACTGCACCCGATAACGCCCCCATCGCCCTCCCAGCGCTCCGGTCCAGAACCCTCGCCGGGTCCTCCCAGAGCAGCCACTTCGACCTCAAGTTCGATCTCGCCCGGCCCAGGCGGACGCCGCGTACTCGCTCTGAACTCCAACCGGCCTTGCGCGTCGCGCTCCAGGCGGAAGGGCCTTCCCCCCACTGGAACCACGGCCTCGCTGGGAGACCTGCCAGGAGAGCCACGCACGATGCGGCCGACATGGCGGCCATCCATCCGAAGGGAGAGCTCCTCCTCCTCGTCCGCCACGAGCAGTTCGCGCACCAGCGCTGCCCCGGCGTCACCCGGGCCCATCGCGGCGGACACGTCCACACGCGTGCACTTCAGCTCGGAGTGCTCTTGAGCGATCGTGCGGCCCAGGCCCCACAGCGGTGCCTGCACCACATCCGAGGCCGACTTGCTTGCAGCGCCATGATGGACGCCTCGCGTGACGAGCCACAGCCTGGGCGGGCTCGCCAGGCTTGCCCGGGAGAGTGCCTGAACGAGATGCAGCAAGCCGCCGCACCCCATGACCGGATCCACCTCGCGAGGCTCTTGTCCCGTGAGGTGGATCACCCCACGGGGAGCCGAGCCCGCACTGAATGCCTCCGCCAGCACGGCGTCGAAGGCCTGGGGCGAGGCCGCATCCACGGCGCGGCGCCCCTGCCCCGTCCCCGGGAGATCAACGCGGATGACCTCTCCTTTGCGCGTCCGCAGCAGGGACTCGACCGCATCGGCAAGCTCGCTCCCATCGGCAACGAGCAACCAGCGCCCGTTCGCATCGGCGCCCTCGGGCAGGACAGGCTGAGCAGCGGGCTCATGCCGCCATTCGAGCGAGAAGAAGAGATCCTTGCCCTCACGCTCCGCCGCTGGGGAATCCAGCTGCTGGATCCGCAACCCGAGCGCCTCCACCAGGAGCCGTCCGGAGGCGTCGCGCAACACGAGATCGAACTCGTATACGCCGTTCCGCGCACCCTCCGGCGTCCGCAACCGCACTTGGCAGAAGACCTCAGTCCCCGGCTGCTCGTGAACCCGCAGGCAGGCGAGCGCCACGGGCACGGCGGGACCAGCGTCAGGAGCGATCTCCTCCTGGGGAACGGCCGCGGCCACCAGCTGAAAGCACGCATCGAGCAAGGCGGGGTGGATTCGATATGCCGAAGCCCGCGCCACGAGCGGCTCCGGCAACCGCACATGCCCGAGCGCCTCCGCACGGCCACGCCACACCTGTTGCACGCCCTGGAACGCGGGGCCGTAGGCCACCCCACGGCGAGCCAGTTCCTCGTAGTGCGCCGCCTGGGCGATCACCTCGGTGCAACGCTCCCGGACCGCATCGAGTGACTCGGGCGCCTGCGCCGGAGGCCCTCCCTCCATGGGACGAATCCGCCCCGCGACGTGCGCCATCCAGCCCGCCGGAGCGTTCGCGTCCGTACTCGCTTTCTGGCTCGACAGCTGAAACGAGAGGGCTCCCCCGCCCTCGTCGCTCAGCGCCATCTGGACCACGCGCTCCTGGCCCTCGGGCAGCAGCAGCCCCTCCTTGAAGGAGGTGTCGACGAGCTCGTGCGCCGTCTCTCCGGACATCTCCCGCGCCGCCGAGAGCGCCATCTCCAGATAGGCCGCGCCCGGCACCACCACCGCTCCACCCACGCGGTGATCCACCAGATAGGAAGGCTCCCGCGCGCTCAGCGCGGACTCCCAGAAGCGGCTCTCCTTCTGCACGGAAGTCGTGAACGAGCCCCCCAGGAGCGGATGGTCTCCAGCGCCCGCGCGCAAGGCCCGGCCCCGCGAAGCGGTGGCCTGCAACTCCAGCCAGTGCCGCTCGCGCTGCCACGGATACGCGGGGAGCGCGACCCGGCGACGCTTGTTCGGATGCAACCGGAGCCAGTCCACGCGGTCCACGCGGGTGGCCAGCGCGCCCAGGGAGGAGAGCAAGGAAGGCCACTCTTCCTGATCCCGGAGCAAGCTCGGCACCACGAGCCCCCGCCCAGACGTGTCCCCTTCCCGCAGCATCGCATCCACGAAGGGCACGAGGATCGGATGGGGGCTCAGCTCGATGAACAGGACGTTCCCATCCTTGATGAGGCGCTGCACCGCGTCACCGAACAGCACGGGTTGTCGCAGATTGCGCACCCAGTACGAGGCGCCCAGCTCGCGGCCATCGATGGGAGCGCCCGTCACCGTAGAATAGAGCGTGACCGTGCTTCCGGTCGGGCGAATGGCCGCCATCCGCTCCAGCAGTTCCTGCCGCAGTGGATCCATCTGCGGGCTGTGCGAGGCCACGTCCACCTTCACCCAACGGCAGAACACTTCGCGCCGCTCAAGACGCTCCAGCACCTCCTTCAGCGCAGCTGGGTCTCCCGAGAGCACCGTCGACTTCGGACTGTTGCTGACGGCGATGGCAATCCGGTCTTCCGCTCCCCGGATCTCGGCCTCCGCCTGCTCCCGGGAGAGCTCCACGACGGCCATGGCCCCCTGGCCACTGACGCGCTTGAGCAGCTTGCTCCGCTCGCAGATGATGCGCGCCGCGTCCTCCAGCGAGAGTGCCCCCGCGACATGCGCCGCGGCGACCTCTCCCATGCTGTGTCCCACCACGGCATGAGGCTCCAGCCCCAACGAGCGCCACACCGCCGCAAGCGCCACCTGCAAGGCAAACAGCGTTGGCTGAATGACGTCGATGTCATTCCAGCGGGGCTGTTGCTCGGGATGCGTCAGGAGGTCGCGCAAGGACCAATCGGCGTGATGCCGTATCGCCTCATGGCAGCGGTCGATGGCCTCCCGGAACGTCGCGTCCTCCGCGTACAACCTCCGTCCCATTCCGAGCCACTGCGACCCCTGGCCCGGAAAGACGAAGACGATCTTCTGTGCCTGCCCAGCGCCCCGGCGCCCTGCGGACAGCCCTGCGTGGCTCTCTCCTGCGGCGAAGGCCTTGAGCTGCTCGATGAGCTCCTGCTTGGACTTCGCCGCGAGGGCGAGCCGGTGCTCGTAATGGGTTCGGAAGAGGGCCGCCGTGTAGCTGATGTCGGCGAGCGATCCCACCTCCTCGCCCTTCAGGAACGAGCCCCACGTCTCTGCCAGGGCAGACAACGCCCGCGGTGTCTTCGCAGACAGGACGACGAGTTGCGCCTTGCCGTCCTCGGCCGGGGCGGCCGTGCCGGTGGGGGCGGGAGCCTCCTCCAACACCACGTGCGCGTTGATTCCGCTCAGCCCGAAGGAGCTCACGCCGGCAATGCGCCGTCCCTCATGGGCTGGCCAGGGGACACGCTCGACGGGGACTCGCGCTGGAATGCGATCCCACTCCACATGCGGGTTGGGGGTGCGGAAGTGCAGATGCGGGGGGATCTCCTTGTGCTGAAGCGAAACGATCGTCTTGATGACCCCGGCGATCCCCGCGGCCGGCTCCAGGTGTCCGATGTTCGTCTTCACCGACCCGATGAAGAAGGGCCTGTCCTCCGGACGTCCCTTGCCGAGCACGGCGCCAAGCGCCCGGAGTTCAATCGGATCCCCGAGAGGTGTGCCGGTCCCGTGGGCCTCGACATACCCCACAAGGGCCGGAGCAATGCGCGCGTTGTCGAGCGCCCGCTGAACGACCGCCTGTTGCGAAGGTCCATTGGGCACGGTCAGCCCACCGCTGGCTCCGTCATGGTTGACGGCGGAGCCGCGGATCAACGCCAGGATGGAATCACCATCCCGCTGCGCATCCGAGAGGCGCTTGAGCACGAGGACGCCGCACCCCTCTCCTCGCACGTACCCGTCCGCGGACGCATCGAACGTCTTGCACCGGCCATCGCTCGCGAGCGCCTGCATGCTGCACAAGCAGATCATCGTCTCCGGCGAGAGGATCAGGTTGACCCCGCCCGCCAGCGCCAGGTTGGACTCCCCCGCCCGGAGGCTCTCGCTGGCCAGATGGAGTGCGACCAACGATGACGAGCATGCGGTGTCGACCGGCATGCACGGCCCCTGCAGTCCGAGCACGTACGAGACGCGGCCTGGCACGAAGCTGTAGCCGTTGCCCGTCGCCATGTACCCGTCGAAGCGGGTCGCGTCGTTCTCCTTCAACAGGCGCGCCATGTAGTCGCTGGACATCACGCCCATGAAGACGCCCGTCTTGCTGCCCACGAGCTGATCGGGGGCCATGCCCGCGTTCTCCAGCGCCTCCCATGCGACCTCCAGGACGAGCCGCTGCTGCGGATCCAGGCTCGCTGCCTCCCGGGGAGAGATGCCGAAGAACTCGGCATCGAAATGCTCCACGTCATCGAGGAAGCCGCCCCGGGTTCCGTACATCTTGCCGGGAACCCCCCGGGTGGAATCGAAATGGCCGGGCACGTCCCATCGGGACTCGGGCACCTCGCGCAGCGCATCCACGCCGTCGCGCAAGATCCTCCAGTACGAGGGCCCATCGACGGCGCCGCCTGGAAAGCGGCACCCCATCCCGATGACGGCGATCGGCTCGGTGCGGGCCCGCTCCACCGCATCGAGGCGTGACTGCATCTTCTCCACGAGCAACGCGGCGCGCTGAAGCGCGGAGAGCTCGGCTGGTTTTTCCTGCTTGCTCATGATCCTTCTTCCATCAGGGCCGAGAGCTTCGCCTCCAGGGAGGCGGCAAGCTCATCCGGCGATAGCTCCATGATGCGCTCGAGAATGGCCGTGTCCTGGACCTCTCCCTGCGCGTTTTCTGCCGACTGCTTCTCCAAACCGAGGACTTCACCCAGCAGGTACTTCGCGATCGCCTCGGCCGTCGGATAGTCAAAGACCAGTGTCGAGGGCAGCGACGCACCCACGCTGTTCTGCAAACGGTTGCGAAGCTCGAGCGCCATCAGCGAGTCCATGCCGACCTCGAACAACCGCTGCCGCGGCTCCAGAGGAGCCGACGCATCCAGGCCCAGCACCCGCACCGCTTCTCCCTGCACGTGCTCCATCAGCAACAGCAGGCGCTGGCGTGGCTCCGCTGACTCAAGCCGGCGCCGGAACTCGGAAGACGAGAGGCCGTTGACCTCAGGCTCGGCCGCCACCCGGCCAGAAACCTCGGCGAGCACGGTCGGCGCCGCGCCCCTGGGGTACTGCGCAAGATAGCGCGACCATTGAACCTGCATGAGGGTGAGCTGCGGCTGCACCCGGCCAAGCGCCCGGCTGAATACCTTCATCGCCTCAGCGGGAGAGAACGCCTCGATGCCCTGTGTCTGGAAGCGGGACGCATGCTGCGCGGCCATGCCCACTTCCGCCCAGGGGCCCCAGTTGATGCTCAGCGCCGGGAGCCCCAGGGAACGCCGGTGATGCGCCAGCGCGTCCAGGAAGGCATTGGCCGCCGCGTAGCTCCCCTGCCCCGGCGGGCCCAGCAGCGTCGCCGCCGACGAGTACAGGACGAAGAAGTCGAGCTCCTTGTCCTTCGTCAACTCATGGAGGTGCCATGCGCCGTCCACCTTGGGTGCGAACACCCGGGTGAAGCGCTCCCAGTCCTGCTGCAGGAGGACGCCATCGTCCAGGACACCCGCGGCATGGACCACGCCGCGCAGGGGCGCCAGCCGCTCCGCCTCCTCAAGGCTACGGCGGACGTCTCCCTGCTTCGATACATCCGCCTGGAGGACGAGGATCTTCGCGCCAGCAGCCTCCAGGGCGCGAAGGGTTTCCTGCGCCTCTGGCTTGGCCCCGCCACGTCCGATGAGCACGAGATTCCGCGCGCCCTGATCCACCATCCACCGGGCCAGCGAGAGACCCAGTCCACCAAGTCCCCCCGTGAGCAGGTAGCTCGCGTCTGGCCGCAACCGCTGCGCCTCACTCCGCTGCTCATCACGCGACGCGCGAATCCGGGCGACGTGTCGCTGGCCCTCACGAATCACCACCTGCCGCTCGCTATCGGAGGCACTCAGCTCACGCCAGATCGCCGCCGCATCCTCTCCAGAAGAGGAGGGATCGAGGTCAATCAGCGCACCGCACCGCTCAGGGTGCTCCTGTGAGAAGACGACCCCCAGGCCCCAGACAGGGACCTGAGTCAACGCGAGCGGCCCCGAACCGGACGGGAGTGCGCGAGCGCCACGGGTCACCAGCCAGAGGCGAGCGGAGGAGGAGGAGCCCGCCAGCGCCTGGGTCAGATGCAGCGCGCTGCCGCTGCCCATCAGGTGCGCCGCACGCAGCGACTCCACGTCACCCCCGCTCGGCCCACGCATCGCCCAGAGGTGGACGACGCCCCCGAGCTGCTCGCCCGGTGGCACCGCTTCCTTGAGCAACCGCGCATAGTCCTCGGCGCGATGCGCGTTGAGGGTGAAGCGGTCACCGTCTTGGCGGGCGAACACCTCACCTGGCTGGACCAGCACGGGGCGGCAACCACTCTTCAGGAGCCGCTCCGCAAGCGCCTCCCCGGTGCCCGCCTCGTCCGCGAACACGACCCAGCGGCCAGACCCAGGCACCCCCTCGGGCAGCGGCTGGCGCTTCCAGCCGAGCTCATAGAGCGTATCGCGCTGGCCGTGGCGCAACACCGCCATGAGTGCCTCGCGCGGAGCGCGCTTGTGCTTCAGCCCTTCGATCTCGATGAGCACCCGTCCTTCGGCGTTGACCACGTACACATCGCCGGTGATGACCTCTCCAAGGGTCTCTTCCGCGTCCCTGCGGACAGCGTAGGCCCATACGGGACCGGACGGCTGCTCGTAGAAGCGGAAGCGCTCCACGGAGATCGGCACGTAGACGGTGCTCAGTTGCGCGTCCTCACGGATGAGATCCGTGCCCATCGCCTGGAGGAAGGAGTCGACCAGGCCTGGGTGAACGTACAGCCCCCGGTCATCCCGCTCTGTCGGCAACCGCATCTGGCAGAGCGCCTCGCGGCCGCCACTCTGGACGCGCTCGATCCACCGGAACGCGTGGCCGAGGTTGAACCCGATGTCCCAGTTCCGCTCGTAGATGCCCGACTCCATCAGGCGCGTGCACCGCGCTTCGATCTCCTGCCGCGAGATGGGGGCCGGACGCGCGGGCCCGTCTCCACCCACCTGCAGCGTTCCCGTGCCATTCAGCAGCCACCCCTCGGTCTCCTCGTCGGCGGACGCGGAGAGGCTGTAGATCTCGAAGTCGTACCGGCCCTGCCCCTTGGGCGCAAGGACGAGCTGAACGAGCTGCTCCTCGTCGTCCGCGAGCACGATGGGCTGCGAGAAGAGGCACTTTTCGATGGTGTACGGCCCCGCTCCGAAAGACTGGGCAGCGGTCGCGATGATGCGCGCGATGTGGCACGAGCCAGGCACAACGACCGTTCCGTAGAGCCGGTGCTCATCCAGGAAGGGCAGCGACTGCGCGCTGTAGCGGCCCTCGAAGACGATCGACTTGTTCAAAGGCGAGCGCACGCGCTGCCCGACGAGCGCCTGCGCGCTCGTGACCGGCGAGACCGGACGAAGCGCCTTGGGCGCCTCCAGCCAGTGCCGCTGGTGCTGCCACGGATAGACAGGAAGCGCGACGCGCGACCGCTGGCGCCCACCGTTCAACGCGGCCCAGTCCACCTCCACGCCCTGGGTGTAGAGCGCCCCCAGGCTGGAGAGGATCTGCGGCTGCTCGGGATGACCCTTGCGCAGCGAGGGCAACCAGGAGCCCGCGTCGTCCCCAAGCCCCTTCAGCGCCATGCCGGTGAGCGTCGGGTGCGGACCGATCTCCACGAACACAGTGCCGCCAAGCGCCCGGAGCGCCTTCAACCCGTCGTGGAAGCGCACGGCTTCACGCACGTGGCGGCGGAAGTACGCGGCGTCGAGCACGGCGCTGTCCTCAAGGAGCTTGCCCGAGACATTGGAGGCCAGGTGGATGCGAGGCGCGCGGAAGGAGATCTTCCCGGCCGCCCGCTCGAACGCATCCAGCATGGGATCCATGAGCGGTGAGTGGAACGCGTGGGACACGGTCAGCCGCCGGGCCTTGAAGCCCTTGGCCTGCAACGAGGCGGAGATCGCCTCCACCGCCTCACGCTCGCCGGAGATCACCGTGTCCGCAGGCCCGTTGACTGCCGCGATCGAGACCCGATCCGCGTACGGAGCCAACACTTCCGCGACCTGCGCCTCGCTCGCGGAGACGGCCACCATCTCGCCATTGCGCGGCAACGCTTGCATGAGCCGCGCACGCTCGGTGATGAGCCCCAGGGCCTCCTCGAGCTCCATGACCCCGGCCACGCAGGCGGCCACATACTCGCCGACGCTGTGACCCAGCACTGCCCAGGGCTCGACGCCCCAGGAGCGCCACAGTTCCGCCAGGGCGTACTCCAGCGAGAAGAGGGCTGGCTGGGTGTACTCGGTGTCATCGATCCGCGAGCCCGTTCCGTGCATCACCGACAGAAGAGACTCACCCCACTTGCCCTCGAGCAGCGCATTGCATCGATCCAGGGCCGCGCGGAAGACGGGCTCGGTCTCGTACAGCTCCCGTCCCATGCCTGCGTACTGTGCACCCTGGCCCGTGAACACGAAGACCACCTTGGGAGACTCGCTCTCGGCACGGCCTTGAGCCGACCGGGGGACCTCCTCCCCACGCGCGAGCGCCAGCAGCCGCTCCCGGGCCTGCTCCGCCGACTCCACGACGAGCGCGAGCCGGTGCGAGAACCAGGTACGCTGCGTGTTCGCCGCGTGGCAGACATCCGCGAGCGTCTGCTTCGGGGACGAAGCGAGGTGCTCACCGACCCGCGCCGCGAGCTGCGTGAGCGCACCCTTCGTCTTTGCCGAGAGCGCGAGCACGTGCAAGCCCCTCTCGGGCTGTGCCTCAAGAGGCTCGGCCGAGGGCGCCTCCTCGACGATGACGTGAGCATTGGTGCCGCTCAAGCCAAAGGCGCTGATGCCGGCAATCCTCGGGCGTGCACGCTCCGGCCAGGGTGTGACCTGCACCGGGATGTCCAGCGGGAAGCCATTCAGCTCGATGTGCGGGTTGAGGCGCTTGAGGTGCAGGTGCGGCGGGACCACTCCGTTCCGGTGAGAGAGGACAACCTTGATGAGGCCCACGATGCCCGCCGCCGCCTCCAGGTGGCCGATGCTGGTCTTCACCGAGCCGATCATCAGCCGCTGCTCGGACGTGCGGCCCTCCCCTAGCACGTTGGCCAGGGCCTGAACCTCGATGGGATCGCCGAGGGAGGTGCCCGTTCCATGCGCCTCGATGTAGTCCACATCCGCGGGCGCGACACCCGCGTTGGCCAGGGCGGCGCGGAGAACCTGCTGCTGGGCGTCGCCGTTGGGCACCGTCAGCGCACTGCTCGGGCCGTCATGGTTGACCGCCGAGCCGCGGATGACGGCGAGGATGTCATCTCCATCCCGCTTCGCATCGGACAGACGCTTGAGGACCACGATGCCGCAACCCTCGCTGCGCACGTAGCCGTCGGCGGAGGCATCGAAGGTCTTGCATCGTCCATCCTGAGACAGGGCCCGAAGCTGCGCGAGGTAGATGGTCGAGTGTGGCGCGAGCGTCATGTTGACGCCACCGGCCAGCGCCAGGTTGCTCTCACCGGCGCGCAGGCTCTGGCAGGCCAGGTGCACGGCCACCAGCGACGAGGAGCACGCGGTGTTCAAGCTCATCGTCGGCCCCTGGAACCGGAGCAGGTAGGCCAACCGGCCCGCAGCGAAGCTCGCGTCATTGCCCGTGGCGATGTAGGCGTCACCCGGGGCCGAGGCACTCCCCACGCCGTGGAGCATCGCGTACTCGTTGCTGCCGATTCCGATGAAAACGCCGGTGCGGGTATTGGCCAGGCGCGCCGGAGCCATCCCCGCGTGCTCCAGGGACTCCCAGGCCACCTCCAGCAGGAGGCGCTGCTGCGGGTCCATGTTCGCCGCCTCCCGAGGAGCAATCCCGAAGAACTGGGCATCGAACTGATCGGCCCCATCCAGGAAACCACCCCACCGGGTATAGGTCTTCCCTGGGACGCCTGGCTGCGGGTCGTAGTATTCGTCGACCTTCCACCGCGAGGCAGGGACCTCGCGGATGGCGTCCACGCCTCCCTCCAGCAGCCGCCAGAACGCTTCAGGACCCGAGGCCTGCGGAACCCGGCAGCCAATGCCGACGATCGCGATCGGCTCCGTCGCGCTGCTCACGGTGCGGCCAGCATCCTCCTTCGCCTCCACGTCCAGCCGGAGCACGTCCTGCAGGATGTGAGACGCGAGAGCCAGAACGGAGGGACGATCAAACGCGACCGTGGCTGCGAGCTGGACCCCCAACCGGGCCACCAGCCGCCGCCGCAGCTCCACGGCGGTGATCGAGTCCATGCCCGTCTCGAAGAAGCCCTGCTCCAGCTTGACCGAGGCACTCGACGGGAAACCGAGCACCCGGGCCACTTCATCACGGACCCACGATGTCACCAGCTCCTTGCGGCGCGCAGGCGAGGCGTTGCGCAACTGCGCCAACTCCTCGTTTCCAGCGTCCACCGCCACCGGGCGCGACGCGGGAACCGAAGCCGGACCGAGCGCCTCCAGCAGTGGCTTGCGCGTCCGCGACTCGTAGACAGACTTGAAGAGGCTCCAGTCAATCTGGGCGACGCTGCGCTGGGTGACATCCATGGCGAGCAGCGCTTCAAGCACCTGAAGCCCCCCCTCCACGGTGACGCCCCGGAGTCCCATGCGCTCGAACCAGCGCAGGCCCTCTTCGGCGACCATCCCCTCGGCAGCCCACGGCCCCCAGTTGATGCTCAACGCGTGCAGCCCCCGCGCACGGCGGTAGTGGGCGAGCGAGTCGAGGAACTGGTTGCCCGCGGCGTAGTGCGCCATCCGGGCCGAACCCCACACGGCCGAGCCCGACGAGAAGTAGACGGTGAAGTCCAGGTCCAGCCCCTGCGTCAGCTGGTGTAGCACCCACCCACCGGTCACCTTCGGGCGCAGAATGGAGGCGAGTGCCGCCTCATCCATGGCATCGAGCGACACGAGCGTGGACACCCCCGCGGCGTGGATGATGCCCTTCAGCGGAGCCGGGCCCTGCTGGATCGACTTGAGAACCTCCGCCATACGGGCCGGATCCCCCACATCCGCACTGAGGGCGTGCACAACGGCGCCCTCGGCCTCCAACGCTTCGATCGCGGCAATCTGCCGGCCCACCTCGCTCTCGCGGGAAATCGCCGGCCACTCGGCGCGGCCGGGCAATCCCCGCCGGCCCAGCAGCACCAGGTGACGAGCCCCCTTGGAGACCATCCACCTCGCTACGTGCAACCCCAACCCACCGAGGCCGCCCGTGATGAGGTACGACGCATCCGCACGGAGCGCGATAGGCGCGAGCGCAGGCCTCGGTGCCGCGGGGACGAGGCGAGCCACGTACCGGATCCCACCGCGGAAGGCGGTCTGCTCCTCTCCATCGAAGCCGGACAGCTCCCGCCACAGGGGCTCCACTTCACCCGCCGGGGCGCCCGGATCCAGATCCAGCAGCCCACCCCAAGCATCTGGGTACTCAAGCGCCATGACACGCCCAAGGCCCCACAAAGGCGCATGCAGGGGCGAGCCGGTTGCGGCTCCGCCCACCGCCTGGCTGCCACGGGTGCACAGCCACAGCCGGGCACCGCTCGCGGAACCACTCCGCAAGAAGGCCTGCACGAGGCGCACCACCGCGTGGACACCCAGTTGCTGCGCGGCCTCGACCTCCGCGAGCGTGGGCTCCGAGGCGGACGAAGCCTCCGCTCCCCACAGGTGCACGACGGCACGAATCGGCCCCACCTCCTGGAGCAACTGCTCGAAATGCTCGGAGCGCTGCGGATTGATCGACCGCACCCGGGGGCCTTGGACCGCCGCCTCCTCACCGGGGACGACCAAGCAGCACGGCTCCCCCCGCTGCTCGAGCAGGGCCGCCAGCGCGGCGCCCGTGCCTTCACGATGGCCGAGGATCAGCCACGTCCCAGTCCCCTGCTGCGCGCGCGGTGAAGCCGCCCCGCGCTCACGCGCCTGCCACGCAATATCGTAGACCCAATCGTCCGGACGGCTCGTGCTCGAAGCGGGAGCACCGCTGGTCACGCCACTCGCCACGGCTGTCGAAGCGCGGGCCGTCGTCGAGGCGTCGTCGAGATCAATCCAGTACCGGGAGCGCTGCCACGGGTAGAGGGGCAGCGAGACCAGGCGTCCCCCCGAGGGGAAGAGCCGGGCCCAATCCACAGGGAAGCCCTTCACGTGGAGCCCGCCCAACGCACCGAGCATCACCGTCTGGCCATCCCGCCCCTTGCGCAGGGAGGGCACCGCCGCGCCCTCCAGCTCGCGGCGCTCAAGCGCCTGGGAGACATACCGGCCGAGCGCAGGCTGCGGTCCGAGTTCCACGAAGAGCCGGTGGCCTTCATCGATCAGGGCACCCACGGCGTCGGAGAAGCGCACCGCCTCGCGGATGTTGCTCGCCCAATAGGCCGCATCAAGCGCCTGGCCGTCGATAACCCGGCCGCTCACCGTCGAGATCATCGGGATGGACGTTGGCCGCGTCTCAAGCTGGCCCAGCACCTCGATCAGCTCGGCCTGGAGCGGTGCCATCTGCTGGCTGTGGAACGCGTAGTTGACGCCGAGATCACGCGTGGAGATTCCACGCGCACGCAGGGACTCAAGCACCTCTCCGAGTGCCGCTGGCTCTCCAGAGAGGACAACGGATCGGGCGTCGTTGATGGCCCCGATCGACAGCCGATCGGCGTAACGCGCGAGTTCGCGCTGGGCATCCTCGGGCGAGAGCTCGACCGCAGCCATGCGGCCCTTGCCAGTGGCCCGCTGCATGAGGCGGCTCCGATGCGCCACCAGGCGCACCGCTTCGGGCAGACTCAGCGCCCCAGCCACGTGCGCGGCGGCGATCTCGCCCACGCTGTGACCCACGACAGCGGCCGGGACGACACCGAGGGCTCGCCATGCCGCCGCGAGCGCGACCTGGATCGCGAAGATGGCAGGCTGCGCCACCTCCGTCTCATCCAGCCGCGACGTGGGGCCTTCCACTTCGAGCGCTTCGATGATCGAGAAGCCGGTGTGCTGGGCAAGCAGCGAATCGCACTCGCGCAGCGCGGCGGCGAAGGGCTCGCTCCGGGCGAGGAGATCCCGCCCCATGCCCTGCCACTGAGAGCCCTGACCGCCGAAGACGAAGACAACCTTCTCCCGCCGGCTCTCGGCGAGCCCCGTGGTGAGGTACGGCGGCGTCGCGCCATCGAGGAAGGATTGGAGCTGCTCGCCCAACTCCTGCTTGGAGCGTCCGGCCACGGCGAGACGGTGCTCGTGGGGGTTGCGCCGGAGCGCAGCGGTGTAAGCGATGTCCTCGAGACGAAGCGCCTCGTTCTGCGGCTTTGCCAGGAGCTCCTGGTACGAGTGCGCGAGCGCTCGTAGCGCGCCCTCGCTCCTCGCGGACAAAGCGAGGAGCTGGGCCCCAGCCTCGGCGGCCACGGGCGCGGGGAGCGGCGTGGGAGCTTCCTCGAGGATCACATGCGCGTTGGTTCCGCTGATGCCGAAGGAACTCACGGCCGCGTAACGGCGCCGCTGAGAGACCGGCCACGGCTGCAGCTGCGTCGGGATGACGAAGGGCGTGTCCTCGATCGAGATTCGGGGATTGAGCGCCTTGAAGTGCAGGTGCTTCGGGATGGCCTCATGCCGCAGAGCAAGAAGGACCTTGATGAGGCCTGCCATGCCAGCCGCGGCCTCGAGGTGCCCAATGTTCGTCTTGGCGGAGCCGAGGAAGCAGGGGAAGCCGTCCTCGCGCCGGGTGCCATAGGTCTCCCGCAGGGCTTCGACCTCTATCGGATCGCCGAGCGGCGTCCCGGTGCCGTGGGCTTCGATGTAGCCGATCTCCTTGGGAGACAGGCTGGCTGCCGCCAGGGCCTCGCGGATCAGCGCCTGCTGCGACAGCACGTTGGGTGCAGTCAGTCCCGTGGAGCCACCATCCTGGTTCACGGCCGAAGCGCGGATCACCCCGAGGACGTTGTCCCCATTGGCCAATGCATCGGAGAGCCGCTTGATCACGACGACGCCACAGCCCTCGCCACGCACGAAGCCATTGGCCCTCGAATCGAAGGTCCGGCAACGCCCGTCCGGGGACAACGCCATGAGCTTGGAGAGCCAGGAGCCCGGCCGCTGCGAGAGGAGCAGGTTGACGCCCCCTACGAGCGCTGCGTCACACTCACGGTTGCGCAGGCTCTGGCTGGCCAGATGCAACGCCACGAGCGAGGACGAGCAGGCCGTATCTACGGTCATGGCCGGGCCACGCAGGTCCAGCAGGTACGAGAGCCGCCCGGCGATCACACTGTTGGAGCAGCCGATGACCGAGTAGACGTCGCCCTCGACATCACGCTCCGCCTGCAGCATGGCGTAGTCATAGCCACACACGCCGACGAAGACGCCCGTCCGGGTGCCCGCGAGGCGCGACTTCGGCAGACCCGCATTCTCAAGCGACTCCCAAGCGACCTCGAGCAACAGCCGTTGCTGCGGGTCCATCGCCACGGCCTCGCGAGGGGCAATCCCGAAGAACTCCGGATCGAAGCCATCCACGCGATCCAGGAAGCCGCCCCAGCGCGTGCCCTTGTGCTCCGCGGCATCCGTGCTGCTCTGCCAACGATCGGCAGGAACCTCGCGGACGGCATCCACCCCGTCACTCAACAGCCGCCAGTACGCCTCCGGCTCGTTGGCGCCGCCCGGGAAGCGGCAGCCAATGCCAACGATGGCAAGAGGCTCGACGCCCTGGGCAGCCGAAGCCTCTCCTGCGGAGACTCGGGACTCTGTCCTGGTCGAGCGAACCGCAGGACGCACCTCGGCCTCGAGCGCGGGCTCCAGCTTGCCGAACAGGTGCGTCGTCAGCGCCTGCACCGTGGGGTAGGCGTAGATGAGTGTCGCGGACAGCGTGAGCTTCAGACCCGACTCGATGCGGTTGCGCAGCTCCAAGCCCGTCAGGCTGTCCATTCCCAGATCGCCAAAGGGCTGATCGGGTTCGATGCGCGACGGCTCCATGCGGAGGATGCGCCCGAGCTGCTCGCGCAGGTAGCCCTCCAGGATCCCCAGCCGCTGCTCTGGCTCCGCCGCTGCCAGCAGTTCGCGCGCACTGCCCTTGCGCGAAGCCGTGTTGCTCACCCGCTCCTGCATCAGCACGGAGAGGAAGGGCGACTGCGCCGCGCTCAGATAGAACTCGCGCCACTGCCGCAGGTCGAGCGGCACCACGGCCACCTGCGCGGCATCCTGCACCAGGAGGCGGCCAAGGGCTTCGAGTGCCTGCACTGGCGGCATGTTGCCCACGCCCCGCAGGGCCAGACGGTCGCCACGGTTCGCCGCCACTGCGGCGAGCCCCACATCGGCCCATGGCCCCCAGTTGACGCTCAACGCGGGGAGTCCCGCCGCGCGCCGGTGGTGCGCGAGCACATCCATGAAGGCGTTGGCCGCCGCGTAGTTCCCCTGCCCCGGCGAGCCCAGCATCGACGCCGCCGAGGAGAACATCACGAAGAACTCAAGCGGGCGGCCCTGCGTCTGCACATGCAGGTTCCACGCACCCTGGACCTTCGGCGCCAGCACCGTGCGCAGCCGGGGTTCATCCAGTTGCGTGAGCACACCATCGGCGATGACGCCGGCCGCGTGGACGATGCCTCGCAGAGGCGGCAGCTCCGAATCGATCGTCTCGAGCAAGCGTGCCACGTCGGCGGCACTCGTGACGTCCGCCCGGTAGACGCGCACCTCGGCTCCGCTCTCCCGGAGTTCCCCCAACATCCGTTGGGCTTCTTCGGATGGAGCACCACGCCCGGTGAGCGCCAGGTTCCGGGCGCCCCTCTGGATGAACCACTTCGCCACCTCCAGCCCGAGCCCACCCAGGCCACCGGTGATGAGGTAGGTGCCATCTGCCGTGAACGCACGGGGCTCCGGTGCCTGACGCCCGGAGATGCCCCGTCCCAGCCGCGCGACATGGCGTGCCGCCCCGCGCAACGCGATCCGATCTTCCGCCCCATCCCCCAGGAGCTCCTCGGTCAGCGAGGCGATCTCCTCGGGCGAAGGCTGCGCGCTCAGATCCACATGCGCGCACCGCAACTCGGGGTGCTCATGCGTGATGACCGCCGCGAGGCCCACGAGGGGCGCGGCGGCGGGAGAGCCAGGCTGCTCGCCCTGGGCGATCACCTGGACACCCGTCGTCACCAGCCACAGCCGCGGCGCGTCGCGCCATCCACGCTGCGCCCACGCCTGAAGCAGGTACACCACGCTGGTGCTGCTCAGGGACAACGCACGTTCGAAGGACTCAGGCTCCGTCACGCTGGACGCCACATCGAGCCCGTAGAGGTGCACCATGCCCTTGCACGGCGACTGGTCGCTGAACGCCTCTTTCAGGAGCGCCTGGAAGTCCTCGAGCTTGGCGGGATTGAGGCGATAGCGATCCGCCCCGATCCGCTCGTAAGAAGTTCCCGCCTCCACCACGACACAGCCCCCGGATCGCTCCGCGAGCCCCGCGGCGAGCGACTGGCCAATGCCCCGCGCATCCGCGAAAACCAGCCAACGGCCCTCGTTCCGCGAGTTTCCGGCATCGGTCCGCGCCGGACGCTGCTGCGGCTGCCACTGGGCGGAGTAGATCCAGCGGCCGATCTCGTCAGACGGTGCGCTGGCAGCGGCGATCTTCTTGCACACCAGCCGCCGCACCTCCGCCACCACCCTGCCCTGGTCATCCAGGAGCGTGACATCACACTCGATGGTGTTCGAGCCCGCGGCGGCTCCGCTGACGATCCGGACATGGCTCCAGAGCGCGGCTTCCGGGCGCACCAGGACACGCAGCCGAGAAAGCGCCACGGGGACGTAGACGCCCCCCTCGCTGTCGAGCCCCTCGAGCGCCGCAGCCAGAACCTGGAAGCAACCATCGAGCAGCGCCGGGTGCAGGCTGTAACGCTCCTCCTCGGCCGTCAGCTCGCCCGCGAGCTGCACACGGCCAAGCGCCTCTCCCTTCGTCCGGTACAGCTCCTGCACCACGCGGAAGCTTGGGCCGTACTCCAGACCGATCTCCCGAAGGGTCTGGTAATGCGCCTCAACAGAGGCCTCCTCGCCACAACGCGCCCGGATCTCTTCGAGCACGGCTGGGGCCGCCTTCTCCGCGGCCGCCGCGTCACCCTGCCGCAGGGAGCCTTCGGCATGAAGCGTCCAGGTCAGCTCGTCGGACGGCGCCTCGCGCATGACCGGTGCGCTGAAGAGCCGGAATGCGCTGGCTCCTGGACGCTCCGTCGAGAGCCACAGTTGGAGGACCCGCTCCTCGTCCTCGGGGAACGACAGAAGCGCGCTGAAGCTCACGTCCTCAAGAGAAACCGGCTCTCCGAGCGTCTGTTTCGCCGCGCTCAGCGCCATGTCGGCCATGGCCGCTGCGGGCAGCGCGGGAACGCCCTGAACGCGGTGCTCCGCGAGCAGGGGGAAGTGCTTCGGCCCCAATTGTACCTGCCACAGGCGCGCGACCTCTCCCTGCGCGGACAGATCGATGCGCTCGCCAATGAGCGGGTGTCCTGAGGAAGTCCGCGACGAGCGCGCCCCACGGGAGGCGGGCTCCATCCAGAAACGCTCGCGCTGCCAGGGATACGTGGGCAGTGGCACGAGCTGCCCCTTGCCCGGGTACAGCCGGTTCCACGCGACGCGGTGGCCCGAGGAATAGAGGGCTCCGAGCGAGGAAAGCATGGTGTGCCGCTCGTCCTCACCCCGCCGCAGGGAAGCGAGCACCACCCCTTCCGCATTTCTCGCGCTCATCGTCTGCTCGACGGCTGGGAGCAGAACGGGGTGCGGGCTCACCTCGATGAAGGTTCCGTGATCGCTCGCGAGGAGGTGCTGCGCCGCCGCCGCGAAGCGTACCGGGTTGCGGAGGTTGTTCCCCCAGTGGGCGGCGTCCAACTTCGCCCCATCGAGGAACTCTCCCGTCACGGTGGAGCAGAGGGGAATTTCCGCGGCGCGGGGCGTGATGCGCGCGATCCGCCCTTCCAGTTCCCGGCTGATCACCTCTACCAGCGGGGTATGCGACGGCACATCCATCTTCACCCAGCGGGTGAACACGCCCCGCTGCCCGAGCGCCTCGACCGCTTCCTTGACCGCCTCCGGGTCCCCCGACAGCACCTGCGAGCGGGGACCATTCAGCCCCCCCAGCCAGATCTTGCCGCGCCAGGGACGGATCGCCTCCTCGGCCTCCTCCACCGAGAGTTCGACCATGGCCATCGTGGCGCCGCGGCCTCCCAGGGTGCGCATGAGCTTGCTGCGGTGGCAGATGATGAGGACAGCATCCTCAAGGCTCAGCGCCCCGGCCACATGGGCCGCGACCACCTCGCCCATGCTGTGTCCCATCACCGCGTCAGGCTCGATCCCCCACGAACGCCACAGGGCCGTGAGGGCCACCTCGACCGCGAAGAGCACCGGCTGATTGACGTCAATCTCGGTCAGGCGCGAGCGCTGCTCGTCCGCCGCGATCTCGTCGAGCACGCTCCAGCCCAGGTGGGGCTGCAACGCCTTGTCCACCTTGACGAGCGCGTCACGGAATACCGGCTCGCTCTCCATCAACGCCCGGCCCATCCCGGCCCGTTGCGCGCCCTGGCCCGGATAGACGAAGACGATCTTCCGGCGCCCTCCGAACGCCTTGCGGCCCGCCCAGGCGTCACTCGGCAACTCTCCCCGCGCGAACGACCGAAGCCGCTCGGCGGTGCGCTCGCGCGAGTCCGCCAGCACCGAGAGGCGGTGGGTGTGGTGCGTGCGATGTGCGGAGGCGGTGTAGCAGAGGTCGGAGAGGCTCCCTCCCCCGTCACGGCCAAGACGCTCCGCATAGCGCTCCGCGAGGGCCAGGAGGGCTTCGCGGCTGCGCGCGGACAAGGGCAGCAGTTCCGGACGCTGGGGCAACGCGTCCTTCACCGCAGGGGCCGGTGCCTCCTCGAGGATGACGTGGGCATTGGTCCCGCTGATGCCGAACGAGCTCACACCCGCGCGGCGCGGCTGTCCGGCCGCCTGCCACGGCGTGAGCCGCGTCGGGATCGTCAGCGCGCTGCCCTCGAGCTGGATGCGCGGGTTGACCTGCTTGAGGTGCAGGTGAGGCGGGATGCTCTGGTGGCGCATCGCGAGGACGACCTTCATAACGCCCGCAATGCCCGCCGCGGACTCCAGGTGTCCCACGTTGGTCTTCACCGAGCCGATGCCGCACATGCCGCCATCGGGGCGCGGGACGCCATAGGTCTCGCGCAACGCCTCCGCTTCTATCGGATCGCCGAGCGGAGTTCCGGTGCCGTGCGCCTCCACATAGCTCACCTGCTCCGCCTTCAACCCGGAACTCTCCAGGGCCTGACGGATGAGGGCCTGCTGCGAGAGCACGTTGGGCGTGGTCAGCCCCGTCGACTTGCCGTCCTGGTTGATCGCCGAGCCACGGATCGTCGCCAGGATGTGATCACCGTCCGCGAGCGCATCGGAGAGACGCTTGAGGACGACGATTCCGCACCCCTCTCCCCGGGTGAATCCATTGGCGGAGGCATCGAACGCTTTGCTCCGGCCATCCGGCGAGAGGGCCTGCAACTTGGACACGAGCAGCACGGACTGCGGCGAGAGGATCAGGTTCACGCCACCCGCGAGCGCCATGTTGCACTCGCGGTTGCGCAGGCTCTGACAGGCCAGGTGAAGCGACACGAGCGAGGACGAGCAGGCCGTGTCCACCACCAAGCTCGGCCCCTGCAAGTTGAAAAGATAAGACAACCGGCCCGAGAGGACGCTCGCGGCGACGCCCGTGGCGCTGAACGCGTCTCCCGTCTCTGGACGCTCCACCTGCATGCAGTGGTAGTCGTCATTGCAGGCACCGATGAAGACGCCGCTGCGGCTGCCCGAGAGCTTGTCGACATCCAGGCCCGCGTCCTCGAGCGCCTCCCACGCCACCTCGAGCAGCAAGCGCTGCTGGGGATCCATCCGCACCGCCTCGCGGGGGGAGATCCCAAAAAAGCCGGGGTCGAACGAATCCACCGCATCCAGGAAGCCGCCCCAGCGCATGGCCCCTTCCCCCAGGCCAGAGACCTCGTCCTTCGGCCAGCGATCGAGGGGGATCTCTCGCACGGCGTCGACACCGCCCTGGAGCAACCGCCAGAAGGCTTCCACGTCATCCGCCTGCGGAAAGCGGCACGCCATCCCCACGATGGCAATGGGCTCCTTCGCAGCTCCCTCCACGGCGTTCAGCCGCGTCTGCATCTTCTCTAGCGCCACCAACATGCGCTTGGCGGGAGACAGCTCGTTGGACTCGTCGTTGCGGTTTGCCATGTCGGATCTCTTAATCAGCCAGCGCGGCGAGCTTCTCCGCGAGGAGCGCCTCGGCCTCTTCGTCCGAGAGCTGCTTGACGTTGTTGACGATCACGGCCTCGAGCGCTGCTGCCTCATCCAGGGGCTGCTCGGCCTTGTTCGTGATGGGAAGTTGAAGTTGTTCGGCCAGGTGCTCGATGAGCGCCGCCACGGTCGGGTAGCGCCACACCAGCGTCGCCGGGAGCCGCAGCCCCAGGCTGGCTTCGAGCCGGTTGCGGATCTCCAGCCCCATCAGGGAGTCCAATCCCAGGCTGCCCAGCGGCTGCTGGGGATCGATCCGCGAAGGGGCCAGCCGGAGCACGTGACCGACCTGCTCACACAGGTGGGCCTCCAGCAACTGCGCCCGCTTCGGTCTCTCCGCCGCCCGGAGTGTTTCCACGAAAGCCCCTCGATTCGCCGGGCTTCCCCCGCTACTGGCCTGCTCGCGAGCGAGCCTGGACAGGAACGGCGACTGCGCCGCCGTGAGGTAGAACTCGCGCCACTGCCGCAGTTCGAAGCGCATCACCACCACACGCGCGTGGGGGCTCTCCAGTACCCTGCCCAGCGCCTCGAGGGCTTGCGCCGGCTGCATGCTGTCCACGCCCCGCTGCGCGATACGTTCGCCGCGGGACTCCGCCGCAGCTGCCAGCCCCACCCCAGCCCAGGAACCCCAGTCGACGCTCAACGCGGGCAAACCCAGGCCCCGCCGGTACGATGCCAGTGCATCGAGGAAAACGTTGGCTGCCGCGTAGTTGCCTTGTCCCGGAGAGCCCAGGAGCGAGCCCGCCGCCGCGAAGAGCACGAAGAAGTCGAGCGGCGCCGCCGCCGTCAGCTCATGCAGGTTCCATGCGCCATGGATCTTGGGCTCCATCACGGTGCGCAGGCGCTCGGAGGTGAGGTTCGCTAGCACGCCGTCATCGAGGACCGCCGCCGCATGAAAGACGCCCCGGAGCGGAGGCATCCCGGCCGCGAGCTCCCCGAATACCCGTTCGAGATCCGCACGCACCGCCACGTCGGCCTTGCACACCCGGACCTCGGCGCCAGCCGCGCGCAACGCGTCAATGGCCTGCGCTGCTTCTGCCGATCCGCCTCCGCGGCCCAGCAGGGCGATGTGGCGGGCGCCGCGCGCGACCAACCACTCCGCGAGCTTCAGGCCCAAGCCACCGAGACCACCGGTAATCAGGTAGGTGCCATCGGCACGAAGCTCCGCGGGTGCGGCCTTGCTGCGCTCCATGCGCGACAACCGCGCCACGAACCTGGCTGCGCCCCGAAGCGCGACCTGCTCCTCCAGGGTCGACGAGAGGAGTTCATCGACAAGCACGCGCGCCTGAGCCTCGTCGAGGGCCCCAAGGTCCACGCTGCAGCAACGGAACTCGGGATGTTCCAGCGAGAGCACCCGACCGATTCCCCAGATCGGGGCCTGCTCCACGTGGGCCACCCGCTCCGCGGGTTTGACGGCCTGGACACCTTCCGTCACCAGCCACACCCGGGGCATGTCCCGGAAGCCGGAAGCCACGAGGGCCTGCGTGAGGTGGAGCGCACTCCCCGCCCCGAGCGACCGTGCCCGCGCCAATGCCTCCGGCCCCTCCTCGGGCCGAGGCGCATCCAGGCTGAAGAGGTGCACGACGCCGCGGCATGCAGGCCGCCCGGAACCGAACTCGGCTTCGAGAATCCGCGCGAACCCTTCCGTCCGCGACGGATCAACTACGTAGTGCCCGGGCTCGACAAGGCGAGACTCCTCGCCCTGGGAAACCACGACACACTGCTCGCCGCGCTCGCGCAGCGCCGCCTGCAGCTTCTTACCGAAGCCCTGGCGATCCGCGAGCACGAGCCACGCGCCAGGCGTGGACGCCGGGGAGGGTGCAACGTCCTCACGCGGCGCTTCCTGCCAATCGACCAGGTACATCCACTTGTCGATCTCGTCCGCAGAGCGCCGCCGCACCGCATCCAGACGGCGGCACATCAGGCCCCTGGCCTCCATCAGGACGCGGCCTTCCCCGTCCAGCAAGGTCACATCCGCCTCGACCGAGCCCGCTCCACTGCTCGTGCCGGGCCGGACGCGGGCGTGTCCCCACAGCTCACGGCCCGGGCGCCCGTGGGTACGGAGGTTCTCGACCGCCACCGGAACGAACGTCTCGCCCCGCCGCTCGCCCAACCCCGCCCCATTGATGACCTGGAAGCAGGCATCCAGCAGCGCCGGGTGAAGCTGATGGGCCGCCATCTCCGAGGCGACCGAGGAGGGCAACTCAAGGCGGGCAACCGCCTCTCCTGACCCCTTCCACATCTCCTTCAGCAAGCGGAAGCTCGGGCCGAAGTCGACGCCTCGCTCCTGCATGAGCTGATAGTGCGTCTCACCGTCCATGTGCTCCGTGCACCGCCCCCGCGCCTCCTCAAGCGCGAAGGCTTCCGCCTTGGCGCCTTCGCGGATCCGCCCCTCGGCGTGCAGCGTCCAGCCTCCATCTTCTCCCGCTGGGCGGCTGAAGATCCGGAAGCGCTTCGCACCCTTTTCGTCCGGAACGAAGCTCATCTGCACCGGGAGTGGCTCCTCGCGGGGCAGCACCATCATCTCCTGGAAGATCACGTCCTCGAGCGCATGGCGTGCAGGCCCCAACGCCTCCGCCGCCCCCGCGAGCGCCATCTCGAGGTACGCGGTACCGGGGAGAACGACCTCACCGTGAACAACGTGGTCCCCCAGATACGCTGGACTGTCCGCGAAGAGTTCCGTCTGCCACAGGTGTGACCCCTCCTGCCCAGCCAGCGCCACGTGGGTCCCCAACAACGGGTGATGCCCGGCTTCCCGGGTACGGCGTGAGCGCGTGGGCGCCTCGACCCAGAAGCGCTCGTGCTGCCATGGGTAGGTGGGCAGCGCCACCCGCCGTCCACGCACCGGGTGCTGGCGCTGAAGGTCCACCTCGTGACCCACCGCGTACAGGGTCCCCCATGAGGACAGCATCGAGCCCCGTTCGTCCTCATCGCGCCTGAGCGACGGCAGCACCGTGCCCTCGCGCCCGAGGTGCCGCAAGTGTTGCTCGACGGCGGGCAGGAGGATGGGGTGCGGGCTCAGCTCGATGAAGATGTCATGCCCCTCGACCGCGAGCCGCTCAATCGCCTTCGAGAACAACACCGGCTCCCGCAGGTTATCGGCCCAGTAGTTGACTCCGAACGATGCGCCATCCGTCACCGCCCCCGTCACCGTCGAGCAGATGGGGACGCGGGCCGCGCGCGGCGCGATGCCCTGAAGGGCCGCGAGCAGCTCCGCCCGCAGCGGGTCCATCTGTGGACTGTGCGACGCGACGTCCACCTTGACGAAGCGGCAGAAGACATCCCGCTGCTTGAGGCGGTTGGAGATTTCCTCGATGGCAGCAGGTGCGCCCGAGAGAACGGTGGACCGCACGCTGTTGCTCACCGCGACGGAGACGCGATCCTCGAAGCCCCGCAGGGCCTGCTTCGCCTCCTCCATCGTCAGGTCCACCAGGAGCATGGAGCCCTGGCCACTCACGCCGCGCAGCAACCGGCTCCGGCGGCAGATGATCCTCGCCGCGTCTTCGAGGCTCAGCGTGCCGGCCACGTGCGCCGCGGCCACCTCGCCCATGCTGTGCCCCACCACCGCGTCCGGCTCGATGCCCCACGCGCGCCACATCTCCGCCAGCGCCACCTCCATGGCGAAGAGCACGGGTTGGATGACGTCGATCTCGCGGAGACGGCCACGGCCCTCATCGGCCGCGAGCTCCCCGAGGACGCTAAAGTCCACGCAGGCCCGAATGGCCTCGTCACACCGCTCCAGCGCGGCGCGGAACGACGGCTCCTCCTCGATCAGCTTCCGGCCCATGCCCAGCCACTGCGAGCCCTGGCCGGGGAACACGAAAACCACCCGGCGGCGGGCCTGCCCTGATCTGCGCCCGGTGGCCGCCCCTGGGACTGCCTCTCCGCGCGAAAATGCCTCCAGCTTCTCCACGAACTCGGCGGACGAGAGGCCCGCAAGCGCGAGGCGGTGATCGTGATGGGAACGCGACAAGGCCGCCGTGGCACAAACCTCGCGGAGCGCCACGTCCGGATGATCGGCGAACCAGCGCGCATGACTCCCGGCCATCGCCCGGAGTGCTTCGGGACTGCGCGCCGAGAGCACGAGCAACTCCGCGCCCCGCTGAGGTACCGCGGGCTGGGGAGCCGGTACGGGCGGCTCTTGCAGAATGACGTGTGCGTTGGTTCCGCTGATGCCGAACGCACTCACCCCCGCCAGGCGCGGCTGCTCAGCGCGCGGCCACGGGCGCGGCTCGGTCGGGACGACCACGGGCGCGCCTTCGAGAACGATGTCCGGGTTGAGACGCTTGAAATGCAGGTTCGGAGGAATCGCCTCATTGCGCAGCGAGAGCGCCACCTTCAGCACGCCCGTGAGGCCGGCCGTCGCCTCCAGGTGCCCCACGTTCGTCTTGACCGAGCCCACGAAGAGCGGTGATTCCGCGCTCCTCCCCGCCCCCAGCACGCGCGCCAGCGCTTGCAACTCGATGGGATCGCCCAGCGAGGTTCCCGTCCCGTGTGCCTCGACGAAAGAGATCTGCGAGGGCTTGAGCCCACCGCTCGCCAGCGCCTGCTCGATGACCCGCTCTTGCGCGGGACCGTTGGGCACCATGAGTCCGCTGCTGGCGCCGTCCTGGTTCACCGCCGAGCCAGCAATGAGCGAGAGGATCTCATCGCCACTGGCCAGCGCATCCGAGAGCCGCTTGAGCACGAGGACGACACATCCCTCGGCGCGCACGAAGCCATTGGCGGAGGCATCAAAGGTCTTGCAGCGCCCATCGGGCGAGAGCCCCCGGCTGCTGGAGAGCGCGATCGTCGCGTCCGGCATCAGCATGAGGTTGACGCCTGCGGAGAGCGCCAAGTCACACTCGCGGTTGCGCAGGCTCTGGCACGCCACATGGAGCGCCACCAGCGACGAGGAGCAGGCCGTATCGATGGACATGCACGGTCCCTGAAGACCGAGCGTGTAGGAGAGCCGGCCGGCGGCAGCGTTCAGCGAGGTTCCCGTCAAATGGTAGATGTCGGGGGCCTCTCCCAGCTGCCGCGCCTGAAGCTGCGCGTAGTCGCTTCCGATGATGCCGAGGAACACACCCGTCCGGCTCCCGGCGAGCTGATCGGGCGGCTGACCCGCGCGCTCCAGCGCCTCCCAGGCGACCTCGAGCAGCAGCCGCTGCTGGGGATCCATCCGTGAGGCCTCCCGAGGGGAGACACCGAAGAAGGCGGCATCGAAGTGATCCACGCCGTCGATGAACCCTCCCCAGCGCGCGTACGTGCGGCCCTTCTTGTTGGGATCGGGATCGTACAGCGCCTCCGCGTCCCACCGCTCACGCGGCACCTCGGTGATCGCGTCCACGCCCTCGTACAGCAGCCGCCAGAACGCCTCTGGAGTCCGCGCACCGCCCGGTACGCGGCAGGACGTGCCGACGATGGCAATGGGCTCCGAACGCGTGCGCTTGAGCGCCTCGCTCTCCGCGTGCAGATCAAGGGCCAGCAGCACGAGCCTCTTGGGAGGCAGGCTCGCGATCTTCTCGTAGAATTCCTTACTCATTGCGGTCGTATCCGATTCAGCTCAGCTTTTGTGCAATCAACCGCTCGACCTCTTCGTCGGACAGTTCTGTCACTTGCGACAGGCGCTCGGCGAGACCGTCGGCATCCGCCTGCGCGGCTTGTGGCCGCGGCTCTTGAGCCACTGCCACGGTGGGCAGTGGGATCTCCACCGCGGTAACACTTGAGGCCAAGCGCTTTGCCAACGCGATGACCGTGGGGTGATCGAACGCGACGCTCGCGGGCAGCTCCTTCTCAAGGCCCCGCTGCAGCGTATTGCGCAACTCCACGGACATTTGCGAGGTCATGCCCATCTGGAAGAACCCCCGCTCCGTGGAGGGCAACTCGGTGGAGGAGAACCCGAGAATCCGCCCCACCTCGCTCTGGATACGCTGCACCAGCGTGTCGAAGCGGCGGGCGGGCGGAAGCGCCTTCAGCTCCGTGAGCAGCCGTGCCCGCGAGGACGCCGCGCCCAGCATCGGCGAGGACTCGCCCACATTCCGCAGGAAGGGCCGGCTCCGCCGCGCCTCCCAGATCGGCTTCAACACCGTCCAGTTCACGGACGCGACCGTCTTGTGGCTCACTCCCGCCTGCAGGACCTGGCCCATCGCATCGAGCGCCCGCTCCGAGGACATGGGATTCAGTCCGAAGCGCGCGAAGCCTCGCTCGCTGTCAGCCCGCTCGCCGCCGATCTCGTCCCACGTTCCCCAGTGGATGGTGGCCGCGGGCAGCCCCATGGCCCTGCGGTGGTGCGCGAGTGCCTCCAGGAACTGGTTGCCCGCCGCGTAGTGTGCCAACCCAGAGGCACCCCACAGGGTCGACGTCGACGAGAACATCACGAAGAAGTCGAGCTCGAACTCGCGCGTCAACTCGTGAAGCACCCAGGTGCCGAGCACCTTGGGGCGCATCATCGCCGTCATCGCCGCAAGGTCCAGGTCCTCCAAGCGGCTCTCCGTCAGCAGCGCAGCGGCGTGGATCACCCCTCGCAACGGGGGAAGCGTCCCGGCTGTCTCACGCAAGAGCGCCGCCATCTTCTCGCGATCCGCCACGTCGGCGGCCAGCGTGGTGACAGACGCGCCGAGTGCCCGAAGCGACTCGATCCCCTCGCGGCGCCGCGCCGAAGCCGCATCCCCGGCGCCGGAGGCTCCACTCCGGCCCAGCAGCACGAGGTGCCGCGCGCCCCGCTCCACCAGCCACTTCGCCACCTTCAGGCCCAGTCCTCCCAGCCCACCCGTCACGAGGTAGGCCGCATCCGGGCGCAAGCGCAGCGGCTCCGCAGGCGCGTTCACCCGTGCGCGGGTGATGCGAGGCACCAGGGGACGCTTCTCGCGAAGCGCGAGCTGATCTTCACCATCCCCGCCGAACGCGGAGATCTCGCGAAGCACCTCAGCGGTCTCCCCGGGAGCCCCGCTCGGATCCAAGTCAATGAGGCCTCCCCACACGCCCGGCTGCTCCAGAGACACACTCCGGCCCATGCCCCACAGCGGCGCCTGGGCCAACGACACCCGCTCGGCCCCCACGCCCGTCACCTGGGCGCCCCGGGTCACCACCCAGAGCCGCGCGCGGCCAGGTGAGCCCATGAGTGCCTTCACCAAATGCAGCGCGGCCACGGAGGACTCTGGCGTGCCCGTCTGCTCGTCGAGCACCGCATCGAGGCCCCACAGGTAGACGGCGCGGCCCTCATGCCCGGCCGGCAGCGCCGGCAGCTCGCGCAGCAGGCGCTCCATGTCCTCCGGCCGCTTCGGATTCACCGCGAAGCGCCGCGCGTCCAGCCGCTGGAAGATCTCCCCCGCCATCACGGTGACGCACGGGTGGCCCTGACGGCCAATCTCCTCCACCAGCGCTGTCCCCCACCCACCCCGGTCGAGAAACACAAGCCAGTCCGCGGGCCCCGGCTGGGCCGCACCCACGGGCCTGGGCTCCCACGACACGTCATGGAACCAATCCTGCGAACGGGCCTCTCCCAGCACCTCGAGGAGCCGCTCGGCCGCCACGCGCCGCAGCCGCACACCGCGCGCCACGGCCACCCGGCGGCCCTCTCCATCCAGCAACTCCAGCGTGCCCACCCGGTCCTCCGGGCGGGTCGCGGGAGCGATGGACACATGGGCCCACTTGACGCCGGCACGGCCTTGAACACACTCGAGCGACTCGATGCTCAGAGGCATGAACAGCGCAGCCTCCCCCTGCTCCGCAGCAAGCGCGATCGCCAGGGTCTGAAGCCCCGCATCCAAGAACGCCGGGTGGAGCTGGTAGCGCGCCGATTCCTGAACCAGCTCGGGTCCGAGCGCGAGGAGTCCGAGCGCCTCACCCGGCCGCCTCCAGACCTCGCCGAGCGTCCGCAGCGGAGCCTCGTACTGGACGTTGCAACGCTCGAGTTCCTCGTAAACAGCAGGCCCCAGCACTTGCTGCGTGCAACGCGAGCGCACCGCGTCGACAGCCTCAGGGGTTCCCGAAGGCGCGCCCACAGCCCGGAGCTGACCCTTGCAGTGCCGCACCCATCCCGCTTCAGACGACACTCCACCCGCAGCGCGGCTGTGGATGTGGAACACGTGCTGCCCACCAGCGGCCAGAGAGAGGTGCACTTGCACAAGGCGCCGCTCTGCCTCCGTCAACACCAGCGCGCGCTCGAACTCCACGTCCGAGATCTGACGCGCCCCTGTTCCCAGCGCCTCGGCCGCCGCGCTCAGCCCGAGCTCGACCAACGCCGAGGCCGGGACGACGGCGACGCCCCCCAGCCGATGCGCGCCGAGCCATGGCAGGGAGGTACTGCCCAGCTCCATCTCGAAGATCTGACCTTCGACTCCGTGCGCGACGCTCACCGGACGGCCACGCAGGGACGTCACGTGCTCGGCGACAGGGAGGACGGCCGATGCCGCCACATCGATCCAGAACCGCTTGTGCTGCCAGGGATACGTCGGCAGCGGGACCATTCGCCCGTTCTCCGGGAAGAGCCGCTTCCATTCCACGGGATAAGCCGCGCGGTACAGGGCGCCGAAGGACTCCAGCATCACTGCCCGCTCGGATTCCTCGCGCCGCATGGAGGAAATCGTCACGCCCTCGCGGCCCGCGTGCTGCACGCACCGCTCGACAGCGGGCAACAGGATCGGGTGCGGGCTCATCTCCATGAACACCGTGTGCCCGCCCTGGGCCAGCTCGAGCACGGCTGTGGAGAAGAGCACCGGATCGCGCAGGTTGCGAACCCAGTACGCGGCATCGTAGCCGGAACCGTCACAGGGAGCGCCGGTCACGGTCGAGACGATGGGCACGGAGGCAGGCCGCGGCCGCACCGCCGAGAGCACGGACAGCAGGTCCGCACGCAGTGGGTCGACCTGTGGGCTGTGCGAGGCCACGTCGACCTTCACCCAGCGGCAGAACACATTGCGAGCCTCGAGCGAGGCGCGGATCTCCTCGAGCGCCGCGGCATCTCCGGACAGCACCGTCGAGGTCGGACTGTTGTTCACCGCGATCGCGACGCGATCCTCGCGCCCCGCGACGGCCTTCCGCGCCTCCGCCAGGGACAGCTCCGCCGCCAGCATCGCGCCCTGGCCGCTGATGCGCTTGAGCAGCCGGCTCCTGAGGCAGATGACAGCCGCCGCATCCTCCAGGCTGAGCGCGCCCGCCACGTGCGCCGCAGCCACCTCTCCCATGCTGTGCCCCACCACCGCGTCGGGCTCGATGCCCCACAAGCGCCAGAGCGCCGAGAGCGCCACGGCCATGGCGAACAGGACCGGCTGCACGACATCGATCTCATTGAACCGCGACGCCTCGGACGGCGCCCGGAGCACGTCGAGCAGCCGCCACGTCACGTGGGGGCGCATGGCCTCATCGATGCGCTCGATGGCTTCACGAAAGGCCGGCTCCTGCTCGAGGAGCTGCCGTCCCATGCCGAGCCACTGCGAGCCCTGACCCGGGAACACGAAGACCACCTTGCGCTGCCCGTCCGCCCCCTTCACGGCCGGAGCGGGCCCTCCGGCGGCGAACTCCCGGAGCTTCTCGGCAACGGCGGCCGGGGACTCGCCCGCGACAGCCAGGCGGTACTCATGGTGCGTCCGCCGCAGCGCCGCCGTGTAGCAAACCTCCCGGAGCGGCACTTCCGGCGACGACACAAGGTACTCCGCGTACTTCTGGGCCAGCTCCTGAAGCGCGGAGGGCGAGCGTGCCGACAGCGGCAGCAGGTGCGCACCCGGCGCGTGGGTGACCGGCGCCGCCTGAACCGAAGGCGGCTCCTCGAGAATCACATGCGCGTTCGTCCCGCTGATCCCAAACGAGCTGACCGCGCCACGGCGCTTCCGCTCCTCCCGCGCTGGCCAGGGGTGGAGTGCCGTCGGGATGGTGATGGACTCGCCGCCAAAATCGATCCGCGGGTTGAGCCGCTGGAAATGCGCGACCGGGGGGACGGCCTGGTGCTGCATGGAAAGGACCATCTTGATGATGCCCGCGATTCCCGCGGCGGACTCAAGGTGGCCGATGTTGGTCTTCGCCGCGCCCACGACCAGCGCTTGCTGTGCGGAACGCCCGCTGCCGTAGACCTCATGGAGCGCCTCCATCTCGATGGGGTCTCCCAGCGAGGTCCCGGTCCCGTGTGCCTCGATACAGTCGACCTCGGAAGGCTCGAGGCCCGCGCTCTGCAGCGCCTGACGGATGAGCGCCTGCTGAGCGAGCACGTTGGGCGCGGTCAGCCCCGCTGACTTCCCGTCCTGATTGACGGCCGAGCCCCGCACGAGCGCCAGGATGGGATCCCCCGCCGCGATCGCGTCGGACAGGCGCTTGAGCACGACGACGCCGCAGCCCTCGCCACGCACGAAGCCATTGGCGCGCGCATCGAAGGTCTTGCAACGCCCATCCGGCGCGAGCGCCTGCGCCCGCGACACCCTGCTCGACGAGAGCGGCGAGAGGATGAGGTTGACCCCGCACGCCAGCGCCATCGAGCACTCCTGGTTCCGGAGGCTCTGGGACGCCAGGTGCAGCGCCACCAGTGACGATGAGCACGCGGTGTCCACCGCCAGGCAGGGCCCTTGGAGGTCCAGGAGGTAGGACAGGCGCCCCGGCACCACACAGTTGAGTGCCCCTGTCACGCTGCTCGAATCCCGGGCGGAGGGATTGCCCATCTGCAGCAACGCGTAGTCGTCGCTGTACAGCCCCACGAACACGCCCGTGCGGCTGCCCGCGAGCTGCGTCATGTCCTGCCCAGCGCGCTCCAGCGCCTCCCATGCCACCTCGAGCAGGATGCGCTGCTGCGGATCCATCCGGTGCGCCTCGTGCGGCGAAATCCCGAAGAAGTCCGCGTCGAACTGGTCCACCTTGTTGATGAAAGCCCCCCACCGCGCCCCCAGCTTCTCCAGGGCCTCGGGGTCCATCCGCGCCATGTCCTCACGAGTCCACCGCGAGGAAGGCACCTCGGTGACAGCATCCACACCGTTGCACAGGAGGTTCCAGTACGACTCTGGATCATTCCCCCCTCCGGGGAAGCGGCACCCCATCCCGATGATCGCTATTGGCTCCGAACGTGTCCCCTCCACCGCATCGAGCCGGGACTTGAGCTCCATCGCAAGGAGCGCGAGCCGCTTGGGGGAATACTGCGCGATCTTCTCGGCGAAACTCGTCATTTTCCTTGAGCCACCTTTTGAGCGAACAGCCGCTCGACTTCTTCTTCTGACATCTCGTCGATTTCACTGCCCGGCGCGACGCTCAGCGGTGCTGGCGACGGCACTGCGGCAATCCGAAGCTCACTGCCCTTGTCCTCGAGCGGAAGCTCCATCTTCTCTGCCAAGTACGGTGTGAGCGCGGCAAGGGTTGGATAGGTCCAAACCACCGTCGCGCTGAGCTTCAGACCCAAGGCCGCCTCCAGGCGGTTGCGGATCTCCATGCCCATCAGCGAATCGAGACCGAGGCTCCCCAGTGGGACGCGGGGCTCGATACGCGCCGGCTCCATCCTCAGCACCCCGCCAATCAGCGCGCGCAGGTGTTGCTCGAGCAGGGCGCGGCGCTCGGAGCCACGGGCAGCCTCGAGCTGCTCGCGGATCCGGCTCTGGCCCGGGGCCACGGAGGGCTTGCCTGCCTGCTCTTGAGCCAGACGCGTGAAGAAGGGCGATTGTGCCGCGGCCAGATAGAACCCCAGCCATTGCCTCGGCTCGAACGACATCACGCTCACCTGCGGCCGGCCCTGTCCCAGCAGCATGCCGAGCGCCATCAGGGCCTTGTCCGGTGCCATGCCCCGCAGGCCGCGCGCCTCAAGGCGCTCTCCACGATTGGCCTGCGCCGCCGCGAGGCCGACGCTCGTCCAAGTACCCCAGTTGATGCTCAGTGCGGGCAGGCCCTCCGCCCGGCGCGCATGGGCCAGCGCATCCATGAACGCGTTGGCCGCGGAGTAGTTCGCCTGGCCCGGTATACCCAACGAGGCGGCCACACTGGAGAAGAGCACGAAGAGATCCAGCGGCAGATGGCGCGTCTGGGTGTGCAGGTTCCAGGTGCCCGAGACCTTGGGCGCCATCACTGCGGCAAAGCGCTCCTCCGTGAGGTTGAGCAACAAGCCGTCCTCGAGGAGACCCGCCGCGTGGAACACGCCGCGCAGCGGCGGCATGGACTCGCCCACCCGGGCCAGCGCTCGCGCCACATCGTCCGAGCTCGCGACATCGGCCTGGAAGGGCTCCACCTGGGCGCCCGCCTGACGCAGCTCCGCGAGCGTGTGCTCGGCCTCCGCAGAGGGGGCACGGCGCCCCAGCAGGAGCAGGTGGCGCGCCCCATGCGAAACCAGCCAGCGTGCAACCTCAAGGCCCAAGCCGCCGAGCCCACCCGTGATGAGGTAGGTGCCATCGGCGCGGAGGATCGCCGCCGGATCCCTGGCGGCCAGCACATCCGCCGCCCGTGACAGCCGAGCCACATGCCGCTTGCCACCGCGCCAGGCGATTTGGTCTTCGAACGCCTTGGACGACAGTTCCTTCAGCAGCGCTTCGGCGCAGGCCTCCGCGCCTCCCTCGAGATCCACGCGGGTGCAGCTCAGCTCAGGCTGCTCCAGGGCCAGCACCTGCCCCAATCCCCAGAGCGGAGCCTGTGCCACGTTGACCCGCTCTGGCTCCTTGCCGACGGAGCGCGCGCCGCGCGTGGTCAGCCAGAGCCGGGGGGGATCTCTCCAGCCAGCCCGGGAGAGCGCCTGCACGAGGTGCAGCACGCTGGTGGAACCGAGACGCCGCGAGGCCTCCAGCGCCGGCGGCGTGAGCGCGTCATTCGAAGCGCAATCGAGGCTCCACAGGTGAACCACCCCGCGGCAGGGAGGCGCCCCTGCGCCCAGCGCGTCCCCGAACAACCGGCGCAGATGATCCGCGTTCCGAGGATCCACCTCCGCGCTCCCAGGACCCGAGAACCGGTACTTCTCCGCCGGGGAAACGAGCACGCAGGTTTCGCCACGCGCCCGCAGCAACGCGGAGAGCCGCTGACCCACGCCACCGCTATCGCTGAAAATCAACCAGCTGCCCGGTGAGCGCGCAGGCCACGGCAGCTCTGCCGCCAGGGGCTGCGCCTCCCAGCCCACCTGGTAGATCCACTCACCAAGCTCCTTGCGCACCGCGGCGCCCGCCTCGAGCCTGTAGAGGCGCAGCTCCTCGAGCTCCATCAGCACGTGGCCCTGGTCATCCAGGAGCCGGACGTCGAAGGTGCGCTCCCGCTCACTCGCGGATCCGTCGCCGCTGGCCTTCACCCACACCCAGGCCGCACGCCCGGGCCGCTGGAAGAGCCGTATCCGGCCGAGCCCCACCGGCACATAGGTCTCCGCCTTTGCCGGCTTGCCTTCCTTCGGGGCGATCAGCTCCACCGCGACCTGAAGGCTCGCATCCAACAGCGCGGGATGAAGCCGGTACTCTCCGCTCTCGGAAGACACCTCGGCGGAAAGCTCCAGACGCCCCAACCCCTCTCGCTCGCTCCGCCAGAGCTGCCGCAGCGCCTGGAACGCGGGGCCGTACATGAGGCCCTGCTCCTGTCTGCTCCGGTAGTGCGCCTCGGAGGAAATCTCCACGTCCAGGCGCTCCCGCAGCAACTCGGGCGGCTCTGCGGAGAGCGCCAGGGCCGCGCGCTCCTCCCGGTGCAGGCTCCCCGCCGCGTGCTTGCGCCAGGTGTTGTCTCCCTCGGCACGGCTGGAGATCTGGAAGGAGGCACGGCCCGCCCCCTCCTCGCTCAGCACCATCTGCACGCGCCTCACTGCTCCGGGCTTGAGCGCGAGCATCTCGCTGATCGAGACATTCTCAAGCACGAGCCCTGCCTCCCCCAGCACCTCCGCCCCGGCGGAGAGGGCCATCTCCACGTACCCTGCCCCTGGGAAGACGGCCTCCCCCCACACACAGTGGTCGGAGAGATACGGGAACGCCTCCGTGCTCACGGCCCGTTCCCAGAAATGAGTACCGGGCTGCAAGGACGAGGAGAGCGAACTTCCCAGGAAAGGATGTCCTGCCCTGCCCTCGCGCGCGGCGCTCGCCTGCTGCGGATCCGCCTGCGCCTCATCCAGGAGCCAGTACCGCTCCCGCTGCCACGGGTACTTGGGCAGCGCGACCACACGCCCTCCCGAGGGGTGCAGCGGCGTCCAGTCGACGGAGCAGCCCCACGCGTACATCGCCGCGAGCGACTCCAGCAGGCTCCGCCGCTCCTGCGCCTGCCGCCGCAGCGACGCGAGCACCAGCCCCTCCCGCTTCGACTCGCGCAGCGTCTCCTCGATGGGGGCCAGCAACACGGGATGCGGGCTCACCTCGAGGAGCACACTGTAGCCGTCTTCCAAGAGCTGCTCGACGGCGCCATGGAACAGCACGGGCTCGCGCAGGTTGCTGACCCAGTAAGACGGAGAGAAGCCGCCCCCGTCGCTCGTCTGCCCCGTGACCGTGGAGTAGATGGGAACCGCCGCGCTCACGGGGGAAATCCCCTCCAGCACGCGCAGGAGGTCATCCTTCAGCGGGTCCATCTGCGGACTGTGAGAGGCGACGTTCACCTTGACCCGGCGGCAGAACACCCCCTGCCCCTCAAGCCGCGCCAGCACCTCTTCCAAGGCGCCGGTGTCACCCGAGAGCACCGTCGAGCGAGCGCTGTTGCTCACACCGATGGAGAGCCGCGTCTCATAGCCAGCCAGCACTTCGCGGGCCTGCTCCAGGCCAAGCTCCACCACGGCCATCGCCCCCTGCCCGCTCATGCGGCGTAGGAGGAGACTGCGGCGGCAGATGATCCTGACCGCGTCCTCCAGGCTCAGTGCGCCCGCCACGTGCGCGGCGGCCACCTCGCCCATGCTGTGGCCCACCACCGCATCGGGCGCAATCCCCCACGAGCGCCACATCTCCGCCAGCGCCACCTGCATCGCGAACAGCACCGGCTGCACGACGTCGATCTCTTGCAGGCGCGAGTGCTGCTCGTCCGCGCGGAGCTCCGCCGTGAGGGACCAGTCCACATGGGCCCGCATCGCCCGCTCGCAGGCCTCGATCTTTGCCCGGAACACAGGCTCCTCGCGCAGGAGCTGGCACCCCATGCCGAGCCACTGTGAGCCCTGTCCCGGGAAGACGAAGGCCACCTTGGCCCGTCCCTCGAGGCTCACCCTGCCCTGGCTCACGCCGGGACGGACTTCGCCCCGCGCGAAGGCATCCAGCGCCTCGGCGATCTCCCGCCGCGAGCTACCCACCACCGACAAACGATGGGAGTGATGGCTCCGCCGCACTCCAGCCGTGTAGGTGATGTCCTCGAGCGCTACTCCCTGGGCCGCACCGCCCTCCAAGAAGTCACGGCAAGCCGCAGCCAGCGCCTTTAGCGCCTCGGGGCTGCGGGCCGACAGGGGCAACAGCCGCACCGGCGGCTCCTCACCCGGCGCAGGACGCGCTCCACGGTCTCCCCCTCCCGTGGAAATCGCCTCCCACGGGACCTGCTGGCCACGGACATACAGGGCCCCCAGGGTGTCGAGCATCGTGCCCCGCTCGTCCTCCTGCCGCCTCATCGAGGGGACAACGAGCCCCTCCTGCCCTGTGTGCCGCAGGGTCGACTCCATGGAATGTTTGAGAATCGTGTGCGGGCCGACCTCCAAGAAGACGCGATGTCCGTCGCCGAGGGTGTGGGAGAGCGCGCCCGTAAAGAGCGTGGGCATCGCGATGTTGTTCACCCAGTGGGAGGCATCGGCATCCCCCCCCGCGAGCACCGAAGCGGTGACCGTGGAGATAATGGGAATGCGTGCCTGGCTGGGGCGAATCTCCCGCAGAGCCTCGGAAAGTTCGTCACGCAGCACTTCGATCTGAGGGCTGTGCACCGCCACGTCGGTATCCACCCGGCGGCAGAACACGCCTCGTGACTGCAAGGTGGCGAGCACCTCGTCGAGCGCGGCTGGCTCGCCGGACAACACCGTCGAACCCGCGCCCGCATCGATGGCGCGGCACAGACGGCCCTCGTAGCCCGCCAGCACCTTGGCGGACTCTTCCCAGGAGATCCCGACGAGCCCCATCGCGCCCTGGCCCCTGAGCCGGGCCATCAGCCGCGACTGCGTGCAGACAACGCGGAGGGCGTCCTCAAGGCTCAGAATGCCCGCGGCGTACGCCGCCGCGACCTCACCGCTGCTGTAACCCACCACAGCAGCGGGCTCGATTCCCCAGGAGCGCCAGAGCTCCGTCAAGGCGATCTCCAGGGCCACGACCGCGGTCAGGGTGACGTCGATCCGGCCCAGCTGCGCCGCAGCGTCATCGGCCCCCAATATGGCCAACAGCGACCAGCCCACGTTCTCTTGAATGAGCCGGTCGCACTGCTCCAATGAAGCCCGGAACACTGGCTCGGTTCGCGCCAGGGCAAGCCCCATGCTGGGCCACTGCGAGCCCTGTCCCGGGAAGACGAAGACCGGCTTCTGAGGGTGCCCGGACTCCACCGTTCCCGTCATCACCCCCGCCCTGGCCTCACCTGCCAGGAAGCTCTTGAGGCCCTCCCGAAGCTCCTTCCGAGACCGGACGGTCATCGCCAGGCGATGGGCGTGCCCACCGTCTTCAGCGGTGGCCTCGCGGAGAAGCTCCGCCAGGGGCACGTGTTCGACGGAATCCACGCGCGCGAGCAGCCGCTGTGCCGCCGCGCGAAGGGCCTCTGGATCGCCGCCCGACACGTGCACGAGCTCCGCCCGGGGCGCGTCCGGCTCCTCGAGCACGACATGGCAGTTCGTGCCACCGAATCCGAAGGAGCTGACGCCCCCGATGAGCTTCCGGTCTGGCTCGGGCCAGTCACTGAGGGTGCTCTGGACCTTCAGACGCAGGTCCCCAAAGGGGATGAGCGGATTGGGCGTCTCGAAGTGGAGGCTTGGCGGGAGCGCCCGGTTCTTGATGGACAGCGCGACCTTGATCAGCCCCGCAATGCCTGCGGCGGCCTCCAGATGACCCACGTTGGTCTTGCAGGAACCGATGTGCAGCGGCTGCTCGGAGGGCCGCCCTGCGCCGAGCACCTCGCCCAAGGCCCGGGCCTCCAGGGGATCCCCCAGCGGTGTGCCCGTGCCATGCGCCTCGACGTACTGCACGCTGGCCGGTTCGATGCCGGCGCGCGCATAGGCCTGGCGAAGCATCTCCGCCTGCGCCTGGAGGTTGGGCGCCGTGAGGCCGTTGCTTCCACCGTTGTTGTTGATGACGCTGCTGCGGATGACGCAGTAGATGGGATCGCCATCCGAGATGGCCTGGGAGAGGGGCTTGAGCACAGCCACGCCCGCCCCCTCGCCACGCACGTACCCGTTAGCGCGTGCATCGAAGCTATAGCAGCGCCCATCCGGTGAGAGGGCCCCCAGCTTGGACATTGACACCGTGCTGTCGGGCGCGATGTTCAAGTTCACGCCCCCCACGATGGCGAGCGTCGACTCGCCCGTGCGCAGGCTCTCGCAGGCCAGATGCACCGCCGAGAGCGAGGAGGAGCAGGCCGTGTCGATGGCCATGCTGGGGCCCCGGAGCCCCAGCACATAGGAGACGCGGTTGGCAATGATGCTGTGATGAAACCCTGGCGCAGTGTGCGAAGAGATGCGCCGCAAGCCAAGCCGCTGCAACAGGGTCTCGTAATCCGTCCAGATCACCCCAAAGCAGACCGCCGTAGGCGAGCCCTGCAGGCGATCCGCAGCGATCCCTGCATCCTCCAGCGCCTCCCAGGTCAGCTCCAACATGAGCCGCTGTTGCGGATCCATGTGGAGCGCCTCCTTGGGCGAGATGCCGAAGAAGAGCGGATCGAACGCATCCACCCGGTCCAGGTATCCCCCCCAGCGGGAGGTCACCTTGCCGGCTGCGGTGGCGTCGAGATCGTAAAGACGGTTGACATCCCACCGGTCGGGGGGGACCTCTGTGATGGCATGGGTCCCTCCCGCGAGCAGGCGCCAGAAGGCCTCGGGATCCGGTGCCTGCGGAAAGCGGCACGACAGGCCGACAATCGCGATGGGCTCGTCTTGCCGGGCCACACGGGTCACGGGCTGCGAGGCGGGAGCCTCCTGCTCTCCGGCGAGGTGCCGCGCCAGGGAATCAAGGGTCGGGTACTCCCAAACGAGCGTGGGTGACAACGAACGCCCGAGCATCGTTCCGAGTTCAACGATGAAGCCCGTGGCCTTCAGTGAGTCAAGCCCGTACCGGCTGAAGCGCTCGCGCACATCGATCTTGCGCACATCGAGCCCCAACCGTTGCGCGAGAACCCCCACCAGACGCGCCTGAACCTCAACCGGAGCATCCTTCTGCACTTTGTCTTTCGCCGACACCTGGACCTCTGCCGAGCAAGTGAGCAAGCCGATGACCCCACCCCCGGCTCATCACCGCGATAACGGGTTAAACCCGTTTTCTACTCAAGTACCACCAACGCCGAAAATGTCGACCACATTACGAATCCGGCCCGCCGTTGCAAGTCACAAAACGCGGCACCGCAGTTCGCTGACGGCATTGATTTTGGTGTCAAATCCCCAAAGACCCGGTGTTCCATCCGGGGGGGGGCGAGAGACATGCCCATGAGGGGCTGACGCCGCACATCGCGGGCACGGCTACGCTTCCTATGCGGCTCTCGCAAGAACCATCAGGGCCATGGACCCGAAGGCGCACACCATCGTCAGGATGCCCCAGCGGAGCCACCTCTTCGTGAGCAGCAGGTATTCATCGAAGCGCTCACCCGAGGCGCCAAGGGACTCGGCGATGGCCAACTGTTTACCTTGAATGGGACGAAGCACCAGGTTCCAGAGCACGCCGGACAACATGAAAAGAATCTGCGCCACGGCGTAAGCGGGAATTGACCAGATCGGAATATCGCGAAGGTGGGCGATCAGGAGCCCGGTGACGACAAGCACCAGGGAACTCGGCATCAGCAGATACTTGTCGGTGATCAGCACCAAGCGCAGGGCATAAACAATCACCCGTGGCTCCCGGGTCCGGTCCGCCAGCAATCTCCAGATGGCGGTCACTGCAATGTCGCCCAGGAACGCCACAACGGCGAAGAGGTGCAGGAGTCTAAGCAGGACCTGGAAGCTCATAAGTCACGAGTACGGCCTGTCAGAAGCGTCAACAGGTGCCGGGCGAGGATCCCGACGTGGGGCTCCCGGATCAGCGTCAGATGCGAGCCTGGGACCCGGTAGGCCGTGCTGGAGCCCTGCGTGAGGCGGTTCCAGCCGAGCGTATCGTCCGCGAAGAGCGCATCAAGTTCAGGTGAGGTGGGCCCATCCCTGTCCTCGGCCCGGAACACGGCAAGGGGAACAGGCTGCCTGCGGCGTGGCTGATAATTCATTGCGTCCAGGGCTCGCGTGACGTTGAGGATCCCCATCACATGGCCTGGCTGCGCTCCGGCCGGAAGGACTCCGGCGGACTGAAGGCGTACCACGAAAGCGTCGAGGCGCTCGGCGTCGCCCATCGCGCGCACCTCGCTCAGCCCAAGGCCAATCTTGACGTTGAAGAAAGCCTCCATGACTCCGGCAAGGTGAATCAGCCATTGCGAGGTGTCCCAACCCTCTCCCATCGGCCTCGTCGCCTCCGGGTGAGGCGCCAGGGCGTCCAGGAGGGCCACGACGCCAACCTCATGCCCGCGAGCCTGGAGCTGTTGCGCGATCTCATAGGCGATCTGCCCACCCATCGAGTGGCCACCCACGAAGTAAGGCCCCTCGGGCTGTACGGAGAGAATCGCATCCGCGTACCAAGCAGCCATGTCCTCAAGCTTCTCGAAAGGTGGCGCCTCCCCATCGAGCCCGCGCGGCTGGAGGCCAAACACGGCGTATCCCTCCAGATGACGCGCCAGGGAGAGAAGGTAGAATGGCGTGGAGCCACCGCCCGGAACCAGAAAGAGCGTGGGAGGACGGCGAGCGCCGCTGCCCACGGGTTCAGAGGCCAGGAGCGCGCGGGCGGACGGCGTGAGCGGCACCAGTGGGGACACCGCCGAGGTGCCGCTCCGAAGGAGCTCCGCGAGCTGAGCGGGCGCCGGATTCCGGAACAGGGACACCAAGGGGAGCGGGCGCTTGAGCCGCTTCTCGACCGCGAGCTTCAGCTTGAGCGCAAGCAACGAGTGGCCGCCGAGTTCGAAGAAGCTGTCGTGGATCCCCACAGAGCGGGCGCCGAGGATCTCTTCGAACAACCGCACGAGTTCGAGCTCCATGGCGTCGCGCGGGATGCCGCCACTTGAGGTGACACGCTCCTCGGCAAGCTCCATCGTCCCCAGCGCGCGGAAGTCCACCTTGCCGTTGGGAGCATGGGGGAGTTCCTCCAAGAGAACGAACTGTCCTGGCACCATGTGCGCCGCGAGCTGCTGCTCCACGAAGCCCCGAAGCTCGGAAGCCTCCGGCTGCTTCGCGCCAGCCTTGGGTACCACGAAGGCCACCAAGCGGGCGTCCCCGCTCGTGCCGCTTACCAGTGCGACCGCTTCCCGCACGGCCGGATGGCGAGCGAGCGCGGCTTCGACCTCCCCGAGTTCGATCCGATAGCCGCGCAACTTCACCTGCCTGTCAGCGCGGCCGGTGAAGAGGATTGTCCCATCCGCCTGACGCCGGACGATGTCGCCCGTCCTGTACATCCGAAGCCTCGGGCCTCCTGGGAACGAGTGCTCGATGAAACGCGAATCGGTCAGCTCAGGCCGGTTCAGGTAACCGCGTGCCAGTCCTGGCCCGGAAAGGTAGAGCTCGCCGGGCAGCCCATCCGGAACAGGACGAAGCCTCCCGTCCAGGATCAGCGCCTTCATGCGGCGAATGGGCAGGCCGATGGGCTCGGTCGCGCCATGTGCGCCCACCTCCTCAGGCCGGCACCGGTGCGCGATCGCATCAATGGTCGCCTCGGTGGGGCCGTAGAGGTTCCAGACCTCCACGTTGCAGACGCTGAAGAGCTTCTTCACCGTGGCCGACGGCAGGGGCTCGCCGCCCACGCATACACGCCGGAGCGTGGAGACGCCTGCAAGCCCGGGCTCCTCCACCAACGCCGTCAGCAGCGAGGGGACCAGCTGAAGCACGGTGATTCCGCGCTCACGCAGCACGCGGACCAGGTGCTCCGTGTCCGCGCCAAGGCCGTGTGGCGCGAGCACGAGGCGGGCCCCGGCCATCAGCGGCGCGAACAACTCCCAGACCGAGGCGTCGAAGCTGAGCGACGTGCGCTGGAGCACGCGGTCCTCTGGACCGAGCGGCAGGGCCTCGTTCATCCACTCCATGTGGTTGGCGAGGCTTAAGTGCTCGATCAGCACTCCCTTCGGTTGGCCGGTCGATCCCGAGGTGAACAGGCAGTAGGCGAGCGCTCCGCTCCGCGGCTCGGACGAACCCTTTCTGGCCGCGTTGAGGACAAGCACCTCGGCCTCCGGGAACATCGGCGCGAGGTGCTCCTGAGTGATGACCACCCGGGCGCCGCTGTCCTTGAGCATGAAAGCCAGCCGCTCTCGCGGATACGCAGGGTCAAGCGGGACGTAGGCCGCCCCTGCCTTGAGGATTCCGAGCAGCCCGGCCATCATTCCCAGGGATCGCTCCACCGCGATGGCCACCAGCGTCCCCGGAGTGACGCCTCGCCGGACAAGCTCGTGGGCGATGGCACCCGCGCGGGCCTCGAGTTCATCGTAGCGGAGCGTGCCATCCTCGGCCTCGACAGCGATGGCCGCGGGTGTCTTCTTTGCCTGCGCCGCAATGGCTTCGTGGACAGCCGGGAGACGAGGCATCTCCTCGGGAGCGCTGGGGACGAGCTTCACGCGCTCCTCGGCGCTCAGCAACTCCGCCTCCGAGATCCTCGCCTTCGGGGTGGTGGTGAGGCCCGTGATGAAGCGGGTCAGCTGGCGCACCATCGCCTGGACGCGCCAGGCGTCGAACAGGTCGAGATCGTACTCAAGCCAGCCCCGGACTCCCTGACCCGTCTCTTCCAGCGAGAGGGTGAGATCGAACTTGGCGGTCCCGGTTGGCATGGGCACCGGCTTGACTTCGAGGCCCGGCAACTCCATCCCGTCCGGCTGCGCCGGTTGGAACGCGAGCATGACCTGGAAGATCGGACTGGTTCCCAGGACACGCTCCGGGTTGAGCTTCTCGACGAGCTTCTCGAAGGGGACGTCCTGATTCTCGTGGGCCGCGAGCACCTGGCGGCGCACCCGCTGGAGGAGCTCAAGAAAGGACGGATCCCCACCGAGATCGACACGGAGTGGCAGCGTGTTCACGAAGAAGCCGATCAGCGGCTCTGTCTCGGCGATCCGGCGGCCCGCGAAGGGCGAGCCGATGACCACATCATCCTGTCCGCTCACACGGCCGAGCCAGGCACCGAATGCCGCGAGGAGCGCCATGTAAGACGTCACACCCTCCTGGCGGCAGAGGGCGGTGAGCGCTTGCGCCACGCCACGGTCCAACTCCAGGGACTCAACCGCGCCACGGTGGCTCCGGACGATGGGCCGGGGCCGATCCGCCGGAAGCTCCAGCACGGCCGGGGCACCTGCCAGGGCGCTCCGCCAGTAGGCGAGCTGCTGATCACGGACATGTCCCTCGAGCCAGCTCCGCTGCCACGCCGCGTAGTCCGCGTACTGGATCGGGAGTTCCGGGAGTTCCCGTTTCTCTCCGCGAACCTCCGCCGCGTAGATCTCCGAGAGTTCGCGCATCATGATGCCGAACGACCAGCCGTCGGACACGATGTGGTGCATCACCACCAGGAGCACATGCTCTTGCTCGGCGGCCTTGAACAGGTGCGCACGAACGACGGGGCCGCGATCGAGCGAGAAGGGACGGGAGGATTCCTCCTTCAGGCGCCTGTCGAGCGGCGGCGCGCCGGAGCGGCGGAGATCCTCGGTCACCAGGGGAATGCCTCCCTCGATCAGACGGGCCACGGGCTGGCCCTCCACGAGCGGAAAGCAGGTGCGGAGGGGTTGGTGGCGATCCACCACCCGCGCGAGGCTTCGCGACAGCGCGCCCTCGTGGAGCTGCCCTCGCAGGGAGAACGCAATCGGAATGTTGTACGCCGCGCTGTCACCCTCGAGTTCCGCGAGGAAGCGCAGGCGCTCCTGCGAGAAGGAGAGCGGACGATCACCCTCCCCTTTCAGCCGCACCAGCGGCGGAAGCTGCGGTGCGGCCTCCTTGGCAGCGATCACCGAGGCCAGCGCCCCAAGCGTTGGCTGCTCGAAGATGGCGGAGAGCGGCACCTCAACGCCAAGAGTCCTTCGGACACGGCTCATGACCTGGGCCGCCAGGAGCGAGTGTCCCCCCAGCTGGAAGAAGTTATCCCCAATGCCGATCGGACGCTTCTCAAGCAACTCTTCCCAGAGCGCCGCCAGGGTCTTCTCCGTGGGCGTGCGGGGGGCCACGAAGGACGCGCGCGCCTCGTGCTCCTCAAGACGCGGCGGAGGCAGGCGCTTCTTGTCCACCTTGCCACTGGAAGTGAGGGGGAGCTCTTCCAGCAGGATGATCTCAGCGGGAACCATGAACTCCGGGAGACGCTTCCTGGCGTGATCGCGAATGGAGTGCGCGTCCACCGGACCGGCCGGGACGACATAGGCGACGAGGAGCTTCACACCGCCCGAGTTGCCCGCGGAGTGGACGATCGTCACCGCCTTCGCGACCCCTGGGTGGGTGGCGAGCACCGCTTCGATCTCGCCCAGCTCGATCCGGTAGCCGCGGAGCTTGACCTGGTGATCAATGCGTCCGAGGTACTCCAGGTTACCGTCCTTGCGCCACCGCACCAGATCTCCGCTGCGGTACAGCCGCGCACCGGGCTTGAACGGATGCGGGATGAACTTCTCCCGCGTGAGTCCCTCACGGTTCAAGTAGCCCCGGGCGACACCCACGCCCCCCAGGTACAGCTCGCCCGGGACGCCAATGGGAAGGAGCGCGCCGTGGCTGTCGAGGACATACCCTTCCAGGTTCAAGGCGGGCCGCCCGATCGGTGGGGCGCTGGGCTCGCCCTGCTTGCACTGGCCGAGCGTGCAGATGATGGTCACCTCGGTCGGGCCATACGCGTTGACGAACTGCACGCCAGGCTTGGCCCACGTGTTCACGACCTCTGGAGGGAGGGCCTCGCCCGCCGCGAGCAGAAGCCGAAGCGAGGGGTACTCACGGTCGGAGGGGAGCACCGCATAGGAGGTCGGTGGCAGCACCATGTGCGTCACCCGATGGGTGATCAGCACCTTGGCCAGCTCCTCTCCCGCGAGCAGCGTGTCCGCAGGGGCGAGCACGAGCCTCCCTCCGTTGGAGAGGGCCATGACAATCTCCCACACCGACACGTCAAAGGAGATCGAGGAGAACTGGAGCATGACGCAGTTGGAGTCCGCGCCGAGCTCGTGCCGCTGCATCTCGATGACATTCGCGAGGCCGCGATGCTCGAGGATGACGCCCTTCGGCTGCCCCGTGGATCCGGACGTGTAGATGACGTAGGCGGCATTCTCCATGCGGACGCCGCTGTCCGGGTTGCCGCTGAGTTCGGAGTTCGAGGGATCGTCGAGCCAGAGCGTGCTCACGTGTGGGACGCGCCACCGGGCCTCGGCGGTACGGGTGCTCACGAGGAGCCTGGCGCCCGAGTCCTCGAAGATGGTGTCGAGCCGGGCCTTGGGATACGACAGATCGAGCGGAACGTAGGCGGCGCCCGCCTTCCAGATCGCGAGCAGGCCGATGAGCAGCTCGAAGGAGCGCGGAACCGCCAGCGCGACCAACTTCTCGGGCCCAGCGCCCATGTCCATGAGCTGATGCGCGGCGCGATTCGCCCGCTCGTTCAGCTCACCATACGTCAACACCGCTCCGCCCAGCTCAAGCGCGATCGAGTCCGGCGCACGGCGCGCGTGCTCCTCCACGAGCTTGTGGACAGGGACCTCGCGGGCCGGGGGAAGCACACGCCCCTTGGCGAACGCGGAGACGGTCCTTCGTTCCTCCTCGGGGAGGAGCAACAGATCCGAGAGCCGCTTGCCTGGGTAGGCCACGGCGTCCTCGAAGACCGTCAGGAGGTGCCCGGCCATCCGCTCGATGCGATCCGGGTCGAAGAGGTCCGTGCCGTACTCGATCATCCCTGTCAGCTCGCCGGCCACAGGTTCGAAGATGAGCGCGAGGTCGAACTTCGCGGTCCCGAGCTCCAGGCTGAGCGGCTCCAAGTTCAGCCCCGGGAGGGCCACGCTGCCCTCGGACGCGTCCTGAAGCGAGAGCATGACCTGGAACAGGGGCGTCTGGCTCAGGTCGCGCTCAGCATCGACCGCTTCGACGATCTTCTCGAGCGGAACATCCTGATGGGCGTACGCGCCGAGGGTGGCACGGTGAACGCGGGCAACGAGTTCCTCGAAGGTGGGGTTTGAGGACAGGTCGATGCGGATTGGCAGGGCCCCCTCGAAACGCCCGATCACGGGCTTGAGTTCCGCGCGGTCACGGTGAGCCACTGGCAGGCCGATGACGATGTCTTCCTGGCCCGTGATGCGCGCGAGATAGGCCGCGAAGCCACTCAAGAGAACCTCGAGGCCCGCCACCTCCAGGCGATGGCTCAGCGTCTTGAGCCCCTCGCTGAGCCCGCGGCTGAGCGCGAGCCGTTGAGTGGCACCCCGGAAGCCAGGCTGGGGTGGCCGAACCCGATCCGCTGGCAAGCCCAGGGCTCCCGGCGCGCCATGGAGGTTCTGCCTCCAGTAACCCAGCCGCTCCTCCAAGGCTTTCCCCTGGAGTGAGTGCCGCTGCTCACGCGCGTAGCTCAGGAAGTCCAGGGGCAGCGCGGGAAGCTGGGCGGACCGTCCAGAGACGTGCGCGGCGTAGAGTTGAGAGAACTCCCGCACGAAGACGCGGAGCGACGCGTGGTCGCTCACGGCCTGGTGCATCGTCGTGACAAGGACGTGCTCGCTGTCATCGATCCGGAAGAGCCGTGCGCGGAAGAGCGGACCGTTGGCCAGATCGAAGGAACGCACCGCCTCCTCCACGAGGAGGCGGCGAAGCTCCGTGGCCGAGAGAGGACCGGGAACGGACAGCTCGCAGGGCACTTCGCCCTTCACCCGAGGCTCCTGCCAGACACGGCCGTCCCGCTCGACAAAGCGCATCCCCAGAACCGGATGCCGCTGGATCAGCCCCGCCAGGCTCTCCATGAGCGCGCCCGTATCCAGCGCGCCCTTCAGCCTGAGCGCCATGGAGAGATTGTGGACCGCATTGCCCGGGTAGAGTTGGTCGAGGAACCAGAGCCGCTCTTGCGAGAACGACAAAGCCGCGCGAGCGCTCTCCGGAGCGGGCTCGATTGCGGAGGGCAACGATGCCCGGCTGCCCTGACGCTCGTTGAGCGCACGGCTCAGAGGCGCAACGGCAGGGTTCTTGAGGAGATCCGCAACCCGGACCTCCGCATTCACAGCGGCGCTGATGCGCGCGACGGCCTGTAACGCCAGATGTGGATTGCCTCCAAGCTGGAAGAAGTCCTCGTGAAAGCCCACGGGGCTCCGCCCTAGCACCTGCTCAAAGGCCTGAGCAACGAGAGCCTCCATGGGCGTACGGGGCCCAGTAGCAGCCTCTCCCCTCCCCGTCTGGCCAGGCACAGGGAGCGCGCGGCGATCCCGCTTGCCTCCCGGCGTCCGGGGCAGCTCGGGGAGCGCCACAAACTGTGAGGGCACCATGTAATCGGGGATTCGCGCCGCAAGGAACGCTGGCAAATCCTCGATCCGCGCGGTCTCGGGCGTGAGGTAGGCGACGAGGCGCTGCTCCCGCGACGGGTCTCCGGCGGCAACAACCACGGCATCCAGGATGCTGGGGTGAGCGCATAGCGCACGCTCGACCTCACCGGGCTCGACGTGAATGCCGCGGACCAGGATCTGGCCGTCCGCACGCCCGCAGAACTCGACCGTCCCGTCCCAGCACAGCCGCCCGAGATCACCCGTCAGGAACGCGCGCACGGGAGGATCGATGCTGAGTTCGAGGAAGCGCTCAGCGGTGAGCTCTGGCCGTGACAGATAGCCCTCGGCAAGGCAGGCCCCAGAGACATAGATCTCTCCAGGAACGCCAACGGGAACAGGGCGATGGTGGGTGTCCAGCAGGTGGACGGCCGTGTTGGGGATCGGCCGTCCAATGGGGGGGAGCCCCGGCCAACTCTCGGGGTTGCCGGTGAGCTCATGCTCCGCGGCAACGAAGGCCTCCGCGACGGTGTATTGGCTGCGAAGCCTCTTCTTGCTGGACGAGAACCACTGGCGAATCGGCTCGGTGATCCGGAGCTGCTCGCCCGCAGCGATGATCTCCTCCAGGCCAGGCACCGGCCGGGGGGCGTTCACGGCTTCACGCGCGAGGGGATGGAGCGCTCCCGCAGGCAGGAAGAGGCGCTGGATGTGAGCCTCTTCGAGCAGCTGAACGAGCGCGTGAGGGGCGAGCCGGTTCGCATCACCGGCAAGCACCAGCGTGCCTCCCGAGCACCAGGTCGAGAAGAGCTCCTGGAGCGAGGCCCCGGTGTTGAGCAAGGCGTACTGGAGCGTCCGCAAGGGCCGGGACTGCGCGAGGTGCCAGGTGGCCAGGTTGAGCAGCGCCCGGTGCGGCATGGCGACGCCCTTCGGCTCGCCACCCGATCCAGAGGCGTAGAGGACGCAAGCGAGGTGATGGGGCTCCATCCGGGGCCGCGAAGCCTTCACCGCAGGTGCAGCGCTGTCATCCACCCAGATGACCTCGGTGCCGTGCGGAAGGCTCAGGCCGCGGTACTTCTTCTCCGTGATGAGGACGCGGGCCTTCGCGTCCCCGAGAACGGATTGGAGGCGCTCGGGTGACTCGGTGGAATCGAGCGGAACATATGTGGCACCGGCCTTGAGAACCGCGAGGACAGAAATCGGGGCCGTGATTGAACGCTCCAGGCAGATGGCCACTCGGACGTCCGGGCCGGCGCCCAGCGCGGCGAGCCGATCAGCAAGGGCTCCGGCCTCCTGGTTGAGCTGGCGATAGGTCCTCACCTCGCCGCGGTGCTCGAGCGCGGTGGCCTCGGGCGTCTTTTCGACCTGCCTCTCGAATAGCTCCAGCAGGGTCCGGCTGCCGTCCGGGCGCCCCGGCTGACCGAGCTGTGCGATCAGCTGCCGCTCCTCGGGGGACAGGAGGGGGACCTCCGAGATGCGCAGCTCAGGATCCTCGGCCACGGCCTCAAGCACCCGGACAAGGTGCGTGGCCATCCGGCGGATCCGATCCTCATCGAAGATGTCGGTGTTGTACTCAAGGAGACACGCAAAGGCGTCCTCCCGAGGCTCGACAAAGAGCGTGAGATCGAACTTCGACGTCGGACTCTCGGGCGTGGGGAGCGTGGCGCGAACGCCCGGAAGCTGAATCTCACCTCCGCTCTGTCCCTGGAGGGAGAACATCACCTGGAACAGGGGGTTGTGCGACAGGGCTCGCGGCAGTTCGAGCGCCGCGACCACCTTCTCGAAGGGAATGTCCTGGTACGTATAGCCGTCGAGCGCCGCCTTGCGCACACGCTGGAGAAGCTCCGTGAAGGACGGATCTCCGGAGAGATCGATGCGGAGTGCGATCGTGTTGAGGAAGTAGCCGACCACATTCTCCGTCTCGCGCCGGTCCCGGTTGGCCGTGGGCGAGCCGATCACGACCTCATCCTGGCCGCTGAGCCGGCCGAGGTATGCGGCGAAGGCGCTGAGGAGGGTCATGAACAGCGACGCGCCCGAACCCCTCGAGAGCGCCTCAAGGCTGCGGCCGATCGAGCCCTCAAGGGCGAAGGACAGCGTCTTCCCGCGGAAGCTCTGGCGTGTGGGGCGGGGGCGATCACTCGGCAGCGTGAGCACCTGGGGAGCGCCCCTCAGGGCCTGTCTCCAGTAGGCGAGGCCCTCCTCGGTCCGGCCAGCCCCGAGGCGCTGCTGCTGCCAGGCGACCCAGTCGGTGTAACGGTTCGGCAGCTCCGGCAGTTCCGGCCGTACACCGCTCACGAACGCGGCGTACGCGATGCAGAACTCGCGGAGCAGGACACCGAGCGACCAGGCATCCACGATGATGTGGTGCTGGTTGATGACGAGGGTGTGCGTGTCGGGCGCCAGCCGGAAAAGCCGGGCCCGGAACAACGGACCTGTCGTCAACGAAAAGGGAGTGGTGATCTCCTCGGAGATCCGCTGCTCAAGAAGTTCGGGAGTGACGTCCTCGTACGAGAGTACGGAGGAAGGGGGCGGCCCGATCCTCTGGACGGGAGTCCCCGCGCGCTCGTGGAAGGTGGTGCGCAGCGCCTCATGGCGCTCGACAAGGAGCGCGAGCGACCGGGTGACAGCCGCAGAGTCCAGCGTGCCGTTGAGCTGGATCACGAGAGGTACGTTGTAGGCCTCGGTGTTACCGCCCAACGCATCAATGAACCACAGGCTCTCCTGTCCCGGGGAAAGGGGCCCGTCACCTGACAGCTCAAGGCGGGGGATCGGCTCCGTGGAGCCGCCCTGCCCGGCGACTGCCTCGGCCAGCAGCGCGATCGTCCTTCGCTCGAAGATCGTCCGCAGCGGCAGGTCGATGCCGAAGGCTTCACGAGCGCGGGCGATGACCTGAGTCGCCTTGAGCGAGTGGCCGCCGAGCGCGAAGAAGTCTTCCTCGACCCCGATCCGCTCCAGCCCCAGCACCGCGCTCCAGATCCCTGCGAGGATCTCCTCGTGGGGAGTTCTGGGGGCGATGTGCTCTGTGTGGACCTGCTCCTGCTTGGCGCGAGCCTGGAGCGCGGCGTAGTCAACCTTGCCGTTCGGCGTGAGTGGGAGTTCGCCGAGGGAGATGATCTGTTTGGGGATCATGACCTCAGGCAACTTTTTCCCCAGGTAGCTCGCGAGGGCGGCAGCGTCGGGCGGGCTCTGGCTGGCGCAGACCGTGAAGGCGACCAGCCGGAGGTCTCCGTTGCCCAATACATCTTCCCCCACCACGGCGGCGGCGCTGATGCCCGGATACTCGGCCAGAGTGGCCTCGATCTCTCCGGGCTCGATGCGGACACCCCGGACCTGGAGCTGACGGTCCACACGGCCATGGAACGCGAGGGTTCCATCCGGAAGGAACCGCGCGAGATCTCCACTCGCGTACATGCGCGCCGTGGGCACTTCCGAGAAGGGATCGGGGAAAAACCGGTCGGCGCTCAGCTCCGGCCGGTTCAGGTATCCCCGGGTGACGCCTGCGCCGCCGATGTACAGCTCGCCGATGACGCCGGGGAGGACTGGCCGCCGCATGCGGTCCAGGATGTAGATACGGGCGTTCGCGATCGGCCTACCGATGGAGGGCAGCCCGTTCCGGCTCTCCGCGCCGACGGTGCCGGAGGTCGCGACGACGGTCGTCTCCGTCGGGCCGTAGTTGTTGACGAGCCGGAACGGAAGATCCGGCGGAGGTACGACGTGGAGCCGGTCGCCGCCAGTCAGCATGAAGCGGAGCGCGCAATTCCCGGGCCAAGGCAGCAAGAGCGCGGCCTCAGCGACCGCCGTCGGAAGGAAACTGATGGTGATCTGCCGCTCCACCAGCCAGCGCGAGAGCTCGGCGGGAGCCGCAGGCAGCTCAGGCGGGACGAGGTGAAGCGTGGCGCCTGCCGTGAGCGTCGGCCAGATCTCCCAGACCGCAGCGTCAAAAGCGACGCTGGCAAGCTGCGTCGTCCGATCCTTCGCCGTGAGCCCGAACGCCTCTGTGTGCCAGGAGACCAGGTTGAGCAGGTTCCGGTGCGAAACGAGGACGCCCTTAGGCGCTCCGGTCGAGCCGGAGGTGTAGATGACGTAGGCGAGATCCTCCAGGTGAGACGCTTCCCTCGCAGGCGCATCGGGCGCCCCCGCCTCAAGGGAGGCCCGCGAGATATCGAGCCGTGGGATGCGGGTGTCCGGGACGGGATCCGCGCCCGTGTTGAGAATCGCCGCAGGGGATGCGTCACCCACGAGATAGGTGAGCCGCTCCCGCGGGTAGTTGGGATCGAGCGGCATGTAGGCCGCCCCCGCCTTGAGCACGCCCAGCAGGCCTACCACCAACTCCACGGACCTGCCGATACACACGCCGACGATGGTCTCTCGTCCAGCGCCGAGCAGGCGAAGACGCCGTGCGACGCGATCGGCTCGCTCGTCGAGCTCACGGTAGCTGAGCTTCTGGCCGTCCGCGCCCACCAAGGCCAGAGCGCCAGGGGTATCGCGGGCCACTCTTGCAATGAGTTCGTGCACCGGGGCGCGAAAGTCAAACGTGCGGGGGTTTTGCCCCCACTCCGCCAGCACCCTCCGGGCCGCCTCATCCAGGAAGTTGATCTCGCCGATCGTCTTGGCGGTCGTGAGCGTCCCGAGCGCTACCTCGAGCAGGCGTCCGATCCGCTCGGCCGCCGCGCGCGAGAACGTGTCCTCCTGGTACATCACCCGCAGCTCGAGGGACTCGCCTGGGATGGCAACCACCGCCAGAGGGTAGTTGATGCGCTCGTGCGCGTGGATGGAGCTGATCTCAAGGCCGCTGCGCTCAAGGAGCGTCGACCGGTCGATCGGATAGTTCTCGAATACGAGGAGGCTCTCGAAGAGCGGGCGATCATGCGGTGCATCCGACCAGAGCTGGATGTCCGCGAGCGAGACGTAGCCATGGGGCTCGAAGGAGCTCTGCTGGACCTGCAGGGCCGACAGGAACGCGGGGACCGTCGCGGTGTCTTCTAGACGCGCCCGCAGTGGCACGGTGTTGATGAAGAGCCCGACGATGGACTCGGAGCCGGCCAAATCCGAGGGGCGGCCGGAGACGGTGACACCGAAGATGACGTCGTCCGTGCCCGTCGTCCGCCCAAGGACGAGCCCCCAGGCACCTTGAACGAGCGTGTTGAGCGTCAGCCGGTGCTCCTTGGCGAACGTTACCAGGCGAGCCGTGAGCTCGCGCGGCAGGTGCCTGACGACTTCTGGCTGTGCACCGGAGTCGGACTTGCCGGCTTGCCGGCGCTCCATGAAAGGCAGAGGCGTGGGCTGCTCGAAGCCGCGCAGCATGTCACGCCAGAAGCTCTCGGCCCGGGTAGGATCCTGCTCCTGCAGCCAGGCAATGTAGTCGCGGTAGGGGCGCGCCGGTGGCGGCAGGGCCTCCAGGCCCCCCGCGAAGGACTCCAGCACCTCACTCAGGACGATCGAGAAGCACCATCCGTCCAGCAAGAGGTGGTGGTAGGTCCACACAAAGCGGTAGCGCTCCTCGCCCAGCCGGAGCAGCGCGCACCGGAGCAAAGGCGGAGAGGCCAGGTCGAAGCCCCGGAGACGATCCTCGCGCAAGAAGCTCTCGATGCGGCGCTCCTGCTCTTCCCCGCTGGCGCCCCTCAGATCCTCGATGTGCCATGGAAGCTCTGCCTCCACCGCCACGACCTGGACTGGCTTCTCGAGCCCTTCCCAGAGGAAAGAAGAGCGCAAGATGGCGTGCCGCCCGAGGACGTGCTGCCAGGCCGCCTTCCACCGTTCGAGCGGCAGATTGCCTCGCACTTCACAGCTCAACTGCTCTACGTACATGCCCTCGCTGGGCTCCAGCAGCGAGTGAAAGAGCATGCCGTGCTGCATGGGCGCGAGCTCGTAGATGTCCTCAATCAACTCCGCCTCAGTCATTGCACGGTCCCCTCTGCTGCACCTTTCACTGGGCTCATCGCGGCTTCTTCGTCTGCTTGAGGACGCTCTTCAGGTCCTTGGCACTCAGGCGCGCGGCTGGGAAGTCCGCAGCCACGCGGACCGCTGCGGCTGGCTGCGCGCGCTCCCGGATCAGCTCACGGAGGTTGGAGATGAACGCCTGGTTCAGGCTCTCAAGGGTTTCCTTGCGGAGAACCTTGGCGCCGAAGGTCCAGTCGAAGCGCAGGCGCTGCCCCGCCTCGATGACGGCGTTGAGCTCGATGCGGTGGGACCTGGCGGCGTGAGGTGAGTGGATCGGGCCCAAACCCTCTTTGGCGGCACCGCGGATCACCCCTTGCGCCGGGACGGAGCCCATCTGCCCGAGGTAGTTGAAGACAACTCCCGCATGCCCAGCGGCCTGGAGTCTCGATCGGATCGACGCGTCCGGGGACAGATAGCGGAGGATTCCATGGCCGGCCCCACCTCGGGGAACACGGCGCACGGCATCCTTCGCGCGGGCGAGCGCCTCTCGCACGCTCTCCTTGGCTCCGACATGCAGGCGAAGCGGGAAGAGCGCGGTGAACCACCCCACCGTGCGGCTCACATCGACGTCCTCGAACAGGAACTCACGCCCGTAGCCTTCCAGATCAATCCGGACAGTGCTGTGGCCAGTCCAGACCGAGAGCGTCCGGGCCAATGCGGCGATCAGCACTTCGTTGACCTGGACATCGTAGGCCTTGGGCACCTCGTTCAACAGGAGCTGCGTCTCGTCCTCCTCGATCCAGGACACAAGCTTGGATGCATCGGCGACCGTGTCCGAGGCGGTGGGATCATTCAGCGGAAACTCATGCGAGGCGTCCCGGTGGGAGGCGGCGAGCCACGCATCGAACTCGGCCCGGGCGTTCGGAGAGCCGGCGTAGGCCTCGAGGCGCTTCGCCCAGTGCTGGAAGGACGTCGTCTTCGGCTGGAGCCCGACCGGCTGGCCGCTCGCTAGTTGGCCGTACGCGGTCAGCAGATCCTCGAAGATGATTCCCCACGAGACGGCGTCCACCACCAGGTGGTGGGCCACCAGGGCGAGCCGCGTGGAGCCGGGTCCCAGGCGCAGGATCGCGGCACGCAGGAGCGGGCCACGCTCAAGATCAAGAGCCCCGTGGAGCTTGGCGAGCGCCCCCTCCACTGCGTCGCTTCCGGCGACGTCCCATTCCTCCAGGGGAATCCCCAGCGCCTCGCCTTCCGCGTGGTACTGGCTCCAGGCCGTGCCGTCCCTGCGGAAGCGGAGCCGGAGCGCGTCATGGTGGAGTTCCACCGCATCGAGCGCGCGGCGGAGCACGGCGAGATCGATGCCAGGCTCAACGTCGAGCAACACCGCCATGTTGAAGTGCTGTGGCTCGGCGCGCTCCTGCTCGAAGAACCAGTGCTGAATGGGCGTGAGCGGCGCGCTCCCCGTCACCTTCCCTTGCTCAGCGTGAATCACTTGGGCGCTGGAAGCCACTCGGGCCAGCTCCGCGATCGTCTGGTGATCGAACAGCTGGCGCGGCCTCAGGCGGAGCCCTCGCTGGGTGGCGCGCGAGATGATCTGCAAGCCGAGGATCGAGTCCCCCCCGAGCGCGAAGAAGTTGTCGTTGATTCCGATTGGCCCCTTCTTCAGCACCGTGGCCCAGATCTCGGCGAGGATCTGCTCCTCGCGGGACTGGGGAACGGCAAAGGTGGTGGGCTCCTGGGCTTCCACGGGATCCGGCAGCTTCTTGCGATCAATCTTCCCACTCGGCGTCAGGGGAAACGCCTCAAGGAGGATGAAGTGCGCTGGCACCATGTATCCGGGGAGCTGGCTCTTCGCATGCTCCCGGAGCGCCTGGACCGTGAATGCGGCGCCGCCACGGCCCGCGACGTAGGCGGCGAGCTGGCCTTTGTAGACGATGACGAGCGACCGCTGGACTCCGGGATGGCCGTCGATGACCGCTTCCACCTCACCCAGTTCGATCCGGAAGCCCCTGAGCTTCACCTGGTGGTCAAGGCGGCCGAGGAAGTCGATGTTGCCGTCGCTTCTCCAGCGCGCGAGATCGCCGGTGCGGTAGAGCCGAGCGCCGGGGCTGCTCGAGAACGGATCCCGGATGAAGCGCTCACGGGTGAGTTCATCAAGCCCGTGATACCCGCGCGCAACGGCGAGCCCTCCCACGTGCAGCTCGCCGGGGACACCGATGGGAACCTGACGCTGGTTTGCATCGAGGATCCGGGCCACCAGTCCCGGAAGGGGGCGGCCGATGGGCGGAGCTCCCGTCTCACCCTTCTGGACGGCGGTGAGCGTCGCGATGACGGTCGTCTCCGTCGGGCCGTAGGCATTGACGAAGCGCCGCGACTCCGTGGCCCACTTCTTCACCAGCTCCGCAGGGCAGGCCTCTCCGGCGGTGGTGAGCACGCGGAGATCCGGATACGGGCCTTCCGGCAGCGCCGCGATCGCCGACGCCGTCAGGCACACATGGGTGATGTGCTTCTCCCGCAGCAGCGCCGCCTGGCCCTCGCCAGCACGCGAAGTCTCGTCCATGGGCAGCACCAACCGGGCGCCGCTCGCGAACGCCATCACGATGTCCCAGACCGAGACATCGAAGGACGTAGAGGCCGCCTGGAGGACCCTGCTGTCCGGGCCGAGCGACAGGAGTTCCCGCGAGGCGACGGCGATGTTCGCCACCCCACGGTGCTCCAGCACCGCACCCTTCGGCTTCCCCGTCGAGCCCGAGGTGTAGATGATGTAGGCCATCGAGCCCGCGCTCGGGAGCGCCAGGGTGGATGGTTCCGCACCGTCTGGCAGCGCCTCGTCCATCCACAGCGTCCGCCCTCGGAAGCCTGGCCGCTCGCCTAACGCGCGCACCGTGAGCAAAAGCTCCGAGCCCGAGTCCTCCAGCATGTGGCTGAGGCGCGCCTCGGGGTACTCCGGATCCAGCGGGACATACGCCCCACCGGCCTTCCACACGCCCAACAAGGCGACGATGAACTCGACCGATTTCGGAAGGCAGAGCGCGGTCCGTTTCTCCGGCCCCAGGCCCAGCGAGACGAGGTGCCGTGCCAAACGTGTGGAGCGCTGATCGAGCTCCGCGTAGCTGAGCCTGACGTCCCCTTGCTCAAGCGCAATCGCGTCCGGCGTGCGCTGGGCCTGGGCCTGGAACAGCTCCACTACCGAGGCGGGAGCGGACGGGGCGCTGGGGCCCATGGCCCACTCCGCCAGCAGTCCGGCCTCACGCGCGCCGAGGAAGTCGAGCTCATGCACATGCCGCTGCGGGTGCTCCACGGCCTCACGCAGAAACACCACGAGGTGCTCGGCCATCCGCTCGATGCGCTCCCGGTCGAACAGCTCCGCGCTGTACTCGAAGAGGCCCGCCAGACCATCCGCGGATTCCTGCATGGACAGCGTCAGATCGAACTTGGAGGTGACACTGTCCAGTTCGAGGAGATCCACGTGGAGGCCATCGAGCGCAGGAGGCGAGAACGGCGCGTTCTGGAGCGCGAACATCACCTGGACCAGGGGCTGGCGGCTGACACTCCGCTCGGGCGCGGCCACCTCCACCAGCTTCTCGAAGGGCACGTCCTGGTCCGCGTACGCGTCGAGCGCCGTCCGCCGGACGCGCGCCAGAAGCTCGAGGAAGGTCGGGGCTCCGGACAAGTCCATCCGGAGCGCAAGCGTGTTGACGAAGAAGCCGATCAGCGGCTCCGTCGCGGCGCGGTTCCGGTTCGCCACCGGCGAGCCGATGATCAGGTCCTTCTGACCGCTCAGACGCGAAAGGTACGCCGAGAAGGCAGCCAGCAGGGTCATGTACAGCGTGGCACCCTCGCGGCGGCTCATCTCCCTGAGGCGTGCCGAGAGGGCCCGATCCACAGCGAAGCGGACCACCCCACCCTTGTACGAGGGGGTCTCTGGCCGGGGCCGATCCGTGGGAACGTTGAGGGAGGTGGGTGCCCCGGCGAGCCGCTGCTTGTGGGCCTCGATGGACTCGGCGAGCGCACCGTCTCGCAGGAGCTGCCGCTGCCAGAGGGCGAAGTCCGCGTACTGAACCGGGAGCGCTGGCATCACCACCTCGCGCCGCGAACAGAGCGCGTTGTAACCAGCCGAGAGTTCACGCGCGAGGATCCCAACGGACCAACCGTCAGAGACGATGTGATGCATCGTCAGGACGAGCACGTGGTCGCCTTCCGCGATGCGGAAGAGGCGCATCCGGATCAGCGGGCCGCGCTCGAGATCAAACGGACGGGAGACCTCGAGTCCCACCTCGTTTTGAATGAGACTCGTGAGTTCCGCTTCGGTAGCCCCCGGGCCGTTGCCGAGCGCCTCAGCAGGCGGAAGCTCCACGTGCAGCTCCCCGGCGATCTCCTGGATGGGCTGTCCATCCACCACGGAGAAGCGGGTGCGCAACACCTCGTGGCGCTGGATGATCCCGTCAAGGCTTTGACGGAGCGCATCCTGCTGGAGCGGGCCACGGAGCCGAAGCACCAGGGGGATGACGTAGATGGGCGCCCGCGTCTCCACGATGCGATCGAGGATCCACAGCCGTTCTTGAGAGGAGGAGAGCGGGATTTGAGGCGGCCGCTCCATCGGCGAGGTGAAGTCGAGCACAGCGGAGCCCGAGCGCTTGCGCAGCTGCTGCACCACCGCCGCGAGCCCCCCGACGGTCGGGTTGTCAAAGAACGTGCGCAGCGGAACATCGACACCAAAGACCGCGCGGACGCGCGAGACCACCTGCGTGGCCAGGAGCGAGTGCCCCCCCAGGTCAAAGAAGCTCTCGCGCACGCCTACCCGTTCCGCGCCGAGCAGCTCGGCGAAGATGCTCACCAGGATCTCCTCTTCGCCGGTCCTGGGTTCGACGTACGCGATCCCCAGGCCATGCGGAGCCGCAGGAACCGGCAGGGCTCGCCGGTCCACTTTGCCGTTCCCGGTCAGCGGGAGCTCGTCAATCACCATGATGCTCGCCGGCACCATGTACTCGGGGAGGTGCTCCTGCGCCGTCTTCCGAAGGTCGCTCTCCAAGCGGCGCTCCAGGCGCCCACGGAGTGGATCGTTGGCGTGGCGTGCACCCGGCACGGCATCCGGCGCTGTCCCGAAGAGCGCGATCGGCTCGGCCGAGCGTCCTGGGGCTGCGGGCTCGCCTGAAGGGCTCCGGCGCGTGAAGACCGCGTCGAAGGAGCCGTCCACCCCTCCACGAGACCAGTCCAGGGTGACGGTGCATGAGGCCTCCCGGGCAAGCTGCTCAAGGGCCATCGGATCAATCCCGGGCTCGGGCTCGCTGGTGGGGACCGAGCCGTCGCGATCCAACAGGCGCCTGCGGAGCTTCTCGAACGAGCCTGGCCGCACGGGAGCCTGCTCGCTCAGGCTCACCAGGGCCTCGAGGGCCGCCTCTACGCGGGCATTCCTGATGCCGCGCAGACCGATGCGCTGGGTGCCTTCCCGGCCGAGACGCGCCCGGAGTTCAGGCAGGCTCACATTGCCCGGACCCCAAGCCACGTCGGGTGCGGGGGCCGGTGAGGTGTCCAGGTGGAGGAGCACATCGTAGCGGAAGCGTGTGAGTTCATTCAGGCACTCGCCACGCTTCGGGCGGATCTCCACATGGCTCAACCGGGGGATGCGCTGCTTCAAGGCCCAGAAGAAGCCTGGATCGAGTACCAGCTCTTCCTCTCCGGCCAGCCGCCGCGCCACGAGCCCCTTCAGCGTGTGGGGATCGAGGGTGCCTGAGCTCTGTGCCAGAACAATCGACGCATGGAACGCCTCGAGCAGACGGAGGTTCCGCACGTCCCCGACGAAGATGAAGCCCCCCGTGCTCACGCGCGCCGAGGCAGACTCCAGGGCACGGGCGAGGTACTCCGCGCTCGGGAAGTACTGAACCACCGAGTTCAAGATCACCGCCTCGAAGCGCTCGCCGCCGAAGTCGATGCCCTCAAGCTGGTCCGCAGCGCAGTGGAAGAGCTGCGCATGCTCAAGGCCCGGGGTTTTCTTCGTCACCCCGCGGAGCATGTTGACCACGACTCCGGAGACGTCGGTCGCCCAGTACGCGGCCGTGGAGGGTGCGATCCGCGTGAGCAGGAGGCCCGTCCCGCATCCGATCTCAAGCACCCGCGACGGCTTCCGCTCAAGGATCTGCTCAACGGTGTGGTTGACCCACTCCTTCATGGCCTCGGCACTGAGCGGCGCGCCGGAGTAGCTGCTGTTCCAACCTGCGATGTTGAAGCTGGGATCCGTCTGTGACTCGCCAGCGGAGCGCGCGTAGAGCTCGTCGTAGAGCGCCTTCCACTCGCCCACGTGGGTGTCACCGATTCCCCCGTCCGAGCTGGAGGAGAGGAGCGTTTCCGCCGCTCCCGGCCTGGGCACCACGTAGGCGGCGATCCGCCGATCGTCCGCGCTCCGCTCATAGGTGGAGACGTAGGCACTGGCGACGGCTGGGTGGCGGGCGATCACCGACTGGATCTCGCCGAGCTCGATGCGGAAGCCGCGGATCTTGACTTGATCGTCGATGCGGCCGAGGTACGAGAAGGTTCCGTCCTGCTGGCGGATGGCGAGGTCGCCCGAGCGGTAAAGGCGCTCTCCAGGAAAGGCCGGGTCCTCGATGAAGCGCTGCGCGGTGAGCTCCGGCCGCTTCAGATAACCCCTCGCGACCCCGGCCCCACCTACATACATTTCCCCAGGAACGCCGTCCGGAACAGGCTGGCCGTGCTCATCGAGCAGGCGAATCATGAGATCCGGGATCGGACGGCCGATTGGGCTCGCAGCGGATGCGAGGTCTGCCTCGATCACCCGGTGGTACGTGACATGCACCGTGGTCTCGGTGATGCCATACATGTTGATCAGCTGCGTGTCCGCACCCGGATACCGCTCAAACCATGGACGGACGGTCGAGGCATCGAGCGCTTCACCGCCGAAGATGATCCACTTGAGCCCCTGGCCCCCTACCCCATCCTCGATCGAAGGCGCACGAACGAGTGCCCGGAATGCAGACGGCGTCTGGTTGAGGACCGTCACCCCTTCGCGCGCGATCAGCTCGCCAAAGGCCTCGGGAGAGCGGGGCATCCAGTGAGGGACGACGACCAGGCGGCCTCCATAGAAAAGCGGCCCCCAGAGTTCCCAGACAGAAAAATCGAAAGCAGCGGAGTGGAACAGCGTCCAGACATCGTCCGGCCCGAAACCAAAGAGCGCCTCGGTCGTGGTGAACAGGCGCGTGGCGTTGGCGTGGGTGACAATCACTCCCTTGGGGCGCCCAGTGGATCCGGAGGTGTAGATGACATAGGCGGCGTTGTCCGGCGTGAGGCCAGGCGCCGGATTCGGAGCACGCGGCCCTCCATGCCACTGGAGCGAGTCCACGAAGATCGTGGGCACCTTCTCCGTAGGGAGTTCACCGGTGCGCTGGGTCTCGGTAACGAGCGCGGAGACATCCGCGTCCTCGAGGATCAGCGCAAGCCGCTCTCTCGGGCTGGCCGGATCCAGCGGTACATACGCTCCGCCGGCTTTGAGCACGCCCAGGATGGAGATGACCAGCTCCGCGCTCCGCTCGACACAGATGCCCACCAGGGACTCAGGGCCGACGCCGCGGCTTCGAACCTCATGTGCCAGAACGTTCGCGCGGGCGTTGAGTTCGGCGTAGCTGAGATGCACGTCCCCAAAGCTGAGTGCGACCGCTTCTGGGGTTCGCGCAACCTGCGCCTCGAACCAAGCGGTGATGGTGCTCTCGCCAGCGCGGTCCCGCCGGGCCGCAGGTTGCGTGTCCGCCCGGAGCTGCGCGGCCGGGGCAGGAACTGCTAGCGCCAGCCGGGCAATCGGCTCATCCGGAGCGCGCACCATCTGTTCGAGGAGCTTCTCGAAGTAGCCGCGCCACAGGCCAACCGTGCTGTCGTTGAAAAGCGCCCGGTTGAAGCGCAACGCGCCAGCGAACGCGCCGCGCACCTCCCACATCTCAAGGGTGAGATCGAACTGGGTCTCCTGATCGCTGAGGGGATAGGGCTCGAGCTCCAGGACCCCCCAACGGACGCGGGTTACCTCATCAGGCGTGGCCCAGAGCGCCATGGCGCCCCCACCCTCGCGCGAGGAGTGGAATGTCATGGACGCCTGGAAGATGGGCGACACTCCAGGGCGGCGCTCGATTCCCAACCGCTCCACGAGCGACGCGAACGGGAAGTCCTGGTGCTCCAGCGCCTCGTGCACCACATCGCGCATCCGCGCGATCAGCGTCCGGGTGGACGGAGCGCCGGAGAGATCCGCTCGAAGCGCCACGGAGTTGGCGAAGTAGCCCACCACCCCATGCGAGGCCGTGTCCGGGCGCCCGGCTGTCGGGGAGCCGATCAGGACGTCGTCTTGCCGGGCCAGTCGCCCAAGCAGGGCTGCATAGGCGGACAAGAGCACGACGAAGGGAGTAGCCTCTGAACTCTGCGCGAGTTCCTTGATCCGGTTCGTCAGCTCGGGCTGGAGCTTGAGCGAGCACGCTCCGCTCCGATTCGCCGCGAGGGCTGAGTGGCTCCGATCCGCAGGGAGCGTCAGGACAGGCAGCTCTCCGGAAAGCTTCTTCTGCCAGTACTCCCAGTGCTTGCGCCCCACCGCCCCCGAAAGCATCTCCGCCTGCTGTGCGACGAAGTCGGCATAGCTGCCCGTGACGGGCGCCAGTGACGGCTGCTCGCCACGCGAGAGCACCTGATAGAGCTGCGTCAGCTCTTGCTGAACGATCCCTGCCGACCACCCGTCGTAGAAGATGTGGTGAACAGTGATCAGGAGCACGTGGTCATCGGGCTGGGAACTGAACAGATCGCCCCGGAGGAGCGGACCACGATCCAACGAGAACGGCTGGCGATAGGCGCGAACGACCGCAGACTGGAGCTGCTCGGCGCTCCAGCCCGCCGCATCGATGTGAGCGAAGTGCGGCTCGAGCACGGGGTGGCTCGTCTGGAGGAGCTGGCCGTCCGCAGTCGGTGAGACCGTGGTTCGCAGGCTCGGGTGGCGCGCGGCTACCATCTCGAAGGCGCGCTTCAATGCCCCCACATCGACCTGGGACCGAATGCGGAGCGCGAAAGGCGTGTTGTAGGCGGCTCCGTCCGGAGCCTGCTGCTGCAGAAGCCAGAGCGCCTTCTGCCCCGAGGAGAGCGAAAAGATGCGGGGGGCACTCTTCCCTGACTTCGCCAGGAGCTCAGCGAGGAGCTTGCGCTTCTCCTCGAGGCTGAGGCCGCTCATGTTGTCGCGGGGGGTGCTCATGACTTGACCTCCCCCTGTCCTGCCTGGGCTTCCAGCATGGCACGGAGGATCGTCTCCACTTCGCTCTCTGACATGTTGTTCACTTGCTGCTCGATCTGGGCTTCTGCAGTGACAGGCGCCGGCGCGGGTACCACGGCGGCTGGCCTGTCGAATTTCGCGGACACGGTGCTGGCAACCTGCACCAGGTTTCCTCCTCGAAGAAGCTCAAGCGCTGGAATCTCAACGCCGAGCGCCTCGCGGATGGCACCCTGGACCTGCATCGACAGGAGGGAGTCCACCCCCAACATCGACAGAGACTTCTGCGGATCCACGCGGTCGATGGGAACCTGGAGGATGAGGGAGATGCGCTGCGCGAGGAAGCGCTCAATCTCAGTCTGCCGGGCCTCTGGGCTCAGCTCCGCCAGGTGACGGCGAAGCCCCTCTGCATCGCTCTGCGCGCCTCCCTGGGAGGCTCCGATCAGGTGCGCCGTCCTCGGAGTCCGGCCGAGGTTCGGAGCAGCGCGCCCGAGCTGGGGCCAGTTGACATCGAAGATCCCGATCTGGGGGGGACGGATTCGAAGCACCCGCTTGAGCGCCGCCAGCACCGAGGCTGGAGGCATCGCGTGGAGGCCGAGAGACTCGAGGTAGGCACGCACTGCCTCCTCCTGTGCCATCCCGATCTCCCCGAGGACACCCCAGTGGATGCTGGTCGCGGCCAGACCTCGCGCGGCGCGGTGCTCCGCGAGCGCATCGAGGAAGCTGTTCGCGGCCACGTAGTTGCCCTGCCGGGGATTGCCGATCAGGGCAGCGACCGAGGAGAACAGGACGAAAAAGTCCAGCGGGCGGTCCTGCGTCAGCTCGTGGAGGATCCACGCGCCGCCGGCCTTGGGGGCCATGACACGCTGGATGCGCTCGTGGCCCAGATCAGGCAGAAGCGCATCATCGAGCACGGCCGCGGTATGCAGCACACCCTTGAGCGGGGGGTGCGTGGCATCGATTCGTGCGAACAGCGCCCGCATCTCATCCCTGTTGCTGACGTCCGCAGCAACCCCGGTGACGCGGACCCCTGCCGCCTCAAGCTCCTGGATCAGCTGTCTTGCCTCAGGGGTGGAAGCCCCCTTCCGGCCAGTGAGCACAAGGTGGCGTGCCCCTTCGGTGACCATCCAGCGAGCGAGGGCGAGACCGAAGCCCCCGAAGCCACCGGTCACGAGGTAGGCCGCGTTCGCGTCGAACAAGCGCTCGTCCGCCGCGGGTGCGAGCGCGACCGGCCCGGCCTCCGTGAACGAGAGCGTGAGGCGGGCAATCCCATCCTCCCGCGCGCGCTCCGAGAGCCAGCGCCGCGCGTCACCCGCGCGGGCCGCCGGCCAGTTCTCTGACGAGAGCGCCGGGAGTTCTCCAAACCGCTCCAGGACCGCCTGAAGCCGTGCGGAGGCCTCTTTGGGGCGCTGCTGCAACATGGCCGCGGCATCCACCCTGGAGCAGGAGATGCCTCGAGGCCAGGCGGTGGCGAAGAGACCGTCCGCCGGGGCGATCGGCCCCGCATCGACGAAGCGGCCGAAGTCCCCGAGAACGCTGGTGAGGGTAGGCTCCGGATCGCGGGACGCATTCACCAGGAGATCCACGCCGCCGCCACCCGTCCATTCCATGATCTCGTCCCTGAGCGTGGGGGAACGCCGATCGAAGACGCGGATCCCTTGTGGCGCCGAGCCGGTATCAAGGTCCAGGACAGCCGCAGCCTGAGCACCTGCGGCTCGCCCAAGCTCGAGCACCGCAGAGCCAATCCCTGCGGCGTCTCCGAGGACCAGGAGCCGCTCCCCGGGCAGGAGCCGACCGTGGGTGTGGAGGGCATACTCCGCTGCGAGGAATGGCAGCAACTGGCCCTGCGAGGCACCCGTGCGGATCCAATCGCGTCCCAACCGCACCAGCGCGTGCGTCCCGATCACGGACGCTTCTTGCGCGATCAGCGCTTGCACCCGTTGTCCGGGCGCAAACCCTGGCGTGTCCTCACCGGCCGCGACAACCACTCCCCCCAGTTCCACCGGCCAGAGGGAGGTGGCCGAGCGTCGGCCTTGAGTAGCGGCCCCGCGCGTCAGCGTCACGCTGGCGACCTTGATCTCGATCTCTCCACGTCCCGGCTGCCGCCGCGAGACCCTCCTCGGCCGCCGCTCCGAACCGTCGAGGGAGACCTCGAAGACCTGCTCCTTCTCTTCGGAGCCCCTTGGCTCCGTTGTCCCTTCCTCCCACTCGGGGAGTGGCTTTTGCTTGAGGCGCCGGACAAGTCTCCGGGTGTCACGCAGCGCGACCTCGTCCTCCTGGGTCTCCGCCAGGAGCTCGCGAGCGAGGCGCTCGATCATCTCCGGTTGAGCGGCCGAGGCTCCCTTGGGGAGATCAATGGTGCGCATCCGCAGATGCGGGAATTCGGCCGCCACCACGCGCGAGAAGCCAATCAGGGGCGCAGCGGCGAGCGAGGACAACGCATCCTCTGGAAGCGCGCGCTGCGCATCCCTCGTGACGACGCGGATCGAAGCACCTTCCCCCGGGGACAGCGCCAACACCACGCGGAGGAACTCAAGCACGTCGCCTGCTCCCGCCACCTGACTCGCATCCAGGCCAAGAAGGTAGGCGATGTTCCGGAACCGTGCGAGGCCGAGGGCGTCCACCAGACGACGGGCATCCTCCGCATCCCCAGGACGAACCTGGAAGCGCGTGGCCGACTCGCGGGCGAACGACTCCCCCGGCACCACCTGTACCAGGTCCTGGACTCCGGCCCGCTCAAGCGCGCGCCCAAGCTCGGCGCCCATCCCGCCGCGATCCGCGAACACGACCCAGCCGCCGCTGCCCTTCGCTCCCGCCTCTTCGAGCGAGGCCTCTTCAAAGACGTGCTCGTAGGTCCAGTCGTAGAAGGACGGCCTGGGGGCCTTCTCCTCGTGGTCCGCGAGCGCGGCGCACTCGACGCCCACGAGCCTGGCCACCACCTGGCCACCACCATCGATCAAGGTGATGTCGCTCTCAAGCGCGTTGGCCACCTGCTTCCGGACTTGCGCGTGGCAGAACAGCGGCTCGCGGGGATCGGGCCGTCTGTAGAATCGGATGCTCCGGCACCCCATCGGTAGGTAGAGCCGCTGATCGTCCGCGGGCAGCCAAGCCACCATGGCCTGAAAGCAAGGATCCAGCCAGACCGGATCCAGGACGATGCTCTCATCGGCGGTGATCCGCGCCACCTCCGAGGCAGGGAGCATGAGCTCGGCGAGGAGATCTGTCTCACCCCGGCGCAACCAGCGGATGCCTCGAAGGCTTGGACCGTAATCGAGGCCACGCTCGCCGAGCATCCGGTAGAGCGTCTCCGTGTCGAGCTGGGGCGCGGCGTGCGCGGCGAGGCTGGCAAGCTGGACGTGCTCCGGCGGGGGCGTCAGGAGGCTCCGCCGGAGGCGCGCGGTGGCGTGCCGCGTCCAGGTGGTGCGGCTATCGCGGGGGCGGCTGTAGATCACCACCGTCTGAGTCACTTCGTCATAGTTGGTCCGGACCACGGGCTCGTCGTTCCCAGCGACAACGAGCGCGTTCTCGAACCGCACGTCCTCCAGCATGTGTGGCTCGGAGAGCCCCAGCTCGCGGCGCAGGCCGAGCGCCAGCTCGACGTAGGCGGCACCTGGAACCACGAGCGCGCCCCGGACGCGGTGATCCGCGAGGCAGGGCAGGAATCGCGCGTTCAAACCGCGCTCCCAGGTGGGCGTGGGCGCGGAGACCCTGAGCCCGAGCAACGCATGCTCATTCGAAGCCAGGCGATCCGTGAGCGCTTCCTCCGACTCGTGCCAGTGCTTCTCCCGCTGCCAGGGGTAGCTGGGAAGCTGGGTGAAGCGGCAGCCTTCGGGATAGAGCCCGGCCCACGGGCTCCGGGCCCCGGCGACATAGAGCTCTGCCAGGGCCTTGGCGAAGGTCTTTTGCTCGGGCTCCTGCCGCTTGAGCGAGGAGAACATCCGTCCCTCGACACGCGCTTCCGCGCAGCACTCCTTGATGGAGGCCAGCAGGACGGGATGGGGGCCCACCTCCAGGAAGAGCCGGTAGCCGTCTTTCAAGAGTTGGCGGACGGCCTTCGCGAAGAGGGTGGGCTCACGGATGTTGTCGCACCAGTACTCGGCGTCATAGGACATGCCCTCGACAAGGCCGCCCGTGACCGTGGAGTAGATGGGAAGGTTCCCAACCGAGGGCTGGAGCGTGGCGAGACACCGGCGAAGCTCCGGCTTGAGCGGATCCATCGCGGGGCTGTGGTAGGGAACCTCGACCTTCAAGATGCGCTGGAAGACACCGCGGGCCTCAAGCTCGGCCGAGATCTCCTCGATCGCCTTGGCGGCTCCGGAGAGGGTCACAGCGCTCGGCCCGTTGATCGCGGCGATCGAGACCACGTCCTCACGCCCTCTGATGGCGGCGCGGGCGCCTTCCTCTGTGAGGCCTACCGCCAGCAGCTTGCCAAGCCCCGCCGCCTTGGCCTGGATCCGGCTCCGCTCGTAGATCACGAGCATGGCCTGCTCGAGGGTAAAACGCCCTGCGGCGTAGGCGGAGGCAACCTCGCCCGCGCTGTGGCCTACGACTGCGGCAGGCTCGACGCCCGCGCGCCGCCAGAGCTCGAGCAAGCCAATCTGCAGGAACGCGTTCGCGGGCTGCGCGATGTCCGTCCGCGCCATATTGGAGGACTTTTCGTCAGCGAGCATCTGAGCCAGCAACGACCAACCCGCGAGCCGCTGGAAGATGGCGTCGCAGCGATCGAGGGTGGAGCGGAACAGCGCGTCCCGCTCGTAGAGCTCACGGCCCATGGCCCACCACTGCGGCCCCATGCCGGTGAACACGAAGACCGGCTTCGCCGCCTCCGCTGGAAGCGTGCGGCCCGAGGCGCCGTCCTCGGCGGGATTGTTGGCGGCGAAAGACTCCAACCGTGCCGCGAGCCCGGCCGCATCCTCGGTGGCCACCAGGGCGAGGCGGTGCTCGTGGTGGCTCCGCCGGACCGCTGCGGAGAAACAGATGTCCGCGAGCGGCGCGTGGTCCGGAGCGGAGAGGAGACCGGCGTAGGATCGAGCGAGCGCGCGAAGCGCCTCGGGGCTGCGGGCAGAGAGCGGGAGAATCACCGGCGCGGACAGGCTCACGGAGCGCTTCGCCTGCGCCTCCGGGAAGGGCGCGCGCGCGCCGCCGGGCGGCGCCTGCTCAAGCAAGCAGTGCGCATTCGTCCCGCCGTAGCCGAAGGAGTTGACGCCCATCTTCAGGGATTCGCCATTCCTGGGCTCAAGCGCCTCAAGGCGCTGCGGAATCCGGAGCCCCAGGTTCTCGAAGGGGATGGCCGGGTTGAGCTTCTGGAGGTTGGCTTGCGGAGGAAGCTGCCGGTGTTGCAGGCACAGACTCGCCTTGATCAACCCCGCCACGCCGGCCGCCGCTTCGAGGTGCCCGATACTGGCCTTGAGCGATCCGACCCACGGCCCCTGCCCACCGGGCCGTTTCGAGACGGCGCCCAGCCCGCCCATCTCCGCGGGATCTCCGACGGCGGTTCCCGTCCCATGGGCCTCGAAGGCATGGAGTTCGGCCGGATTCACCGAGGCGCTGGCACACACCTGACGGACCAGCGCCTCCTGTGCACGCGCGCTTGGCGCCGTCATCGAGTCGCTGTGCCCATCCTGATTGACACCTGTCCCCCGGATCAGCGCGTAGATGCGGTCGTTGTCGCGCACCGCGTCAGAGAGCCGCTTGAGCACCACGATGCCAGCGCCTTCTCCCCGGCCGTAACCATCGGCGCGCGCGTCGAAGCTCTTGGAGTACCCATCGGCCGACAGGAACTTGCCCTTGCTCATCGCCACGAAAATCTCGGGCCGGAACATGACGTTCACGCCACCGGCCAGCCCGAGCGATGTCGTACCGCTCCACAGGTCCTGACAGGCGAGGTGGACGGCGACGAGCGAGGAGGAGCACGCCGTGTCCAGCGAGATGCTCGGCCCCCGGAAGTCGAACATGAAGGACAGCCGGTTGGAGAGCACCGTCATGGTCGACCCGACCGCGGTGTGCGGGCCGATCATCTCGCGGTTCTTCGAGCCCATGTGCGTGAGCATGCTGTCGAGCATGAACCCGCCGATGTAGACGCCGGTCTGGCTGCCCGCCAGGCTGTCCGGCGGAAAGCCCGCGTCCTCGAGGCTCTCCCAGGCTACCTCGGCGAGGAGGCGCTGCTGCGGATCGAGCGTCGCCGCCTCGCGTGGCGAGATGGAGAAGAAGGCGGCGTCGAAGACGTCGATCGGTTCCTGCAGAAAGCCGCCGTGGCGGACGTACGTCTTGCCCGGCTTGTCCGGATCAGGATCGTAGTAGCGGCGATGATCCCAGCGGTCCTTCGGCACCTCGACGATCGCACTGCGTCCTTGTGTAAGAAGGTCCCAGAGGTGACGAGGCGACTTCGCACCTCCCGGAAACCGACAACCGATGCCAACAATCGCGATGGGGTCACGCACAGTATTGAACACTACCCCATGGCAAGAAACACCGGTCAACAAGGAGTTCCCGCGAAACACAGAATAAGTTTCTTACACTTTGAGATTCCAATTCATTGAGTAGGGTTTACTGCATACCGCACCCAATGTATCGGGAAGGGTTGAGCGCGTTGTTTTCATCCGCCTGCTGACCGGCGCTCCTCACGTGAGCCAAACCTCCAGGAGCCATGTTCCTCAAGGCAAACGGCCCCGAGACATGAATGCCAATGACAAGCCCTGTGCGTATGAAGAGCCGTGCGACACCTTTTCCGCCACACGCGCACAAGTCACCAATACACGTGGGCCATCTGGAAGACATTCGCCATGGGGATATTCCAACTCCATCCAACCGAGGCAATCTGAGTCATCACCTCCCCGGGAGAACTGCTCACAGAAAGGCATCCACCGTCGCCGTCTGCAGCGAGGGCTCCGTGCGCCTCGCCAGGGAAGAGACCACCTTGCTGTCCCCTACCTCTAGCACCCGGGTCACTCCCATCCCCACGAGCGCCTGAACACACTGCATCCACAACACCGGGAAGATCAGCTGGTCCACCATGGACCGCCGGATACAGACCAGCGTCTTCACCGTCCGGGCCGTGGTGTTGAGGACCATGGGGTACCGGGGCATGCGAAGCGGAATGCCCGCCACCACCGCTCGCCACTCTTCCAGGATCTGCCCCATCAGGGGTGAGTGGAAGGCGTGACTGACCTGGAGCAGCACGCACTCCCGGGCCCCCGAGGAGAGGGCGCGTTGCTTGAACCGCTCCAGGGCCGCGTGCTCTCCCGAGAGGACGAACTGCCCCGGGCTGTTGTGGAGCGCCACCGCGAGGATGCCGCCCTGGCTCGCCGTCTGGCACAGCTCACGAACCCGCGCCTCGTCGAGCCCCATGACCGCGAGCATTCCTCCAGGCGCCGTGACACTGGCCATCAGCTCGCCCCGCTTGCGCACAGCCCGGACCGCGGCGGAGAGCGTCAGGGCCCTGGCGGCAACCAGGGCCGAGAACTCTCCCACACTGTGCCCGGCGACGGCAGCCGGTTGCAGCCCCTGCTCTTCCAGCATGGCCAGACATGCCACGCTGCATGTGACAATGGCGGGTTGAGCATTCTCGGTGGCGGTGAGCCTTTCCGGTGGACCTTCCAGGCACAACTTCGTGAGGTTCATCCCCACGGCCTCGGAGGCCTCTTCGAACACCCGGCGGGCAGCCGGCGAGCGCTCCAGCACCCTCTGCCCCATTCCGAGCCGTTGGGAGCCCTGCCCCGGAAAAATCCATGCTGGTAAGTCGTTCGAGTTCAAACCGGTCTGTCACGTCCTTCTTCAGAGACACGTTAGCACTGTAGATTTAGAAATATTTGACACAGGTGCATCAATTAAGTTAATAACTGAACAGCAGGCGCCAGCGGTCATCGCAGGAATTCCCACCCTTGCGCACACACAAGGCCGCTGGGCCTTGCTCACACGTGGGTGATGAACGCGCTATGGAAGCTCCTCACTTCCGGCCGATCGCCGTTGTGGGCCTTGGGAATGTTTTTCCCAAAGCCGTTGGCGTGGAGGCTTTCTGGGAGCAACTTCAGACGGGGCGCATCGCCATCCGTGAGCTGAGTGACGGCCCTCAAGAGCTCCCCAGCTGGTATTACGACGAAGATCCCACGGCTCCAGACCGGACGTATTGCAAGCATGCCGCGCTGCTGGAGGAGCTGAAGCTCGACTACCGGAAGTACCGGATCCCCCCCAAGACGTTCCAGGACATGCACCGGACGCAGCTGGCCTTCCTGGAGGCGGTCTCGCAGGCGCTCGATGATGCGCGGGCCGTCCTGGCGCGGGTGCGCCCAGAGCGCGTGAGCTTCACCCTCGGCTCCCTGGGCGGAGGACTCCGCCCGGACACCCGGGTGCGGACGCGGCTGCTGGACATGGTGCGCGCTCTCTCCGAGTCCCCCACCCTGGCGGCCCTGGGCGAGGAGACCGTCGCCCAGGTGCGCGCCTCGGCCGTCCAGCAGCTCGAAGCCGAGATGGCGGGGCTCACCGAGGACGAGGCGATTGCCTCCTTCAGCAGTGTGTGGGTGGGCCGGGCGGCCAAGATCTTCAACCTCCGAGGCCCTCACACCACCGTTGACGCGGGGTACGCCTCCACCCTCGCCGCCATTCAGACGGCCAGCCACCAGCTCCACTTCGGCGACTGTGACGTGGCGTTGGCGGCGGGCTGCAGCCAGCTGCTCACGCCGCATGATCTCGTGGCCTTCAGCAAGCTGGGGGGCCTGGCGGTCTCCTCGCTGACGCCCTTCGATCGCCGCGCGTCAGGGACGCTGCTGGGCGAGGGCGCCGCCGTCTTCGTCCTGCGCCGGCTGGAGGATGCCTTGGCCGCCGGAGAGAAGATCTACGCCGTCATCCGTGGCGTTGGGGCCGCCTCCGATGGCAAGGGCAAGTCCCTGCTGGCGCCCAACTCCCGGGGGCAGGTGCTGGCGATGCGCCGCGCCTATGCCCAGGCCGGGTATGGCCCGGCGGACGTGCAGTATGTGGAGTGCCATGCCACGGGCACTGCCCTGGGCGATCGCACGGAGCTCGAGAGCCTGAAGGAAGTCTTCGGCAGCCAGGCTGCCGCCAGCAGCGTGATGCTGGGAGGCGTCAAGGAGCTGACAGGCCACCTCCAAGCCGCGGCAGGGGCCGCGGGGCTCATGAAGGCCATCCTCGCGCTGTCCCACCAGCGCCTGCCGCCGCAGCACTCGTTCCAGGAGCCGGCCCGAGGCCTCGAGTTCGAGAACACCCCCTTCTACATCTCCAACCACGAGAGGCCCTGGCCGGGCGTGGAGGGAGGGCTGAGGCGCGCCGGCGTCAGCGCCTTCAGCTTCGGGGGGATCAGCTACCACCTCACCTTGGAGGAGCACTCCCCGGAGTATCACGCGCGGCTGGCCAAGACGCAGCCAGCCCCTCCCTCTTCCGAGCCGATCGCGATCGTCGGCCTGGGAGGAGTCTTTCCTCAGGCCGCGACCCCGGAAGAGCTGTGGCGCAACCTGTTGGACAAGCGCTGTGCGATTGGTTCCATCCCTCCCGAGCGCGCGCCCATTGGCCGCTATCTGGACCCTACCCGCCAGAGCAAGGTCAGGCCCTACACGGACCTGGCGGGCTCCATCGTCGACGGCTCCTGGCCCGGAGAGCGGATCCGCGTTCCCCCCAAGGTCTCCTCGCAGATCGACCGCGGGCACAGCTGGACCATGAAGGCGGCCCTGCAGGCGCTGGATGACGCGGGCTATACCCCGGCGGCCGTGGACTCGGGGCGAGTGGGGGTCGTCATGGGGTACCTGCCGCCTCTGGAGCGCGAGTTCCAGACGCAGGCCCGCGTGTACTACGCCGAGTTCGATGGGCGCCTGGCCGCGCACCTGAGACGGCACGGCATCGATGAGGCGACGGCGGCTCGCATCCGGAGCGAGTCGGAGGAGCGCTACAAGCGCGAGCTGCCGCCCGTCACGGAGGACACGCTGCTGGGCTATCTGGGCAGCCTCTCGGCGAGCCGCATCGCCCACCATCTGGACTTCCAGGGGCCCGCGCTCATGGTGGAGTCCGCCTGCGCGTCCAGTCTGGCGGCGGTCGACATCGCCATGAGCCAGCTGCGCACGGGCGCGTGCGACCTGATGCTCGCGGGTGGCATGTACGCCTCGCTGGGCGTGGATGCCCTCAGCCAGTGCTGCTCCTTCGGAGGCCTGTCACAGACGGGCTCCTTCCCGTTCGACTCCCGGGCGGATGGCTACATCTCGAGTGAGGGGGCGTCCCTTCTCGTGCTCAAGCGCCTGACGGATGCCCAGGCTGCGGGGGACCGCATCTACGCGGTGATTCGCTCGGTCGCTGGCGCCACGGATCCGAAGAGCGCTTCCATCTGGGCGCCCAGCTCGGAAGGCCAGGTGCAGGCGGTCCGGCGGGCGGTGGAGAAGGCCGGAGTGTCCCCCGAGACCATCCAATACGTCGAAGGGCATGGGACGGGAACCCCTGTCGGCGATCCGATCGAGGTGGAGTCCTACCACTCGGTCTACGGCCAAGCCTCTCGCACCGAGAAGATCCTCCTGGGGTCCATCAAGTCCAACATCGGCCACCTGAACTCCGGGGCCGGAGCGGCCGCGCTGACCAAGGTCGCCCTGGCGCTGCACCACAAGCAGGTGCCGCCCAACCTGGGCTTCGAGCGCCCCACTCCCCGCATCCCCTGGGAGCAGATCCCCTTCCGGGTCCCCACGGAGGTAGTGCCCTGGGAAGCCTCCGCCCACGGAGTCCGCAGGGCAGGTATCTCTTCGTTCGGGCTGGGCGGAACCAGCTTCCACGCGATCGTGGAGGAGGCTCCGCCGAGCCCTGTGCGCCGGACCGCGCGTGTGACCGCCGTGGAGCCGGAGCGCCCACCGTTCCTTCATCTCGAGGGAACCCGCCAGGCCGACATCCTCCAGCAGGTGGAGGGGTTGATCCAGAGGGTGGCACGTGAGCCCCAGCTGGACCTTCGGACGCCTCGGACCGGCACCGAAGTTCCCTGCCGGTTCGCCATGACGCTGCCGAAGGGACAGCCCGTGAGCAAGCTGCTGGATCGGGCGCGCCGGCTGCTGGCCGGCGCTGGGACGCCAAGCCTGCCAGAGCAGGGCCTCTTCTATTACGACACCCGGGACCCGCGTCAGTTGCACTCGGGCAAGGTGGCGGTGGTCTTCCCGGGTCAGGGGCCCCAGTACGTAAACATGCTCCGGGAGCTGGCCGCGGAGTACCCCGTGGTGGCCAGGACCTTCGCGGAGGCCGACGCGGCCTTCGAGTCCCTCGCGGGTCGCCGCCTCTCTGACACCTTCTGGGTGCCTCCGGGCACCGAGGGCGCGTACCGGCAGGATGACGATACCGCGCATGCCGCCGTCTTCCTGGCGAACGTGGCGCTCTTCCGTCTGATTCGCTCCTGGGGCATCCGGGTGGATGTGCTGCTGGGGCAGAGCTCTGGCGAGTACGCCTCGCTGGCCGCCAGCGGGATGCTCTCTCTCGAGCAGGCGTTGCGCGCCATCTACCAGCGCACGCTCGCGGTCACCCGGCTGCCGGTTGGCACGCCAGGCCTGATGGCCAGCATCAGCGGAGACTTCGACAGGCTCCGTGGGGTGATCCGGGAGGCCCCAGGGTACGCCACCGTGGCCGCGGAGAACGCTCCAGGGCAGGGAATCGTGGCCGGAGAGACCCAGGCCGTCGAGTACGTCCTGCGCTGGTGCAGCGCGAATGGGTTCGAGGCCCGGGCGCTGCCCGTCTCTCACGCCTACCATACCCAGCTCATCGCCAAGGCCGTGCCCACCTTCAGGGCGGAGCTGGGGCGGCTTGCCTGGATGGAGCCTCAGCTGCCAGTCCTCTCCAGTGTGCATGGCCGCTACTACCCCACCCCGGTGAAGCCGGCTTTCATGGCCCGCCACTTGGCCCTGCAATACGTGCTGCCCCTGCGATTCTGGCAGCACGTGCGCCAGCTCCATGAGGACGGAGTCCGCATCTTCCTCGAGTCCGGGCCCAAGTGGTCCCTGACGGCTTTCATCCAGGCAACGCTCAAAGGCGAACCGTACATGGCTCAAGCAAGCAGCCACCCCAAGACGGGTGAGACCGAGCAATTCCACCGCCTGCTGGCCTTCAGCCACGTCCACCACCTCATGGGCAGCTAGGGGCTCCCGCATGGCTCTCGCGACATTGGAGTCGATCCAGGAAGAAGTCATCTCCGCCTTGGTGAGAGGGGTGGGCTACCCGCCTGAGCTCTTCGGCCATGAGGTGGATCTGGTGAACGACCTTGGAATGACGCCCGAAGAGATCAACGACGCTGTCACCGCCGCCGAACGGAAGCTCGGCATTCCCACGCCTATGGCCCTGCATCCTGAACAGCACCCGACCATCGCATCGATCGCGCAAGGCATTCTGAAGCGCCTCCCCCAGGAACGGCCCGCCGCCTCGGGCCGGGAGGTGACGCTCACCCAGGTCCTCGCCTTCGTGGACGGCTGCGCGCTGCGCAACGAGCGCCCCCCGCTGGAGACCCTTCTGGAGGAGACGCACCGTGCTCTGGCCCGCATGGACGCCGCGAAGAAGGAAGGTGCCGCGGCGCCCGGGCCAGGAGCCCCCGAGGCCCCCGTCCCCGCCGCAGAGGTGATGAAGCTGCTGACAGGCGCTCTGGTCGAGCGCACGGGCTACCCCGCAGACATGCTGGAGCCGGACCTGGATCTGGAAGCGGATCTCGGCATCGATACGGTCAAGCAGGTCGAGGCCTTTGCCCAGGCCCGGGTCAGCCTGAAGGTGGAGAAGGACGAGAACTTCCGTCTGCGGGACTACAACACGCTCCGCAAGATGGTGGACTACCTGGTGCAGCGGGCCCCGGGCGGAGCCGCCCCCGTGGCCGTGGCGCCCCCGGTGGCCCCTCCGGCCGGCTCCGTCGCACAGACCTTGGAGTTCCTCCAGGGCGCGATGGCGCAGAAGACGGGCTACGCGCTGGACATCCTCCAGCCCGACCTGGACCTGGAGGTCGATCTGGGCATCGACACCATCACCCAGATCGAGGTGTTTGCCGTGGCGCGCACCCAGTCCGGGCTCGAGCGCGACGAGAACTTCCGGGTCCGCAACTACAACACGCTCCGGAAGATGGCCGAGTATCTGACCAGCAAAGCCTCGGGCTCCGCTCCGGCCACCGGCAAGGCAGTGCCTGCCCCTACCCCGGCTCCTGTCACCCCGCAGCCTCGCAGCGCCGCCCCTGCGGCCCAGGCTGACGCCATCACGAAGCAGCTCGTGGGCGCCCTGGTGGAGCGGACCGGCTACCCGGAGGACATGCTCGAGCTGGACCTGGATCTGGAAGCAGATCTTGGGATTGATACCGTCAAGCAGGTGGAAGCCTTCGCCATGGTCCGGGTCAACCTGGGCGTGGAGAAGGACGAGAACTTCCGGCTCCGCGACTACAACACCCTCCGCAAGATGGTGGACTACCTCGTGGGCAAGGCCTCTGGGAGTGCGGCCCCCCCTGCCGCCGTGGCAACCCGTGAGGAGCAGCTCCTGGCGTTCCTCACCACCACCCTTCAGGAGAAGACGGGCTACAACACGGAGGTCCTGGGCCCCGACTTCGACCTGGAAGTGGACCTGGGAATCGATCCCCAGACCCAGCTCGAAGCCTTCTCCGCCGCCCAGGCCGCGTTCGGCGTGCCCCCGGATGAGCGCTTCCGGGTACGCGACTGCAACACCCTGCGCAAGATGGCGGCCTGCCTCGCGAGCCCGCCCCGCGCGGAGAGCGCCGCCCCGCCCAGGCCCGAGCCTCTGGCCCCGCCTGCGGCCGTTCAGGGGGAGCTGAGCCTCGACGATGTCCGCCGGTTCGTGGCCCATTGTGAGGCCACTGGAGATGCGGAGTCGCTGCGGCGGCTGGCCGCGCACCTCCGCGGCAAGCTGGACGCTCCCGCCAGACCGCTCACCCCTCCGGCCCAGTTCTCCGCGAAGCGGTATGAGGTCCACCCCGTCGAGCAATCCACGCAGCCCAAGGGTGAGAACATCGCTCACCTGCGAGGCAAGACGCTGGGCATCACCGCCGACGCCCAGGGGACCTACAAGCAGCTGGCGCAGCGGTTGGAGTCAGCGGGTGCCCGGGTGGCCGTCCTGCAACCGGGGGCGGCCCCGGCTCAGCCGCTCGATGGGCTGATCCTGCTGCACACCACCGCTCCGGCGCCCAAGCTCGCGGAGCTGGATGCCGCCACGTGGGCCTCCACCGTGAATGCGTTCACGCTGGGCCTCTACCACAGCGCCTTGTCCGTATATGACCGGATTGGCGAGATGGCGGGAGGCGGCTGGTATCTGGTGGCGACCGCGGGCGGCGGCTTCTTCGGCCATCGGAACGCCCAGGGCCAAGTTCCTCTGGCCGGTGCCGCGGGAGGCTTCATCAAGTGCCTGAAGCGGGAGCTGCCCAGCGCCCGGTGCAAGGCCGTGGACCTGGATCCTCGCGAGCCGTCCGCCTGGGCCGAGCAGCTCTGGACGGAGCTGGTCAGCTCCGATCCGGATGTCGAGACCGGCTACAACGGCGGGCGCCGGTACGTCTTCCGGGATATCGAGACGCCTCTCGCGGCCACCGGGCCGGCGGCGTCCATCCCTCCGGGCTCCGTGGTGCTCGTCTCGGGAGGAGGCCGCGGGGTCGTCTATCACTGCGCCAAGCTCCTGGTTCAGGTGACCGGTGCGCGCGTGATCATCACGGGCCGCACGGTGCCTCCGAACGGGAACGAGGAGTGGTTGAAGATCCCCGAGGCGGACCTGCCGGCCTACCGGATGAGCTTCGTGAAGCGCTACATGGCCGCCCATCCGGGGGCCACGCCGGTGCAGGGCATGAAGGCCTTTGACACGGACATCGCGCGCCGGAGGGAGCTGCACCAGAGCCTCGAGGACTGCCGGGCCCAGGGGCTCCAGCTGGATTACAAGGTCTGTGACATGACGGACCCGGCCGCCGTCCGGGGCCTGCTCGCCGAGGTTCGCCGGCAGTACGGCCGGATCGACGGCATCGTGCATGGCGCGACGATCGAGGAGTCCAAGAGCCTGCCGATGAAGTCGGCGGACGCGATTGTCCGCACGCTGGCCTCCAAGGCGCACCTCTGGCAGGTGCTGGCCCACGAGACCCGGGGCGATGCGCTTCAATTCTTCATCAACTTCGGCTCGGGCAGTGGCCGCTACGGAAACCAGGGCCAGACCGACTACTCCGCGGCCAACGCCCTCGTGGCGAAGGCCGGGCTGGTGTACGGCGCCCTGCGGCCCGAGGTGCGGAGCGTGACGATTGACTGGCCCGTCTGGGTGGGCGCCGGCATCGTGGAGAACAACCGCGACTACCTGGAGCGCCTGGGCAAGGCGGGGGTCTGCGTCATCGACACCGCCGAGGGGGCCTACTGGTTCGTGGGCGAGCTGCTGTACGGAGGCAGGGCGGGCGAGGTCGTCATCGCGGATGACAGGACCTTCGCTTCCCGCGGGTGGCCGCGTCACGAGAAGGAGGCACTCCAGGTAACCGCCAAGCAGGCGGGTGGAACCCGCTATGCCATCTGAGGCAGCAGCGTCACTGCCGCTGCTGGTCCTGTCGGGAAGTCCGTATGAGGTGGGCAGGCAGTACGGCAGCCTCATGCGGCAGGAGCTCGAGCGGACCGTGACGCTTGGAGCGTCCGCCCTCCGCCCCGTCCTGACGAAGCTGGGAATGAAGGCGCAGGACGTGACGGCGCGGATGTCAGGACTGGCCGCCCTGTTGCCACCCGACGTTCACGAGGAGCTCCAGGGCATTGCCGACACCAGCGGCATTGCCCGGGAGACGCTCCTCTACTACGCGCTCATCCTGGACATCGTGTCCGGCGCGCCCATCGGCTGCTCTCAGTTCGCCGTCCTGGGCCAGGCCACCGCCCATGGGAATGTCCTCCATGGGCACAACCTGGACATCCCCTACCCCACCCTGGCCGGGCTCATGCAGCCATGCTGCATCGTCTACCGGGTGACGGGGCGCATTCCCTATGTCTCGATCACCTTCTGGGCCGGCGCACTGGGAGCGTGCGCCGGGATGAATGCGGAAGGGTTGAGCCTGGGCATCAACGTCCCGGTGGCCCCCATGGACCGGCGGACGTTCTACCCGCTCACGTTCCAGAACCGCGAGCTGCTCTCCCGCGCCAGGACGATGGACGAGGCGTCCCGCATTCTCGAAGGACTGCCGCGCGGGGGCAGCTGGAACCTGATGCTGGCCCACCGCTCCGGGACGGCGCAGGTCTGGGAGCAGACGGGCCCCTACTCCGGCCAGTACAGGACCGGAGCCGGCAAGGACTTCGTGGTCTCCTCCAATCACCTCGTCGCCGCACACAAGCAGGCTCGGGGCCATGAAGCCGCCGCCCTGGAGATGCTCCAGGAAATGCAGGAGGACTCGATCCACCGCTATCGCCGGATGGAGCAGCTCATCGGTGAGCGGTGGGGCCGTATCACCCTGGACACCGCCGTGGAGTTCCTGCGGGACTGCGGTGAACCCAGCGGCGGGGCCTCCCCTTCGATGAGGACCCTCTGCCGGGCGGACAACGTGCTCAGCATGGCCTACGAGCCCACCACGCTGACGATGGACTTCGCCGCGGGAGGGATTCCGGCCGCCTTGGAGCGCAGGCGCCGGCTGGCGCTCCGGCCGTTGTTCCAGGACCGGCTCCCCGAGGTGGAGAGCGCCTCTGCGGCTCCGGTTCAGCCCGTGGGCCGGTTTCCCATGCTGGGGACGGCCCGGCAGGCCGGAGGGCGGGAGCGCACGTTCGATCTCCAGGAGGATGTGTATCTCCAGGAGCACCTCGTCAACGGCACCCCCGTGTTGCCCGGTGCGGCGGCCATCGAGTGGCTGGCGGAGGTGGCCGCGCTCGTGGGCGGTGGCGAGGTGGCCGAGCTGCGCGATGTCTCCCTGGAGAAGTTCATCCGGGTGCGGCCCGATCGCTCCGTGAAGGCGCAGGTGCGAAGCGAGCCCCGGGGAGAAGGATGGGAGCTCTCCGCGTACGTGGACATCCACCACCCGCGAGGCCCCGTGCTGCGCCCGGAGGTGCTGCACTACCGGGCGTCGGTCCTGCTGGGCCCACGGCCTGACAGGCGCGTGGAGCCGGGCTTCGGAGCAGCCCGCGGACCCGATGGGGAGATCCCCTTCAGCCGCTCCTACGTGGAGGACGCCTACTTCCACGTGGGGGAACGATTCCGGCGGGTCGACTGGATCAGCTACCTGAGCCCCCGGCAGGCCATCGCGTGCCTGCGCGTGCCCGAGCCCGATGGCTACTTTGCCTCCGTCCCCCGGGCCCGGTTCTGGGTGGATCCGTTCTTCCTCGATGGATGTTTCCAGTTGGCCGGCACGCTGGGAATCCTCCACAACCTGCGGGCCCCCGTGCCCAAGGCCGCCAGCCGGCTGTCGCTGGGATGCGACCCGAAGCCGGGAGAGCGGCTCTGGTGCCGGGCGGAGCTGACCCGGGAGGAGGGGGAGCTGCTCTATTACAACTTCACCGTGTGGAATGAGGAGGGAAGGGTCTGCCTCGAGGCCCGTGACTACTGCTCGATCAGCGTGGATGCCTACACGCCCCAGCAGAAGTCATCCCTCGTGAGCTCGCTGGATCCGTCCGGATTCCTCCGCGCGCAAAGGAGCCTGGCCCATGGGTAGCCCACGGCAAGAGCCCGTCGCCATCATCAGCATGGGCTGCATTCTGCCGGATGCGCACGACGTCCCGGCGTTCTGGCGCAACCTCCAGTCCGGGCATGTCTCCGTCCGGGAGCTGAAGGAGCCTCGCTGGGACTGGAGCAAGTACGGCAGCGAGGAGCTGGAGGCGATCGATCGCACCTACTCCCTGATGGGGGCGCCCGCCGGCGAGCTGCGGCTCGACTGGAAGCGCTTCCGGCTGCCGCCCATCGAGACGCGGCTGCTGCACTCCATGGAGCTGATGCTGCTGGAGGCCGCCTATCAAGCCATGATGGGCGCCGGGTACACGCCCGAGCGGAGCTTCCCCCGGGAGCGGTTCGCGGTGATCGCTGGCTCCTCGGGCATGGGGCGCAAGAGCAACCAGTGCTTCAACTTCAAGTGGCGGCTGCCGGAGTTGCTCGCGGCCGCCCGGCAGTCCCCAGCGCTGAAGCAGATGCCCGCGGAACAAGCTGGGCACATCCTGGACACCGTCCAGAAGGAGTTCATCCAGCAGTACGTGGATCAATCGGATGACTGGGCCTTCTGGGGCTTCGTCAGCCCGGTGCTGGGCCGCATCTGCGGCTTCTTCGGGCTCCAGGGACCGCACTTCTGCGTGGATGCCCATGCGGCCTCGGGACTGGCGGCCCTGGAGACCGCCGTTCAGGGGCTCATGAGCCGCGAGTGGGACATGGCACTCGTGGGAGCCGCCAGCCCCGCCCTCTCGCCCATGGAGTACGTGCTCCACAGCAAGCTGCGCCGGCTGTCCTCTCACGGGGCCTTCCCGCTGGATGCCCGGGCCGATGGAACGGCGCTCGGGGAAGGCGCGGTGATGCTGCTCGTCAAGCGGCTCGAGGACGCTCAGCGGGATGGCGACACCATCCACGCCGTCCTACGCGGAGTCGCGGGCGTCAACCAGGGAAGCGGCCCCGTCATGACGGCAACGCACGCCCAGGTTCACCAGCGGGCGGCGGCCGAGGCACTCCAGCGGGCCCATGTGGACCTGGACTCGATCGCGTACCTGGAGACGGGGGCCACGGGCGTGCCGGGCTGGGACGCGAACCTCATCGCGGGCCTTGGGGGCGCCTACCAGGGCGCGCGCCAAGTCTCACTCGGCGCCGTCGCCGAATCCGTCGGGGATCTCCAGGCCGCGTCGAGCCTCGCGGCGATGCTCAAGGTCATCCACTCGCTGCGCCACCGGCAGCTCCTGCCTCAACGGACCTTCCGGACGCGGCATCCTGAGCTCCCGCTGGAGGCCACCCCTTTCCGGATCAACGAGGAGCGGGCCCTGCCTGAACACGGGCCCCTGCGCGCGGCCATCCACGCCGCCGGCTTTGGCGGCATCGCCTACCACGCGGTGCTGGAGGAGTACGTCGCCGGGGACTCGCGGCCCAGGCCCCAGGTCTCCGCCCCTCCGCCCCCGGTGGAGCCCATTGCCATCGTGGGGATGGCCTGCCGGTACGCGGGCGCGGATGATCCCGAGTCTCTCTGGGAGCGCGCGATCCAGGGGCGCAGCGCGGTGGGGGATCTGCCCGAGGAGCGCTGGCCCGTGTCGCTCTATCACGAGCCCGGCAAGGTGGCGGCGCGCAACCGGGAGGCCTTCTTCCGGGTCTACACGCCGAAGGCCGCGCTGGTGAAGAGCAGGCCCTTCCCCTACCGGGAGTTTGGCCTGCCGCCCACCGCGGTCGCCCAGATGGACCATACCCATCTGTGGTGTCTCGAGGTCGCCAGGGATGCCGTGCGTGACGCGGGGTATGGTCCGCGGCGAGCCCTCCCCTCCGAGCGGACGGCGGTGATCGTGGCCACCTCTCCGGGCAACCACCGGGAGACCCTGATCGAAGCCCGGCTGGCGTACCCGGAGTTCGCGGACGTCTACCGGAAGGCGCTCCAGGGCGCGGGGGTTCCGGCGGAGCGGGTGGAATCCTTCATCGAAGAGGCCCGGGAGCTCTTCCAGCGGCAGACCCTGCCCAGTTCCTCCGAGACGCTCCCGGGCATCCTCACCAGCGCACCGGCCACCCGGCTGGCGCGGGCCCTGGATGCACGCGGCCCGGCCTTCACCGTGGAGTCCGCTTGCGCTTCGTCGCTCACCGCCGTGTCCTTGAGCATCCAGGGCCTGCGGGACGGCCGCTGGGACGTGGCGGTGACCGGAGGGGCGTGGTCCCAGATCACCGTGCCCTTCTGCGTGAGCATGTGTTACGCGGGGGTCATCTCCCCGACAGGCCGGTCCCAGCCATTCGCCCAGGAGGCGGATGGGTTCGTGCATGGCGAGGGGTGTGGGCTCCTCGTCCTGAAGCGGCTTTCGGACGCCCAGCGTGACGGCGACCGCATCCACGCGCTGATCCGGGGCACGGGTGGCTCCTCCGATGGGTTCACCCGGTCCCTCTTCGCCAGCCAGGAGCGAGGCCAGGAGCTGGCCATCCGGCGGGCCCTAGAGGCTGGCGGCATCGAGCCTGCGAGCATCCAGTACATCGAGGCGCATGGGTCCGCCATGCCCGAAGGCGACATTCCCGAGGCGGGAGCCCTGCTCAAGGTCTATGGCCGCAAGAACAACCCCGCCTCCATCGGCGCGCTGAAGCCGATCATCGGGCACTCGTACGTGGCCTCCGGCACCGCGGGCCTCATCCGCACGGTGCTCGCGCTGCGCAACCAGATGCTGCCGCCGAGCCTCACGGGGGCCACCCTCCACCCGCGCGTCCCGTGGGACGGCCAGCTGGCCTTCCCTCGCGAGCCCCAGGGCTGGCACACCCAGGGGACGCCACGCCGGGCCGCCGTCAACTCCTATGGGCTTGGCGGGACCAACTACCACGCTGTCCTCGAAGAGTATGTGGAATGAACCCCAGCGCTGAGTCACCTGGCCGGGCCGCGATGCCCATCGCCATCATCGGAGCCTCGTGTCTGGTCGGAAGCGTGGAGACGCCGGAGCAGCTCTGGCAACACCTCTCCGGTGGCACGCCTGGCTTCTCCGAGGTTCCCTCCCACCGCTTCTCCTGGAAGACGTACCACAGCAACAACCCCGCGGAGCTGGACAAGGGCGCCGTGTGGCGAGGCTCCTTCCTCAAGCCGCTGGAGGTGCCGTGGCGGGAATACAAGATGGGGCCGAAGATGCTCGACGAGCTGCCCCGCAGCGAGTTCTACACGGTGGAGGCCATCCGCCGGGCCCTCGAGAATGCCCGCCTGCATGAGCGTCCCTTCGCACGGGAGCGCACGGCCGTCATCCTGGGCGGGGCGGAGCTGGGGCTGGACCTGCGGATCGCCCACCCCTACCTCCGTTACATGCCTCAGCTGCGGGATGCGCTTCAGCATGCGCTCGAGACGTCCGGGCGCTCCGAACAGGACCGCCAGCGCCTCTTCGCGGAGGCGGACCGGGCGCTGAGCGGCATCAGCCATCGAGAGGTCACTCGCGGCACCGTGGCGGGGATGAGCCTGGCGCTGGGCCGGGCTTGCGCGCTGTTCGACCTGAAGGGCCCTCACTACATGGTGAACGCCGCCAGCACGTCCCTGCTGGCGGCGCTCGAACATGCCGCCCGGGGCCTGGCCCTGGGCGACTACGATCTCGCGCTCGTGGGAGCCGCCAGCGCATATCTATCGCCCGCGAGCTTCGTCTCGTTCGATCGCATGGGCATGTTGACCCGAGAGGAACTCCCCCGCCCGTTCGATGCGCGGGCCAGCGGGACACTGCTGGGAGAGGGCGTTGGCTTCTTTGCCTTGAGGCGGCTCGGGGATGCGCTCGAGGCCGGGGACGACATCCACGGGGTCATCCGCGGGATCAGCGGGGCCAACCAGGGCAGCCCTGGCGCGCTGCTCACCCCTCCCGGCCGGGCCCAGGCCCTGGCGGCCCGGCGTGCCTACGCCCAGGCAGGATACGGGCCCGAATCCGTGCAGTTGCTCGAGTGTCACGCCAACGGCGTGGACTTCCTGGAGACCGCGGAGCTTGCCGCCATGGGCGAGGTGTTCCAGGGAGTGGCCCCTGGCAGTGTGACGGCCGGCTCGGCCAAGGACATGGCCGGCGAGCTCCACGCGGCGGCGGCGGTGCCCGGCCTCATCCGGACCTTGATGGCCCTGAAGCACCGGGAGCTTCCGGCGCAGCGGCACGTGCGCCAGCTGCGTCCCGAGCTGCGGGCGGAAGGCTCGCCCTTGCGTGTTCTCTCGAAGCCTGCCGCCTGGGAGGCCCCCGCTCAGGGAGTTCCCCGCCGGGCCAGCCTGAACGCGCTGGCCATGGGGGGACAGGCCTACCACCTCACGCTGGAGGAGTACGTCCCGGAGTTCCACGCGCGGCTGGCGGCGAAGACACGGAAGCAGCCCGAGCGAGTGCCGGTCGCCGTCGTGGCGTTCGGCTCCTTGACTCCGGGCGCCCAGGACAGCGGCACCTTCTTCGAGAACATCCTGGAGAAGAAGGATCAGATCGTTCGAGTGCCACCCGAGCGCTTCGCGCTCGAGCGTTATTACGATCCGCAGCGAGGGGTGGGGAAGATCTACTGCCCGCTCGGCGGCTTCATACATGGGTTCCGCTTCGATGCGGAGGCCGCTCGCCTTCCGTCGTCCCTCGTTCCGCAGCTGGATCGGACCCACCAGTACGCGCTGACCGCCGCGGCCGAGGCCATGCGGACGGCGAAGATCTCTCCCCCCGCCGCGGAGCGGACCGCCGTCTTCATGGCGGACATGCCCTGGCGCGAGCGAGAGCGTGAGATCGAGGTGCGTGTCGGCTACTCCGAGATGGATGCGGGCCTGCACCAGGTGCTCGTCTCCTGCGGGCTCTCCGAGGAGAGTGCCAGCCGGATCGCGGGTGAGACCGAGCGGAAGTTCAAAGAGGGCATTGCCCCCTTGTCCCCTTTCTCGATGGCGGGAGCCTCGGGCAGCACGGAGTCCTCGCTGATTGCCCATCGCTACGGCTTCAAGGGCGCCACCGGGACGTTCGAGAGCACGTGTGCCTCTTCCATGGCCGCCATCGGGGCAGGGGTGGCAAGCCTCCAGCTCGGGGAGACGGATGCGGTGTTGGCGGGCGGCTCTTTCGCGGACATGACGGCGGAGCTGTACACCGTGAACTGCACCTTCCAGGGGCTGAGCGACAAGGGGAGCCGTCCCTTCGACGCCGGCGCCTCCGGCTTCATCCCAGGAGAAGGCGCGGGCGTCGTGGTCCTCAAGCGCTTGCAGGACGCGGAGCGGGACGGTGACCGGATCTTCGCGATCCTCCGAGGCCTTGGCGCCTCCAGCGACGGCAAGGGCAAGTCCCTGCTGGCGCCCAGCTCGGCAGGCCAGGAGCTGGCCGTCCGGCAAGCCCTGGCCAACGCGGGAGTCCAGCCCGATTCCATCCAGTACATCGCTTGCCATGGGACGGCGACACCGGTGGGGGATGTCACGGAGGTCACCACCTACTCCCAGGTCCTCGCGGGACGGCCGCCCGGCTCGGTCGCCATCAGCTCGGTCAAGTCGATGATCGGCCACCTCCACTCCGCGGCGGGGGTGGTCAACCTCATCAAGGTTCTCAAGAGCCTCGAGCACAAGGTCCTGCCGCCCCAGATTCACTGCGAGCGCCCCACCCCCGACCTCCCCTGGGCTCAGCTGCCCGTCGCGGTCAACACCGAGAAGAGGCCATGGCCCTCCCCTGAGAATGGGGGCCCTCGCAGGGCCGGCATCAGCGCCTTTGGAATGGGCGGGACCAACTACCACCTGATCGTCGAGGAGTATCAGGGCCGGCAGAGCCCTCGGGAGGCCGCGTCTCACGGCCGGGAGGAGTACCCCCTGATCGAGGAAGTCCTCGAACGGACCGCGGACTCCCTGCAGGCCGCGAGGAATCTGCACCTCGACAGCGACCCATACCTCCGCGAGCACCAGGTGGAGGGGGTCTCGGTCCTGCCCGGCTCCTTCGCCATGGAGATGATGGCGGAGGCCAGCCTGCGGCTGAAGCCGGGGATGCAGGTGGTGGGGATGCGGCAGATCCAGTTCCACCACCCCGCGAAGGTCTGGCCCGGACGCTCGACCCGCCTCGTGGTCACCGTCCAGGAGGGAAAGGAACACGCACCAGGGCCCCTGCCCCTCACCGTCCAGATGGACATGGAGCTGCGGCCGCGCGCGGACTTGGCGCCGATCCGCCGCAAGCTGGCCTCCGCCACCGTCCTGCTGGCTTCTCACCCACCCGCTCCTGCGAAGGTGGCGCCAGCCACGGCAGCGCTGTTCACCGCCGCCGGCCGGAGCGATGCCCGGAAGGTCTACAACCCCACGCACGACGTGTTCCTGGGCCCTCTGATGCAGGGGTTCCGGCACCTGCGGTTCCTCGAGGGGAACCAGATGGCCGCGTGGATCACACAAGAGCGTGCCGGTGAGTTCTTCTCCTTCGCGCAGAAGCCGGAGCTGCGGGTGGCGCCGCTGGCGCTGGATTCCATCCACCACGCGGGCGGAATCCTCACCTACTTCCACCATGAGCGGATCGCGCTGCCGGCGGGAGCCGAGGCGCTTCGTCTCCATGCGCCTCTGCCCTATGACCAGGAGATCTGCGTGCTGTGCACCTACCTGGGAAGCACCGAGGAGACCGCGAGGGTCCGCGTGGTGGCCTTTGATCCGAAAACCCTCCAGGTGTACGCGGAGATCGATGAGCTCCGCTTCTCTCTCCACCGGCGGATTGGTCCGGCGCTGAAGCAGCTGCTCACTGCCCCCCATGGCTGAATGGTGCCAGGTGGATCCGCTCCGCGTGAGCTTGCCAGGAGGCCCGCACATCACCCTCGCGGTGGTGCCCCAGCCCCTCGTGCGCCAGGCGTGGGAGTCCAACCCTCAGGGAACACTCGCCACGGTCCTGACCCAGGCGGAGCTTGCCGTGAGCGGGATGCATCGGATGCCCGAGCGCAGGGTGGCGCACCTGGCCGGGAGGGTGGCCGCGAAGTCCGCGCTGCTCCACCAGCTCCAGCTCGGCGGAGTCCCACTGGCGGCGCACGACCTGGGGCTCTGCCAGATCATGGCGGGCCCTGAGCAGGGACGCCCCATGGCACAGCTGCCTCCCGGGTGTCCGGCCTGTGACGTGTCGATCACCCACTCTCACGAGCTGGCGGTGGCCAGCACCACGGAAGGAGGACGCGTGGGCGTCGATCTCGAGCGGGTGAGGCAGCGGGAGCCCAGCTTCCTGGAGGACGTGTTCACCGCCGCCGAGCAAGACTGGCTCATGCACTGCCAGCGTCTCCATGGCCGGACGCCCGATGAGCTGTGGAGCCTGGGCTGGTGCATCAAAGAAGCCATGGTGAAGTGCACGGGGCATGGCCTTCGGGACTCCCTCCTGCAGGTGGGCTTCTCCCGGTGGACGGAGCAGGGAGTGGTGCCCGCCGCCATCCCCTGGCTCACGGATGAGCCAGAGGCCTTCTCGCGGTTGATCACCCTGCACCCTACCCGCCCCGCCGGAGGGACGGTGACGGGGCTCATCGCCCTGGGCCGCGGCTACGCCTTGGCGGTGCTCCACATCGCGGAGGCAGCCTCGGCATGAGCGCTTACGAGCCGCAGTTGGGGAATGTCTCCGTGGAGCAAGGAACGTGGCGCTTTGAGCGCGCCATGGATATCCAGACGGATCCCTACCTGCTGGACCATGTCGTCGAGGGGTTGCCGGTACTTCCCGCCGCGTACCTCCTGGGGCTGATGACGCAGGCGGCCCATCGCATGCTGCCGCACCGGACGGTGCGGGGCGTGCGCAACGTGCGCTTTGTCCAGGCCGCACGCTTCAAGGGCCACCGCAGCCTCCAGCTCACGGTCACCGCGGAGCCCGTGGAGACGGAACCGGACCGGATCTCCGTCGTCATTTCGTCCCGCATGGCTCCGCCCCGGGGGGGTTCGCCGTACATCCTCCGGACGCATGCCTCCGGCGAGGTGCTGATGGGCGAGCCGGAAGCGCGCGCCGCGCGGTTTCAGCGGGTCGACTTCGCCGGTGCCGCGGATTACGCGGAGCTCTATGCCCTTCCCAAGGAGATCCGGCACGGGCCGGCCTTCCTCGCGGGCGTCTGTTACCGGCACCGCTCACCGGATCAGCTGCTCGCGGCCGTCGCCTCTCCCGGCCGGCCCCAGCGCGGTTGGCAGGAAGCCCCGGACACACCCGGGTGGCCCTCCACGTTGCTCAATGCCGTCCTCCACGTGGGGTTCTCCCTGGGCGTGCTGTCGCGCGCGAGAACCTTGCTTCCCCTGGAGATCGAGGCCGCGGATCTCTATGCCGTTCCCCAGGGCCCGGTGCAGGTCTTCGCCCGGCGGAAGAGCACCCAGGACAGCCGGCAGTCTCTCCACGTGGTCTCCTGGGATGAGCGGGGGAGGCCCGTCGGGGTCTTCCGGGGTTTCGCACTACAAGAGGTCCCCTGACGGGACATGGTTACCGCTTCCGGCCTGGCGGGAAGCGGGAAGACGCGAGGCGAAGCATGCGGATACAGAGTGAGCTGTTCGAGCGTCCCACGCTCCACGAGACCTATGACACCAGTCAGCTCCTCGGCTTTGCGCTCCGGGCCGCTGGCATCCCTCGCTGCTTTGGGATTCCAGGAGTCCAGAACCTGCGCCTGTACGAGATGCTCGGGCGCGGCGTGGTGGAGCCCGTGCTCATCGCCAACGAGGCGAGTGCGGCGTACCTTGCCGCCGGGCAGTACCAGAGCAGCGGCCAGCTCGGCTGTGTCAACGTCATCGGCGGCCCCGGCATCACCCACGCCCTGCCGGGCATCGAGTTCGCGTTCCGCACGCAGACGCCCCTGCTCATCCTCACGACGGGCTGTGGGCGCGAAGAGGGCCGCTCGTACCAGCTGCACGATGTCGACAACCTGGGCGTCCTCGCCCCGCTCTGCAAGGCGGTCCACCGTCTGACCGAGGACGATGATGTGCATGAGACCGTGGCGCGGCTCGTGGATGCCGCGCTGGGGGGCGAGCCCGGTCCGTGCGCGCTCGAGGTGCCCATGCACCTGCTCCGGCGGACGTCGGCCTTCCGCGGCCCGGCGCAGGCCGTCAGGCCCCTGGGAAGCGCCTCCACGTGGCAGAACGCCTCGCTCCCTCCGGCGCTGGCCAGCGCACTGGAGACCTGTGCGGCCACTCTGGGGCGTGGCGGGCTCTACGCCGTCAGCGACCTGAACCACCAGGGAGTTCCCTCCCGCCGGGGCGCGGTTCCCCTGGCGCTGGGCGCCGCGTTCTCGCAGAAGCTCGCGGTCGCGGCCACGGATGCCGAGTCGCTCGTGGCCTTCGCGCCAGAGCTCACCCTAGCGGCCGAGCGGCGCCTTCCCCTCGTGATTCTCGCCGGGCGCGGCTCGGCCCAGGATGAAAGCCTCGAACTCGTCTCACGGCTCGCCCGTGTCCGGCTCCTCCGGGCCACGGACGAGGCGGCCCTGGCCCGCCAGCTCGTGGAGACGCTTCGCACTCCCGAAGTGGTCATCTGCGAAGTCAGCCATGCCGCGGCCCAGGCGGTGGCTCCCAGCCCCGTGGCCCTCGGCGCCTCGTGGCTCCCAGCCTTGCAGCAAGGCATCCAGGCCAGCGGGCTCGGCTCCGTGTTCATCGCTGGAGACGCACGGCTGCAAGCCGTGGCCGAGGCCCTGTCCTCGGGCGAACTGCCCGTCAAGACCGTGCGTCATGATCAGAACCTGGGGTTCGTCGCGGACGGCGCTTCGCGCTCATCGAAGCAGCCCGCCGCCATCATCCTCCCGGAGGAGTGGGCGCTCTCCTCGGTCCTGTCGGGAGTCGGTGAGGCCCACCTCGACCAGGTTCCCCTCGTGGTCCTGATCGTGGCCTCCTCTCCGTCCATGCCCTGGCTTGGGTCCCTGAGACACCTGTCGAAGTCGGTGACCGTCCTCTCCTCGGCCGGGGAGATGACACGCGCCCTCCAGGAAGCGGTCCAGCTCAGCATGTCCTCCGCTCCAGGCCCCGTCTGCCTGGTGTGTCCCGTGGCCCTCGGCGCATCGGCTGGCGGTCCGTCCCCCGCAGCGCCGAAGGTCCAGCAGCAGGCTCCCGCCGCTGCTCCCACGGAGGCCGAGCTGGACGCCGTGGCGCAGATGTTCCTCCGCGCGAAGCAGCCCGTGCTCTTCGTGGGACGTGGCGCGCGGGCGTGCTCCGCCGAGCTCGTGGAGCTGGCGCACCGGACGGGCGCTGTCGTCGCCTCGACGCTCTCCGGCAAGGGCGTGTTTCCCGAGACGGACCCCTTGTGGCTGTGGGGCGGCTTCGGTCCCCTGACTCCTCCCCCGATGAAGGCCCTCGCGGAGGAGTGCGACGGCGCGCTCATCCTTGGAGCGCGGCTCAGCGAGCTGGGAAGCGCTCATTATCGCGCGCGCTTCCCCCCGTATTGTTTCCATGTGGATATCGACCCAGCGGTCCCGAATAAGGCGGTTGCCGCGATCGGGATCACCTCGGATGCCAGGGTCTTTCTCCAGTCCTTGCTGAAGCATCTCGACAGGCATTACCGCGGTGACTTTCCCCGTCAGGCGGACGGCACGATCCAGCGGCTCCAGGCGGCCCACGCCTGGGTGGAGGAGGATCTTCGTGGCCGGAGGCAGCTGGGGAGCGGGCTGGATCCGTATGAACTCGTTCGCACGGTCCAGGCTCAGCTCCCTCCGGAGACGATCTTCTGCGCTGACTCGGGCAATGGGACCATCCACACGCTCGAGGCGCTCCGGCTCAGCGCGCCGGACCGGTTTCTCTGCCCAGCGGATTACAACAGCATGGGCTACTCGGTCCCCGCCGCGCTCGGCGCCGCCTGGTCGCACCCCTCGGTGCCCGTGGTGTCCTTCGTGGGCGACGGCGCGTTCCTGATGACGGGGCTCAAGGGCTTGATGGGAGAGCCCGGCACCCCAGCCCTCATCACCGTCGTGCTCCGGGACCGCCGCCTTGGAATGATCGGCGACATCCAGCGGGCGACGAACCGGCCGGAGGTCTGCACCCAGCTCGCCGAGTTCGACCTGAGCGCGTTCAAGGACCGGCGCCCAGGCCTGCGCTTCGCATCGGTCTCCACCCCTGATGAGCTGGCCCCGTGCGTTCAGGCCGCGCGGACCGCCTGGGAAGCAGGCCAGAGCACGCTCATCGAGTGCCTGGTGGATCCCGAGAAGAAGTCGTACTTCTTCCGGGGGGCCCTCGCGTCCGCAGCGGTCCCCGTGCCCAAGGCCTTCCCGCGGCTGCCCTCCGTCGAAGGGCCCCCTGGCGACCTGTGGGCCGTCATCGAACGCGCGAAGACCCACTTCGCGGAGCGTGTGGCGATCCGGGACGGTGCCCGGCAGTACACGTATGGCGCGTTGCATGCCCGGGCGTCACGGCTCGCGCAGTTCCTCCGGGAGCAAGGAGTCGGTCCAGGCAAGGTCGTGGGGGTGATGCTCCGCAACCGGACGGAGGTCATCGAGACCCACTTCGCCGCTGCCGGGCTCCGGGCCGTCGTGCTGAACGTCAACGTGCGGCTCACCGCGCGCGAGCTGCACCACATCTTCCAGCAGTCGGGCGTGAGCTGGATCGTCGCATCGCCGGACTTCGCGCAGACCCTCTCCGAGGCCGTCAGCCTCGGTGGCCTGCAGCTCAACGGCGTGCTGTGGACCCACAGCGGACAGGAGCGCCAGGCGCCTCCCGGGCAGGCCCTGAAGCCCGGCATGGCGCACGGCTACGAGGAGGCCCTCACCGGTTCAAACGCTCCCTTCGTCCCGGAGCGAGGCTCCGAGTTCGACGCGTTCCACCTCTATTACACGAGCGGCACGACGGGCTTTCCCAAGGGAGTGCTCCTTACCCATCGCCAGGTGTTCCATCACGCGATCGCGACCGCGGAGGAAATGCGCATCACCGGCGAGGATGTCTGGGGGCACTTCTCGCCCATGTACCACGTGGTGGATGCCTTCGCGATCTACGCGCTGACGTGGCTGGGCGGCCAGCACGTCATCGTCTCGGACCCGGATCCAACCCACTTCTTGCAGTTGCTCGCGGGCGAGCGCATCACGTGCACGAACCTCGCCGCCGCCGCAGCGCACTTCCTCATCCACAGTCCCGGCGTGGGGACGCACGACTTCAGCCGGTTGCGGATCCTCTCCTGCGGGGGCTCGGCGCTCGACGCAGGCTCGGTGGACAAGCTCCTCCAGATCTTCGGCTGCGAGCTCTTCATGTCCTACGGCATGACGGAGTGCTGCGGAAAGATCTCGATGTCCCTCCTTCCGGAGGAGCACCGCCAGCGCAGCCAGGCCGAGCAGTTCGAACTGATTGCCACCTCGGGCCGGCCGTTCAAGCTCATGGAGGTGCGGATCGTCGACGATCGGGGAGCGGACGTCCCTCGCGACAACCAGTCGATGGGAGAGGTGTGGATCCGCGGGCTGACGGTCTTCAGCGGCTACTTCAATGACAGCGCCGCGACCCGGGAGTCCTTCCAGGACGGCTGGTTCAAGACGGGAGATCTCGCGACGATCCGGCCCGACGGGTACCTGACGATCGCCGGCCGGAAGAAGGACATGATCATCTCCTACGGAGAGAACGTGTACCCGAGCGAGGTCGAGCGCGTCCTCGGCCTCCACCCGGCGGTGCAGCAGGCGGCGGTCTACGGCATTGCGAGCCCCACGGCGGGAGAAGTGGTCAAGGCGGTCATCCGCCTCCGGGCCGGGCACTCGCTGTCAGCGCGAGAGGTGACCGCGTTCTGCCGGGGGCAGCTCGCGGGCTACAAGGTCCCCGTGGAGGTGGAGTTCATCGACGAGATGCCGATGACCGGAACCTTCAAGGTGGACAAGCTCCGCCTCAAGAGCCGGGAGGCCCCTCACGCCCCCCGGCCAGGAGCGTTGCCGGGAGCGCGCCCCCCTGCCCCGGGCCCCCGTCCCCGCACCGCGGTCATCGAAAGTGTCTTGAAGATCATCGGGGAGATCAGCGTGTCGCAGGAGGGGCCGTTGCCCACCACGGTGACCCTGTGGAACCTGGGCCTGGACTCCATCCTGTCCCTCACGCTCCTGCGGGAACTCGAGAAGGAATTTCAGCTCAAGCTGGACCCGAACTTCCTCGTCCAGCACAACACCATCGAGAAGATCGCCCACGCGATCTCGCAGGCTCCAGCCGAGCCACAGGGGACCGAGCCGGCCCGCCAGGAGGCCCCTCCGCTCCTGAACGATGCGCTTCTGACTTCCTGGAACGCGACCGTGCAGCGGCGTCTCGGTGCCTTCGAGTCCCTGGTTTACCAGGCCAACCGCCTGGGCCACTTGCACATCAACCCCGTGCTGCACATCGAGGGCTCGATTGATCAAGCGCGGATGAGGCAAGCGGCGGCGCTGCTGGAGAGGCGCTACCCCTATCTGGGAGCCTCCATCGTCGAGAAGAAGCGAGGCGAGTTCTTCCTGGAGTACCAGCCAGGACGCCAGCTGGAGCTCGTGTTCCTCTCCGAGCTTGGGACAGAGACCCTCGAAAGCCTCGTCGCCCGCCACCTGCGCGACCCAGGGCAAAAGAAGATCCTGTTCATCCGCGAGAAGGGCGAGCCCGAGGCCTACCAGGTCATTCCCATCATCTGGCACTGCTACATGGAGGTTCACGCCTTCCTGCGGCTGGTGCGGGATCTGTTCGAGCTCCATGACCAGTTGAGCACCGGGGCCCCCGTGGAGGTGAAGCCCCAGGCGCTCCCGGTGGCACGAGAGGAGCTGTTCTCCCGGCTGCCGGGGATGGGCCTCGCTCCGTCGGCGCCGCATTCCGATGCCATCGTCGCCAAGACGGGCCAGGAGGTCTTCTCGAGCCTGGAGGTCTTCCGGGTGAACAAGTTCAAGGTGCCGTTCGGGGCCCAGAAGAAGCGGGGTACGGAGATCTCGGTGGCTGGCACCTCCCGCATGGTGACGATAGGCCGGGACGCGACGCGGCACTTCCTTGGCACCATGGCCCGCGGGCAAAGCTCGGTGACGGGGGCCGTGTCGGCGGCGCTGTGTCTCACCGCGCGGGAGCTCTTCTGCCCGGCCCCCAAGCCCCACCGCTTGATGCTCGTGGGCTCGTTCGACGCCCGGCCGCTGCTGAACCTCCCGACGGACACGCTGGGTTACTACGCCACCTACCCGAAGTTCCTGCTGGACCTGCGCCCGGAGACTGGCTTCTGGGAGCTGGCCCGCCACTTCCATCAGGAACACCAGGCCTATATCGACAAGCGGGCCTACGCGGGCATCGAGCCCGAGTACTACAACAAGATGGCGGGTGGCTTTGGCGTGATCGCGAAGCTGCTCTGGGCGCCCGGGTTGTGGGAGATGTTCACCGCGCCGGGCCGCCTCTTCTTGGTCAACCTGGGCGTCATTGAGTCCGGCTTCGGGAGCTTCAAGCTGCGGGGAGTGAAGGTGCTCCAGGACATCCCTGCCCTCGCGGTCTACAGCTACGTGCTCGATGGCAGCCTCCACCTGCAGACGTGCTCCCAGCTTCCCCCTGAGGCGGCGGACCGCTTCGCAGGCCGGATCGAGGACCATTTCCGGATGCCCCAGTAATTTCTTCACGTTCGGGTGGAGGATGACCCCACGGGTAGGCTCTTGATAGACCTGGAGGGTTTATAGATAGTAGCCCTTGGACCGCACAAACCGCGGGACATGCCCTCCTTCCCGGACGCCTCCATGACCGATGCCAAGACGCCGCCCAACGAACGGATCCAGTTCGTCCTCGGCGACATCACCTACGAGACCGTTCGTCCCCTGGAGCAGCGGGAGAATGGGGAGGTGATCTTCCTGGCGGAGCGCCGCCTCCGTCATGGCCCCTCGGACCCCGTCACCATCAAGCGAATGAAGGCTCCGGCCTCCTTCGAGCGCCGCCTGCGGCTCATCCAGGAGGTGGAGCTCGCCTTCCGGCTGAGCCATCCGGCCATCGCTCCGGTCCACCACCTGATGCTCCGGGATGGGATGCCCCACGTCATCGAGGAGTATGTCGAGGGCCCCTCCCTGGACACGGTCATCCACCTGGCCGCCGCGCGCGAGAAGCCCGTCTCCCTCCCCTTCGCCCTGTATGTCGCCGCGGAGGCCGCCGACGCCCTCCACCACGCCCATACCCGCCGGGGCGAGGACCATCAGCCGCTGGGCATCGTCCACCGCGACGTGAGCCCCCGGAACATCCGCATGGACCGGAACGGGGACGTGAAGGTGATGAACTTCGGGGCCGCCTACTCCCACCTGGTGGGCCGCGAGGAGACCCCTGGCCTCCTGCTCAAGGACGATGTGGCATATGCCTCGCCCGAGTATCTGCACCGTCGGCCCATGGATGGCCGTTCGGACCTTTTCTCCTTGGGCTTGGTGCTGCTGCAGTTGCTGACGAACCGGCGCCTCTTCGAGCTGGAGGACGCCCAGGCTCCCGCCCAGAACAGCCGAGCCGAGGACACCCTTTCGACGCCCCTGCTGCAGATGATGACGTTCATCAATCGCGAGGGCACTGACGACCTGGAGCGCGCCGCCGGGCACCTGCCCGAGGCGCTCCGGGCCATTCTGCACCGGGCGCTTCAGCTTCAGCCCGCCGGCCGCTACGCCTCCGCCTCCGAGATGCACGATGAGTTGAGAGCCGTGCTCAGGGCGAACGCACAGCCCTTCGGCCGGTTCGAGGCCAGCGAAGAGCTGGCCCTCATGATGGCAGAGGCTGCCCCTCCGCAGGACGCTTGAGGATTACCGCAGCAGCACCTGGGCCACGGTCACCAGGGCATCGAGCTTGTCCTCGTCCATCTTGCGTGCGAGCCCCAGAAGCTGACGCACCCGGGGCAGCTCCGTTTCTGAGCGAGGCCCCCGTGCCTGACGGCTCCCCCGCTCGGCTTCCGCGATCCCCAGCAGCTCGTCCGCGGAGATGTGCAGCACGGCGCACATTCTCAGGAGCGTCTGGACGCTGGGCAGCATCTTCCCCCGCTCCAGGCGGCTGTAGACCATGTGCGCGATGCCCAGCTTTTCGGCCACCTCCGCCTGGGTGAGCCCCAGGTGCGTCCGGGCATCACGGGCGGCACTTCCAATTCGGCTCGCCAGCTCTTCGTTCATCGGTAAGGGGTACCCCTCCTGAGAGGTCTACCCCTTCTATCTTCTTCGGGTTTAACCGTGAAACGCAAGAAGAGCGCTCTGGAGCCCCGTTACCCGCGGTCCCTGCGAACGGTGATCTTCCGGCCCCTCAACGTGGCCTGGCGCAGGGCGGTGACGATCTCGTTCGCGTGCGCCTCCGGGACTTCCACGAGCGAGAAGGTGTCGGCGATCTGGATGGCGCCGATCTGCGAGGACTCCAGCCCCGCCTCCCCGGCGATGGCCCCCACCAGATCCGCCGGGCGGATGCCCAGGCGCCGGCCCGCGCCGATGTACAGCCGCGTGATGTCCCAGTCGGGCGAGGTTCCACGCTTGGGCGGGCCCTTCTCTGCCGAACGGGGCCGGTCCGCGGGCGCCTCTCCCTTGCCCTTCCGCTCGGGGGGCGCGCCCTTCGAGGGCTTGTCGGTCCGGCTCCGCTTCTCCGTGGGCGGCGCCACCAAGGGGATCTCCTCCTCGGCCTGGGAGTGGCCTGCGTCCCGGGCCTCCTGCAGCAACTTCACCGCCGCGGCGGCCACCTCCATCACGTCGAACTCGGCGGCCAGCCCCTCCACCAGTCCCCGGAAGGAGTCGAGCCCGCCCGCCTCCAGCGCCTCCCGGAGCGAGGCCCGGGTGAGCTCCAGCCGCTTGGCGCGCAGGTCCGCCACGGTGGGCACCGTGGCCACCTCGATGCGCTGGCCCGTGAGCTTCTCGATGTTGCGCAGGAGCCGGTGCTCCCGGGGCTCCACGAGCGTGATGGCCACGCCCTCCCGGCCGGCCCGGCCCGTGCGGCCGATGCGGTGCACGTACGCCTCGGGCGCATTGGGCACGTCGAAGTTCACCACGTGGGACAGCCTGGAGATGTCCAGGCCCCGCGCCGCCACGTCCGTGGCCACCAGCAAGTCCGCCGAGTGGGACTTCAGCTGCTTGATGACCCGGTCGCGCTGTTCCTGGCTCATGCCGCCGTGGAGTGCGAGGGCCCTCCAGCCGTGGCCGTTGAGCGAGAGGGTCAGCTCGTCCACCTCGGTCCGGGTGCGGCAGAAGACGATGGCCGCCGTGGGCGCCTCCACGTCGAGCACCCGGCTCAGGGTGGGCACCTTGAAGGGCCTCTGGACGATGTAGGCCGTCTGCCTCACGCGCGGCAGCTCGCCCGACTCCACCTTCTCGCGGGCGATGCGCACGCGCACCGGCTCGCGCAGGTGGCGCTCGGCGATGCTCGCGATGCGCGGGGGCAGCGTCGCGGAGAAGAGCGCCGTCTGCCGCTTCGCCGGCGTGGCGGACAGGATGGCCTCGAGGTCCTCGGCGAAGCCCATGTCGAGCATCTCGTCCGCCTCGTCGAGCACCACGACGCGCACCTGCTCCAGCTTGAGCGTCTTGCGCTGGAGGTGGTCCAACGCCCGGCCCGGGGTCGCCACCACCACGTCCACCCCGCGCTTGAGCGCCCGGAGCTGCTGGCTGATCACCTGGCCGCCGTACAGCGGCACCACGCTGATGCCGAGCTTCTGGCCGTAGCGGTGAATGGCCTCGGCCACCTGCATGGCCAGCTCCCGCGTGGGCACCAGCACCAGCGCCGAGGCGGTGAACGGGGCGTGCGCCCCCGGGGTGATCTGCTGAAGGAGCGGAAGCGAGAAGGCCGCCGTCTTTCCCGTGCCCGTCGCGGCGATTCCCAGCAGGTCCTTGCCCTCGAGCAGGGGGGGGAGCGCGGCGCGCTGGATGGGCGTGGGCTCTTCGTACCCCAGGGCGCTCAGCGCCTCGACGAGGGGGGGCACCAGGCCCAGCGACTCAAACGTGGTATTGGCGGAGGTTTCTTTCACGGTGAAGGGGCTTGTAGCACCGTCGCTGCCTCCTGGGGATTGAAGTCACACCTGCCTGCTTCGCTCTGCCGGCTCCCCTTCCTTTCGGAGCAGGCGGTATTGTCGAGAATTGCCCCCATGACGCGCATCTACCTCGTCCGCCACGGCCAGGCTTCCTTCGGAACCGGCCACTATGACCGGCTCTCCCCCCTGGGCGAGCGCCAGGCCCTCCTGCTCGGCCAGCACCTGCGGCGCATTGGCTTTCGCGCCGATACCTGGCTCAGCGGATCCCTGGACCGGCAGCGCTCCACGCTCGCTGCGATGCTCCAGGGACTGGAGGGCGGTTCCCCCGCCGAGGCCCACGAGGGCTTCAACGAGTATGACCACGAGGCCATCCTGGGCGCCTACCTGCCCCGGGTGATGGCGGACCGGGGGCTCACCCAGGAGACGCTCGCCCCCCTGCTCGGAGAAAACCGCCAGTTCCAGGGCCTCTTCACGCAGGTGATGCAGCACTGGGTGGACGGCACCCCGCATGAGCAGCCCGCGTTCGAGACGTGGCATGCCTTCCAGGCCCGCGTCCAGGCCGGTCTGGAGCGGCTGGCCCGCTCCGGCCACGAGCGCATCGTCGCCGTCAGCTCTGGAGGCCCCATCTCCCTCGCCGTGCAGGTGGCGCTGGGCCTGTCCCTGGAGAAGACCCTGGCGCTCAACTGGAGCATCTACAACGCCTCGGTCACCGAGCTGAGGGTGCGCCGGGATGGCCTGGCGCTGGCTGGCTTCAACAACGTGACCCACCTGGAGCTGGCCGGTGAGCCGGGCCTGCTCACGTACCGCTGAAGGCCTCGCTCAGGACCGTGGACGCGCCACCCGGAGCGCCTCGGTCACGCCTTGCGCGAGCCGTGAGATGTGCTCGGGGTCCCGGCTGAGGAGGACCCGCCGCGCGCTGCCCCGTGTCCGCAAGACCAGCCAGTACTGGTCCTGCGCCAGGAGCAGGCCCGCGATGGAGCCGAAGGCCACCACCGCCATGCACCCCAGGGCCGCCTCGTAGATGCCCTGGCCGAGCGCATCGCGGGCCACCATGGCGGTCATGATGGCGGGAAGCCCCAGCACCATGCTCGCGCCCAGGAGGATCAGGAGCGGCACCACCCGGGGCGACTGGTGGATGGCCTCCACGCGCAGCACCTCCCTCAGAGGCCAGGCCCGGCCCCCCGCGACCAGCCGCTCGGTGGTCACCAGCACCCCGTCCTCCTGGAACAGCGTGTTCTCGGCCTGGGAGGCCGCTGGGCTTGGGCTGGCGCCGCTCATGGCCTTTCCCCCGCCCCGCCCGAGAGCCCCACGAGCACCATGCGCCGCAGCTCCTCCATGGGCTGCCCCAGGGCGAAACAGCCGTGGGCCCCCAGCCGCAACGCGAGCTGCGTCAGCCGCTCATCGGCGAACGGCAGCAGGATGAAGATGGGCGCAGGGCTGAAGGTGTCCTGGGCGCATTGCAGGGCGCTCAGGATGTTGCCGCCCCGCTGCACCATCACCAGCACCGCCTTGGGCCGCTCCCCGCGCGCGTCTTCCGTGCGCACGGTGATGCCCGCTTCCCCGAGCACATCCGACAGGAGCGAGACGAGCGAGCCGTCGGCCCCCAGCAGCAGGACCTGGGCGGGACGTGGAGTGTCCTCCTTCCGGGCCACCTCGCAAGCGTCAGCGCGCATCCAGCCTCGCCTGGGCCACCGAGAAGTTGAACTCGCTGCGGCGATTCCGGGACCAGACGTCTTCACCGCTCCCCTGCGCCGCCGGGCTCTCCTCGCCGTAGGAGACCACCGTGATGGCGTTGCGCCCCACGCCGAGCTTCACCAGGTAGTCCTTCGCCATCGCCGCCCGGCGCTGCCCCAGGGCCAGGTTGTACTCCGTGGTGCCCAGCTCACAGGTGTGCCCGGAGATCGTCACCTGGGCCCCAGGCCGCCGCCGCAAGGCCTCGGCGAGCCGGTCCAGCGTGTCCCGCGACTCGGGCCGCAACGTGGTGGAGTCCAGCTCGTAATAGATGGGGCCGAACGTCAGCGACGACAGCCCGGCGTCCTCGCCGGAAACGGACGGTTTGGGGGGCACCGGCGCAGGCGGCGGGGGGGGTGACACCCGGCCCGAGAGGCCCTCGTTGGAGGAGACCGTGGCCACGGACTTCGTGGCACACGCACTCGCGCCGAGCGCGAGCACGATGCAGGGAAGCAGGAAAGAGCGCATGCGTCCCTCTCAAGCAACCTCCATGCCCATCCGTCTTCCCTCGGAAGGCTCCTCCAGGGCGCCCCCGCTCCGGGGTATCCCGCCAGTCTATCGTGGCGGATTGCCACTTCCCTTCTCGCGATCCCGGCGGTGGATGGTCGAGACGTCGATGCCGAGCAGCTCCGCCGCGCGCGTCTTGTTGCCGCCACAGCGGGCCACCACCCAGGCGATGTACTCGCCCTCCAGCCGGCGCAGCGGCCACAGGGAGTCCTGGGCCAGCACGAGCGGGTGGGCCTCGGGCTCCATCTCGGGGGCGTGCAGCTTGAGGTCCGCCAGCTCCACCGTCTCCCGCGGCACGAGCACCACCAGCCGCTCCACCAGGTTCTCCAGCTCGCGGACGTTGCCGGGCCAGGGCATGCCCCCCAGCGCGGCGATCACCTCCGGGGAGAAGCCCGTCACCTTCGAGCGGGGATTGCGCGCCCGGGACCGGGCGATGAAGTGCTCGGCCAGCAGGGGAATGTCCTCCCGCCGCTCGCGCAGGGTGGGCAGCCGCAGGGTGACGACGTTGAGCCGGTAGAAGAGATCCGCCCGGAACTTGCCCTCCTTCACCCGGGCCTCCAGCTCCTGGTGCGTGGCGGCCACGATGCGCACATCCACCGTGCGGCTGGCGTCCGCGCCCACCGCCCGCACCTCGCCGTCCTCCAGCACCCGGAGCAGCTTGGCCTGAAGCTCGGCGGGCATGTCGCCAATCTCGTCCAGGAAGAGCGTTCCCTTATCGGCCTCGACGAAGAGGCCCCGCCGGGCCGTGGTAGCCCCCGTGAACGCCCCCTTCACGTGGCCGAAGAGCTCGCTCTCCAGCAGCGCCGGGGGCAGCGCCGTGCAGTTGACGGCCACGAACGGCGCGGAGGCCCGCTCGCCCTCGGTGTGCAGCGCGCGCGCCACCAGCTCCTTGCCGCAGCCGCTCTCGCCTCGAATCAGCACCGAGGCCTCCGAGTGGGCCACCCGCTCGATGAGCTCGTACAGGCTTCGCATGGGGGCGCTGTGGCCCACCAGGGCTCCCAGCCCCGTGCGACCTGCCACTTGGCGCAGGGTGCGGTTCTCCCGGCGCAGCCGCCGGTCCTCCAGCGCCCGGCGCAGGTAGATGAGCACCTCGTCCAGCCGGAAGGGCTTGGTGAAGTAGTGCCAGGCCCCCCGCTTCATCGCCTCCACGGCGTTCTCCACGCCCCCGAAGGCCGTCATCAGCAACACGGGCACCTCGGGGTCCACCGCCTGCACGGCGGCCAGCACGTCGAAGCCGTCCACCTCCTCCATCCGCAAGTCGCTCAGGACGGCGTCGAACGGGCCCGAGCGGAAGAGCCGGATGGCCTCCGCCCCGCTCGTGGCGAGCTCCACCGCGTAGCCTTCGTCCGTGAGGGGCTCCTGCAACATCCGCCCCATCTCCAGATGGTCATCCACCACCAGGATGCGTGCCTGGGTTGACATGCCGCTCCTCTCCGATTGCCGGCCCGGCCACGGGCCACAGCAACGTGAAACAGGTTCCCTGGCCCGGCTCGCTCTCCAGCTCCAAGCGGCCCCCGTGGTTGCGGACAATCTGCGCGACGATCGCCAGGCCGAGCCCCGTGCCCTGGCCCCGCTTCTTCGTCGTGAAGAACGGATCAAACACCTGGTTGCGGCTCTCTGCGGGGATGCCGCACCCATCGTCCCGCACCGACAGCGTCACGAAGCCCCACGCCCCCGCCGGGGAGCCATCCGGAGCCGCCGCGGACAGCTGCACCCTCCCGCCCGCGCTGCAGGCGTCGCACGCGTTGAGGACCAGGTTCACCAGGGCCTGCTGGAGCTGATCGGGATCCGCGGCCAGCAGGGGCAGCCCCTCGGGCACGTCCAGCGCCAGCACCACCTGCCGCCGCTCCGCCTCCAGGCGCAGCAGCTCATACACGTCGCGCAGGAGCCTGCTCAGGGCCACGGGCCGCGCCACCGCCGGTTGCAGCCGCGAGAAGTCCAGGAGCTGGCGGATGGTCCGGCTCACCTGGTCAATCTGATCGACGATGACGCCCACGCCCGCCGCCTGGGGATGCGCGGCGCCGAGCTTGCCGAGCACATACTCGGCGCGGCCCCGCACCACGCCCAGCGGCGTGCCAATCTCGTGGGCGATGCCCGCGGCGAGCACCCCCACCGTGGCGAGCTTCTCGGCGCGCAGCAGCTGGGTCTCCAGGGCCCGGACGTTGCTCAAATCCTCGATGACCAGCAGCGTGCGGACCTCGGGATCCCTCGCCTCCAGCGGCACGGCGTGAAGGTTGTACTGCCCTTCCTCGCCGAACAGCGTGAGCGGCTCGCCCAGCAGGCTGCGCACCCGCGACTCGCCCGCGGCGGCCTCCACGAGCGCCGTCAGCCGGGCCACCACCGGCTCCGGCGCCTGCGGAAACGTGGAGGCCAGCGGGGAGCCAATCGCGTCCGGGGGCAGCCGGGCCCGCAGCGGCTGGTTCACCGCGCTCACCCGGCCCTCGGCGGTGAGCGCCAGCACCCCGGTGGGAATGTGGTCGAGGATCTTCTGCGTCTTGTCATGCAGGTGCGCGAGCCGGTCCGCGTGCCGGCGGCTCTCCCGCAGCGCCACCGCGCGGCGCTGGGCCACCACGACGTAGACGCCAAAGGCGACCAGAAAGAGCGCGACCAGCAGCGCCGCCAGCGACAGCCGCAGCACGAGCCCCCGCTCATGCGAGCGCAGCGCGGCCGTGGACACCAAGGTGGCCGCCGACCAGTGACTGCCCCCCTTGAGAGGAATGGGCGTGAAGGCCGCCACCGCCTCAGCGGTGCCCAGCCCGAGCCGGAACGCTTCCTGCTCCCCCAGCAAGAGCGTGCCCCGCTCCCCCTTCCTCATTTTCTCAGCAAGCGAGGCATACAGGGTCATGGGCCCGGTGTCCCCCGCCACCCGCTGGTACCAGTCCGCCAGCACCGGATCACTCGCGGGGCTGGGGCGGCCGTGGGCGCCGATGAGCAGCAGGCGCGCCTCGGAATCCGAGGTGACGATCCGCAAGGGGAGAAAGAAGGACTCCATGTCCACCAGCACCGCCACCACGCCCCCGGGGCCCCCTTCATCCCGGGGGATGGCGGTGGCCAGGACGCGCAGCCAGGCGCCCCCCGCCTCTTCGAGCGGCGGGGAGCTGGTGATGTCGCCCGGCAGGCTCTGGAGCGCCAGGGGCACCAGCTCCGCCATCCGGGGAAAGAGCTGCCCCTGGGCCACCCGGGGCTCCGCGCGCCGGTCCACCAGGCGCAGCCGCTCCGTGCCTTGCGCGTCGTAGACCGCGATGGCCTTGAACTGCCCGACGACCTCCAGCAGCGCCCGCAGCTCCCGGCGGTGCTCCTCCAGCGGGCCCGGCTGGGAGAGCAGCTCTCCGGCGAAGTTCAGGTCCTCGCCAATCTGCTCCAGTGAGTCCGTCACGCCCCGGGTCGCCTCGGTGAGCTGCGCCTGGCGATCCACAGTGAATTGCCGAACCAGCTCGGCCCGGTTATGCCGGATGACCGTGAGGACGCCTGCTCCCACGCTTGCCAGCGCCACGCACAACAGAAGGATGGGAATCAGCGTGTGACGCATGGCGGTCCATCCAGCCCTTAGCAACCTGCGTACCCGGATGCTCCCGGAAGCCCCCCCGCCCTAGACCCTTCTGAACCCTGGCACTTTGCCACACCCGTCCTGGCATTCCGCCAGGGACGGGGGCCGCATCTTTTTGCCACCCGTGAAACATCCTTCATTGTCCTCCAATGCGGATCGCCATCATCGCGACGTACACCCACCCCACCCGGCGGCGCGTCAAAGAGCCGTCCATCATGCAATCGGCCGTGCCGGAGCTCATCGCGGGCCTGTGCCCTCCCGGCGCGGAGATCGAGCTCTTCAACGAGAAGGAGCAGGACATCCCGCTCGACCGGCATTGGGATCTCGTCTTCTTCTCCTATCTGCACTCCTACTACGAGCACACGAAGGTGCTCTCCACGCTCTTCCGCCAGCGCGGCATGGTGACGGTGGCGGGAGGCCGCCACGCGGGCCACTTCGCCGATGACGCGGAGCAGTATTTCGATGCCGTCATCACCGGCGAGCCGGAGCCCAACGTGCCGGCGCTCCTCCGGGACTTCGAGAAGGGAACGCTCCAGAAGCGCTACAGCCTGCCCTCCTCGGGCCCGGACGCCATCCAGCCGTACCGGTATGATCTCATCGACTTCAAGAACAACCGGGTGCGCCTTGCAGGCATCGAGGCCTCGCGCGGCTGTCCCTTCCGCTGCAACTTCTGCGTGCTCACCGGCCACGAGCGCTACCGCTACCGGGCCATTCCTCAGGTCATCGAGGAGATCCGCACGAAGATGACGTGGAACAAGAACTTCTTCGGGGCGATGGACAACGTCTTCATCTTCCTGGACAACAACCTGGGCGGCTCGCCCAAGTACCTGCGCGAGCTGTGCGAGGCGCTCATCCCCTTGAAGAAGATCTGGGGCTGCGCGCTCACCTTCAACATCCTCAAGGATGAGTCGCTCGTGCGGCTGATGGCCCAGGCCGGGTGCCGCTACATCTACACCGGCATGGAGTCGCTCAACCCCGAGTCGCTCAAGGCCATGAACAAGGGCCAGAACAAGCTGAGCGAGGTGGACGCCATCATCCGGCGCACCTTCTCGCACGGCATCGTCCTGTCCTTCGGCCTCATCGTCGGCTCGGACGGGGACACCAACGAGTACCTGGAGCGGCTCCCCGAGTACCTCTCGGATCTGAAGTACTTCGCGGTGACGTTCCTGGGCATCGTCTGCCCCTACCCGGAGACGCCCTTCTTCCGTGAGGTGCAGTCCGAGGGCCGCCTGCTGCCAGGCAGCATCAGCCGGGACTACGACGGCTATACCCTGTGCCACCGGCCGAAGAACCTCCACCCCTCCGAGGTGGTGGAGCACTTCACCCGGCTGTGCGACACGCTGGGCACGCTGCCCAACATCGTCCGGCACTACGGCGCCTGGCTGATGCGCAGCGACATGCCGCGCTACCGCAGCACCCTGTTCTTCTCCGGGCCGGAGATCCTCAGCATCCGCAACCCCGTGAAGAACAAGGAGCGCCGCTACATCGCCGGCATGGACTCCCTCGAGGACTGGGACGCCCAGCAGATGAAGGCCCTGGGGCTACAGCCCCAACGGCTCAGCTGAGCGCTCCGAGGAGGCCGGGAGCGCCGGACGGGGACGGGGCAGGCTGGGGGTATCCGCCTGCTCCAGCCGCTCCACCCGGCGCAGCTCGGCCCGGGCGCCAATGGCGGTGAAGATCTCCCGCGCGCGAGCGAGCAGCTCCGCGCGGCGGTGCGGCAGGGCCACCGCCGCATCGAAGCACGCCACGCCCGTCTCCCACCGGTTGGGGCCCTTCTCCAGGAGGTCGAGGGCCTGCTGGAAGGCAGGCTCGGCGGCGGCCACGCCCTTGCGCAGCCGCAACGCGCGGGCCGTCACCCGCTGGGCGGGGCCCCGCATATAAGGATACAGCCGCGAGATGGCCCGCGCCTTGAAGCCGCCCAGCCGGACAATCCGCAGCAGCTTCGCGCGGGGCACCGACGTGGCGCCCTCCTCCAGGGCGAAGAGCGCCGCCTCCACCGCGTCCACCAGGCCGATCTGCAGGAACGGCACGAGCACCTGGTAGCTCCAGACGGTCTCGAAGGCCCGCACGGCCATCTGGGCTGACTCCTCCACCATGTGCTCGCGCACGGCGAGCTGGGCCAGGTGGTTGAGGCTCGCGCACTGGTTGGCCAGGTCCTTCACCTCGATGCTGATGCGCAGCCCCTTCTCCATCTCCGCGCTCAGCGCCTCCACCTCGCCCTCGCCCCGCAGGTACTGGCAGAACGGCACCCACGCGTGGGCCCACCCCTGGTGCATCAGCGCGTTGAGCTCCGAGCCCAGCTCGCCCATCTGCCGGAACACCTGCTCGGCGGTCTCGAAGCGCGAGGCGAAGAAGTGGCTGGTGGCCAGGATCATCATCGCGGTCTGGACTTCCCACCGCTCGCCCACCTGGCGCAGCACGCCCACGGCCTCTTCCTGCAGCTTCACCGCCTGATCCAGCTCGTTGCGGAAGAGCGCGTTGGTGCCCACGCGGCTCAGGGCGATGCCTTCGGCCACCGCGTCGCGCGACTGCCGGCCGTGCTCCAGGGCCCGGTCCAGGTAGCGCGTGGAGCGCCCCAGCAGCCCTGCGCCGAAGAGCATGGTGCCGTAGTAGCCGCTGGCCTGGCTCAGGCCGTAGTCCGAGTGCAGGCGCTCGGCCATGTTGATGGCCACCAGCGTCGCCCAGGAGAGCTTCGCCAGGTCCGCGAAGTAGTAGATGCGGATGAGCGAGATGAGCGTGTTGAGCTGCTTGATGTAGAGCGGCAGGCGCTGCTGCGGCACGGGCCGGATGAGCCACGGGAACGCCTGACTCAGCACGTGCATGCTGAACTGCACCCCGGTGCGCAGCGCCAGCCCCACCTTGGTGTGCGGGGCGCCCTTGCCCAGCAGCTTCAGCGCGTGCTCCAGCTCGGGGATGGCCCGGCTGGAGTCCCCCTTCTCCTGGAAGGCGCGCCCCAGCCCGATGTGGATGTCCGCGCGCCGGTCATCCCGCGTCTCGTCGAACAGGCACTGCTCGAACATCTGGATGGCGGAGGCGTACTGGCCCGCCTGCAGGAGCGTCTCGGCCAGCTCCACCATGATCTGCCGCGTGTGCAGCAGCATCTCCTCCCGCTCGCCCGTCTCGGAGGTGAAGAACAAGTCCAGGGCGCGGTTGTAGTGGTGGATGGCCTCCTCGTTCGCGTACTGCCGCTTGGCGGCGCGCGCGGCGGCCAGCGTGTACTCCAGGCCCTTCTTCTCGTCGTTCCCCGCCAGGTAGTGGTAGGCGAGGATGCCCGCGGGCTTGACGGGGTTGTCCGCCGCCTTCTGCTCCAGGTATCGCGCCAGCCGCCGGTGCAGATCCTCCCGCTGCCGCACGAGCAGCGTGTTGTAGGCCACGTCGCGGATGACGATGTGCTTGAAGAGGCAGGTGTAGGGCTCCTCCACCTCCAGGAGAATCATCCCCAGGTGGGTGAGCGCCTTCATCGCCCGCTTCGCCTCGTCCAGATCGATGGCGCCCGGCAGGAGCGCGTGCACGGCATCCAGCGAGAAGATGCGCCCGATGACGGAGGCGACCTTCACGATGAGCCGCTCCATGTCCGGCAGCAGATCGATGCGGTTGAGCACCACGTCCTGGATGGAGTCCGGAATCCGGATGTCCTGGAGCGCCCGGCGCAGCACCCGCTTGCCGTCCGGCCCTTCCTCCAGGTGCCCCTCCTCCACCAGCCCCTCCACCAGCGACTCGATGAAGAACGGGTTGCCCTGGACCTTGGCCTGCAGCAGGCTCTCCAGCGCCAGGTTGGGGGGCTCCAGCTTCAGGTGGAGCCGCAGCAGCTCGCGCGTGTCCTCCTCGCTCAGGTGCGACAAGTCCACCCGGCGCAGGCTGTCCAGGGACTGCAACGCGCGCAGCGCCTCGCTCGGCCGCATCGTGACCAGCACCGTGAGGCGCAAGGGCCCCAGCCGGGTGGCCACGTACTCGATGAGATCCAGCGAGATGCGGTCCGCCCAGTGCAGATCCTCGAAGAACAGGAGCAGCGGGGTGAGCTGCGTGCGCCGGTCCAGCAGCTGGTGGATGATGTGGAAGACCTGCTGGTTCTTCTGCCGCGCGTCCAGCGCCGCCGTCCGCTCGTCCTCCATCACGGACAGGCCCATGATGCCCGCCAGCACGGGAATCCACTCGGGCCCCACGCCCTCCAGCTCCTGGAACTCGCGCTCGACGTGGGCGAGCTGCTCCGAGGGCTCGTCCACCCCGTGGAGCTGGAAGAGCTGCAGCAGCACCTCCTTCCAGGGGAAGAAGGGGGTGAACATCTCGTACGAGTAGCAGATGCCGTACAGCGTGCGCGCGCCCAGCGCCTCGGCCTCGTCCACGAGCCGGCTGGACAGGCGGGACTTGCCGATCCCCGCCTCGCCCGAGACGATGCAGACGCGCCCCGCCCCGGCGATAGACTCCTCCACCGCCTTGAGCAGCAGCTCCATCTCGGAGCGGCGGCCGACGATCTCGCCCTTGCCCTTGAGCAGCAGGCTGCGCACCTGCCGCGACGCGGGCTGGAGCTGGTAGGCCGGCACCGGGCGGGGAATCCCCCGCAGCGCCAGATCCCCCACGTGCGTGGTGACAAACTCCCGCTGGAGCTTCCGCTCCGTCTGCGCATCCAGCAGGACGCCGGACTCGTGCACCGAGGCCATCAGCCGGGCGGAGAGGTTCACCACCTCGCCCAGGGCCCAGAAGCCCTTGCGGGACGGGGCCCCCATCTCGCCCCAGTAGGCATGCCCGGTGGCGATGCCCACGCGCAGCGCCTCGATGAACGGGAAGGCCACCTGCGCCTTCAGGAGCTTGGAGGCGAAGTGGCAGGCCAAAAGCTCCTTGTTCTCCTGTGCCGTCGGCGCCCCGAAGACGATGTAGAGGACGTTGCCCTTGTCCGTGAAGTCCGTCATGAGCAGCACGCCGCCGTGCAGGCTGCTCTCGCGCTGGGCGAACGTGAAGAACGCGTTCAGCTCGCGCACGAACTCCGTGGCCTCGTCATGCGAGCGCCGCGTCCCCACGCGCACGAAGACACAGGTGAGCTCGCGGAAGTCCGCGCTGAAGCCCTGGTGCGCGCTGATGGCCGTGCGCTGCAGCTCCGGGTGCATCATCCGCGCCCGGGGCCCCAGCATCAGCGCGCTGCCCACCGACAGGTTCCGGGGAGGCTGCGTGGCGATGGCCGACGAGGGAACGAACTGGAAGGAGCCCCCGCGCGCCTCCCCGAGCAGGCCCGGCGGCAGCAGGGCGCTGGCCTCCTGGCTGAGGAATACCTCGCCGCCCCGGGACTTCTTCTCCGCGGCCACGGCCTGCTCCATCGGCTGGCCAATGAGGGCCGGGTGCAGCCACTGCTCGGACTCCCCGAGCGTGACGCGGTGGCACTCGCCAAAGCCCACGCCCACGCGCGAGGACAGGGTGAAGTGCTTGCCCAGCAGCTCCACGCTGCCAAAGCTGGCCAGCTTCCGCTGCACGAAGGCCCCGCAGAGCGCTGCGCGGCGCACCACGTCCTCGTCCCGCTCGGCGCGCTCCGGCTCGAAGAGCGCCAGCACCGAGTCCCCAGCGAACTGGTAGATGTCACCGCCGAAGTCCCGGATGCCCTCCACCACCGCGGAGAAGTAGCTGGACAGGAGCCGCTGGAGCGCGTCGATGCCCCGCGGGCCGGCGCTGCTCAGCGAGAGCACGATGGGCGTGAAGCCCGCGATGTCCAGCAGGAGGCTCGCCCCCCGCACCGGCTCCACGGGCGGAGGCGGCGCCCCGCCCCCCTGGGCCAGCTTCCGGACGATCGCCGCCGGCACATAGGGCGCCAGCGACGCCAGGGTCATCCGCTCGCTGGCGGGCCGCAGGGCCTGGCCGGTGTCCATGCCCAGGCTCATACACTCACGCCAGCGTGGAGTAACGCAGCCAGAGCGCCATGAAGACCACCGCGGCCCAAAACAACGTTTCGATGGTCTCCGTCATGGGCTGGATGCGCCGGAGGGCGCCCCACACGTGGACGGCCACCATCAGCCCGGCCGTCAGGGCCACGAGGTCGAACAGCTTCAGGTTGCTCTTCGGCTCCGGGATGCCTTGGGCCACGACGATGATGATCGCCAGGGACACCGCCCCCAGGCAACGGCCGAAGTAGACCGTCAGGTCCTTGCCCTCCTCGGGCAGTTTCCACCTGAACACGCGCGCCCACGTCAACGGAATGAACAGCAGCGGGAGCGCCACCACCACCAGGAAGAAGCTGGTGGCGAAGACGAGAAACCAACTGGCCAGCGGATAGTCTGAGCTGATCATGGCGCGGCCCAGAACCAGGGTGGCGAGATGCCACCTCCGAGGCGCTGGAGCGGAAATGTCCGCTCTCTATCATATCAGGCCCCGTTCCCTACCGCCCACCTGGGAGGTTCTCCGCGAGCCTCCCCGCCTGGGGCGCCCGGGGCCACCCTAGCGCATCGCGCCCAGCAGCCAGTCACAAACCCGCTCCAAGGAGGGGGCCCGCTCGAACCCTTCCGGAAATCTCCGGAACTCCCGCGCCTCGCCGAACAGGATGGTGGGCCGGCGGTAGCGCGCCGCCAGCACCGCCTCGGCCCGCGTTCCCTCCCCGCCCGGCAGCACGACGAGCGCCTGGGCGGACAGGACATTGAGGTGGTTGCGGCTCGACAGCGCCTGGCCCTGTTTGCCGCTCAGCGGCAAGTGAGTGAAGAGGGGCAGCTCGATGCCCGGGTTGGGATAGCCCGGCCGGGGCCGGTAGCCCCGGGCGGTGACCTTGCCGGGGACGATGCCGATGGAGATGCCCGTGCGCCCCGCCACGGCGACGAACGCCTCCGCCGCGGCCCGCATCACCCCGTGGCCCGCACCGGTGAGCAAGTCATACCCATGCTCGGCGATCCACCTCGCGAGCGGCACCACCCGATCCCGGTGCGCCGCGGTGCCCGAGCCCATCACGCCGATGACCCTTCTGCGCTGGAACATGCCCCTGCCTGGCCAAACGAATGTCGGACATCCCCTTTACCTTGTTCCGCATCCGTCGGGAGGTGGAGCGATGTTCGAGACTGGTGCGCAGCAAGCGTGGAGCGTCGCGGAGCGCGGTTCCAGCGGTTCACCTCGGGACTCCTCCGCCCCCCCTGGGTCACGCGTGTTTCAGGTGGGTTCAGAGGACCCCAGTACCAACGACTCTTTGCCGGAGCACTTCGGCGGCCGGTGCTGTCCTCAAGCCAGAGCGGTGGCGTGCTCCTGTGCCTTCCTCTGGGTCTGTACGCACCATGGAGAACAGCACATCGGCACACACGATTGACGCATTCGGCCAGCGCGCGGGCCAGGGGGGCCCCCGCCTTCCTGGCTGTTCTTCCCTTCCAAGAATGACTTGAACAAAGGTTTGTTTGGATGAGAATTCCAAACAGTGCCCTCCGCGTCCTGGGAGCTCCATGAAGCCTGTTCTTCTTCCCCCGCTGGACGTTCCCCTCACCCTGGAGTTGGCCTCGAACGAGAACCCCCTCGGGCCCTCGCGCCGCGCCAGCAAAGCCATCCAGGACGCACTGCTGCGCATCAACCGCTATCCAGAGCGGGACTGCTTCGCCACCGAGGAGCGCCTGGCGCGCCTGCACAAGCTCACCCCGTCGCACGTGGTGCTGGGGCCGGGCTCCTTCGGCGTGCTGCGGCTGCTGGTGGAGGCGTGCATGCCCGCGGGCAGCGAGGCCATCCACGCCGAGCCCAGCTACCCCATGTACCGCGCGTTGATTCACAAGGTAGGCGGCCGGCCCATCGCGGTACCCCTCACCGCGGATCACCGCCATGATCTGACGGCCATGGGCCAGGCCATCGGGCCTGCCACGCGGCTCGTCATCATCTGCAACCCGAACAACCCCACGGGGCGGCCGGTGTCGCGCGAGGAGCTCAATGCCTTCATGGATCAAGTCCCTCCCCACGTCATGGTCGTCATCGACGAGGCCTATTACGAGTATGCCGAGGGGCCGGGGCTGCCCAACGGCATCGACTGGATCCGCAAGGGGCACAACCTGGTGGTGCTGCGCACCTTCTCGAAGGTGCACGGCCTCGCGGGGCTGCGCATCGGCTATGGCATTGCGCAGCCCCAGGTGGCCGCCATGCTGCGCCAGTTGAGGGATCCGTTCGCGGTCAGCTCCCTGGCGCAGGTGGCCGCGCAGGCGGCGCTCGATGACCGGACGCACGTGGCCGCCGTGCGCGTGCTCAACGAGCAGGTCCGCTCGGAGCTGTGCGCCGCACTGGATCGCGAGGGGCTGCACTACATCCCCTCGGTCACCAACTTCGTGATGATTCAGTGCGGGGGCGATGACGTGTCGCTGGTGGAGCGGCTCGCGGAGCAGGGCGTCCGGGTGCGCCCGGGCACCGAGTACGGCATGCGCGGCTGGCTGCGCGTGACCGTGGGGACGTCCGAGCAGACGCAGCGCTTCCTCTCCACCCTGCTCTCCTGCCTCGACTGGTCGCTGGTGCGCGCGTCCTGTCCATGACTGAACGGCGGCTGCGACCGGAGGGCCCTTGCCGCCTCGCCGCGCGGTAAGCTGACGCAGCCGATGCCCCTTCTGAGCCTCGTCCAAGCCGTGAACGATGCGCTCAAGCTGGAGATGCGGCGCAACCCCGACCTCGTCGTGCTGGGCGAGGACGTGGGGCGCCTGGGTGGCGTCTTCCGCGCCACCGCGGGCTTGCAGGAGGAGTTCGGTCCCGGGCGCGTCGTGGACACCCCGCTGTCCGAGGGCGGCATCATCGGCGCCGCCATTGGCATGGCGCTCTACGGGCTGAAGCCCGTGCCGGAGATCCAGTTCGCCGACTTCCTGTTCCCCGCCATGGATCAGCTCGTCAATGAGCTGGCGAAGCTGCGCTACCGCTCGGGCGGGCAGTACGCCGCGCCCATGGTCATCCGCGCACCCTATGGCGGCACCGGCAAGGGCGGGCTCTACCACTCGCAGAGCCCCGAGGCGCTCTTCATCCACACCGCGGGCCTGAAGGTGGTGGTGCCCTCCAGCCCGTATGACGCCAAGGGGCTGCTGCTCGCGGCGCTCCGCCAGCCGGACCCCATCCTCTTCTTCGAGCCCAAGCGCCTCTACCGCTCGCAGCGGCAGGAGGTGCCCGAGGGCGACTACACCGTGGAGCTTGGCAAGGCCCAGGTGCTCCGCCCCGGACACGCGCTCACCGTCATCGCCTGGGGGGCCATGATCCACGAGGCGGAGGCAGCCACCGCGCAGGCCCTGGCCCAGGGCATCGACTGCGAGCTCATCGATCTGCGGACGCTCTGGCCGCTGGACATCGCGTGTGTGCAGGAGAGTGTCCGCAAGACGGGCCGCGCCCTCATCGTGCACGAGGCGCCCCGGACGTGTGGCCTGGGCGCGGAGCTGGTGGCGTTGATTCAGGAGCGCTGCTTTCTGTCGCTCGAAGCCCCCGTGCGGCGCGTCACCGGCTGGGACACCCCCTTTCCCTACGCCCTGGAGCAGGACTACCTCCCCCGCGCCCCCCGCATCCTCCAAGGCATCCAGGAGACCGTGGCCTTCCAGGCCTGAGGTCCCCTCGCGCCCGGAGCCTCTCATGACGCCCTTCGAGCCCCGCGAACTCACCGAAGCCCAGCTCGTCACGGTGTACCGGGCCATGATCCAGAGCCGGTTGCTGGACGAGCGCATGGTGTCCCTGCAGCGGCAGGGACGCATCTCCTTCTACGGTACGGGCATCGGCCAGGAGGCCACGTGCATCGCGAGCGCCTTCGCGCTGCGGCCCTCGGACTGGCTCTTCCCGGGGCTCCGGGAGAACGCGGCCATGCTGCTGCGGGGCTACCCACTGGTGCCCTACCTCGCGCAGCTCTTCGGCAACGCGGGAGACGAGGCGAAGGGCCGGCAGATGCCCGCCCACCAGTCCTCGCGCCGGGTGAATCAGGTGAGCTGGTCCTCGTGCATCGGCACGCAGCTGCCCCAGGCGGTGGGCGCGGCCTGGGCGGCCCGGAGCAAGGGGCATGACACGGTGGTGCTGGCCTGCCTCGGCGATGGGGCGACCTCCACGGGCGACTTCCACTCCGCGATGAACTTCGCCGGCGTGCTCCAGGCCCCCGTCATCTTCCTCTGCCAGAACAACCACTGGTCCATCTCCCTGCACGTCTCCCAGCAGACGCGCAGCGAGACCCTTGCCCTCAAGGCCTCCGCCTACGGCTTCCCGGGCGTGCGCGTGGATGGCAATGACGCGGAGGCCGTGTATGCCACCACGGCCACGGCGGTGGCCCGCGCCCGGGCGGGTCAGGGGCCCACGTTCATCGAGGCGCTCACTTACCGGGTGAGCGCGCACTCATCGTCGGACGATCCCACGCTCTACCAGGACCCCCAGGAGGTCCAGGCCTGGAAGGCGAAGGACCCGATCGAGCGGCTCCGGGCCCGCCTCATCGAGCGCCAGGCGTGGGACGCGGCCCGGGACGAGGCCCTGCGTGGCGAGCTGCTCTCGGAGCTTCACGCGGCCCTGAGCGAGGCGGAAGCCCTGCCCCCGGTGCCGCCGGAGTCCCTCTTCGACGATGTCTACGCGGAAGAGCCCTGGCACCTCGCCGAGCAGCGAGAGGAACTCCGGCGGGCCCTGCGCGGCTCCCGGAGTGAGGGCTAGGGCCATGCACCAGGCGCCCCACCGTCCCCCGATGACGCTCACCCAGAAGATCCTCGCGCACCATGCGCGGGGGCTGTCCCGGCCCTGGGTGCAGGCGGGCGACATCCTCCAGCTCCGGGTGGACTGGACGCTGGCCAGCGAGCTGGCCTGGAACGGCATGGAGCGGACCTACCAGCGGCTGGGCCGCCCGGGGGTTCATGATCCGGACCGCTTCTTCCTCGCGGTGGACCACACGGTGGACGAGGTGACGCTGCGCACGGATGCGAAGGCCCAGCGGCTCACCGCCCAGGCCCGCGCGTTCGCCCAGGAGGCGGGACTGCGGCACTTCCAGGACGCCAACGTCACCATCCTGCACACGAAGTTCTACCGGGAGCTGGTCCAGCCGGGCCAGGTGGTGCTCGGCGCCGACTCCCATACCTCCTCGCACGGCGGCCTGGGCGCGTTCTCCATCGGCCTGGGGGGCGCGGACGTCACGGCGGCCCTGGTGCTGGGCCAATCCTGGCTCGAAGTCCCCGAGGCCATCGCCGTCGAATACGAGGGCGCGCCCGCCTTCGGCATCGGCGGCAAGGACATCATCCTGAAGACGCTGGGGGACCTGGGCCGCAACACCGTGGCCCTGGAGCGCAGCGTGGAGTACCGGGGCTCCGCCGTGCGCGCCTTCTCCACGGACATGCGCTTCACCATCGCCAACATGACGGCGGAGTTCGGCGGGCTCAACGGCATCTTCGAGGCGGACGAGACGGCGGCCCGCTGGCTCTCCCAGCGCAGCAGGCACAAGGACGAGGCGCTCTACTTCCAGGCCGACCCGGATGCGCCCTACGTGGCGCGGCACCGCATCCACTTGGACCGGCTGGGGCCGCTGCTGGCCAAGCCCTTCTCCCCCGACAACGTGATGGAGGTGGAGGGGGCGGTGGGCATGGCGCTGGATGGCTGCTTCATCGGCGCCTGCACCACCTCGGAGGAGGAGCTGGTGCTGGCCGCGCTCGTCCTCGAACAGGCCCTCCAGGGCCGCTCGCCGCTGCCTGTCTCCCCCCGGAAGCTGATGGTGCCGGGAGATCTCTCCATCGCCGCGCGCCTGCGCCAAACCGGGCTCTGGGCCGTCTACGAGCGGGCCGGCTTCCGCACGGGCGCGCCCGGCTGCTCCATGTGCCTGGGCGTCGCCTCCGAGAAGGCCCGGCCCGGCGAGGTGTGGTTGACCTCGCAGAACCGCAACTACGAGAACCGCATGGGGGCAGGCTCGCTGGCGTGGCTGGCCTCGGCAGCCACCGTGGCGGCCTCCTCGGTGACGATGGCGGTGGCCGATCCCCGTCCCCTCCTGGCGCGCATCGATCGCGGCCGGTTCCTTCAGCTCCTGGGACGCCCGGACCCGTCCCGTCCCATCGAGGTGCGCCTCACCGAGCCCGCCGTGGCCGTGGAGAACGCCCTGGCGCCGGCGTCCTCACCGTCCTCACAGGGGCGCACGCGGCTCGCGGGCCGGGTGCAGCGGTTCGGCGACCACGTGGACACGGACGCCATCATCCCCGGCGAGTTCTGCCACCTCATGGACATGGAGGAGATTGGCCGCCATGCCTTCCACCACGTCCGGCCGGAGTTCCACGCGCGGGCGCAGGCGGGCCAGACGCTGGTGGTGGCCGGCGAGGGCTGGGGCTCGGGCAGCTCCCGCGAGCACGCGGTGTGGGCGCTCCAGGGCGCGGGCATCCAGGCCGTCATCGCGCGCAGCTATGGCTTCATCCACAAGCGAAACCTCGTCAACGAGGGGCTCCCCTACCTCGTGGTGAAGGCGCCCGCGTTCCACGCGCTCGTGGAGGAAGACGCGGCGCTGGAGGTGGACCTCGCGGCCGGCACCGTGCGCCACCTGGCCTCGGGGCAGACCTTCGAGGCGGAGCGGCCCAGCGCCATCGTGCAGGCGCTGCACCAAGAAGGCGGGCTCACCGCGGCCATCGAGCGGCACGGCCCCCGGGTCTTCGAGGCCCTGAGCACGCAGTGAATCGAGAGCCACCATGAGCGGACCGTCCACCCCTTCCAGCCCTCGCGCTCCGGCCCCGGATGGCAGCCCTCCGGCGTCTCCGGAGTCGCTCATCTACGACTGGAACCAGGCCGAGGCGGCCCCCCGTCCCCCGCAGCCCTTCGGGCTGATCGACGAGACGCTGCGCGACGGCATCCAGTCGCCCTCCGCGACCCACCCCTCCCTGGAGGACAAGCTGGAGCTGCTGGAGCTCATCCAGGCCATCGGCGTGGACTCGGTGAACCTCGGCATGCCCTGCTCCAGCCCCCGGGCCCTGGCGGACGCCGTGGCGATGAGCCGCCACATCCAGGCACGGCGGCTGACCCTCACCCCCGCCGTGGCGGCGCGCACGGTGCTCGGCGATGTCGAGAAGGCCTTGGACGTGGTCCAGCAGGGCGGCATGCCGGTGGTGCTCTACGTCTTCATCGGCGCCTCGACGCTCCGGCAGTGGGCCGAGGGGTGGAACCTGGACTTCCTGGCCAAGGCCTCCGCCAGCGCCATCAGCCTCGCGGTGCGCGAGGGCCTGGAGGTCGCCTTCGTCACGGAGGACACGAGCCGCGCGTCCCCCGAGATCCTAGACCCGCTCTTCCGCACGGCCCTGGGCCACGGGGCCCGCCGGCTCGTGCTCTGCGACACCGTGGGGCATGCCACCCCGGCGGGGGCCCGGGCGCTGGTGCGGTGGACCCGGCGGCTCATCGCCAGCACGGGCGTGCCGGGCCAGGTGGAGTGGCACGGCCACAATGACCGGGGGCTGAGCCTGGACAACGCCCTGGCGGCGCTGAGCGCGGGGGCGGACCGGCTCCAGGCCTGCGGGCTGGGCGTGGGCGAGCGCGTGGGCAACACCGCCATGGACGTGCTGCTGCTCAACCTCAAGCTGCTGGGCTGGTACGAGCACGACTTGTCCCGGCTGGCCGACTACACGCGCAAGGTCTCCGAGGCCTTGCGCATCCCCATCCCCTTCAACCACCCCCTCTCCGGCCGGGATGCCTTCCGCACCGGCACGGGCGTCCACGCCTCCGCCATCATCAAGGCCCTGGGGCGGGACGATGGCCGGCTCGCCGACCACCTCTACTCCAGCATCCCCGCCCGGGAGTTCGGCCGCGAGCAGCGCATCGAGGTGGGCTTCATGAGCGGGCTGAGCAACGTGCGCTTCTGGCTCGAGTCGCGCGGGCTGCCCTCGGACGAGCCGCTCTGCCAGGAGCTGCTCGCCTGGGCCAAGGGCCGCGACAGCCTCCCCCGCGAGGAGGAGATTCTCCAGGCGGTGGACGCCTGCCACTACCGGAAGCAGACCGCCGGGTAGCCCCTACGCGGGGGTCTCCAGGTGCCGCAGCACCGCCTCCATCACCCCGGTGGTGGAGAGCGTCCCGCCCAGGTCCCTCGTCACCTGCCCCGCGCGGATCGCCCGGAGGACGGCGTTCTCCAGCCGGGCCGCCGTCCGCGGATGGCCCAGCTCCTCCAGCATCAACCCGGCCGTCAGGAACATGGCCATGGGGTTCACCCGCCCCTGGCCCACGAGGTCCGGCGCGGAGCCGTGGACCGGCTCGAAGAGCGGCGTGGAGTCCGGGTTGAGGTTGGCCGAGGCGCTCAGCCCCAGCCCGCCCACCAGCGCGGCCCCCAGGTCCGTGAGGATGTCGCCGAAGAGGTTCGTGGTGACGATGACCTCGAAGGTCTCGGGCCGCTGCACGAGCTGGAGCGCCAGGTTGTCCACGTACAGGTGGCGCGCTTCGAGCTCCGGGTACCCGGCGGCCACCTCCCGGAACACGCGCAGCCAGAGCTGGTGGGCGGGGATGGCATTGGACTTGTCCCCGAGCACCACGCTGCGCTTGCCCTTCTTCTGGGCCCACGCGAATGCGGCGCGAATGATGCGCTCCACCCCCTTGCGCGTACTGAGCTCCGTGGAGACCGCCACCTCATCCCCCGTCCCGGGCTTCTGGAAGCCCCCGATGCCGGTGTAGGGCCCCTCCGTGTTCTCCCGGAACACCACGAAGTCGATCTGCCCCTCGCGCTTGCCCTTCAGGGGACTGAGGGATTCCGCGTAGAGACGGCACGGCCGGAAGTTGATGTAGAGGTCCAGCCCGAAGCGCAGGCCCAGGAGAATCTCCCGCGCATGGGCCCCGTCCGGCACGCGCGCATCCCCGATGGCCCCCAGCAGGATGGCGTCGTACTCACGGCGAAATGTCTCAAGCTGCCCCGCGGGCAGCCCCACCCCTGTTTCAAGGTATCGCTCCGCCCCGAAGTCGAAGGTGTCAAACACCAGCCCCAGCCCCTCCGAGACATCCAGCGCCTGGAGGATGCGCAGCGTGGGAGCCATCACCTCGGCCCCCACCCCGTCGCCTGGAATCACCGCGATGCGTGCCATTCGGACCCTTCCGATGCAGCAGTGGCCTGTTCAGCGTCGTTGACCTTGGCTTATACTTGTCTTGCATCGTTTGACGGCGGCCCTCGTCGCGTCAGGAATCCTGCATGGGAGAACGTTCCCCCCGGCCGCGAGTGGCCCTGCTCCAACTGCTGAATGGCGCGTGGATTACCCAGGCGCTCCATGCCGCCGCGAAGCTGCGGCTGGCGGACTTTCTGGCGGCGGGGCCGCTGCCGGTGGACGAGCTGGCCCGGCGTGCTGGGACCGACCCGCAGAGCACCCGCCGGCTGCTGCGCAGCCTGGCCATGTTCGGGGTCTTCAGCGAAGTGGAGCCGGACCAGTTCACGCTCACGCCCATGTCCGAGCACCTGCGCTCGGACCGCCCCGACAGCCTGTACCACTGGGCCGTCATGCAGGGCGAGGCCTGGCACTGGAACGCGTGGGGGGGCCTCTCCGAGAACGTTCGCACGGGGCAAACGGCCTTCGAGGTGGCGCACCAGCTGCCGCTGTTCGAGTTCCTGGACCGGCAGCCCGAGGCCTCCACCCTCTTCAACTCGGCGATGGCGGAGATGTCCTCCCTGGCGGTGAAGGCCATCGTGCAGAGCTATGACTTCTCGGCGTTCGGGCGCGTGGTGGACGTCGGGGGCGGCGAAGGCGTACTGCTCCAGCACGTGCTCGAGGCCCATGGCTCGGTCCAAGGCGTGCTCTTCGACCGGCCCGCGGCGCTGGAGCAGGCGCGCGCCCGGCTGAAGGGCACGCGCCTGGAGGGCCGCATCGAGTACCAGAGCGGCAGCTTCTTCGAGACGGTCCCCGCCGGAGGAGATGCCTACCTGCTGAAGCACATCCTGCATGACTGGAATGATGCCCAGGCGGGCAAGGTGCTCCGCGCCTGCCGGGCCCAGCTCCCGCACCGGGGCCGGCTGCTCGCCATCGAGTACGTGCTCCCGGCCGGAGACACGTTCTCCCCCGGCAAGCTATTGGACCTCGAGATGCTGGTGGTCTGTGGGGGGCAAGAGCGGACCCTGGAGCATTGGAAGTCACTGATGGCAGACAACGGATTGACGCTCGATCGGGTGATTGCCACCCCCTCGGGTGTCTCCATCATCGAGGCAAGCCCGGCATGAGCCCTCCCCCCCTGACCCCCATGGAAAAGCTGGAGTTCTTCTCGGCCATCGTGCTCGTCTCGAAGGACACGCGCCGGCTGGCCGCGTTCTACCGCGACACGCTGGGCCTGCCCTTGGAGGAGGAGATCCACCCGGACTCCGACGTCCACTACGCCTGCGAGATCGGCGACATCCACTTCGCCATCTTCCCCGAGCCCAAGAAGCACCTGGACCGCGGCGCCCGGGTGGGCCACGGGCAGGTGAAGTTCGCCTTCACCGTGTTCGACCTGGATGGGCTGGTGAAGGCGCTGCGCGAGCGCGGCGTCGAGGTGACGTACCCGCCCATGCAGGCCGAGGACTTCATCCGCATGACGGCGATCCGGGATCCGGACGGCAACTACATCGAGCTGACGCAGATGGACGAGCGGTGGTTCAAGCACCTGGCCAGCCGCAAGCGCCAGGGCATCGATGTGGTGCATCGCTGGAAGGAGCGCACCGGCGCCGCGCAGTCCGCGCCGGCCGAGGTGCCCGACGAAGGGCCGAAGTGGTTCGACAAGCCGCGCCCCTCCTGAGCACCTCGCGCGGCGGTTCCCGGAAATGAAACAGGCCTGCCCGCGCGAGCGGACAGGCCTGGCCTACGCCCCAGTGGGGCCCCCGCTCAGGGGGCCGGCAGGGGCAGGCAGAGGTTGGGCGACACGGCGCCCTCGGGCCCGTTGGGCTGGTCCTTGCGCCACAGCTGGTTGCCCGCGAAGGTGATGACGCCGGGCATGGGCGGCGCGGCGATGGTCTGGAAGCGCCACGGGTTGAACTGCTCGCCCTTGATCTGGCCCTTGTCCTTCACCCGGTTCTTCAGGGCGCACGGATTCGCCGTCGGGTCCGGGTCCGGCACCAGGGTGTCGTTGGCGGGATCATACGGCGGCGTCGGATCCACCAGGTTGAAGGTGATCTCCTGCGGGGGCGCGCTCGTGCTGGCACGCAGCAGGAACACGGTGATGCCCATGCCGCTCACCTTGGTGCCCGAGCCATCCGTGGCGGGCTGATCATCCACGAAGTAGCCGCGCGTGGACTGCTGCAGGAACGGGGGCAGCACGCCCGGAGGCGCCCAGTTCACGTTGTACGACTCGCCCACGGGGGTGTTGTTGACGGTGGCCTTGACGGTGGTGCAGCTGGCGGGTGCGCGCAGCAGCGGCGAGCCCGGCTGGTAGTTCCAGAAGACCACCACGCTCGCGAAGCGCCGGGGGTTGACGAAGTCCGCCACCGTGGTGTTGGTGCCGTTAGCGGTCAGGCGCTTGGCCACCGCCTCCAGGATGCCCACCGTGCTGATGCTGGCGGCCTCCTGCACGTGGCACACGCTGTTGTGGGTCACCACGGGACGCAGCGTGACGGTGGTCAAGTAGCTGCCCTTGGGGACTTGGGCGGCGGGGCTCAGCGAGCCGGTGGGCATCGCCGTCACGAAGTACGGCACGGTGGAGCGGCTGGGCACGCCGTACAGCGACCACACGCCCAGGTCATCCGACTGGACCGGCTCGCCGGTGGGCCCGCCCGTGACGGGATCAAACGCGACGATGGAGGACTTCTGCATGGCGGAGAAGCCGTACAGCGGCCCCTGGTCCAGCAGGAACGGCGCGCAGCGGATGTCCGGGAACGGGCAGCTCACCAGGTTGAGGAAGAAGGCCTCCGGGTCCCACGCGAAGCCCGACAGCTGCGAGGTGGACTGCGCCGGATCGTCATCGACGTATTCCGGCGTGGGGTAGAGGGTGGAGTCGGGCGGCGCATCATCCGAGCCGCAGGCTCCCAGCAGCAGCGAGCCGGCCAGGAGGGTTCCGTAGCGAAGGGTTCGGTTCATGGCGGGAAGGAATCCTTCAATCAGTTCGCGGGGAGGATGTGGCCCTTGGGGGGCGTGTCCACGTGGCAGCTCTGGGCGCAGTTGCCGAAGCGGCTCGGCTCACCCGTGTTGGAGAACTTCACCTGGAAGTACTGGTTGTCGTGCGCCGAGGGGTGGCACGAGGCGCACACGGTGATGCTGGGCCGCAGCGCGCTCTCCCGCGTCAGGTGGCACATGGTGCAGTCGCCCTTGTCGGAGGGGTAGCGCGGCGAGCTCATGTGAATCTTGTGCACGAAGTCCTGGGGCCGGTTGTACAGGTCGTTGTTGAACGAGTGGCACACCTTGCAGCTCTCCACGTGGTCCACCGACAGGCCGTGGCGCAGGTTGTCCAGCGACAGCACGCCGCGGTGGCAGATCTGGCAGTTGCCCACCGCGTTCGGATAGGTGGTGCGCTCCTCCTGGCCCACCTGGAAGAAGAAGGGGTTCAACTTCGAGGTGCGCTCGCCCATGAAGTAGCGGTTGCTCTTGATGAGGGCCACGTACGTGCCGGGCTCCGCGGTGGTGGGCAGCGTGCGGGTGACACGCGTGGGCCACTGCATGAAGTGCTGGCCGGTGGGCAGCCGCACCGTGGCCGGCTCATCCACCAGCGCCCAGAAGAAGTCCGGCCCGAAGAACGGGGACTTCTCGGTGGGGTTGCTGCGCGGCGTCATCTTGTGCAGGGGGCCGGCGATCTGCACCGCCGGGACCATGTCGTACTCGAGCAGGGTGTCCAGGAAGGGGATCTGCGTGTAGAGCAGGCCGTTGCTCTTGCCGGTGATGGCCTCGAAGCCGCTGGGCAGCATCTGCGCGTTGTGCAGGCGGTTGCCCTCGTTGTCGCGGATGTCCACGAAGAGGTTCATCGTCTCGCCCGGCATGTAGAACTTGCCGTTGGCGGGCTTGGAGAGCTTCAGGCGCGGATCCAGACCGAAGCCGCACGTGGTGGGGTTGCCCGCGTCATCCGTGCACCCCGGCTCCACCTCGGAGGGCGGCACGAAGTCCACCGGGAAGTAGAACGGCTCGTCCGGCAGCTGGCTCCACGTCACGCGGAGGGCGCCCGGGCCGCGCAGGTCCGGCACGTCGAAGGTCTTGAAGGGGTTGGTGCTGCCCACGAAGTCCAGGCGCACCATGGTGCGGAACACCGGGGGCGACGGCGGCCAGCCCGGCAGCTGCGGCGTGGGGTGCACCGCCGTATCGCCGGGGAACTGGGGCGGCATCACCCGCTCCATGCGCCACATGATGCGCGAGTGGCCGGCCGACGAGGTGTCGGTGACGAACTCGGCGCGCTCGTAGCTCACCGGCGTGCCCACCACGGTGCCGTCCGCGTTGAGGATCTCGACCTTGAACCCGTCGCCCCGCACCTTGCGCCAGTCCGCGTTGTCGAAGAGCACCTGGCGCGCCCACGAGTCCTGGGTGGAGCCGGGCACCGCGGGGATGAACTTCCACTCGTCCGCCACCTGGCCCAGGTTGCTCCAGTTCAGGTTCTTGAACCGGGACTGCGTCTTGATCCACCGCACGGGCTCGGCCAGGTCCCCGGCGTTCTTGTGCGACTCCACATCCACGACGGTGTCGGTGATGGTGAACTGGTTGAGGAAGTACTTCGTGCGGCCCTGGATGCGCAGCCGGCCCGTGGGGGGCACCAGCGTGGCCGTCGGCTCGTTCAGGGGCGTGGCCAGGCTGGGGCACAGCGTGGGGTAGCTGTCCGGCACGGGCGAGTCGCCCTTGGCGCCCATCTGCCCATCGGGCATCACCGCGCAGCCGTTGAACTGCTGCAGGCTCAGGCGGATGGCCCCCGAGGCGGCCGCCTGGTAGGGGTCAAACACCTTGGCTCCCCGTCCCGAGGCATTCTCGTTGTCACTCACCGAGAGCAGATCACAACCGGCAGCAGGTACCAGAAGTGCACAGAGTGCACCGGTCAGCAGAGAGGAGCGTTTCATGAGCACTGAGACTGCGGACTGCGGGAGGGGAAAGGTTCAGTGAAGCGGGGGGGCGGTGGGGAGTGCGAGGCTCCCCTGCCCTTTACGGAATCTTGGCGGCGTAGGTCTGGACCCAGGTGGCCAGCTCCAGCGCCTGCTCGTCGTTGAGCAGATCGTGGTAGGTGGGCATCTGGGTGCCCGGCAGCGTGGCCTCCGGGTTGCGGATCCACCGGGCCACCTCGGCGGCGGGCTTGCCCACCGCGGGCTTGATGCGCTCGTGGTACTTGGCGCCCTGGCCGTGGCACAGCTCGCAGCCCAGCTGGCTGAAGAGCTTCTCGGGCCCGGCGCTGAGGTTGGCCTTCACGCGCGGCGCGGCGTCCGCGGGCAGCGTGGCCTCCGCCTTGGGCACCGACTGGAGGAAGGTGTAGAGCGCCTGCACGTCCACGTCGTCCAGGTTGCGCACGCGCACCATCGGCAGGCGCAGGGGGATGCCCTCCCGGTTGATGCCGTGCTGCAGCGCGCGGGAGAACTCCGGCAGGGTGTACTTCGCCAGGCCCGTCTCCCCGAAGGTGATGTTGGTGGAGTAGATGCCGCCCTCGGGGGTGTCCACGAACTTGAAGCCGCCCTTGAAGGCGTCCGGCCCGCGCGCCTTCGCGCCGTCCACGCCGGGCGTGTGGCACTCGGCGCACACGTAGACTTCGTTGGCCAGGTAGGCGCCGTACTCCACGGTGGGCCCCTTGGGAGGCGCCTTGATGCCCGAGGCGGGCCAGGTAGGAACCGGCGCCAGGCCCATGCCGAGCGCGAGCTTGCCCACCGGCGACAGCTGGGGGGCGGGCTGCACCCGCTCATCCGGGGCGACAATCTCGTCGTTGGAGCGCAGGAAGCCCAGCACCGCCGAGAGATCCTCGTCCGACATGCCGAACAGCGGCATCGTCACCATGCGATGCCCATCCCGGCGGACGCCAAAGCGGATCGCCCGGGCAAGGTGCCCATCCGACACGCCCTGGATGCCCGCCGTCGGGTGCGACGTCAGGTTCGCCGTGATGACGGCGCCGAAGGCCTTCGGCAGGTCCGGCATCACGCCACCCGCGGCGCGGTTGCTGCTGTCCTGCACGTGGCAGTCGTAACAGATGGTCTCGAAGATGTGCTTGCCGCGCGCGAGGCTCTGCGCGTCCGTGGCCGCGGTAATGGGGGGCAGCGGCGCCTCGACGGTCGCCGAGAGCTTCGAGCTCGCCACCAGGAACAACGCCACGGCCGCCACCACCACCAGCGCGACCAATCCACCTATGCCGATCAGGATCTTTTTAACCATACCCTGCCCTAAAGAAGATGCGCCAAACCCGAGGACCACCGGACCGCCGTGAGCCCCGGGCGAGTCCATGCGTCAGAACGTCGAGTTACGGACATTAACACAACTTCTCCAACCTGGAGAATTGAGCACCACACCTGCTGGATAGGGCGCCTCACGGCTGGCCCCGGAGCTTCAGCTGGACCTCCTGGCCGGGCACCGCCATCACCCACTGCGAGCGCTCCGGCTGGCCCGGGCAGGAGACGAGCACCTGCAGCTCCTTGCTCGCCTCGATGGACAGCTTCAGGGGCGCATCCCCGGACAGCGTCTTATCGCCCGCCTTCAGCTGGCACCCTGGCAGGGGCTCCGAGAGCAGCGTGCCGGGGGTATTGCCCGAAATCATCGGCACCTCGGGGATGGAGTACACGTCCAGGCGGTCCTCGATCGTCATCCGGCCGAAGCGCTGGACCCGGCCCCGGAGCACGGTGGAGACGAGCACTTCCTCGGGCTGCGTCAGGCGCAGGTTGCCCTCGATCCGGTGCCCGTCGATGTAGAGGTGCTCGCCGCGCCGCAGGTTGACCACCCGGATGCCCTCCTCCGAAGGGAAGAGGAAGAAGGCGCCCACCCCCACGGCGGCCAGCACCACGGCCCCCACGGTCAGGGCGATCCACAGGCGGGGCGAGCGCCGCGGGGCCGCCACGGCGGCCGGAGACACCTGGGACAGGGGAGAAGCCGCGGGCACCGGGGCCGGGGGCGGCAGGGGCGCCGGGGCGGGCGCGACCGCCGGGATGGCCATCCGCGAGGGGGGAGACTGCGTGGGGATCTGCTGGGTGGAACGCGGGACGCTCCCCTGAACGGAGGGCATCTGCGTGCTGGCGCGGGCGGGCGGCGGGGCCACCGAGGGCACCATCGTGGACGGCCGGGCCGGGGCCGCGGGCGGCGGCGGGGCCGCGGGCGGCATGGCCCGGATGCCCGAGCGGGTGGAGCTGCTCACCGGGGGGTGCGCCCCCGTGGCCGGGGACACCGGGCGCATGGCGACCTGGCTGGGACGGCTGGGGCTCGCGGCGGACCGGGCCTCGCCCCGGGAGGCGCTCGGCGCGCCCTCGGTGGGCGCGGCCTGCGGCGCGGGGGGGGGAATGGCCCGGGGACCACTGCCCGAGGCGCGCGAGCCGGTGGCCCCCGTGCCGGGCCGCGAGCCCGTCAGGTTCTGGCGCGAGCCGGAGCCCGTGCCCGAGTTGGCCACCGCCCCGGCGAGCCGCGCCGAGGACGCATCCGTGGCGCCCGAGGGGATGCGCGGGTGCGAGCCCGAGCCCGAGGAGGCCACGGCCGGGGCGTACTCGGCCAGCCGGTCCGCCAGCGTGTCCTTGAAGAACTGGGCCACCGCGGCCGGCGAGGAGTTGAGGCGGTGGTGGGCCATCACCGCCTCGATTTCCTCCCGCAGCGCCGCCGCCGAGGGCGTGCGCCGCGAGGGGTCCTTCACCAGGGCGCGCAGGATGAGGTCCGACACGTCCTGGGGAATGCTCGGCTTGAGCTGCGAGGGCACGGGCGCCGGCTCGCGCACCACCGCGTTGAGCGAGGCCGCGTCATGGTCCCGGCGGAACGGCAGCGTGCCGGTGAGCAGCTCGAAGAGCACCACGCCCAGGGCGAACACGTCGTTGCGCGCGTCCAGCGGACGGCCCGCGGCCGCCTCCGGGGAGATGTAGGAAATCTTCCCCTTGAGCACGCCCGCCTGCGTGTGGTCCTCGCCCTGCACCTTGGCGATGCCGAAGTCGCTCAGCTTGATGGCGCCATCGAGCGAGATGAGGACGTTGTGAGGGCTCACGTCGCGGTGCACCACCGGGTGGGCGTTGCCCGCCGGGTCCACGTAGCTGTGGGCGTAGTGCAGGCCCGCGGCCGTCTCCGCGACGATGCGCAGCGCGTGCTCCATGGGCAGGGCCAGCCCCTTGCGCCGCAAGTCGTTCATCAGCCGCTTGAGGTCCGGGCCGCGCACGTACTCCATGAGGATGTACGCCACGCCATCGGTGACGCCCACGTCGAAGGTCTGCACGACGTTGGGGTGCGTGAGCCGCGCGTTCGCCCGGGCCTCGGCGAAGAGCATGTCCACGAACTCGGGATTCTCGGCGAACTGCGCGAGAATCTTCTTCATCACCACGAACTTCTCGAAGCCTTTGACGCCCACCTGCTTGGCGAGGAACACCTCCGCCATGCCGCCCTGCCCCAGCCGGCGGATGATCTGCAGCTTGCTGCCGCCGTGGGAGCTGCTGATGTCCGTGTGGTTGCCGCCGCCGGCGGCCTGGGCCTCGGCGTTGACGGCGCCGAAGAGGAACTGGGTGAGCGCCTTGGCCTCCAGCGCCTCCACGTCCTCCAGGGGCTGATCCGTCATCGGCAGGCGCGCGAGCATCTGCGTCAGGTTGGGGATGTTGGACAGCCGCGAGGCGCCGCCGCAGATGACGCAGGGGCGCTCCTGGCCCTCGTTGGCGCGCAGCTGCTCGACGAAGTCCGCGGCGTGGGCGCGCTGGTGGTGCAGCTGGCCGCAGTTCTGGCACTCGTACGGCAGCCACAGGGAGTGCAGGCGCGCCGGCAGCGGCTTGCCGGACTTGGCCAGCGGGGCCATCACCAAGGGCGGCACCCGGCAGAGCACCACCTGGGCGCCCTTGGCGGCCGTGTCCAGCACCTGCTCCAGCTTCACCACGCCCTCGAGCTCCACCTTCGCCACGTGCGAGAAGTCGAACGCGACGCGCCCCTCCAGGCCCGAGGCCAGCCGGCGCACGTTGAGGTCGCCCCGGATGACGCTCGCCAGGGTGATGTAGGTGATGTCGTCCTGGACCGTCTTCAGGTGCGAGGGCAGGTCCAGGGGCTCGGAGGCGGCGGCCAGGCGCAGGTAGCGCAGCACCACCGGGTCCACGGTGCCCAGGTGCTGCCTGCGCGCGTAGTCGAAGAACTCGCTGGGAAGGTCCGCGAACTCCAGGGACTGGGCGCACACCGGGCAGGTGTGCTCCGGGGCGCGGTTCTCGGAGATGAGCTGCGCGTCATCCACGAGGTTGATGGCGCGCAGCCGGTCCTCGCTGCACGTGCGGCAGGTGTAGGGCGCCAGCACCGACAGGACGCGCGAGACGCCCGAGAAGCCCTCCACCATGTTGAGTTGGTCCACCACCACCGGGGGGGCGTAGACCACGTACAGGCTGATGGCGCCGTTGGGGAGCTTGGAGGCGAACTCGATCCACTTGCGCACACCGAATGAGCTGATCCGGTCCACGCACCCGAGATCGACGATGACGATGCCGGTGAGGTCCGGGGAGGTGGACGACAGCGGGAACGTCTCGTCGATGACGCCAGAAACCCGGACGTGGGAGATGTTCCCCACCCGGGATCGGCTGATGCTTGCGTTCGAACCCTGGTTCTCCACCGTCCCTACCCTCATTCCATGCAGAACAGCAGCGATTTGGGGAGCGCGGCCCGGCGGCGCGCCTCACCCAGGTCCACCGCGCACAATACCCGAGACTCCCGCCCCTGGCTCACGTGCACGGCAATGGCATCACTGTGCTCGATCATCCGCCGCAATCCCAGTCCCGCGCCTCCGCCGGAGGCATTCACCTGCACCCGCTTGCCATACGAGGCCAGCGCCTGCACGAACGGCCGGGGCGTCAGCCGCCCGAACCGGTCCACCGCCTCCAGATAGATGCGGCCCTCGGCCACCGACAGCGCCAGCTCGCAGGCATCCTCCGCGTCGATCTCCTTCACCTCGGTGCGCCGGTGGGCATACTTCGGCTGCCCCTGCGCGTCCACGGGCGCATCCAACATCGCATTGACGGCCAGCTCGTGCAGCACATCCGCCGCCAGGGTGGCCGCCGTCCGCGTGCCGCCTGCCTCCTCCACCACCATGGAGGCAGCCTCCGCCGCGTGCTGGATGTCCACCAGGCGCGTCAGCCGCTGGCGCACCACGCTCCCCTGCTCAGGAACCAGGGAGCCCCCGCGCAGCACCGCGCCCAGCAACATCGCCTCCCAGTCCGTCGGCCCCCGCTCCGCGCCCCGGGTGGCCAGGAGCAGCGCGGGCGGCTCACGCGACAGGAGGTCGGCGTGCGCCGGACCCAGCAGCCCGTCGAACAGCACGAGCCTCCGGGCATGGCGCGCCGCCTCCGCCCCGTCGAGGCCCGTCTGAAGGGCCACCCCCCCGCGCGCGAGCGTGGGGGCCACCTGCTCGAGCACCGTGGGCGCCAGCGAGGGGTCGGCAATCAGCAGGAGCCCGCGGGGGGGCCCCACCTGGGTCGGGGCTCTCAAGGGCATTAGTAGCGAAGCTTGAGTTCGCTGTAGACGCCGCGGGGCGGCGCCGGGAAGCCGTGCGATTCCTCGTACTGGGAGTCGAACAGGTTGGTGCCCAGCAGCGACACGGAGACGCCCTCGTTGATGTTCACGCCCACCCGGGCGCTCGCCGTCACGTAGTCCGGCAGCTTCACGCGGCTGACCTCGCCGGTGGACTCCACGAGGAAGCCCGGATCGAAGCGCTGGCCCACGTACAGGGCGTACACCTCGGCGAAGCCCACCTTGCCGATGTTGGTCCGGGCGCGCGCGTAGACGCGGTGGCGCGGCGCGTAGTCGAGCTGGGCGGACGGCCCGTCCCCGTACGGTTGGGATCTCGCATCCAGGTACTGGTAGGCCACGTCGAACGAGGAGTTGGCGGCGGGCAGCTGCGCGGCCACCTCCGCCTCGATGCCCACCACCTGCGCATCGCCGATGTTCTGGAACTGCGAGGTGGAGCCGAAGACGAGGTTCTGGTTGATGAAGTTCTTGGCGCGGTTGTAGAAGCCCGTGGCCGTCAGGCGCATGCGCCGGTCGAAGGCCCAGTAGTCCACCGCCGCCTCGTAGGTGTCCAGCGTCTCGGCCCGGAGGGCGGAGTTGCCCAGGAGCGTGGCCGCGTACATCTGCTGGTTGATGGCGAGCTCGGCGAGCGTGGGGGCCCGGAAGGCGCGCCCGTAGTTCGTGCGCAGCGTGAGCTCCGGCAGCGCGTGGAACACCACGCTGGCGCGGGGCGAGAGCTGGTTGGTGCGCTCGGTCCACACCTGCTCGGGGATGAGGTACGCGTCGTAGCGCACGCCGGCGCCCAGCACCAGGCGGCTCATCGGCCGGTACTCCGCGTCCACGAAGCCGCCGAGGATGCTCTGCGTGGTGTCATCCATCGTCAGCCCGGCCAGGACGTTCTGGTTGTTGACGAGATCGTCCTTCACGTCGCCGCCGAAGGTGACGTTGAAGTTGCCCGCGGTGAGCAGCGCGCGCGCCTCGGCGCCGTAGCGGCGGCGCTTGCCCAGCGCCGGCTCCAGCTTGCCGGTGATCATGTTCATCTGGTCCACGACGCGCCGCTTGTAGAGCGTGTAGGCCTGGCCGAAGACGCGCAGGTTTTCGGACACCTGCTTGTCCACCTGGGCCGCGGCGTTGAGGTTCTGCACGTTCTCGGTGTCGCTCGGCGTGTAGTGGCACCGGCCGCAGTTGCCCACGGTGGAGATCTGCGTGCCACCGGGACGGCCGATCTCCGCGTCGGTGAAGTCCGCGTCGAGCGCGAACGCGCCCACCTTCACCTTGCCGCTGATCTGGTGCACCTGCGAGTCCTGGTTGGTGTCCACCAAGCCCGTCTGCGGGTTGTTGAAGAGCTGCGGGCCATCCGAGCCGAAGCCGTAGTAGCTGGCCAGCGCCTCCACCGGGCCACCCCGGCCCGCCGCCGTGGCGTTCACGCGGAAGGTGCTGTCCTGCCCCGCCAGCACGCGGCCGTCGAAGCCCACGTTGCGGCCCTCCTTGATGAGGTCCGAGGGCTGGCGCTCGATGAGGTTGATGACGCCGCTGAAGGCGTTGGAGCCGTAGAGCGAGGAGCCGGGGCCGCGAATCACTTCCACCTGCTTGAGGTTCGACAGCGGCGTCGTCTCATCCGCGTAGAACTGGCCCGTCCAGGGGTCCGTCAGCGGCCGGCCGTCCTTCAGGAGCAGCAGCCGGTTGGACAGGTAGTTGGAGCCAAGGCCGCGCGCGCTCACCGCCGCCTTGCGCATGGAGCCACGCCGGCACTCCAGGCCGGGGAAGTACTGGATCGCCTCGCAGAGCGTGAAGGCGCCCGTGCCCTCCAGCTCCTCGGCGGGGATCCACGCCACCGTCATGGGCACGTCCTTGATGCGCTGGCGGCGCTTGGAGGCGGTCGTCACCACCGCCTCGCTGAGCAGCGCGTTCACCGAGTCCTCGATGGAGGAGGCATCCCCGGCGGGATCCGGCAGGTCCAGGCCCGCCAGGCCCGAGGGCGGCGGCAGCGCCCGCGACGAGGCGGGATCCGTGAAGGGCGCCGAAGGGGGCACCCGGTCCTGCTGCGCGGGCTTCACCGCGGTCTGCTTGGGCGCGGCCACCGGGGCCGGGGGCGGCGGCACGGGGGCCGGATCCGCCAGCACGGAGTCCGGAATGGGCTCGCGCGCCCGGTAGTCGGACGGGGGCGGCACGCTGCCCGTGTTCGCGGCGGGCGTGGAGGACGGCGCGTCACCGCCCGTCATCGGCTCATCGGTGCCGAAATCGTCGGCCGGAGGGGCCACGACGGGCGCGGGGGGTGGCGGCGGGGCCTTCTTGGATGTCCCCGGCCGGCGCTTGGTGGGCTTCGGCTTTGTTTGTGCCTCGGCATTGCCGGCGGCGAGGCCCATGATTACGCATACGCCAACGACCAGGGGAAACTGCAGGAACGCCCTTGCCGCGATGCGTCGCGGCCAGTCGAATACAGTCGAGTGCATCATTCTCACATCCGCCAGTGGAGCAGCCAAACCGGGTGAGGCCCGTACGGCATCCGGGTGCGGGAGGAGGCCCTCTGCGCCAAGGGTCCGCTCGTAAACACCCAGACTGTTGAATTCAAGTTACCCTACTGTCTTCACTTGCGCCAAGGGATTGCCCCGGAGCGATGCGCCGCCCCGGCGCCCTGCCCTGTTCTGAGGCCTGGATCCTCAGTCGTCCGGCTGTTCGGACGAGACGTCCATCACGCTCGTGAAGGAGGGCAGCACGGGGGTGAGCTGCCCGGAGCGCACCAGCGCGTCGGTGTCCACGCGCAGCTGCGGCGACTCGACGAGGGCCGGCTGGCGCGGGGCGGGCCCCTTCTGGACCAGCTTGCGGAAGTCCTCGAACTCCTTGCCCTGCACCCGCAAGAAGCCGCTGAAGGGCGCCACGGGCTCCAGCTTCGGCAGCTTCTCGGCCAGCTCGCCGGGCCGCAGGGTCACCAGCACCGCCCCTGGCACCTTGATGCTGCGAAAGAGCACGCGCACGTCCTTGGGCACGTGCGACAGCGGCACCAGCGCGGCCTCCGCCCCCTTGGCCTCCAGCATCTTCAGCGCCGACTCCACGTTGGGCACCAGGATGGGCTTCCCGAAGTGGTCCTCAGGCAGGTCTCCTCCGAAGACGACGCGGGAGACGAACTTCGCATCCAGGCCCCCCGCGCTTCGGGTGAGCGCCAGCCGCTTGCCCTTCAGGTCCTTCACGCTCCCCTTCATGTTGGAGATGAGGGCCCACCGCTGGGCCGTCTCCCCCGCGAGCGCGGCGAAGGCCAGGGGGGTGGCCTTCTCCTCCATCTGCACCGCGGACAGGGCGTCCACCACCGCGAAGTCGACGAGCCCATCCTTGACCGCCTTGTCGAAGTCCTCGTAGCGGCCGAAGCTCTTGGCCGCCACGGGCTGCCCGAGCACGGTGCTCAGCTGCGACGCCAGGCTCTCGGCGAAGGTGAAGCGCTCCTGGCCATCGGTCAGCGTGGTGGGCAGGAACACGCCGAGCGTGGCCTTCTTCTCCGCCCACGCGGCGGGGGTCCAGGCACAGAGTACGGCCAGTCCAAGCATCAGGAAACGGGGGGTCTTCATGGCAGGGTCTCCGTGGCGGTGGCCTCGTTGGCCTCGGGGGCGGCGGCGCCGCCCAGGCCGTGCAGGGCCATCAGCCGGTCACGCCACTCGCGGGCCACCGCCACGCGGGGGCCACCAGCGGTCAGGTATCGGCGGTAGGACTCCACCGCCTCGGGGATTTCATTGCGGCGCTGGGCGTCGATGCCGAGGTTGAACGAGGCCATGGGCACCGAGGACTCCAGCTTGCGCCACACGGCCGTGGCGTCGGCGAACTTGCGCTTGCCGTAGTTCACGCACGCGAGGTTGTTCTGCAGCGCGGCGTCCTCCTGCGCGCTGGCCAGCGCGGCCTTGAAGGCCTTCTCGGCCAGCTTGAAGTTGCCCGTGGCGTAGGCGCGCTCCCCCTCGAGCCGGTGGAGCGCGTTGGCCAGCGAGGCGATCCACTTGGCCTGCCAGGACGAGGGCTTCTTCGAGGCGGCGGCCAGCGCCTTGCGCGCGAAGGGCACCTGGCCCTTGCGGTAGAGGACATACGCCTCCGCCAGGGCGCGCGTGTTGGGCTCGGCCCAGGTGGGCATGGGCGTCAGCGCGCGCTTGATGAGGGGACTGGCCTCGGCGAAGCGGCCCTGCTCGGCCTGGACGAGCGCCCGGGTGAGCAGCGCCAGCTTGGCCAGGTCCTGCTGCTTGGCCAGGTTGAACTTCTCCGTCAGGTCCACGTCCTTGCGCGCGTTCTCCACGTCCCCGGACTCCAGGCGCGTGAGCGCGCGGCGCAGCAGCATGAGCGGCAGGTTGGCCTCCGCCAGCTGCCGGGCCGCCTTGGAGGGGCCGGGCTCGGTGAGGCGCTCCACCGCGTCGTCCACGCGGCCCAGCTCCACCTCCGCGAGCGCCGCGCCCACGGACACATCCGCCAGGTCCGAGGGCTCCTCGGTGCGCTTCTCGGCCTGGATGAAGGCGCGCAGCGCGGCCTCGGCGTTGCCCTCGCCCAGGTACGCGTAGCCCAGCAGCCAGTGCTCGCGCCAGGTGGCGCCCTCCAGCGTCACGCCCTGCTCCAGCACCGGCCGGGCCTGCGCGAAGGCGCGCTGCTCCAGCAGCGCCGCGCCCAGCCGGCGGGACATGGCCGCGCTGCGCTCGAGATCGAACGCCCGGCGCAGGTCCCGCGCCGCGTCATCCAGGCGGTTGGTGTCCGCGCGGCCCCGCGCCCGGTGCGCCAGCGCCTGGGCCAGCCAGTGCTGGGCCCCCGCGTGGTTGGGCTCCACCCGGAGCGCGTTGGCGTAGTCCTCGATGGCCTGGTCCCACTGACCGGTGGCGAAGTGGTCCGCGCCCAGCAGCACGTGGCCCAGGGCCTGCTGCGGGGCCAGCTCCACGAGGCGCCGGTGCACTTCCACCGCGCGCTGGAAGCGGCCCGCGCGGCGGTTGACGGAGCCCAGCGACGCCCACAGCTCCAGGTTGCCGCCGTCCTTCTCCAGCGCGGCCTCGAGGTACTTGATGGCCTCCTCGTTGCGCCCCTGCGCCTGCAGGGCCTTGCCCACGGCGATCTGCGCGGCCACCACGCCAGGCGCCATCTCCAGCACCTTGCGGAACTGGGCCTCGGCCTCCTTGGGCTGCTTCTGCGCGAGCCGCACGTCGCCCAGCAGCAGGTGCGCCGAGGCGGTGCCCTCCAGCTTCACCAGCGCCAGGGCCTGCTTCTCCGCGCCCGCCACGTTGCCCTCGCGCAGGAACATCCGGCCCAGGCGCTCCTTGGGCTCCTTGGCCTGCGGGAAGCGCTCCACGAGCCCTTCCACCAGCGTCAGCGCATCCTCCTCCTTGCCCTCCAGCTCCAGCACGGAGGCCAGGCCCATCTGCGCGGTGACGGACTCGGGCCGTCCCTTCTGGGCTTGCTGGAAGGCCGCGCGCGCGGCGGCCACGTCCCGGCGCAGGAGCTGGCCCTGACCGATGAGCTCGTGGATCTGGTAGTCGTTGACGGCCAGCTTCGCGGGCCGCTGCGCCAGGTACTGCTGGAACTTGGCGATGGCCAGGTCCCCGCGCCGGCCGTGCAGATAGTACGAGCCCAGGTAGTAGTTGACGATGAGGTGCTCGGGGGCGTTTTTCTCCGACACCCTCTCCAGGAGCGGCACCGCCTCCTGGAAGCGGCGCAGCTTGAAGAAGGCCACGCCCAGCGGGAACGTCAGCGAGAGGTCCTCCGGGTTGGCGGCGCTCAGCACCGGCAGCTTCGCGGCGGTGCGGGCATAGTCGTTCAGCGCGTTGGCCGAGGCGCCCAGGCCCGCGCCGGCGGCGGCCGAGTTGGGATCAATGGCCAGCGCCTGCTCGAAGAGCTGGAGCGCCTTGCGGTGCTTCTCCTCCGCCTCCTTCTTGTTGCCCGAGGCGACGGCGGCGCTGGCCGCCACCTGCACGGTCTCCGCCTCCTTCACCAGGAGCTGGGACTCGGTGAGCGGCGGCGGACGGTACTGGGCGAAGGCCACCGGGCCCGAGAGCAAAGAGGTGAGCGCCAGCGCCGCGGCAAGGCGGCGCGCCGAGGGGGGTCTAGACATGCGGCTCATTCGGTTTCCAGGCTTAGGAGGCAGTGCTGAACTCGGCGACGACGACGGTGATGTCATCGCGTTGCGGTTGACCCGCGCTGAAGGCGCGCACGTCCGCCAGGATGGCGTCGCGCAGGCCCTCGGCGGTGAGCTGGGCGTTGGTCTGGACGGCGGCGCCCAGGCGCTGGGTGCCGTAGAGCTTGCCGGCCGCATCGCGCGCCTCGGTGAGCCCGTCCGTGTACCAGACGATGATGTCGCCGGGCCGGAGCTGGGCCTGGCGCGAGGAGTACTGGGAGGACACGGAGGCGCCCAGCAGCGGCCCGCGGGCGGGCAGCGAGGCGAACTGCCCGGACAGGCGGTTGTAGACGCACGCGGCCGGGTGGCCGCCCGCCGCGTAGTCGATGAGGCCCGTGTGCACGTCGATGACGGCCAGGGCGCTGGACATCTGGTACTCGCCGCGGCCCAGGTGGGCCAGGGTGATGTTGAGCGCGCTGATGAGCACCTGGGAGTTGAGCTGGTCCGGCTCGCGCATCGTCATGGCCGAGGCGAAGCCGCTGGTGGCGCTGGTGGCCACCAGCGCCGTGGACAGGCCGTGGCCGGTGACGTCTCCGACGCCCACCACCACGCGCTGCTCGTCCAGGGGCGCACGGAACCACCAGTCACCGCCGCACGCATCCGCGGTGACGACGACGCCCGCCATGCGCATGGTGCCCATCTGGAACGCCTCGCGGCCCGGCAGCAGCGTCTCCTGGACGGTGCGCGCCAGCGACACCTCGCGCTCCAGCTGCGCCTTGGAGCGCACGTCCTCCAGGAGGACCTTGATGCGCTCGGCCATGTGGTTGAACACGAGGCTCAGGGTGCGCACCTCGCGCCCGGCGCCCGTGGCCTGGCCGGCGCGGGCGCTCAAGTCACCCGCGGCCAGCTGCATCACCCGCCGCGTCAGCACGCCCAGCGGGCGGGTGATGCGGCGGCTCTGGATGGCGGCCACCACGCTGGCCAGCAGCACGAAGCCCAGCCCCAGGATGAGCGCGTTGCGAATCGTGGTGCGCAGCGCGTCGTCCTTGTTCTCCTTGAGCACGTGGAGCTGGTGCTGGAGCTCGTCGAGCGAGTAGCTGATGACGATGAGCCCCTTGCCGCTCTGGGAGCCGTAGTCGAGGGGTTCCTGGAACTCGTAGACGGGCCGGTTCTTGAAGACCGCGCCCTGGATGGCCCGCTCGGCCTTGCGGCCGCCCGAGGCCGTGCCCAGCTTGGCGTCCGGATCCGAGTCGGCCACCAGCAGGCTGTCCGCGTCGAACATCTGCACGCGGAGGATGTTGCGGTTGGCGGCGATGATGGCGCGCGCCACGTCCGTCAGGAACGCGTAGTTGTTGTCGCGCAGGGACGTGGCGGAGGTGAGCGCCAGGGTGTGACTCACCGTCTGGCCCAGCTCGCGCGCGTGGTTCTGGGTCCGCTCGGTGAAGGTGGCCGAGGCCTCCTCGAACTGGGACGTGGTGGACACCGCCGAGAGCGCCGTCAGCAGGCCGACGATGACGAGCACGAGCGCCGCGGTGGTGAGCAGGAGGATCTGATCCAGCCGCAACCCGCGGATGGAGGCGACATCGGGCAGCTCGCCCGCCTCGAGCGGCGCCACGATGGTGCCCGTCATCTCTCCGGCCACCGGCGCGGCGACGGTCGTGCTGGTGAACTGCGCGTGCTGATGCGTGCCGGTGGGCTCGTAGCGGGGGACGGTGCCCGTCGCCCGGGATGGCAGCGGCTCGGAAGCGGTGTCCTCAGGGACAGGGGCAAGGCGTGTATTCGTCTTCAAGGACCCACCTGGCTGCAGGCCGCGGGAGGGGAACGCGGCCCATCTGAAGAAAAAGTTTGCGTGACTCTAGCGCACTTGTTCACAAGTGCGAGTCCCCGGGCTTTCCAGGCTCGCAGACAGGGGCCTCTCCCCCGGATTCACCGGTTCCCCCACGGAATTGTCACAGATCCCGGGCCTCTCCCGCAGGGGAGGGCCTCCGCCTGCCTGCTGTCCGGGCGGGCCTCGCGGGCCCTACGGGCAGGGCTTGACGGGGCCGTGCCGCTTGCCGCAACGCGGCACCGGGCTCCGTCGATCCAAAAACATCTCCGTGCGCGCGGCGCTTGAGTGCACCGGCCGGCTTTGGGTTATAGGGAGCGCTCTCCCATTCGAGAGGAAGCCGCGCGTGTCACGACCCCGCCTGCTCAATCGCGAAGAAGCCTCCGCCCTCACGCTCGACCGGGAGCTGCTCGTCCGCATCCATGATCTGATGGTGAAGGCGCGCGTCCTCGAGGAGCGCCTCATCCAGATGTACAAGCAGGGCCATGGGTTCTTCTGGATCGGCGGCCCCGGCGAGGAAGCCTTCAACGTCCCGCTCGGGCTGCTGATGAAGAAGGGCCAGGGGCCCGCCTTCGACTACCTGCACGCGCACTACCGGCAGTCGGCCACCATGCTAGCGCTGGGCGAGGACCCCATCGGGGCCCTGCGGCAGATGAAGAACACCGCCTCGGACCCGTACTCGGGCGGGCGCAACTTCGCGGGCCACTTCTCCAAGCGGGAGTGGAACATCGCCCCCGTCTCCTCCCCCATCGAGGTGCAGTACGCCATCGCCCCCGGCACGGCCATGGCCCAGAAGCGGCACGGCGGCGACGGCATCACCATCGTCACCGGCGGCGACGCCGGCACGGCCGAGGGAGACTTCGCCTCCTGCCTCATCTGGAGCAGCCGCCCCGCCAACCCGCTGCCCATCCTCATCATCGTCACCAACAACCACTGGGGCATCTCCACCTCGGCGGAGGACCAGCACGGCGAGACGCACGTCGCCGACCGCGGGCGCGCCTTCAACATCCGCAGCAAGACCATCAACGGCAATGATCCCGTCACCGCCTACCGCGAGCTGAAGGAGGCGATGGAGTACGTGCGCCAGGAGCGCAAGCCGTTCCTGCTGGAGGCCCAGGTGTCGCGCCTGTACGGCCACTCCTCCGCCTCCGGGGCCAACTTCGTCACCCACGAGGTGGACTGCCTCAAGGAGTTCGAGACCCGGCTGGAAGGCGAAGGCGTGCTGACCCGGGAACAGATGGACGCGCTGCGCAACCGCTACACCGAGGAGCTCGCCGCCGCGGCGCGCCTCGTCCGGGACGAGCCCCTGCCCGGTCCCGAAACCCTCTGGAACCACGTCTACGCGGAGAAGAAATAACCATGGCCAACATGGCACAGGCCATCCGGATGGCCCTGCACTACGCCGAGGAGAACCTCGGCGTGATGGACATTTTCGGCGAGGACGTGGGCGCGCCCCTGGGCGGCGTCTTCACGGCGACCCAGGGCCTGAAGAACGCCTGGAACACCCCGCTGGACGAGCGCGGCATCATCGGCACCGCCATTGGCCTGGCCATGGCGGGCCAGCGGCCCGTGGCGGAGATCCAGTTCGCCGACTACATCTTCAACACCATCGACCTGCTGAAGGTCGCCGGCAACACGTGCTGGGCCAGCAACGGCGACTGGAACCTGCCCATGGTGGTGAAGACGCCCGTGGGCAGCGGCATCCGCGGCTCCATCTACCACTCGCACTCGTTCGATGCGACGGCCACCCACATCCCGGGCTGGAAGATCGTCATCCCCTCCAACCCGCTGGATGCCTACGGGCTGATGATCTCCGCCTGCCAGGAGATCAACCCCGTCATGTTCCTGGAGCCCAAGGCGCTCCTGCGCGTCAAGGGCGAGGAGCGCATCCCCGGAGAGCCCGAGGATGAGCGGCAGCTGTCGAAGATGATCGACGCGCCGCTGGGGGACCGCTCGGCGTGGAAGCCGCAGTGGCCCGCGCTGGAGCCGTACGCGGTGCCCATCGGCCAGGGCAAGGTGGTGCGCGAGGGCACCCAGCTCACGGTGGTCAGCTACGGGCGCACCCTGCCCCTGTGCGCGAAGGCCGCCGACACCCTGCGCGAGGAGGGGGTGAGCGCGGAGGTCATCGACCTGCGCTCGCTGTGGCCCTACGACTGGGAGCTCATCCGCCGCTCCATCGAGAAGACGGGGCGCGTGCTGTTCGTGAACGAGGACACCGAGGTGACGAACTTCGGCGAGCACCTGGTGCGCCGCACCGTGGAGGAGCTGTTCTACAAGCTGCTCGCCCCGCCCCGGCTGCTCGCGGGCAAGTTCCTGCCCGGCATCGGCCTGGCCGACCCGCTGGAGATGGCCTCCGTGCCGCAGCTCTCCGACATCACCCAGGCCCTCCGCGCGCTCGCCGCCGAGCAGCCCTGAGCCGCCAACCCCCTGTTTCGCATGAGGCCGCCGTCTCCGGGTTGGAGGAGCGGCGGCCCTTTCGGTAGACTCCGGGCCGCCATGCCGCCGTCCCCCGCCGCCAGCCCGACTTCATCGCCCCCCACGGCGACCGCCCCTGGATTCCGCATCCGCCGCGCCCGCCGGGGCGATGCCGAAGCGCTTGCCTCGCTTCTGCGCGAGCTGGGCTTCCCCGAGGGCTCGGACACCCAGACGGTGCACTGGGTCACCAGCCACCCGGAGATCGAAATCTTCGTGGCGTGTGATGCCCAGGACCGGCCCGTGGGGATGATCAGCCTCTCGCACCGGCCCCAGCTGCGGCTCAAGGGCCGCATCGCCACGGTGGACGAGCTGGTGGTGACCGAGACCTGGCGCCGGCGCGGCGTGGGCCGGGCGCTGCTGCTGCATGCCATCGAGCGCACGCGCGTGCTGAGCGTGAAGCGGCTGGAGTTGGCGGCGCGCTCCACCCAGGGCGACGGCCTGGCGCGCTTCTACCAGGCCTGCGGCTTCGTCGAGGACTGCATGGTGTTCCACCACGGCGGCGCCTAGCGCCCGCGCCCCTAGCGCTTGATGTTCTGCACCACGCGCTGGAGCCGGAGGCGGTCGCCCTCGCTCACGTCCGTGAAGCGCACGCCGATGGCCTCGGACTCGTCGCGCACCCAGGCGATGACGCCCTGGAGCTGGAAGGCCTCCCCGTCGATGATCATCTCCAGCGACACCGGCGAGCCCACGTCGTGGGCCTTCTGGGTGCGCAGGCACAACCCACCCGCCGAGATGTTCAGCGAGTAGGCGCGCAGCGCCCGGGCCGCCTCCTGCTTGTGGGAGAACCGGACCTCGAACTTCGCGGGGATCCGCTCCTCGGAACGGCGGTTCACCAGCGCTTCATCGTCCAGATCAGGGGCATCTACGCGATGGGTGTTCATACGGACCGGACACTCCCAGGCAAAAGCGCTTCGAATCAAACGGCCCTCGTGGCGACTGTGCGCCACCGGGCCTCTGCCGCCGCGCGGGGAGGCGCAAGTGTCGGCTGTCTTCCAGCCCAGGTTCAAGGGCTCCCTGTCATCTGCCGCATCGTGTAAGCCCGCCAGGTTCTTTCTTGGGAGGCAGCTTCGATGCGCGCGCACCCGATCTGGCTGTGGAGCGCCCTCGTCGCGGGGGTGTTGGTGGGAAGTCTGGGCTGTGAGGGCGGCTCTTCCGGGCGTCCCGACGCGGGCCTCGACGGGGGCCCGGGGGATGGAGGCGACGCGGGGCCCGATGGGGGCCCGTCGGCCTTCACCTGTGATGTACCTCGACAATCGGGGTGTAATCCGGGAGAGCTTTGCCTCTTCTACCGATGGGAGAACGGCGTCCTGGGCAGCCGGTGCCTGACGGGCGCGTGTGATCCGGTCCAGCAGGACTGCCCCTCCGGACAGCGGTGCACCTACGTGCGCACGGCGGACAAGACCGAGCGGGCGTGCGTGGAGGACGGCACCGCGGACGAGGGGAACCCGTGCCGGCTGAGCGGCCCGGCCGAAGGCCAGGGGGTCGACAACTGCAAGAAGGGGCTGTTCTGCACGGATGTCCTCCAGGAGGACGGGGGCACCGCGTTCCAGTGCGCGAAGCTCTGCCACGGCACGCAGCAGTGTGGCGCCTCGCTCCAGTGCAACGAGGTGCTCTGGCTGAACGGCACGGAGGAGACGCCCCTCGTGTGCGGCGGCCAGGCGAAGCCGTGCGACTTGCTCGCCCAGGACTGCGAGAGCCCCCTGGGGTGCTACCCCACCACGGGCACCCCCAGCTGTGCGATCCAGGGGACCCTGGTGGACGGAGCCGGTTGCGAATTCTCCAACCAGTGCCCATCTGGCAGCGCCTGTGTCGGCACGGGCAGCCAGAAGGCCTGCCGCCCGCTCTGCCGCCTCCCGGACGGACAGCCCTCCTGCGTGCAGGGGAGCTGCCAGGCCCTCCAGGGCCATCCGGATGTGGGGGCCTGCGTTCCCTGAAGCGGGAATGTAAGTGCCGGAGAAATGGGGAGTTCACCCGGGAGGGTGCGCTCCCCAGACGGGGAAGGAATGCCTAGGTTGCAGCCAGGGTGGAATGGGAGGGATGGGATGGGCGGACGTTCGCTGCTCGGGCGTTGGATGTGCGCGTGGGCGTTGCTGGGAGTGGGGGCCCTCGCGGGGTGCGGTGAAGGGACGGAGGGGCCCACGGAGGCCCTGGCGTCCGGGAGCGCCCCCTCCCAAGGCCAGGAGGTGAGTGAGCCGGTGCTCCCCCCTGCCCCGCTGGAGGTGGCCCCTGCGCTCATCCTTCATGGCGCGGACGAGGTGCGGCCCACGCCGCCGCTGGCCCCCGCCGTGTCCTTCCAGCCCGCCTTCTACCAGGCGCTGCGCTGGTCCCGCAGCATCAGCACCGTGACGACGTTCCGGCTGCGCCTTCCGGTGGCCCGCGCGGGAGAGCGGCTGAGCGTCACCTTCCGCGCCGGCGATGGCAGCCTGACGCTCCAGAAGGCCACCGTGGCCCTCGCGGGCGCGAACGGTGCGCTGGCCTCGGCGCCCATCGCCCTCACCTTCGGGGGCCAGCCGGGCTTCACCGTGGCGGCGCGGACCCATGCCGTGTCGGATCCGGTGCCCTTCGCGGTGAACCTCCAGGAGGAGCTGGCCGTGTCCTTCGAGGTGAAGGGCTCGCTCTCCATCTCCGACATCGATGCCTTCCCCGGCGGCTTCATGAGAGAGGGGGCGTACGCGGGGAGCACGGCCGCCTTTGGCGGCTCCTCCTGGCAGCGCGCCATCGGCGTCACCGCGATCCACACCGAGGCGGAGACGGGCCGGAGCTTCGTGGCGCTCGGGGACAGCATCACCGAGGGCTACATCTCCACTTATAATGATACGCGCAACGCCTGGCCGGCGCTGGCGGGCAAGGCGCTGGGGGTGCCCATCGTCAACGCGGGCGTGTCCGGCCAGGGCTTCTACGATGCGCTGCAGTACCTGGATCGCGAGGCGCTCGCGCTCACGGGCGTCACCGACTGCATCATCCTCCTGGGCACCAATGACTTGGGGGCCTCGTCGGATGCGCAGCTGAAAGAGCGGATGACGCTCATGCTCGACCGGCTCAAGCCCCACTGCAAGCTCTGGGTCAGCACGCTCATCCCCCGGGAGCGGAGCAAGTACGCCGACTTCGAGACCGTGAAGGCCAGCCGGATCGTCTTCAACACCTGGCTGCGCCAGCAGACCCAGGCCGAAGTTATCGACCTGGAGGCCGTGACGCGCTCCCCCTCGGACGTGCACCAGTTCATCACCGGGCTCGACGTGGACGGCATCCACCCCAGCCAGCAAGGCCATCAGGTGATGGCCGAAGAAGCGGTCCGCGTGCTGCGCGCGAAGGGGCTGTGACGGCGCGGGAGTGCGCCCCGCCTCACCCGGTGTTGCGCAGCCCGGCGGCGATGCCGTTGAGCGTGAGCAGCAGGGGCCGGTCACAATCCGGCTCCCCTGCCCGCTTGCGCCGCAGCAGCTCCACCTGCAGGAAGGACATGGGGTCCACGTAGGGGTTGCGCAGGGCAATGGAGCGCTGGAGCCGCGGGTTGTGGTCCAACAGCCGCTCCTCGCCCGTCAGCCGCTTCACCTGGCGGCGCGTCCGGACGTGCTCGGCCCGGATGAGCCGCCACAGCGGCCGGGTGGAGGCCGGGGCCAGCGTCGCGTAGCGCGAGGCGATGGCGATGTCGCTCTTGGCCAGCACCATCGTCACGTTGTCGATGACGGTGCGGAAGAAGGGCCACTCCCGGTACATGCGCTTGAGCATGGCCAGCCCCTCGGGCTTGGCCGCGTACTCCTCCAGCGCCGAGCCCACGCCGAACCAGCCGGGCAGGATGGCGCGGTTCTGCGTCCAGGCGAACACCCAGGGGATGGCGCGCAGCGACTCGAGCCCTCCCGCCTTGCGCTTGCTCGGACGCGAGCCGATGGGCAGCGCGGAGATCTCCTCCACGGGCGTGGCCGCCGTGAAGAACTCGATGAAGCGGGGATCCTCCCACACCAGGGCGCGGTACTCGCGCCGCCCCTTCTCCGCCAGCGTGTCGAAGACCTGGCGGAACGCCGCCTCGTCCTCCTCGGTGGGCCGGGGCTGGGCATCCATCCGGTGCAAGAGCACCCCGGCCAGCACCAGCTCCAGCGAGCGCCGCGCCAGGTCCGGCCGCGAGTACTTGTGGTCCAACGCCTCGCCCTGCTCCGTCGCCTTGTACCCTCCGGCGAGGCTGCCCGCGGGCAAGGCGAGAATGGCCTGCTGCGCGGGCCCGCCGCCGCGGGCCACCGACTCGCCCCGGCCGTGGAAGAGGCGCAGCGGAACCCCCGCCTCCTTGGCCACCCGGGACAGCGCGACCTGCGCCCGCTGGAGCGCGGCGGAGGCGGCCAAGAGCCCCACCTCCTTGCCCGAGTCGCTGTAGCCCACCATCACCTCCTGCACGCCCCGGGCATCCAGGTGGCGCCGGTAGGCAGGGTTCGTGAAGAGCGTCTGGAGCACCGCGGGCCCACCGTCCAGCGCGCCGAGCTGCTCGAACAGGGGGACGATGTCCACCGTGGCGCAGCCCCGCGCCTCATCCCAGAGCCCGGCGTGCTTGGCGCACTCGAATGCGGCCAACACGTCCTCGGCGGTGCTGGCCATGGACATGATGAACGTGCGGCAGCACTCCTCGCCCGACTCGCTCTGGGCCTCCTTCACCCGCTCCAGCACCGCGAGCAGCCGCGCCCCGCCCTCCGTCGGCGCGGGGCCGCCGTTCAACGAGGCCCGGGCGCTGAGCACATCCTCCGCGGGCACGCGGAACTCCAGCTCCGCCAGGTGGAAGCCCAGCGAGCGCACGCGCTCCATCACCCGGCGCACCTGCCGCACGCCCGCGCGGGAGGCCTTCACCTCCAGCAGGGTGCGCTCGATGAGCCCCAGGTCCTCCAGGAAGGCCGAGGGGGAACGGTAGGCCCCGGCGGCCATGGGCCCCGTGCGGCCCCCGCGCCGGCCCTCCACATGCTGGAGCGCGAGCTGGAGCCGGGCCTCCATGAAGCGCAGCTTGCGCCGCCACGGCTCGCCCGCGGTGCGAGACCCCTGGCGCTCGGCCACCTCGGGCAGCTCCGCCCCATCCTTCTCCAGAGATTGCCGCAGGGCCTCGGGCGGGGACGTGTGCCGGTCCGACTGGGACAGCGCGGCGCCCAGCGCCTCCACATCGCGCAGCAGCAGGCGCAGGCCACGGGCGCGGTGGGCGCGCAGGGTGTCCGCCAGCACCTCGGGCGTCACCAGCGGGTTGCCATCCATGTCCCCGCCCACCCACGAGTGCACGCGCACGGGCGAGGCGATGGGCCCCAGGGGCTCGCCATAGACGCGGTCGAACGCCCAGGCGAACAGCTCCGGGAGCCGGGAGAGCTGGTCGGCCAGCACCTCCTCCACGTACCAGAGGGCGTTCTTCACCTCGTCGCCCACGGTGGGGCGCATGCGCCGCAGCTCGTCCGACTGCCACAGGGCGGTGAGCTCCTCGCGGACGGACTCCAGGTTGTCGGCCAGCTCCAAGGGCGTGAGCTGGCAGCGGTCGCGCTCCTCCATCAACCGCTCGATGCGGTAGAGCTTCTCCAGCAGCGTGCGCCGCGCGGCCTGGGTGGGGTGCGCGGTGAGCGTCAGCGTCACGTCCAGGGCGCCCAGGGCCTCGCGGACTTTCTCGGCGGGGACTCCGGCCTCTTTCAGGGTCCGGAAGGCGGCCTCCATCGAGCCCCGCTGGGCCGTGGCCTCCGCAGCGCTGGCGTGTCCGCGCGTGCGGCGGATGCGGTGGTGCTGCTCGGCGAGGTTGGCCAGCTGGAAGTAGACGGAGAAGGCCCGGAGCACCAGCTCGGCCTGGTCCAGCGGCAGCTTCTCCAGGAGCGCCGCCAGCTCCGCGGCCGCCGCCCGGCGTCCCGGTTTGGGGCCCCGGCGGCGCTGGATGGCCAGATGGCGGACCTGCTCTTCCAGCTCGAAGAGCGGTTGCCCGTGCTGCTCGATGAGGACTTCACCTAGCAGCCGGCCCAGGAGCCGGACATCGCGGCGGAGGGGTTGATCGACAGGACGAATGCGCGCCATAGCGGGCCGCACCGTAGATCTTCTTGGTGCCAGACTCTTTAAAAGCGATCTAATCGCACAACATTGGACAGTTAGTTCTACTACCAGCGCGGAGGGAGGCCCGTGGGGGACCGGGCCTCCCGTGCGAGCCGCCGCCTAGGGCGTCTGGGTTTGGATTCCCACGTCCAGGGCGAGATCAAACGAGAGATCCGGAGACGTGGCGCCCACCTGTTTCACCACCACGGCGAGGGTGTTCTCCCCCACCACGAAGAAGTAGGTGGAGGACCGGGCGGGCCGGGTGGCGGCCAGCACGGTGGCCTCGGCGCCATCGCCGTGGCCGAACTGACCGAGCCCGGACTTCCACGCCGAGTCGTCATAGTGCGCGGCGAGCCAGGACGTGCCCCGGTCCACGTTGCTGTCGTCGTACTTCCACGCGCCGCTGAAGGAGATGACGCTCGAGAACCGGGAGGCCACCTTGCCCACCTGCACCCGCTTGGCCACGGAGGGCACCCCCGCCTCGCTCACCAGGAAGAGCATGTACGGCCCCGGGGGCGCCAGGAGGTTGCTCTCGGGGGCGCTCACGCGCAGCCCGTCCTCGTTCACGGAGTGCGACAGCGTGAGCAGCCGCTGGTTCTGATCGAAGGCGTGCGTGGAGGAGCCCAGGGCCAGCAGGGTCACCTTCTTGATCTGCGCCGCCTCGGGGGTGCGCACCTGGAAGGCCGTGCCCGGCAGCAGCTCGTCCGGCGCCTCGGTGAGGGTGGGACGTGGCCCCTTGAAGAGGTAGGGCGGCTCGAAGATCTCCGCGGAGGACTCCCCGTTACCGCCGGCGCTCAGCACCCGCCCATCCGGCAGCAGGAGCGCGGTGGAGTGATAGCCGCGATAGATGCGCTCGCTGGCGAGCGAGGTCCACTGGCCGGTCTCCGGATCAAAGAGCTCGGCATGGAGCACGGCGCCCGCGCGGTCATCGAACCCGCCTGCCCGGGTGCCTCCCGTCACGAGCACCGTGCCATCGGGCAGCAGCGTTGTGCTGTGGTGGCGCCGGTGAACGTGCTGGGCGGACAACGGCCACGCCAGCGGGGGGGACCACTTGCCCTCCACCTCCGGCGATTGCGCCACGGCGGGCCCTCCCAGCAGCCCGAAGCACACCCCCAACACAGCCTTCCACGTCCCCTTGGATTGCCCTTCAGCCATGGATTCCCCCTCTACTCCGCAAGCAAGGAGAACCTAATGACCCGGGATTTCCCGACCATTCGCCCTGGCACCCAAGGCATCTACCCACTGCCGGACGCGCCCCCTCCCCGCCCAAGGTGCCTGCTCACGGCAGGCGGCTCAGGGCAAGGGACCGGGCAGGATCTCCCGGAGCAGGTGCGAGATGTCTCCCCGCCAGGTCCACTGCTTGGGGTACCCCAGGGAGACTTCCTCGAAGCGGACCCCATCCCGCCAGAGCGTGGCGGGCATGTGGAGGTGCCCGGAGATGACGACCTCGGCCCGGAAGCGCCGGTGCCAGTCCTCCGTCTTCTTCGTGCCGCACCAGAGGGAGAACCGGGGGATGCGCGGCAGGCGGACGTGCTCGTAGCGCAGCGGAAAGTGGTTGATGAGCAGCGTGGAGCAATCGGCGGGCAGCGCCTCCAGCCGGGCGATCGTCTGCTCCACGCGCGCGGCGCACCAGGCGGCGCGCGAGGGGTACGGATCCGGGTGCAGCAGGGCCTCGTCGGTGCAGAGCACGTCGGAGTCCATGGCCCACTGAATGGCGTCCTGTTCGGCGACGTGGTCCGGCCGGAACGAGTAGTCGTAGAGCAGGAACATCGGCACCAGCACCCGGTGCGGCCCCTCTCCTGGCCAGCGTGGATAGGGATCCTCCGGGGTGAGCACCCCGTGGGCGCGGCACTCGGCCACGCGCTGCTGGTAGAGCGCCTCGCCCCGGAGCGCGCCAGGCTCACGGGACACCGTCCACAGCTCGTGGTTGCCGGGCACCCAGATGACCTTCCGGAAGCGCGCCGTCAGCGTGCGCCACGCGAAGTCCATGTGCTCCGGCGTCTCCCCGATGTCCCCGGCGGCGATGAGCCAATCCTCCGGGTGCGGGGCGATGGACTCGAGCGCCTGCCGGTTGTGCTCGTAACGCAGGTGAAGGTCGCTGAGGGCGTAGAGTTTCATGGGGGCTTTCGCCCCCTACCCTATACCCTCCGGCCACCGGAGGCGGGAACAGAAGCCCCGTGCACGGACGGCTGGTGAATATCCAAGCCGGGGGGGCGTCATCAGGAAACCCATGATGCCCCCCACGCCCTCTCGCTGGTTCAAGCGCTTCCTGACCCTCGCCGCCGTCGCGGCCCTCCCCGGCTGTATCATCGAAGACTCGGATGATCCGTACGAGCCAGGGCCCTACGTGGGGTGCCCCGCCCTGGAAGGCTCCGGCATCCACGGCAGCGTCTCCCTGCACAACGAAATGGGGGGCTTCTTCTCCATGGAGTCGTACACCTACGCGGACTACTACGTCCGCACCGCCGAGGGCCGGGGGATGATCTCCCTCATCCGGACGGGGTGGGACATGGACGAGGCCACGTTCCGGATGGTGCCGGGGCTGGCGGATGACCGCTGTGTCTCGTTCGAGTCGAGCCTCTACCCGGGCTCCTTCCTGCGGCAGGAGAACGCCGAGGTGTGGCTGGACGAAGGCAGCTCCCATCCGCGCTTCCTGGAAGACGCCACCTTCTGCCCCCGGCAGGGACTGGCGGACCTGCACGCGCTCAGCTTCGAGTCCTGCGCCCTGCCGGGCATGTACCTCCACCACACCGATGACTTCCTGTACGTCGGCGAGGGCAGCGGCTGGGCCTTCGAGGAGGACGCCACCTTCCTCCTGACGGACCCCTGGTCGCCCTGAGCGGCCTCGCCCGTGGGCGTCCGTTTTCTAGAGGCGGGACTCGATGGTCATGGGCGTGGTGGGCATGTCGGCCACCCCATCGATGAAGGGCGTGATGACCAGCTTGCGCGCAACGCCTTCCGCCACGGGCGAGCCACTGAAGATGAACACGCTCTGGAGATAGGGGCCCCGCGTGAAGAGCTTCACGCCCGCCAGTTCTACCTCATGGCCGTAGGCGCTGAACTTCACCTCGAAGGAGAGCCGCGGGTTCACCGTAACGCGGAAGGCATAGGGCGCGCCCCCAGAGCCCGCTGCCGGGTGCTTCTGGATCTCCGCCCCATCGAGCACGAACAACCCCACCGGCTCCAGACCGGGGCCATCCACCTTCACGGCCTGCACGCCCCCCTGAAGGTAGGGCTCCCAGGGGTTCTCCGCATCGGGGTGGCCCGTGAGTTCCCATGGCTCGTATTGCGTGTAGGCCGATAGATCGACCGAGGGGTTGAAGATCTCCAGCGGAGCGCTGGCCACGAAGCGGGACTCGATGGACACCGGAGCGGTGGGCGTCCCCGCCACGCCGTCGATGAAGGGCGTGATGACCAGATCGTGCGCGACGCCTTCATCCACCTGCGAGGTGCTGAAGACAAACACGCTCTGGAACGAAGCCCCCTGAGGGATCAGCTTCACCGCGGCCAGCGCCACCTCATGGTCGTAGTCATACATCTTCACGTCGAAGGACAGCCGCGGGTTCACCGTGACGCGGAAGGTGTAGGGAGAGTCCTCCATCTTCGCCTCCGGGTGCTTCTGGATCCCCGCCCCGTCGAGCACGAACAGTCCGCTGTCCGCCGCGAGGAGAGGCCCGTCCACCTTCAAGGCATCCAAGCCCGTCGCGAGGAAGGCGTACTCCGGCTCGCCCGCCTCCGGATGGCCCTGGCGCTCTGCCACCGTGTAAACCGTGTAGGTGGAGAGATCGACCGTGGGCTCCAGGATTTCCAGTGCCTGAACGGTCTGCTGGGCTTGCGGTCTGGGCTCGGCGGGGACATCCGCCTCGCCCGCGCACCCCATCGACATGGAAACCACCCCCAGAGCAACCCACACACGAACATGCTTCACGAACTTCATGATGTTCCTCTTTCCGGCCCCGCCCCAGGCTTTGCACAAACCCGGCCGGAACAGAAGGTTCAGCGATGTCCTGGAGGCGCCATCCGCTTGCTGATACGTGCCACGGCATGTCCGCAGCCTCCCTCATTCCCCCCCTGCTCCAGCAGCTCCGGCAGGCCCATCCCGAAGCGCGCTACGAGCTGAACTGGAGCACCCCGTTCGAGCTGCTCGTGGCCACGATCCTGGCCGCGCAGTGCACGGACGAGCGCGTGAACCGGGTGACCGCCACCCTCTTCCAGAAGTACCCGGGGCCCCAGGCCTTCGCCCAGGCGGACACCGCGGCGCTCGAAGAGGACCTCCGGCCCACGGGCTTCTACAAGCAGAAGGCGAAGGCGGTGCAGACCATGAGCCGGGAGCTGCTCGCCCGGTTCGGGGGCGAAGTGCCCCAGAGCCTCGATGCGCTCGTGACGCTGCCCGGAGTGGCCCGCAAGACGGCGAACGTCGTGCTCAACACCGCGTTCCAGATTCCCTCGGGCGTCATCGTCGACACCCACGTGGCCCGCGTCAGCCAGCGGCTGGGGCTCACGAAGAAAAAGAAGCCCGAGGACATCGAACAGGAGCTGATGCGCCTGGTGCCCCAGGACCAGTGGACCTTCTTCGGGCCCGCCATGGTGCTCCATGGCCGCTACACCTGCATGGCCCGCAAGCCCCGGTGCGAGGCCTGCCCCCTGGCGGCGTTCTGTCCGAAGCTGGGGCTCACCGGGGAGGCGTGAGCCCGGTGCTTCAGCTGCTCACGGCCACGCGGGCCGTGGTCTCCTGCTTGAATTCGCCCAGCTCGTGCGTCAGCTCCTCCAGCTCGCGCCCGCCGGCCATGCGCTGGATCAGCTCCTCGCGGGTGATCTGATCCTTGGAGAAGGTGCCCTGGCTCCGGCCCCGGTTGAGGATCGTGAAGCGGTCTCCGATGAGCCACGCATGGTGCGGGTTGTGGGTGACGAGGATGACGCCACAGCCCCGCGCCCGCGCCTGGGCCACGTAGCGCAGCACGATGCCCGCCTGCTTCACGCCCAGCGCCGAGGTCGGCTCGTCGAGGATGAGCACCCGGGCGCCGAAGTACACGGCCCGGGCGATGGCGATGGACTGCCGCTCTCCGCCCGACAGCGTCCCCACCGCCTCCGAGGTGTTCCGGACGCGGATGCCCATCTTTTCCAGCTCGGTGCGGACCACCGCGTCCGCGGCGCCCAGGTCGAACCACCGGAAGGGCCACACCCCCTTCATCGGCTCGGCGCCCAGGAAGAAGTTGCGCACGATGGAGAGCATCGGGACCATGGCGAGGTCCTGGTACACGGTCGCGATGCCCCGGTCTCTCGCCTCGCGCGGGGACTTCAGCCGGACTTCCTCGCCGGCAATCCGCATGATTCCCCGGTCCGGCAGGTGCACGCCCGACAGCGTCTTGATGAGCGTCGACTTGCCGGCGCCGTTGTCCCCGAGCACGCACATGACTTCGCCCGCGTGCACGTTCATGGACACGTCTTCCAGCGCGGCCACCTTGCCGAAGGAGCGGGCCACGCCCTCCACCTCGAGCAGCGGCACGCGCCCTACCTCCAGGCCACTCATCGCCGCGCCTCCACCATCCGGCCCCGGACGTAGGTGTTGACGAGCACCGCGCCCACCAACATCACCCCGAGGAAGACCTTGTACCAGTCGGAGTCCACCCCGGCGAACACGATGCCCTGCTGCACCATGCCGAAGATGAGCGCCCCCAGCGCGGCGCCGAGCACCGAGCCGTGGCCGCCCGTGAGCAGCGTGCCCCCGAGCACCGCGGCCAGGATGGCCTCCAGCTCCTTGCCCGTGCCGCGCAGCACGTCCGAGCCGGTGAACTTCACCGCCTGGAACGTGGCGATGAGGCACGCGCACAGCGCGGTCGTCATGAACATGGCGATCTTCACCCGGGCCACCGGCACGCCCAGGTTGCGCGCGGCATCCGGCGCCCCGCCCGCCCCGAAGATCCAGTTGCCGAAGCGCGTGCGCAACAGCACCCAGCTCGCCAGCACCGTGATGCCGATCCACCAGAGGATGGACACGGAGAAGACGCCAATGCGGCTGGCGAAGAGCGTCTCGGCCGAGGCGTAGTGCAGCGCCTGGCGCAGCCCGCCCACCTGGGTGCGCCCCGTCACCAGGCGTGTCACCCCGATGGTGGCCCCACTGAGGATGAACAGCGTGCCCAGGGTGACGATGAACGAGGGCAGCTTCGTGCGCGTCACCACCAGCCCGTTGAGCATCCCCACGCTCAGCGCGAGCACGGCCGCCACCGCGATGGCCGCCCAGAGCGACCAGCCCAGCCGGTCGCACAGGAGCGAGATGGTCATCCCGCAGGCGGCGATCATCGAGCCCACGGACAGGTCGAACTCGCCGGCGATCATCAACATGGAGACGGCGACGGCCAGCAGGCCCAGCTCGGAGGCGATCTCCAGGTAGGTCGCGGCCCCGGCCTGGGACAGGAATCCCGAGCCCCCGGCGTAACTGGCGAAGAACAACCAGACCGCCACCACTCCGCAGGCGGCCCCCAGCTCTGGGCGATTCAGGATTCTGCGCATGTACTCCCTACCGGATGCCCTGCTTGCTGAGCTCGATGACCCGGGATGCCGTCTCGCGGGTCACGAACCCTGGACCGGTCGGGAGGACACCGCCCGCCGGCAACACGCCGAACTGCTTGTACTGAGACAGGAGCACGATCGGCAGGTACCCCTGCAGGTATTGCTGTTGATCGATGGCGAACTCCAATTCGCCCCCCTGGATGCCGGAAAGCACGTCCGGGGTCAAATCGAAGGTGCCCAGCTTCACCTTGCCCAGGCTGCCGCCCTGCCTCAGTGCGGCCAGCGCCGCGTTCGAGCTCAAGGGGCCAAGCGTGAGGATGCCGTCCACCCCGCCCGTCAGCGCGGCGGAGACCTTCTGCTGTGAGTCGGTCGGGTCCGCCGCGTTCACGGAGAGCACCCGCCCGGTGCCGCCCGCCTTCGCCACCGCGTCCAGGAAGCCCTTGCAGCGCAGGTCCAGCGAGGCATTGCCCACCTCGTGGTTCACGCAGAGCACGTTCTTCACGCCCGTGGCGGCCATCTTCTCCCCGCCGCCCACACCGGCCTCATACTCGGTCTGCCCCACGTGGAGCAGCACGCCCAGCCCCTTGTACACGTCGGCGCCCGAGTTGATGGAAATGACGGGAATGCCCGCGTCCACGGCGGCCTGGATGGACCGGGAGAGCGCCTCGGCGTCCGGGATGGAGACCACCAGCCCGTCGGGCTTCTTGGCCACCTCGGCGTCGATGAGGCGGCTCATGGCCACCATGTCGAAGGTCTGCGGCGCGTTGTAGGTGACCGTCACCCCGCTGTCCTTGGCGGCGTTGTTCACGCCATTCTTCACCACGCTCCAGAAGGTGTCGGAGGCCTGGCCGTGGGTGACGACGGCGATGGTGAGGTTCTTGCGCGGGGCCGCGCCGGACGCCGCGGCCGCGGGGGCCTGTGCGGCCTGAGGGGCCTGCGCGGACGGCTCGCTCTTGCTGCAAGCCACGGCCAATACGGCGGCCAGACAACCAAGGACTGCCCGGAACTTCTGGGGATGCATGTGGTTTCCTTCTGCTCACCTGGCCTACAGGGTGGGTCAGCGGGCCGGCAATCTAGCTTGGGCATGCCCCGTTTCAGGAACCCCCATTTTCACCCCCTCCCGCTTTCCCCCCGCAACCCTGACACGGATGCCCTGCCCCTCGACGCCGGCGGCGGATTCGCATAGCTAGGGGGGCCATGACTTCCCTCCCCGAGCTGCTCGTCGTTGGCCATGTCACCCGGGACCTCTTTCCGGGAGAGGACCGTCTCGGCGGGGCGGCCTCCTTCTCCACCCGGGCCGCGGCCATGCTCGGCATCCAGACGGCGCTCGTCACCGCGGCGCCTCCGGACTTCACCCTGCTCGCGCCCCTGAAGGGGCTGCCGAACGTGTCCATGCACGTGGTGCCGAGCCCGACGGTGACGACGTTCGAGGTGGACTACAGCGGCCCGCGCCGCAAGCTCTACCTGCGCGAGGTGGCCCGGCCCATCCGCATCGAGGACATCCCCCCCGAGTGGCGCGGCATCCCCGTGGCCTATGTCGCCCCCGTGGCGGGCGAGTGTGACCGCGCCCTCGTGGACGGGCTGGGCGCGAAGCTCATCTGCGCGGGCTTCCAGGGCTGGCTGCGGCGCTCGGGCGCCGATCAGCGCGTGGAGCCCGCCCTCACCCCCGAGGCCCTGGAGCCCCCGCGCGGGCTCAACGCCATCGTCTTCTCCGAGGAGGATCATCCCGAGAGCGAGTTCATGGCCGGGCAGCTCGCCGGGAAGAACCTCCTCGTCGCCCTCACCCGTGGGCGAAAAGGCTCCACCCTGCGCAAAGGCGATCAGCACTGGGACATCTCCGCCGCCCCCGCCGACGAGGTGGACCCCACCGGCGCTGGGGATGTGTTCGGCATCGGCCTGACCCTGGCGCTCGCGCGGGGGGCCTCGCCCCAGGAAGCGGCCCGGGCCGCCTCCGCGATCGCCGCGCGCGTCGTCGAGGGCCCCGGCCTTGGCAAGCTCACGGCCGAGGCGGCCGCGCACCTGCCCCCCCGGAAGGCCTGACTCAGAGCTTCTCCAAGCCCGCCCGCTCGGCCGCCAGCGCCCCCAGGGCGGACCAGTCCAGCTCGCCAAACCCCCGGGCCACCCCGGTCAGCAGGTGGTCCTTGACGAGGCTCGCCAGCGGCATGGGCACCTGGGCGTCCCCGGCGGCCTCCAGCACCAGCCCCACGTCCTTGAGCCCCAACCGGAGCGCGAAGCCCGGCGGCTCGTACTTCCCCTCGGCAATGAGGGCCGCGTAGCGCTCGAAGATGGGGGAACGGGCGAAGACCGCCTGGAAGACCTCCAGGAACGTCTTCGCCTCGACGCCGGACTTGCGCGCCAGCGCGAAGGCCTCCGCGAGCGCCTCCGTCATGGAGGCGATGAGGAAGTTGCCGGACAGCTTCACCACGTTCGCCGAGGAGGCCTTCTCCGCGAGCACGGTGAGGCCGCGCCCCAGCGCCTCCAGCAAGGGCCGCACCCGCTCCACGTCCGCCGGGGCCCCGGCGGCGAGTACCCAGAGCTGCTGGGCCGCCGCCGCATCGGGCCTGCCGAACACGGGCGCGGACACGTAGCCCTGGCCCGCCTGGGCATGCTCCGCGGCGAGGCGCTCCGAGAGCGCCACCGAGATGGTGCTGGACGAGATGTGAATCGCCCCCCGCTCCAGCCCGGCCACGAGGCCCTCGCCTCCGAAGACCACCTCTTCCACGGCCGGATCATCCGAGAGGATGGTGAGGACAGCCTCGGCCCCCTGCGCCGCATCCCGAGGGCTGCTCGCGATCCGGGCGCCCTTCGCCTGGAACGGCTCGGCCTTCGCGCGCGTGCGGTTGTAGACCGCGAGCGTGTGCCCCGCCTTCAACAGGTTCTGGGCCATGCCCTGGCCCATGTTCCCCAGTCCAATGAATCCCACCTTCATGAGGCTTCTCCTTTCGAGGGAATGCGGAGGCGCTCGGCCTCCAGGACACCGGTGTCGTCGGGCAAGGCCTCCAGCTCGCGGTGGACTTCTCCCAGCGCCGCCAGCAGCTGCGCCCGGGCCTCCGAGGCGTAGGGATTCTCGCGCTGAATCGCGGCGAAGAGGTGCCCGGCATCCGAGCGGACGACTTCAATGGTGCGCGCCAGGGACTTGAAGCTCGCCGGGGCGAACGGCACATCCAGGCCCGTGCCCGCGTCGATCATCCCCTTGGCCACGAAGAACGTGAGCGCGTGCGTGTGCGCCATCACCCGGTCGTGGTTCTCGGCCGTCTGCTCGACGATGTCGCACCCCAGCCGCTCGTAGAACCGGCGCGCGCGCGCGGTGGCCTCGGGGTGGAGCGGGTTCGGACAGAGCACCACGCGCAAGGGCCGCTCGGCCATGGCCAGGCTCAGCGGGCCAAACAGCGGATGGGTCCCCACCCAGGGCACCCCGGCACCGAGCACCGCGGCCAGCGCCTCCACCGGCTTCACTTTCACGCTGCCCACATCGAGCACGAGCTGGGAGGCCCGCAGGTGCGGGCGCAGCGCTTCGAGGACCGGACGGAGGCCGGGCACGGGCACCGCCACCACCACGATCTCCGCCCATTGAACCGCCTCCGGCAGCGAGCCGGCCCGGTGGCGCTCGGGGATGTCGGCGGCCGGGTCCACGGCCCGGAACTCCATGCCGGAGTCCACCAGCAGGGTGCCGAGCGCGCGGCCGAAGCGGCCATACCCCACCACGGCCACGCGCGTCGGGAAGGTTCCTTCACCAGGCTCAGCGGCGGGAGAGGCAGAGGACACGCGCACCTCAGCGGGGGGAGGGAGCCGGGGGAGACAGGACCTTCATGGTTCCGCGCGTGACGCCAAACTGCTCGTGGACGGCCGCGCGGCGGACGGCCTCGGCGGGAGACAGGCGGCCCGCGAGCAGCTCCTGGTAGGCGCCCAGCACGCGGGTGGCCTCCTCGCGGGACTCCCGGACGAACTCCACCCGGAAGCGGCGAACCCCCCGCTCCAGCAGCCGGGGCACCAGCGAGGCGGCGCTCTGGGCCTGGGCGTTGAACACCGTGTTGCGGCACCCCACGTCCACGATGACCGGGTGGTCCAGCCCCAGCCGGTCCCTCAAGGACAACTGGTGCTTCTCACACGGCCGGCCGCACGTCCGGAAGTCCCGCCCGTGCGAGAGCGTGTGCGAGTACACGCAGTGCTCGGTGTGGAAGGTGGCGATGTGGTGGTGCAGGGCCACCGTGAAGCGGTGCGCGGGCGCATGCGCCAGCAGCGCGTCGAGCTGCGCCGAGTCGAGATCATGCGAGAAGGTGAGCGTGTCCAGCCCCAGCCCCAGCAGGTACGCGGCCGTCAGGGAGTTGGTGACGTTGAGCGAGAAGTCCCCGTGGAGCACCGGCCGGGGCTGGCCCTCGGGCCGCTCCAGGAAGTGCATCATCGCGCCCCAGTGGCGCACCAGCACCGCATCCGGGCGCAGCCGGCCGATGCGCTGGTCGTAGCCCTCCTCGCCGGGCTTCTGCACGCGCACCGTGGCGATCGTCACCCGCAGGCCCGCGGCCCGCGCCCGCTCGACGGCGCGCTGCAAGCCCACCATCTCCATCCAGTCGAGCTCCACCTCGGGCAGCCCGGCGGCGATGACGGCCTCGAGCTGCGCGTCCTCGCGGCACATGGGGATGAGCTGGGCCGCCGCCTCCGAAGCCCCCTCCTTCACCGGGCCCGCCAGCGAGGCGCGCAGCGGCTCCAGCACCGGGGTCTCCACCACGGTGCGCAGGGGGCCCTTCTCCACCGCGCCCGCCAGCTCCGTCACGAGCTGGCGGCGCAGGGCCTTGAGCTCGGAGACGGGCACGTGCAGCCCGCTCGCCAGCCCCGCCCGCTCCAGGCGCGCCAGCCGGAAGGGGGTGCCCCCGAAGGAGCCCAGCTTGTCGCGCAGCAGCGCCTCGTCCAGCCCCGCGCCTCGCGCCGGCGTGAGCGCCATCTGGCTGGAGGCCGAGGCCTCATGCCCCCAGGCGAGGGCCCGCACCTGGAGCAGCGCGCCCTCCCCGCCGGAAACCGTCAGCTCCAGGGGAATCCGGCCCTCGGGCTCACCCGCAGCGAGCATCCCCTCGACCCGGCGGGTCAGCGCCGGATCACTGTTGAGCCACACGTGCTGTCCGGGCGCGACCCGGCTCAGGTCCGGACCCGGGTGGCCAAAGCCCAGCACCCAGCCCGGGCCCTGCCGCTCGACGCGGAAGATCGGGCCTCCGGGCTCATGCTTGTCCTCGGGCGCCCCCGCGTCGAAGACGACGCCCATGCCCGGGCGCGGCTCCGGCGTCTCCGGCGTGGGCTCCCCCTTCAGCGGCGAGGAGACCTGGCCCACGGGCGCCTCGGGGCGGTCCGCCTCCAGGCCCAGGCCGCCCGTCCACGGGCGCTCGTCCGGAGAGACGCGCACTTCCTTGCCAGACACGGACTGGACGCGGCCCAGGTACAGCCCCCGGTGCTTCGGGAAGCGGCCCTCCACGAGCGTCTGGTGGTCCGAGCCCGCGAGGAAGCCATGGGAGAAGCCCCGGCTGTACGCCAGCGACATGCCGGACAAGTCCCTCGCGAGCTGGGCCTCGTCGGGCGCGCCCGCGAGGATGCTCTCCACCCAGCGCCGGTACCCCTCCACCGTGGAGGTGACATAAGCGGGGCCCTTGAGGCGCCCTTCGATCTTCAGGCTGTGAACGCCGATGTCCATCAGCTCCGGCACGGCGCGCACGCCCGCCAGGTCCTTGGGGCTGAGCAGATACTTCACCTCGCCCAGGTCCCTCGGCTGCCCGTCGACGACCAGGTCATACGGCAGGCGGCACGACTGGGCGCACTGCCCCCGGTTCGCCGAGCGGCCCCCCCACGCCTCGCTCGTCAGGCACTGGCCGCTCCAGGACATGCAGAGCGCGCCGTGGATGAAGACCTCCAGCTCGATCTGCGTCTGGCCCGCCAGGCGGCGGATCTCCGCGGTGGACAGCTCGCGCGGGACGACGGCGCGGGTGAACCCCAGGCGCTGGGCGAACCGCACCCCCTCCGCGCTCGACAGGGTCATCTGCGTGGAAGCATGCAGCTCCAACTGCGGGCACAGGGCCCGGGCCAGCAGCGCCACCGCCGGGTCCTGCACGATGAGTGCGTCCACCCCGGCCTGGGCAGCTCCCCGGAGGAGCTGCTCGACGAGGGGCAGCTCGGGTTCGAACACCAGGGTGTTCAGGGTAAGATAGGCCCGCGCACCGGCCCGGTGAATGAGGGAGAGCGTCTCGGGCAGGCGCGCCAAGGAAAAATTATCGGCGCGAGCACGCGCATTGAACCCATCATCGAGCCCGAAATAGACGGCATCCGCGCCGCTGGCGAGGGCGGCCCGGAGGGACTCGAGATCTCCCGCGGGGGCGAGGATTTCAGGACGTCGCAAAGGCATGGTCCCTCTTAACACGCGCCTTCGGGCCTGGCGGCGGGGGCCCGTGCCTGCGCCCCCGCCCTGCGCCCAGGTTGTTTATGTTCTGGCTGTAGCTGGAATACCCCAGTATTCCATGATGGCCTGAGATTCAGTAGTCATCGAGAAGCCCTCCTTGCGCGATAAGACCGTGTCGAACCCGCCCATCCGCTTCCTCATCTATCCGGCGCAGGGAGAGGTCAGGGAGCACGTCAGGGCCGAGTTCTTCGGCCGGGTGCTGTCCCAGCGGGTGGGCCGTCCGGTCATGGTGGAGCTGGCGCGGACCTACGAGAGCATCGAGCAGGAGCTGGCCGCGGACCGGGTGGACATGGTCTGGGCCACCGCCGAGCAGTGCAACGTGTTCGAGCCCAAGGCGCGCGCCATCCTGCGGGCGGTCCGGGCGGGGCGCTGCCACTACCACGCGGCCCTCATCTGCCGCGCCAGCGAGCCCCTGTCCCTCCAGGGGCTCCAGGGCAGGCGCGCCGCCTGGGTGGCCCCCATGTCCACGGGAGGCCACCTGCTGGCCATCCGCCACCTGGAGGCCCAGGGGCTGACGCCCTCGGAGCTCTTCGCCGAGCAGCGCTTCTTCGGCAGCTACCGCAACGCGGTGCTCGCGGTGCTCGAGGGCACCGCGGACCTCACCTCCCTGTACACGCCCCACCCGGACGAGTACGCGGTCCGGGCGCTCCTGGCCGAGCGCGTGGGCGGGGCCGAGCGCGAGCTGACCGCCTTCGCCTTCACCGAGCCCACGCTCGCCGATGGCCTCATCCTCACCTCCCGCATGCCGGAGGAGGCCTGCACCGCCATCATCGCGGCCCTCACCTCGCTGACGCACGAAGGGGGCGGGCTGGACTCGATGCTCGGCCTGTTCGACATCGAAGGCTTCACCCTCTCCTCCTCGGTCCGGAGCCAGCACCGGCTGCACGCGCCGTCCGCGCGCACGGAGTTCCTGGCGGCGGAGCTGGACGGGGAGGGCCGGTGCCACCGGCTCTGGTCCTCCACGGGCATGGCCTTCGGACAGGATGTGCGGGGCCAGGAAGGCCGCACCCTGGAAGAGGCGCTGCCGCCGGAGGCCAGCGCCATCCTCGGCTCGCTCGTGCGGGCGGCCCGCCACAATGGCGTGGCGGGACGAGTGGAGTGCCGCCTGGAGGTCGGCGGGGAGACGCGGCTGTATGCCGCCGAGGCCACCCCGCGCGGCGCGCCCGCCGGGCAACCCTCTGCCTGCACGGCGCTGCTCGTGCGGGACATCACCGAGCAGCAGATCCTGGAGCTGGAGCTGTACCGGCTGGCGTCCTTCCCGCTGCTCCACCCCGAGCCGATGCTGGAGCTGAGCCCGGCGGGCGCCCTGGTCTACGCCAACCCCGCGGCGAACCATGCCTTTCCGGACCTGCAGGTGCTCGGCACGGGCCACCCGCTGGTGGAGACCACGCTCGAATGGGTCCGGCGGGGCAAGCCCGGGGAGAACCTCCCGCTCGTCCACCTCGGCGGCCGGTACTGGGAACTGATGGCCTCCGTGCTGCCGGAGACGCGCACCCTGCGGCTCTTCGTGAAGGATGTGACGGCGCGCAAGCAGATCGAAGCCCGGCTGCTGCACGCCGACCGCATGGCGGCGCTGGGCTCGCTGGCCTCCCGGGTGGGCCACGAGATGAACAACCCGCTGGCCTTCATGATGGCCAACCTCTCCTTCGCCCGGGAGGAGATCAGCCGGCTGCGCGAGGCCCTGCGTACCGGCCAGACGCCCTCGCGCATAGAGGATCTCGACGAGGTGGTGGACGCGCTCGGCGAGTCCCTGGAGGGGGGCGAGCGGCTGAAGACGATCATCCAGGACCTGCGCATCCTGGCGCGCGAGCCCCCCACGCACCGGGCGCGGGTGGACCTGCACCCGGTGCTGGAGGATGCGCTGAAGCTGTTGCGCAACGAGCTGCGCCACCGGGCCCGCCTGGAGAAGGACTTCCAGCCGGTGCCCACGGTGGAGGCGGACGAGGCGCGGCTGGGCCAGGTGTTCCTCAACCTGATGATCAACGCCGTGCAGGCCATGTCCGAGCAGGACGCCCAGCGCAACGTGCTGCGGGTGAGCACGCGCACCGGGCCCGGGGGCGAGGCCATCGTGGAGGTGCAGGACACCGGGGCGGGGATGACGCCCGAGGTGCTCTCGCGCCTGTTCGAGCCCTTCTTCACCACGCGCTCCAACAGCGCCGGGATGGGCCTCTCGGTATGCCACGCCATCGTGACGAGCCTGGGGGGCACCCTGCGGGCCGAGAGCGAGCTGGGCACGGGCACGCTCTTCACCGTCACCTTGCCCACCACGTGAGCGCGGAATGGTCCGTCGGCTCCTCCCCATGCTCATCGCCCTCGGCTGCGGCCTCCTGGCCCTCGGCTGGGGACTGGTGAGCCTCCAGCGCATCTTCACGCAGGAGCGGGAGGACGCCTACACCCAGCTGCGCTCCCGCCGCGACACGCTGGAGGAGTACGCCACGGCCGCCCTCCGGCAGGCCCTGGGCCGGCGGCTGGACGAGCACCTCCCCACGCTCCATGCGGCCACGGAGGATCCGCTCCTACCCGCGGAGGGGCTGTACCTGCTCTTCCGCTCGTACCAGTTCCTGCCCCGCCTTCCCCGGCCCCAGCCGGGCCTCGAGACACCCGCGCGGCAGCTCTACGAGGACTTCCGCCAGCGCCTCGCGGCCCCGGGGCTCCCCGGCCCCGCGCCGGAGCGGCTGGAGGCGCTTCGGGCGATCGGCGCCGCGCTCTCCCAGGGCTCCCCGGCCCAGGCCGAGCGGCTCCTGGAAGCCCTGCTGCGCCACCGCGCCGAGCATCCGCTGCCGCCCGTGCAGGAGATTCCCTTCACCCTGCTGGTGGCCGAGCAGCTCCAGCGGGGCCCGGCCACCCCGGCCCTGGTGCGGGGGCTCTTGCGCGGGGGGCTCGCGGATGACTTCGGAGGCATGGCTGGAGGCGCGGGGCTTCAGCGGGATCTGCTGCGCGAGTGCTACCGCTTCACCCAGGCGGACTTCGACTTTCTGCGCGAGCGCATCCTGCGGCTGGGGGCCCAGCTCGGAGAGCCCACCGGGGCCTTCCAGGCACGCATCCAGGAGCTGGGCATGGGCGCCCTGGTGCTCCCGAACGGGCTCGACGAGCCCACGCTCATCGGGGAGCGCTGGTACATGCGGCCCCAGGGCGAGGCCGTGTGGGGGCTCGCCGTCTCCCTGGACGAGGAGCTGAAGACCCTTGCCCACGAGATGCGCGCCCGGCAGTTCTTCGGCTCGGAGGACCGCCTGCGGCTGGGGAAGACGGATGCGGTGCAACCGGTGTCCACCTTGAGGGTGGAGGCGGTGATGCCCCAGTGGCTCTCGGCGGAGGCGGACATCGCCCGGCGCCACGAGCTCAAGACGATGCTGGTGGCCATCTGCGGCGCGCTGGCGGTGGCCATCGGCGTCATTGCCGTCCTGGCCCAGCACCGCAAGTACCGCTTCCTGGAGCTGCGCAGCGACTTCGTGGCCACCGTGTCCCACGAGCTGCGCACGCCCCTGGCGTCCATCCGGCTGCTGGCCGAGACGCTGGAGCGCCGCGTGGGCGGCACCGCCGAGGGGAAGGACTACCCCTCCCGCATCATCCAGACGACGGACACCCTGCACTTCCTCGTGGAGAACATCCTGTCGTTCAACCGGATCGACAAGGGCCGGTGGACGCCGAGCTTCTCCCCGGTGCGGCTGGAGGAGCTGGCCGCCACGCTCCGGTCGGACCTGGTGGGGACCACCCAGGTGCCGGTGGACTTCTCCTCGGACGTGGGGGACGTGGAGCTTCAGGCGGACCCCACCCTGCTGCGCCTGCTCCTGTCCAACCTGGGCCGCAACGCCTGCGCCTACAACCGCCGCACCCCCGTGCGCATCGCCCTGCGCGCCCACCACTCGCCCACGTATGGGCATACGCTGCTCTTCAGCGACAATGGCATCGGCATTCCCGAGAGCGAGTGGGAGAACGTGTTCCACGACTTCTACCGGCTGAAATCCCAGGGGCCGGAAGTGCACGGCAGCGGGCTGGGGCTCGCGCTGTGCCGCCGCATCATGAAACTGCACGGAGGCACCCTCCACGTGGCCACCTCCGGCCCCGAGGGCACCACCTTCGCCCTCACCTTTCCCGAGCTGCGCCGATGACCCTTCTTCCTCCCGAGCCCGGCCCCCGGCCCTCCATCCTCATCGTCGAGGACGACGCGAACCTGCGGCTCGGCCTCCAGGACAACCTTCAGGACGAGGGCTACGACGTCGCCACGGCCGCCAGCACGGCCGAGGCGGACGCCCTCTTGCGCGGGCGCGAGTTCACGCTGCTCATCCTCGATGTCATGCTGCCGGGCGAGGACGGCTATGCCTTCTGCCGCCGGCTGCGCGCCGCGGGGGTGCGCAGCATGGTGCTGATGCTCACCGCGCGCACGCTGGAGGACGACATCCTCCGGGGCTTCGAGGCCGGCGCCCAGGACTACCTCACCAAGCCCTACCGGCTCCGGGAGCTGCTCGCGCGGGTGAAGGCGCTCGTGCGGCGCGGGGGCAGCCCGCCGCCGGAGCGGATGGGCTTCGCGGGCTTCTCGCTGGACCTGGGCCGGCGCCAGCTCTCCCGGCCCGGGGGAGAGCCCGTGGAGCTGACGCGCACGGAGTTCGACCTGCTCGTCTTCCTGCTGCGCCACCAGGACCGCGCCCTGCCCCGGCAGGAAATCCTGGATGCCGTCTGGGGCCAGGACGTGGTGGTGGACCCCCGGACGGTGGACAACTTCGTCTCCAGCCTCAAGAAGAAGCTCGGCTGGACGAGCACCTCCGGGTTCACCATCCACACCATCCGCGGGGTGGGCTACCGGATGGAGCTGGAGGCCATGACGAAACCATGACGGAACCATGGCCCCGCCACGGCCATGGCCTCGCGCCTTTTCCCTACCTTGAACCGTGTCGCAGCAACACCGGTTCAAGGGAGGCGCAATCCGATGTTCCAGTCCGTCATCGAGCACAGGGGAATGTGGACAGGCCGTTTCAGCGCGGGCACCGCGGTGTCCGTGCTCCTGCACGCGGGGCTCCTGGCCGCCGCCGTGTTCCTCACCACCCGGCAGGAGCCCCTGGGGCCCCGCACCGAGCCCGTCCTCGAGTTCGTGCGGCACGTGCCGCCCCAGCCGCCCCGGGGCAGCCCCACGCCGCCGTCCCCCCCCGAGGCGGCCCCCAAGCCCCAGCCCCGGCCCAAGCCCCGGCAGACCACGGTGGTGCAGCCCACCACCATCCCCCCTACGCCTAAGGAAGACACGCCCCCCGCGCCCCCGGTGGACGCGCCGCCCTCGGACCTGCCCTATGTGGAGGGAGGACACCCGGATGGCGTGGACAAGGGCGGCGTCGTGGGCGCCCTGCCCCTTCCCTTCATGGACCAGGCGGGCGGACAGGCCTCGGGCGAGGATGTCCTGCCCTTCGGCGCCAGCATGACGCCGCCCCAGCTTCTGTCCGGCACACCGCTCGAATACACGCGCGAGGCCCTGGAGGCCCGCGTCCGGGGCCTGCTCATCGCCCGCTGCACCATCACCAAGGAAGGCGCCGTCACCGGCTGCCGCGTCATCAAAGGCGTGCCCTTCATGAATGACGCGGCCCTCTCGGCGCTCCAGTCCCGGCACTACCGCCCCGTCCACTACCAGGGGAAGCCGGTGAGCGTGTCCTACACCTTCCACGTCAAGCTGGACCTGCCCCACTGAGGCGCGCGGCATCACCGCTTGCCTCGCCCCAAAGGATATGCCAGACAGCACTACAGGGTTTTTCGAGAACAAGCTGTATTGAAGGATCCTGACAATCCCCTTCGAGGCACCTCTTCAGGACCATGAGCCGGTCGGCCATCCAGCAATGGGCGGAGTCCTTCACCGAGGCCCTGGTCAGCCGGGCCACGCTGCTGGGCGCAGCCCAGGAGAACGGCGCCGGCTCCGGGCAGATCCTCTTCCAGGTGCAGAGCGCGGTGCTGCGCTACGAATCCCTGGTCTTCGGGGGGCCGGACCTGAGCTGGGGCCGGGCCCGGGACGAGGACGTGGCCGCCCTGCCCCGCCCACCGGTCTCCTCGGGGCGGCTCGTCTGCGTGGCCTTCTGCCACAACACGCACCCGGACCTGCCGGAGGCGTGGGATTACGGCGCGGGCGTGGCCCTCATCCATGACGAGGACGCGGCGGCCTCGGTGAGCTTCGGCCGGGCGCGCCGCACGCTGTCCGTCTCCACCACGGAGGGCCAGGCGCGCATCGGCTTCGGCGGCGACATGCCCCTGCTGCGCGATGTGCCCGGGCTGGACTCGCTGGCCCCGCAGGCCCAGCGCGCCGCCCACCCCTTCTGGGCGCTGGCGCGGGGGCTCTTCAGCGCCGAGGGCCTGGGCACCTGCTTCCTGGAAGGGCACCGGGTGTCCGCCGGCAGCATGAGCCCCGAGTCCAACATCGTCTCGGTGTTCCGGGGCGCGCTCGGGCTGTCCATCGAGAACGAGTTCGGCGAGTCGTCCTGGCATGACCACGCCTACTGCGCGATTGCCCGCCACACGGAGGCCCTGGTGCGCTGGCGGCGGATGCGCGAGCCGGCGGTGCGCGCCACGGTGGGCGATGCCTGCCCGCGGTGCCAGGGGCGGCTGGAGGACGCGGACCTGCCCAGCTTCTCCGCGCTGGCCCAGCGGCGGACGACGGCCACCCTGGGCGGCTTCCTGCGCCTGCGGTGCACGCTCTGCACCACGCTCTACCGCACCTCGGGGCGGCGCTTCGTGGACATGGGCTCCGGCCAGGTGTCCTACTCCGACCGGATGCCCTGAGCGGCGCTATCGTTCCGCCGGCGCATCGCCTAGTGTCCCCGGCCGACATGCGCCGTGCTCCGCTCGTCCCGCTCCTGCTCGCGGCCCTGGCGCTCTCCGGGTGCCCGCGCGCCAGCCGTCCCGCCAGGCCCACCTTGCCCGAGGCCGCGCAGGGGCTCCTGTCCGCCATCGAGCAGGAGGGGGCGCTGGCGGGGGCCCTCGTGGTGGATGCCCAGACGGGCCTGCCGCTCTTCTCGCACCGCGAGCACGTGCGCCTGCTGCCCGCCTCGACGATGAAGGTGGTGTCCACCTCCTCGGCCCTGGCCGCGCTCGGTCCGGACTTCCGCTTCGTCACCCCGGTGTTCCTGGAGGGCACGCACCAGGGCACCCTCTTCGAGGGACAACTGGTGGTGGAGTCCTCGGGGGACCCGTCGCTGGGCTCCTGGCGCTTCCCGGAGACGGGCGCCGCCTGCGAGCAGATCGCCGAGGCGCTCTGGGGCCGGGGCATCCGTCAGTGGCGGGGGGCGCTGCGCATCCAGGCTCCCGACGCGGACGTGGAAGGGCCGCTGGGGCCGGGCTGGGCCTGGGACGATGCCGCGTACGCCATGAGCGCGCCCCCCACGCCCTTCGTCTTCCGGGAGAACGTGGTGGACCTGGCCCTGGTGCGCCCGGACGGAACGGCCTGCGCCGAGCCGCCCGTCGTCCAGGTCTCTCCCCCATTCGCCACCTTCCCCACCACCCTGCGGCTCGACACGAGCGCCACCAAGCCCGGCCTGGCCTGCCTCCGGGCCCGGGGCGCCCCGGGCGTCCAGTGCGTGTGGCGCTCGGCCTCGGACCAGTGCCCCCGGGCGGCCTCGCTGCGCCTGTCCATCGACGATCCCCAGGCCCTCTTCACCGCCTGCGTGGAGGATGCGCTCTCGCGCAAGGGCCTCACCCGCCTCCCCGTGCGGGGGGCCACCGCCAGCCCCGCCGCGCCGACCCGCCAGAGCCTGCTGGAGCTGATCAGCCCGCCGCTCAGCGAGCTGGTGAAGGCGACCAACAAGGAATCCCTCAACCTCTACGCGGACCGGCTGGGCCTGCGCTTCGCGCGCGAGCGCACGGGCAACGAGAGCTTCTCCGCCCTGCGCGCGGCCCTGGGCGAGGAGCTGGCCCGGCGCGGCATCTCCTCCCGGGAGCTGCGGCCCGTGGATGGCAGCGGCCTGTCGCGCTACAACCTCGCCACGCCCCGGGGGCTCGTGCAGGTGCTCTTCACGGGCCTGCGGGAGTCCTACGGCCCCGCGCTCGCGGACAGCCTGCCCATCGCCGGGGTGGATGGGACGCTGGCCAACCGCCGCCTGTCGGCGCAGAGCCTGGGGCGCATCCGGGCCAAGACGGGCACGCTCTCCAGCCAGAAGGCCTTCGTGGGCATCGCCGAGCGCCCCGGAGACCCGGAACACCCCCGCGTGGTCTTCGCCCTGATGCTGGGCAACATGGACGAGCAGCCCGCGCTCTCGGCCAACGAAGTGTTCGACCGGTTCGCGGAGGCGCTGATCCACCTGCCGCTTCAGTAGTCCTCACCCCTCACCGCAGCCAGGAGTCCTGCTTGCCCTCCAAGCTCACCCTCGCCTCGTTCGCGTTGTTGCTGCCCTTCGCCACGCTGGCCGCCAAGGCCGGCAGCGCGCCCAAACCCCCCGTGGCGGAGAAGAAGCCCGTGGTGGACACCTACCATGGCACCCAGGTGGAGGACCCGTACCAGTGGCTCGAGTCCAACGAGCCCGCGGTGCAGGAATGGACGCACGGGCAGAACGCCCATACCCGGGCGGTGCTGGACAAGCTGCCGGGGCGCAAGGAGATCCGCCAGCGCGTCAGCACGCTGCTCGGCTGGGAGTCCCCCGGCCACTTCTTCCTGACGAAGGCGGGGGGCACGCTGTTCGCGCTCAAGAGCCAGCCGCCCCGGCAGCAGCCGCTGCTGGTGGTGCTGGGCAGCGGGGAGGATCTCGCCCGCGAGCGCATCCTGTTGGATCCGATGGAGCTGGACCCCTCCGGCCAGACGGCCATCGACTTCTACAAGCCCTCGCGGGACGGCCAGAAGGTGGCCATCTCCCTGTCGAAGAACGGCACGGAGAGCGGGGATGTCCACGTCTACGACGTGGCCACGGGCAAGCCGGTTCCCGGCGAGGTGGTGCCCCGGGTGAACGGCGGCACGGCGGGGGGCAGCCTCGCGTGGAGCGCGGATGGCAAGGGCTACTTCTACACGCGCTACCCGCGGGGCACCGAGCGCGCCGAGGAGGACCTGAACTTCTTCCAGCAGGTGTACTTCCACCGGCTGGGCACCCCCACCGAGAAGGACACCTACGCGCTGGGCAAGGACTTCCCCCGCATCGCCATGACGCAGCTGGAGACCTCCGAGGACGGCCGGTACACCACCGCCCTGGTGGCCAACGGCGACGGAGGCGAGTTCGCCCTGTACCTCTTCGGCCCCTCGGGCCAGTGGACCCAGCTCTCGAAGTACGAGGACAAGGTGGTGGGCACCCAGTTTGGCGAGGACGGGGCGCTGTACCTGCTGTCGCGCAAGGATGCGCCGCGCGGCAAGCTGCTGCGGCTGGCCCTGGCCACGCCCTCGCTGGACAAGGCCACGGTGCTCGTCCCCGAGGGCCCGGCGGCCCTGCAGGATCTCCTGCCCACCCCGGGGAGGATCTACCTCATCGAGCAGCTCGGCGGCCCCTCCCAGTTGCGCATGGTGGACCTGAAGGGACAGCCGCTGGGGACCGTCCCCACGCTGCCGGTGTCCGCCGTGGGCGCCCTGGTGCGCCAGGACGGCGATGACATCCTCTTCTCCAACACCAGCAACGTGGAGCCCCAGGCCTGGTACCGCTTCTCGGCGAAGGAGGGAAAGGTCACCAAGACGGCGCTGGCCCAGACGTCTCCCCGGGACATTGGGGACACGGAGGTCATCCGGGAGGAGGCCATCTCCAAGGATGGCACCCGGATTCCGCTGACCATCCTCAAGCCCCGGGGGGTGAAGCTCACCGGCAACACGCCCACCCTGCTGACGGGCTACGGCGGCTTCAACGTCTCCATCACCCCGGGCTTCAACCGGAGCAACATCGCGTGGCTGGAGCAGGGAGGCATCATCGCCATCGCCAACCTGCGCGGCGGCTCGGAGTTTGGCGAGGAATGGCACGCCAACGGCTCGCTCACGAAGAAGCAGAACGTCTTCGATGACTTCCATGCCTGCGCGAAGCTCCTGGTGGACAAGAAGTACACCCAGCCGAAGAAGCTGGGCATCCAGGGCGGCAGCAACGGCGGGCTGCTGATGGGGGCGGAGCTCACCCAGCACCCGGAGCTGTTTGGCGCCGTCGTGGCGCGCGTGGGCATCTACGACATGCTGCGCGTGGAGCTCACGCCCAATGGACAGTTCAACACCACCGAGTATGGCTCGGTGAAGGACCCGGAACAGTTCCAGGCGCTCTCCGCGTATTCGCCCTACCACCACGTCGTGGACGGCACGAAATACCCACCGGTGCTGTTCACCTCGGGCGCCAATGATCCCCGGGTGGATCCGTTCCATTCGCGGAAGATGGTGGCGCGCCTGCAAGCAGCCACGGGCGGCAAGGGCCGGATCCTCCTGCGCGCGGCCGGGGGCGGCCACGGAATGGGCTCACCCCTGTCCGAGAAGATCGACGAAATGGCAGACATCTACGCCTTCTTCTTCAACGAGCTGGGCGTGAAATACCGGCCAATGAAACCCACCCTGTCACCCGCGAAATGATGGTGAATCAAGCTGCGGAGTCGGCGGGCACCACCTACTTGCTGGGCACGATCAGCACCAATAAGCCAGCCTGCCTGAACAACGCCCAGATGGCGGGCACCCTCGTCAACACCAGCGTGGAGTTCATCGCGAGCGGTGGGGGCTCCGCCACCTCCGCCACGGTCATCCAGTTCGACGGAGAGACGTCCGGCAATAAGGTCGACGGCTTCTTGGAGGTGGTCAGCAGCGTCAGCGAGTGCGATCTGACGCGCGTGGCCGCCACGCTGACGCGCCAGTAGGTCCCACGCGGCACGGCCCGGGGGCCTGTTCCTCAGGTAAAGGGCACAGGCCACAATCCACAGCAACACGCACGCCCGCCGCCCACTCCGAGCGCTGACAGGTGCCGTGCGCCGGACCAGCTCCGTGCGCGAAGCCCCAGAATGATAAGCCCGACGGCCCCCGTGAAGTAGCCTGTCAATCCGACGATGTTGTGGACATGCTGCGAGAAACTCGGCTCGGCCGGGCGGCAGCCCGGATCACATCGGAAGAACGCCGACACCCCATAGCCCACCGCGTACCAAGCAATGCCCACCAGCCCCAGCCAGGTCATGCCGGATCTGGGAAGCACCTGGGCCGCAAAGAATGAAAACGCGCAGATCAGGATGCCGGCCGGCAAGAACCCCCCGTAGCTGATGAACTCCCCGTGGGGGGCCTCATGGGCACCCAGCTCGCTGATGAACTGGGAGAGATGGCTGTAACCGGGGAACGCTGCGCCGCCCAGAACGGTCAGCAGGAGGACAACGAACGGGCCGAGAATCCCGGTCATGAACGCGAGTCGTGCAGCCAAGAGCAATGCCTCCGCAGGGAACACTCTGTCACAGCAATCGGCCACGCCGTCGCAGAACCTGGCGTTCCGCGTTTCCATCGCCTATTTCGGGCGTACCACAAGGAGAATTCATGTCATATTTGGTTTCGAGATGGCTCGCAGCTCCAACCACCGCATTGCGCGCCGGACTGGTGCTTGGACTGGCTGCCAGCACCCTCGCCGCTTGTGGCGACAGCGCACCGTCGGCCATCAGACCGCCGGTGGCCCAAAACGTCACCCTCGAGACGGCGGAAGACACGCCCCTCGAGGTGCACCTGCCGGCCAGTGGCAACGGGGCACTCGCTTTCAGTATCGACAACGCGCCGGACCACGGCACGCTGAGTGAGATCAGCGCCGATGGCTTCGTCATCTACACCCCTGGCGCCGACTACCATGGCGAAGATGCCGTCACCTTCCGCGCCACCGACAGCAAGGGCCAAAGCGCCCAGGCCACGGTGACCCTCACCATCACGCCAGTGAACGACGTCCCCACCCTTTCCCCAGTGGCCAACCAGCGCATCACTGCTGGCAGCTCGACCGGCGACCTGGCCTTCACCGTGGGAGACGTGGAGACCGCCGCCGACAGCCTCACGGTCACCGCCACTTCCTCCAATACCAGTCTGGTGCCTAACGACCCCAGCCATCTCGTCCTCGGCGGATCCGGCTCCAACCGCACCGTCAACGTCGTCCCTGCCGCCAGCGCCAGCGGCTCCACCACCCTCACCCTCTCGGTGAGTGACGGCTCCGCCACCACCTCCACCACCTTCGCGGTCGACGTCACCAATCTTGCGAGCCTCTACTGGATGACTGCCTCCGGCTCGCTGTGGAGGGTTAGCGTGAATGGCACGAATGCGATTGAGCTCAAGACCGGCATCAGCGGGTCAGGCTCTGTCGCCACCGACCCGGTCACCCGTACCCTCTTCTACAACCGCGACAGCGCCATCGTTCGAGCGGACAGTGAGGGGGCGAACCCGGTCGATATCGTGGCGAACGGAGGCTACCCCTCCGGGCTGGCAGTCGATTCGACGAACCGCAAGCTGTACTGGTCCGATTTCACCGGGAAACGGATCATGCGCGCCGAGCTGGACGGCAGCAACCCAACGCAGGTCGTCGGCGACATTGATAGCCCATCTGCCCTCGCGTTCGATGTCCCGAGCGGCAAGGTGTATGTCATTACCTACAACAACACCAAGCTCGTACGATTCAATCTCGATGGTGCCAACCTGGAGACCCTCGCTTCAAACCTGGGCGGCCTGGGCGTGGGCCTGGCGGTCGACTCGAGCGGCGGGAAGGTGTACTACGCGACCCGCGGCAACAGTCTCTATGTCGCCAACCTGGACGGCTCCAACGCCACCCCCCTGGTGACCAACCAGAACACAGTGCACGGGATTGCCATCGATGTCACGGCCGGGCGGCTGTACTGGGCGGATTGGCTGGGTCAAGCGCTCCGGAGCGCCAATCTGGCCGACGGCAGCGATAGCCAAAACGTGAACTCGGGCAGCAGCAGGAACTTGGGGCTGGCCTGGATGCCTGCGCCGTAGCCAGGAAGCATCGTAAGGATGGAGTAATTATCTGCAACCCCTTCGAAACCACTAGCCCGGATCGATCACCGGGGGAGGGATCACCGGGTGGGGACCCACCGATAACTGAAGAGTTCTCAGGCACTTCA
>NZ_JAHXBH010000014.1:0-193175 GCF_020103775.1 Allostigmatella hybrida
AGCTGGTTGACGAACTCGGCCACGGTGCGAAGCGTCTGCTCGCGCTGCTCGGACTGGCGGGCCACCTGGGCCTCGGAGTCCTGGCGCCGCTCGGCCATGGCGTTGAAGGCCCGGGCGAGCTTGCCCGTCTCGTCCTCGTTGTGGACCTCGATGCGGTGGGCGAGGTTGCCGCGCGTGAAGTGCTCCACGCCGGCCATGAGCCGCTCCAGCGGGCCGGTGATGCCCCGGGTGAGCACCACGCTGACGCCCAGCACCAGGAGCACGCCCACGGCGGCGCCCAGGGAGACCACCACCAGGATGAGCCGCGAGGCGTTGGAGGCATTCTCGTGGCTCTGGGTCCACAGGGCATGCTCCTGCTCCAGCATCTCGCGGGTGATGCGGCGGATCTGATTCATCTGGCTGTTGCCTGTGCCCCTCTGCACGTTCGCCAGGGCCGTCTCCCGGTCCTTTGTCCGGAGCAGCTCGATGCTGTCCTCGAGGTAGGAGAGCCGGGCCTCGATGAGGGAAGGCAGGTTGGCGGCCTGGCGCGTGCGGGACTCGGAGGAGGCGGTGGCCTGGTTGAGGCGCTGCAGGGTGGCCCGGGACTCCGTGACGGAGGTCCGGTAGGCGTTCAGGAACTCCTCCTTGCCGGTGATGATGTAGTTGCGCTGGTGGGCCTCGGCGTCCACGAGGTGGGCGGTGAGCTGGCGCAGCTGCTCGATGGTGAGCTCACTGCGCACCAGCTCCTCGGTCGTGTCCGTGAGGATGCCGGTGCCATACAGGGACATGCCCGAGACGATGAGCAGGACCAGCAAGGCCAGTCCGAATCCGGCTCCAATTTTCTTTCCAATGCTCATGGGGTTCCTTCATCCGAGATGTCGAACACCAGGCGACTGTCTCCCAGCAGGGCCTCGCCCTCCAGGAAGATGGTGCCGTCCCGGTGGATGCTGGACACCCAGTCACCCACCTCGGCGAGCGCGGTGGGCGCGGGCAGCAGCGCATCGCGGGGCACCTGCGTCACCTCCTCCACCGCCTCGGCGCACAGGCCGAGCTCCGCCCGGCCCAGGCCCACGACGAGCACCGCGCTGCCGAGCCCCGAGACGGGCCGACCAAACAGCGGCGTCAGCTCCACGACGGGCAGCACCTCGCCGCGCAGCAGGGTGAGGCCGCGCAGCAGCGGGGGCGCGCCGGGCAGCGGGGTCAGCTCCGGGGTGCGCAGCACCTCGTGCAGAAAGCGCGTGGACAGTGCGTACATCTGCCCGCCCAGGCGGAAGCGGGCCACTTCCACCAGGTGGCTCGCGGTGCGCTCCACGGGCGGAGGCCGGGCGAGCTCCTGCGCCCGGGCATCGAGCACCTCCCGGGCCTTCGCGGGGGACAGGGTCTCGGCCTGCGCCGCCGTCTCCATCATGCGCTCCAGCCGCGCGCGGGCCTCGGCCCAGTCCAGGCCGCCTGTCTTGCGTTCCGGCATCAGCGCTCCTCCGGTGTCGTCATCATCAGCTCCAGGCGGAGGCGCTCGTCATGGGCCACCCGGGCAAGGCTCCCGGCGCGCTCGCCCTCGGACAGGGGCACGGCGGTGTCCGGTGGCAGCGCGGCGCACAGCTCCTCCGCGGAGCGGAAGGCGCGCGCGGCCCCGGCGGTGTCATTGCGGCGGCGCAGCACGTGGCCGAGCGTCAGGTGGGCCACGGCCAGGCGGGGCTCCAGGTAGACCACCTGGCGCGCCGCGCGCTCGGCCTCGGCGAGCCTTCCCAGGCCCAGCAGCAGCACGGCCTCCAGGTAGCGCAGCCCCGCGGCGAGGGGAAACCGGGACGCGGCCTCGGCGCAGGCCGCCGCGGCGGCCTCGGGGTTCACGTTGGCCAGGGCCCGGATGGCCACCTCCGCGGACTCGGGCCCATCCGCCTGGGCGCGCGCCAGCTGCGCCGCGTCCTGCCAGTCGCCCCGCTCCATGGCCTGCCGGGCCGGCTCCAGCCGGTCGGGGGGGCGCGGCGGCACGGGGGCCGGGGGGGGCACGGGGGGCGGGGACAGCACTGGCGTGGGGAGCACCGGCAGGGGAGGCGGGGTGGGAAAGCGCACGGGGGCCGGTGCCACGGGGAGCGGCGGCAGCGGCGGCAGGGGGGAGAAGGAAGGCGGCGCGGCGGGGGCGGGCCGCACCCCGGGGGCGAGCCGCTGCCAGGCGACGCCCCAGCCGGTGAGCAGCGGCTCCAGGGGGGCGAATCCGGACAGGCTGGGATCCGACGGGCCGGTGATGAGAAAGCCCCCGTCGGCCAGGCTCTCGTAGAGCCTGCGGGCCACGGCGGCGATGGTGTCGCGGGTGAAGTAGATGAGGACGTTGCGGCAGAAGATGATGTCCATGCCGCCGATGCCGCTCTCCGGCGAGGGCCAGGTGTCCAGGGCGAGGTTGAGGTACTGGAAGCGCACGCGCTGGCGCACCTCGGGGGCGAGCACGTAGCGCTTGTCCTCCTGGCGCAGGAAGGGCCGCATCCGCTCCGCGCCGGTGCTGCGCAGGGACCAGGCGCTGTAGTGGGCCTGCTGCGCGTGGGCGAGCGCCGCGCGGGAGATGTCCGTGGCGTGCACCTCCATGCGGTGCCCGTAGCCCTCCTCCATGAGGAGCACCGCCAGCGAGTAGGGCTCCTCCCCCGAGGAGCACCCGGCGCTCCACACGCGCATGGCGTGCTCCGGGCCGCGCATCCGCCGCAGCTCGGGCAGGGCCTGGTGGCGCAGGAAGTCGAAGTGCTCGTGCGTGCGGAAGAAGTACGTCTCGCCGATGGTCAGCTCGTTGAGCAGCGCATCGAAGGCGCCCGGATCCGAGGTCAGCAGACTCTGATAGAGGCGGAGGTCCTCCAGGCCGGTGCGGGCCATGGCCCGGGCGATGCCCTCCTCGGCGGCGGGGATGCACGTGGGCAGTTGCAGGCCCGCGCGCTGCTGGACGTAGGCGAAGACGAGCCCATAGCCCGGGTGGCTCCAGGGCGCCTGCTCCAGGCTCACGTCGCCTCCGGAACGGCCGTGAGCGCCGTGTCGAGCGCGAGCGCCTCGGCCTCGGACAGGAACGTCTTCAGGTCATGCACGAGCACCAGCCCATCCGGCAGCTTCACGGCGCCGGCCACGTAGCCCACGCCGGGCAGGGTGGTGGGGGCCTCGTCCAGGGCGCCGGGCTCCAGGGGGAGCAGCCCCTCGGCGCGGTCCACCCGGAGCCCCACCTCGCGGGGGCCCGCGCGGGCGATGATGAAGTGGTCGGCGGGGGACAGCGGGCGGGCGGGGAGCCGGAAGCGGCGGCGCAAGTCCAGCACGGGCAGGAGCTGGCCGCGCAGGTTGAGCAGGCCCTCCACGACATCGGGCGCGCGGGGCAGGGGGGTGAGGCTCACGGCGCGCACCAGCTCGCGCACATCCGTCGACGGCAGCGCGTAGCGTTGTCCCTCCAGGACGAACAGGAGCACCTCGCGGGGAGTGGATGTCATGGGGGCGTGGGTCTCGGGTCCAAGCTCTCCCGCTTACCAGGGCTGTCCTGGAGCGGAAACCTTCTCCTTCAAGGGTTGTACACCAGACGAAAGGCAAGGCTTCCCGGAGTCCGCTCCTGAGCGAAGAAGGGGAGCGAGGCATTCTCGGGGACATGGTGCGACATGTCATCGTGGTGGGCTCGGGGCCGGGCGGGTTGTCGGCGGCCATCAACCTCGCCGGGCAGGGGCTGAAGGTCACCGTGGTGGAGAAGGACCCGGTGCCCGGGGGGCGGATGAAGGGGCTGACCCTGGGGGCCAACGGGGAGTACGCGCTGGACACGGGGCCCTCCATCCTCCAGTTGCCCGGGGTGCTGGAGCGCATCTTCGTGCGGTCCGGCAAGCGCATGGAGGACTACGTGAAGCTCGTCCCGCTGGACCCGAACACGCGGGTGCACTTCTGGGACGGCACCTCTCTGGACACCTCGAAGAACCTGGCGCACATGGAGGCGGAGCTGGCGAAGTTCGGCCCGGCGCTGCCCCAGGCGATGCGCGCGTGGATGGCGGAGGGCCGGGAGAAGTACGGCATCGCCTACGAGAAGTTCATCGCCACCAACGCGGGCAGCCTGGGCTACTACGCCCCGTGGCGCCTGGCCTCCACGCTGCGCTTCAAGCCGTGGCAGACGCTGTACCGGCACCTGGACTCGTTCTTCCACGATGACCGGGTGACGTACGCGCTGGCGTACCCCTCGAAGTACCTGGGGCTGCACCCCACCACGTGCTCGTCGGTGTTCGGGGTGATTCCGTTCCTGGAGCTGGCCTTCGGGGTGTGGCACGTGGACGGGGGCTTCCGGGCGCTGGCGCGGGGGATGAAGCGCTGCGCGGAGGACCTGGGAGCAGTTTTCCGCATGGGCGAGGCGGTGGAGCAGGTGCGCGTGGACGCGGGGCGGGTGGTGGGGGTGCGGCTGGCGAGCGGCGAGCAGCTCGACGCGGACGCGGTGGTGGTGAACGCGGACCTGGCGTACGCGGCGCAGAACCTCATCCCGGCGGACATCCGCGAGGGCACGCGCCTGTCGGACGACTCGCTGGAGCGGGCGAAGTTCTCGTGCAGCACCTTCATGGCCTACTACGGCCTGGACACGGTGTACCGGGACCTGCCGCACCACCTCATTTATATGTCCGAGAACGCGCGCAGAACGGACCGGGACGCGCTGGAGGACCGGGTGCTCGATTTGGAGGATCCGCCCTTCTACGTGTGCAACCCGTGCGTGACGGACCCGTCGGGGGCGCCGGAAGGCCACTCCACGCTGTACGTGCTGGTGCCCACGCCGAACACGTCCCGCGAGGTGGACTGGGCCGCCACGGAGCGGGTGCTGCGCGAGCGCATTCCGGACATGCTCGCCAAGGTGGGGCTGAAGGACGTGCGAAAGCACATCCGTGCGGAGCGCTACTTCACGGCGGAGACGTGGCGGGATGACTTCCACGTGTTCCGGGGCGCCGTGTTCAACCTCTCGCACACCTGGCTGCAACTGGGGCCGCTGCGCCCGAAGGTGAAGAGCCCGGATGTGAAGGGGCTGTACTGGGTGGGCGGCGGAACGCACCCGGGCAGCGGGCTGCTCACCATCATGGAGAGCGCGAACATCGCGGCGGATTACCTCACGCGCGAGGCGGGCAAGGGCCCCCTGCCGCAGTGGCCGTATGTGCCGCCGCTGGAGGAGGCCCCGCCGGTGGCGCAGGCCCGCGCGGGTTAGTACCGCGCGGGGCCCACGCATGACGAGGGCCTGCCCGCCTGCCGGGAGAGGGGCGTGCAGGAGGGGGCCATACCGGGGAGGGGCCCGGAGCCATTAAGGTGAGCGGGAAGGTGCCGGCCAGGGTTCTGGCGAGGAGGAATGTCCGCATGCCCATCTTTCTGCCGGTCGCGCTGGGCGGGCTGGCGCTCACGGCGCTGGGGCTCGGGGTGAAGCGGGTGCTGGAGGATGCCTCCGCGCGGCCCGTCTTCGCCGAGGGCACGCCGGCCGCGGAGGCAATGGCACGGCATGGCGCACAGGTGGCGGCGGTGCGGGCCGCCCGGCAGCGCGTGAGGGAGCGGATGCGCGCCTACGCCGAGCGCCAGGAGCGTGCGCGGCGGGAGACTGCGGAGCCCTTCCTCATCCTGCTGGAGCGGCTGGAGCGCTGGGGCCAGGCGAGTGCGCGCGAGGTGCTGACGGGCTCCGGACGGGACGCGCTGACCGCGCTGCCCCGGGGACCGGTGCTCCGGGGCTCGCGCCGGGCGTGGGCCCTGCGGGGCGTGAGCGGCGAGGAGCCGCCGCCCGGGTGGGAGGCGATGCTGGAGTGGCTGGACCGCGGGGTGCTGACGCCGGACGGGCCCCCGGTGGAGGTGGCGGGCGTGGCGCTGTACCCGGCGGCGGCGTGTCTGCCCACGGTGGCGGCGGAGGCCGAGGTGGTGCGCGCCTTCGGCGAAGCCAGTGAGGCGCTGGGCCGGGTGGAGGCCTTCCTGGACGCGGTGCACGCCCGGCTGGAGGAACTGGATAGGCGGGTGGAGATGCTGCAGGGCCGGGCCTCGGTGCAGCTCGCCTACCTGGAGCCCACGAGCTTCGAGGCGGAGGGGCCGGAGCCGCGCGAGCGCCTGCGGCGGCTGGGCTACCTCATGGGCGCGCTGGCCGAGGCGCTGCGGTGGCCGGTGCTCTCGCGGGACGGAGGGCTCGCTGACCTGCCTGCCCCCCTGGCGGACTAGCGAACGCAGGGGGAGCGAGCGGACAGGCTGTCCTCTCACCCCTGTTCACCCACACTGGCGTGCACATCTTCCCTACAGAGAGCGGAAGCGTGCGCCTTCAGGAGGACACACCATGGGTGAGTGGAACGACAAGCTGAAGGGGAAGGTGAAGGAGACGGTGGGCGTGGCGACCGGTGACCGGGAGCTCGAGGCCGAAGGAAAGGCCGACACCTTCAAGGGCAACGTGAAGGAGAAGATCGAGGACGCCAAGCGGGTCATCAAGGACGCGGTGGACTCGAACCGCACGGACCGCCGCGAGCCGTAAGCTCCAGCGCCCACTTGCAGGACGAGGCCGTGAGGAACGCCGTTCCTCGCGGTCTTGTGCTGTTCAGCGTCCGCGTTGGCACGCCACTTCGAGGAAGGTGGTGGACTTGCCAATGGCCAGCACCCAGAGGCAGCGCACCAGACAACTGGCACCGAACTCCCGGTAAATCAGCCCCAGGTTGGTGACCACCTCACGACCTGTGATGACTCCGCGCATGTCCCCACCCTCATCGCTCCCGCCCCAGTCGCTGCACCCATCGGGAAGCGGAGGGATGCCTTTGCAAAGCCCTGGCCGACCGCCTGGGCAGGGACTGTTGGCGAGCGAACGGTCCAAGGAATCGATTCGCCGTGAACGTTGGCAGGCCGGTCGGGGGGCAGGTGGGATGTCAGCTCGCGAGCCCTGAATTTTTTCCAGTCGATTCCAGGAATACGGAACCGAATTCGCCCGAGGGGGAGCGAGGGAGCACGGGACAGGCGAGGTAGGAGTTCCTGGGTTAGGAAGGACAGACCGTGTCCCCCCCGGCTCCCGAATCCTCCGCGCTCCCGCTCACGGCCCGCCTGAAGAACGCGGGCAGTCTCTTCAAACAATTACCGGGTACCTTTCAGCTCTTCTGGCGGGCCAGCCCCGGGCTGGCGGTGCTGCTGGGGGGGCTGACGCTGGTGGCGGCGGTGCTGCCTGCGGCCATCGCCTACGTGGGCAAGCTCATCGTGGATGGGGTGGTGGCGGCGGCCCAGGGGGGGAACGAAGCCCAGCGGCACGAGGTGCTGAAGCTCGTGGGGTGGGAGTTCGGGCTGATGCTGGGCTCGACGCTGGTGGACCGGAGCCTGGCGCTCACGCGCGAGCTGCTGCGGGCCAACCTGGGCAACCTGCTCAATGAGCGCATCCTCCAGAAGGCGCTGCAGCTGGAGCTGCGGCACTTCGAGGACTCGAGCACGTACGACAAGATGCAGAACGCGCGGCGCGAGGCGAACAGCCGGCCGCTGTCGCTGGTGATGCAGGCGTTCACGATTGCCCGCAACACGGTGACGCTGTCGACGTACGCGGTGCTCTTGGTGTCGCTGTCGCCGTGGAGCGTGGGGGTGCTGGTGCTGGCCTCCATTCCAGCGTTCATCGCGGAGGCGCGGCTGGCGGCGGCGGGGTTCCGGCTGTACTCGTGGCGGGCGCCGGAGGGGCGCAAGCTCAACTACCTGGAGTGGATCCTCACGCGGGACAACCACGTGAAGGAGGTGAAGCTGTTCGGTTTGGGGCCGCTGGTGCTGGGGCGCTACCGGAGCCTGTTCCAGAAGTTCTTCCGGGAGGACCGGGCGCTGGCGCAGCGGCGGATGGGGTGGGGGCTGGGATTGGGGGTGCTGTCTTTGGGGGCCTTCTACGGGTGCTATGCCTTCATGGCGGGGAAGGCGGCCTCGGGCGGCATCAGCGTGGGCGACATGGTGCTGTACCTGTCGGTGTTCCGGCAGGGGCAGGCGGCGTTCCAAGGCATCCTCACGAGCATCGGCTCGATGTACGAGGACGCGCTCTTCATGAGCAACCTGTTCTCGTACCTGGACATCCCCGCGAGGGCGGAGGTGCCGCGGGTGCTGCCGGCGAAGTCCCCGCCGCGGGGGCGCACGAACGCCATCGAGCTGAGGGATGTGTCGTTCCGCTACGCCGGGAAGGAAGCGTGGGCGCTGCGGGGGGTGAACCTGACGCTGCGGCCGGGGGAGAAGCTAGCGCTGGTGGGGGAGAACGGGGCGGGGAAGAGCACGCTGGTGAAGCTGCTGTTGCGCCTGTACGAGCCCACGGAGGGGAGCATCCTGTACGGGGGGGTGGACGTGCGGGACATGGACGTGGAGGACCTGCGGAGCCGGTTCGGGGCGGTGTTCCAGGACTTCGTGCGCTACCAGTTCAACGTGGCGGAGAACATCGGACTGGGCCACGTGGCGTCGCTGGAGAACCGGGAGCGCATCATCCGGGCGGCGGACCTGGGCGGGGCAAGCCCGGTGATTTCGGCGCTGCCGCAGCAGTACGACACGATGCTGGGAGGCTGGTTCGAAAAGGGGCAGGAGCTGAGCGCGGGCCAGTGGCAGAAGCTGGCGGTGGCGCGGGCGTTCATGCGGGAGGACGCGGAGGTGCTCATCCTGGACGAGCCGACGGCGAGCATCGACGCGGAGGCGGAGCACGCGCTGTTCGAGCGGTTCCAGGCGCTGGCGGCGGACCGGATCGCCATCGTGATTTCGCACCGGTTCTCGACGGTGCGCATGGCGGATCAGATCGCCGTGCTGCACAACGGCCAGGTGGAAGAGCTGGGCAGCCACGACGCGCTGATGGCCAAGGACGGGCGCTACGCGCACCTGTTCCATCTCCAGGCGCGCGGCTACCGGGACTGACCCCGTCCCGATTTTCGGACGGTGGGTCCAAAGCGTGGACGGGTCCTTTTGGACACGTTCACGCGTAAAATCCTGATTTTATTCAGAATTCCAGTTGGCTCGCTTCCTGCTGAGTCCTGAGTTGAACCGGTAACACGGATCCTCGGGAGCTGGGGTTCATCGTGTCGAAAAAACTCATTGCAGCACTTGGTTTGGCCATGTGGGGAGGCTGCACGGATACGTCCGTGACGGCTCCTCAGCGGATGCCCGTTCAAGACGATGTCTTGACGGAGCATCGCCCCATGAGAACGCAGAAGGCGGCTGGAAGGCCCGGAGACGACTGCAAGCAATTCGGCTCAAGCGGTTGCTTGTCTGGCCTTTGTCTCCACACGCAAGCAGACCCTGGAAAGGGATACGTCTGCAGTGAGCGGTGCCAGTCCAACGCGGAATGTCCTCAGGATTGGAATTGCGGCGCCCTCCACCCAGGAATGCCAGAGCGGTACTGCATCCCATCGCCTGCTCAGCCTTCGCTGAATCCCGGTCTCTGACGAACCCCCTTTTGTCCTTTTGGTATCGAGTCCTCGAATGCTCTTGCAAATGAAATGGCCACATTCGCTGTGGCATGTCCTGGCGGTGCTGTGCATCCTGGCCGCTCCGCTGAAGCGCGTAGAAGCACAAGTGTGCTCGCTCCCGTCCCCGGGACAGGGAGCGAGCTCGTCTCCCCCTGCGTCATGCGGCCGCATTTCCTTCTGCATTGGAGTCCGGCAAGTTGTCTGCTCCTGCGGCGGAGACTCCTGTCAGTTCTCTTGCTGCGGGAGTGAGCAGTCGTGTCAATTCCAAGCCATCGGTGAAGACGCGCCCGCGGGGAATTACCAGTGCTGCTACTCAGGGGCGCTCTGTGGGAATACAGAGCCCGGTGGTGAGGTCACCATGGGGTCCGCCACCTGCGCTGGGACTGGGAGCGAGAACTTCCCATGTGAAGTCAAAGGAGGCTCCCAGCCGTCGCCGTGTAGCAATGGTCCTGGGGTGTGCTCCCAAGGAGGGACCTGCGTCTTCAAGAGCGACAATCCAGAAATCTTGTTTCCCGCAGGGGGAGGGTTCTGCTCGCCGCAGATGGGCACGCAGTGTGTGGGGGCTCCCATGCCGGGAGACTTTGCGGAAGAGTGCAATAACGGAATCGACGAGAACTGCGATGGGCAAGTCGATGAGGACTGCCCATTCAGGGAACCAGAAGGGGGAACGCCGATCTCCTGCCAGGGTGAGGAGTGCAGTTGTAATCCCTTGGCCGTTGGAGACCCTGTCAATACCGCGCAAGGGAACAGCTTGGAGCAGGTGGTGGACATCAGCATTCCCGGAACGGCGGGGGCTCTCCAATTCATCCGGACCTACAGCTCCAATCCTCTGGAATGGCTCCACGATAGGCCGCTGGCGGGGGCTCCGAAGCCCTTTGGAGCGAGCCCTACCCACGTGGACAGCATTGCATGGTGGCACAACCACCTCGGTGTCGTGGTGATGCAGGGAAGCCGCTGGAGCGTCCGGGACCGGGAGGGACGGCTCCTTCGCTTCGAGGCGTGCGCAGGAGCGGTGTGTCAGGCAAGCCCTGGGTACGGGAACAAGAGCATTCCTGAGCGGCTGTCGCGGACGGCCGCTGGATTCAAACTGGTGACGGCTACGGGCGAGCAGCTCCTCTTCGAGGCGCCCTTCGCGCCAGGGCCGGGTGGGGTTGACCGGTACTTTCTCAGCAGGATTCTCTCGCCCTCGGGAATCACACTCGAAACGCTTCACTACAAGCAGCCCGCGGACAGCCGATGCCCTGCGGGGGCCGCAGGGAGCGGCAATGGCGTGCCCTACCTTGCGGAAATCGTCAGTCTGGAGGCGCACCTCCTGCTGAGTTACCGCGCGCTGGAGCGGGCTGGTGGCCAGGTGGAGTGTGTCCTGGGCGGCCTCTCCCTTCAGGAGGGCGAGGAGCCGGGAAGTCCTTCCATCCCGGTGGCCACGTACTCTTACGCAACGCAGGGGGGCGTGGAGCGTCCAGGGCGTCTTGCCGCTGTCACGTGGACAGACCGCTCGGAGACTTACGAGTACCTTGCGCAGGCATACCGGAGGACATCGAGCCGTGGCCACACTGCTTTCCACGAGTACGGGGGGAACGGACAGGTTGTGCTCGCGAAGGGAGGCGGAGCCGCATGGGAGTTCGAGCCAGAGGTGACAGCGACGGCCTGTCAACCGGGCTCCAACTGCTGCGGTGCCGTTCCGTTGAAGCGCACGGCCAAGAACACGGAGGGAGGGCTGGGCAATGGTAAAGAGGGCTCTACCCACCTCATCAAGTCCTTCGAAATTCTCTCGAACTTCGGACAAAAGCTTGAGCCTCGACTGTACAGGAGCACGGACAGTTGTGGTGCGTACAACTACGCCTGTTCGCCTGGCAGCGTTCAGCATGAGTGGACATGCTCGGAGGCCGGCTCTCCCGGCTATGAGCAGGCGCGCAAGGACAAGCGCAACAACTGGGAAGTCTATGGGTACGCCCAGGAGAACGGCGCGGTTCGCTCCCCCCTGGAAATGACGTCGCTCAAGAAAGGCGCTACGGACAAGAACGGCACGGGGGCGCTGGAGACGGACTTCTTCTCCTACACGTATGGCCCTCACGGGGAGCAGCTTCTGGCCACCCAGGAGCGGGAAACCCTTCTGGGGCCAGCGGGAGAGCGGGCCAAGACCTCCTACATTTACGAGCCGGGAACCACGCGCCAGAAGGCCATCATCCAATCGGGTTGGACGCGTGTTCGCCAGGCCAGTGGAGCGTGGTCTGTAGAGCATCGCTTGGTGGGCACGTTCTTCTTCACGTCACGGGTGTCCTCGGGCGAAACGGCTCCTGACCCGTTGGGCCGGACGGTGGAAGTCCACGGCCCTTGCTTTGTCGCGAGCGCGAATGCAACGGATTGCCTTCAGGGTGAATACCCCCTGACGCAGTACCGCTATTGGCCTGGGACCGAGACCAGCCCCCGGCGGAACCGGCTGCAATCCGTATCCGTTTACGCGTCCTTGGCGGCTCCCCCTGACGTCACCACCGTCCAAGAGTACGATGCTTGGGGGAACGTGACGGAGAGCACGGACCCCAATGGTGTCGTCACCCGCGCTACGTATCAGGAGCAGCGCTTGCTGACGGTGGCGGCCGGTTCGCAGGCGCCCACCTCCTATGGGTACGACCAGGGGAGGCTGAGCTGGATCCGGCATCCGGAGGGGAATCACGAGGTTTTCTGCTATCGCAAGGCGACCCCAACGCAGGCCTGCGCTGGAGGAGAGCCATCCGACAAGTTGCAATGGAAGGCGAGGGCAGCATCGGCCGATGGAGCGGTCTGGACCGAGAAAGTGGCCTACGCTTACTGGCCCGATGGGACGGTGAAAGAAGAGCGCTACTTGAGCTGGGGGGCAGCCGGTGCGGAAACCCGCCGGGTGGTCAAGTATGCCGCCGATGCCCATCAGAGGCCTACCTGGAGCCAGGACGGCGAGGCACCGGCCGGCAATTCGGCATGGTCCAATGCGACCGTCCGTCTCTTTGACGGAGCGGACAATCTGATCGGTCTGGGGGACCCCTTCAATGCTCCTCTCCCTTGGTGCTCGGGCCCCAATTCCGCAGGGACTGCCACCTCGACGGCTTGCAGCTCCTTCATGTACGACCGGGCGAACCGGCTCATCCAGGCGGATGGTCCTTCCTATGGCGGCCGTCAGCGGACCTGCATGACGTATGACAGCCAGGGAAACATTGCGAGCATCAAGCAGGGCTGCACGGGGAGCACTGCGTGTGACAGCTGCGCCGTGCCAGCCAATGTGTACGTGCATGACGACTTCCGGCAAATGGTGGAGGTGCAGCTTCCCAATACGGGAGGGCCGGTCCGTTACGCCTATGATGCGATGGGAAATGTGGTGATCCGTGAGACGCAGGAAATGCGCCTGAGGGGCGAGTACCTCACGTACGCCTATGATTCGATGGGGCGGATGCTGTCTGTCTCCAGGAAATACACGCAGCCCACGCAGGGACAGCAGCTGTTGTTCCGTCTGGGGTATGCGCAGGACGAGGCACCAGATAGCTCCTGCCCGCAGCCGCTCAACACCCGGGGACGGCTGCGTTTCAGGGATGACTCCTTCGGGCGCACCTGGTTCCAGTACGATGAGACGGGGCGGTTGACCGGAGAGATTCGCCTTCGCGCGGGGACCACGGCCTGTGGTGGGAACCTTCAGAACACACCCCATACCGCGTATTCCTACACGCCCAATGGACACCTCGCGCAGATTGTTTATCCGCATGGGCGCACTGTCACCTATGTGTATGGAACGGGGGCTGCGGCCGGGAGGGTCAGTGCTCTGGACGTGAGCCTGTACGATGGGACGTCATGGCGGGTGGAGCGAATCTTGAGCGGCGCGGTCTGGGAGCCCTATGCCGGGCTGCGAGGGTACCAGCTCCATCATCCAGGCTCGTCCAGCTTGAGCTCCATTGAGTATGCCTTGGGAGATGATGCGTCATCCGCGACAGGGATAACATCGTGTCCCGCGCCATTTCCTTCCGCGGCGTTGAGTGACTTCTCGGGAAGGTTGCGCAGCCTGCGTGTCTCCAGTGGCGCTTTCGTTCCTGGCACAGGTGCAGGGGACATCTTCCATCGGTCGTATTGGTGGGAAGGTGGGCATGTTTCTGCGGAGTACACGTGTGTCCTGGGATCGGCAACCGGCGCCCGCAAGGTAGGCTATTCCTATGGCAGGAATACGCAGCTGATTGGTTTTTCTCCTGCTCCGGCTCAGGGGATACTCGGCACTCAGAGCTACGAATACGACTACCGAGGAAATCGAACGGGCCTCAATTCGGATGGAAATGGTGCTTCAGACTTTGTTTATGCTTCCGCTCCGAATTCAGACCAATTGCTGTCCTGGAATTTCAGGAACCATCCGGGGGCAGAAGCTGAATTCGTTTACGATGCGGACGGTAGGGCCATCGAAAAGCGGAAGAACCGGCTTGCGTCAGAGTCAGCAGCCCGAAGCTGGCTTGAGTTCGCCTATGGGCCGGATGAATCGGTTGCAACGGATTCTGTCTTCAAGGCAGTGACGGTCGGAGGGGTCAGTTACAACTACTTCTATGATGCGCTCGGACGCAGGCGTCTCAAGGTGTACCCGTCTGGAGCCATGGATGAGTTTTTCTACGACTCAGGCCACCAGCTGCTCTCTGATCAGGGAAACAACACGGTCGTTCCCTCCGTCGGCTTCTACGTGGAGGACGACTATATCTGGCTGGGAGGACGTCCCGTAGGCATCGTTCGCGGCCGGTTCAGCACAGGTTGGTTACGTGAGTCCGATACCTCGGCCGATTGCGCGAGGAATGGTGAGAGTGCCGCCTGCGGTGTCTATTTCCCTGTCACGGACCACATCGGAAAGCCGGTGCTGATGTTGGATGCGTCGCGCAAAGTGGCAGGCATCGCAGAGTACAATGGCTTCGGGCAGATGAACCGGCTGGGCGCCATCAAGGAGACACCACATCTGAGCGGAAGCAGTTCGTACGCAAGCAATCTGGTGAACGCTTCGATTGTCTCGTTCTCCCAGCCCATCGGGACCACTTCCAGCTCGCTTCCCAATACCGTTGTCCGAATGAGGGTGCTGTTCGGAATGGTGGATACGGAGGCCTCGTCCAGTGGGCCCGTGGATTACGCCCAGGTCAAGATGACCAGCGCGAGCACCCCTGTTGGGGGCCGCATTGGTGGCCGCTCGAATGTGCCCTTCTGGTCAGAGTGGATGCAACCTGCGGATGGCCGCGTCTCGGTGCATTTCAACTCAAACGCAGGTAACTGCTGTCCTGGTGCAAATGGAGCACCGGACTGCAACACAACGTGTGGCTACGAAGGTGTGACCATCACAGGCTATGAGTATCAGCGGTTTCAATCAGGAACTCAGCCGTTTTGGACGCCGCTGCGCTTCCCTGGGCAATACTACGATGAAGAGACGGATCTGTTTGAGAACTGGAATCGTTATTACGACTCCAGTATCGGCAGATACCTACAACCTGAACCGATGCTGATGGATCCGTCTTTTGCGCTTAGGCGAATTAAGCGTGCAGAGGGTATTTCAGTTTACGCTTACGCCGGGAATAATCCCTCCAGCCGGGTGGATCCCAATGGCTTGTATGATACTGGAGTGGGAGATATGCTTGCTTTTGCCTATATGACTGAGGAACAGCAGCGGCAAGTTGAGAGTGCACAAGTTGTTGTAGGTTTGGCGCATGTCAGTTTTTATGCGGCCTTATTGGGGCAGGTGTGGGCTGCTGAACTCTTCACGCTTGCGAGTGCAAAGTGTACAAGCACGCCTTTTAATGAGAAGCAGTTGGCCCACATTTTCAGAAAATCTGATGGACATTTGGCGATTGATACCCCATATGCGCGCTTGTTGATTCAGTCCGCAGTACGGACGGCCAGTTTTATAGGAAAAGATAAGCATGGTAATGATGTTTATTCGCGCATGCTTCCTTCTGGTCAACAGGTGTGGGTGAAGGTGAGGGATGGGAAAATTACACATGCAGGCGTTAATCTGATTCCGAGGTCAGCTGCGGGGATAATGGGGTGGTGAATGAAGATTGATGATAAGGTTGCCTACAGGGCTATGGAGATTTTCCTCGAAGAGTATTGGAAGCGCGTAGGTCGGCCAGATGATTTGGCAATCCTGCTTTCGGGGATTCATTTGTGTGATGATGGTCAAACTTCAGATCCAGCTCATTGGGGGGATTGGGTGAATGCTTTGAATGAGGCCCTTCAAGAGCAGGCAAATGGCAAGGGCGTCTGATTAGGAGGGGGCCGAGGCAATGAGGCGAGGCGGCGTAGCATTAGTCGAATCATCCCCAGGTAATGCTTCGGACGACTCCTCTGGCTGCTCGTAGTCTCAAGCTAGGCGCTGCTCTCGGCTCAACCACCCCAGCATCCGCGCCACAGCACAGGCGTGGGGGCTGTGCGTTTCACAGTCTCCACCTCGACACCAGCTTGCTGGGCCATGCACTCGACTCGCGGCCCGCGTAGGCCAAATCCGCCCATACCTTTGATGCGTTGGGTATTGATCGACCGCCAAGGGCAACACCGCGCTGGTCGCATCCCGATCCTGCACATCCTGCCAAACTGATCCACGCCACCAGAGGCAATCCCTAGTGGAGTGTCCGCGAAGTTTTTGGACATAGTCACTGGAGGGCTGACGCCCCTCGCTGAAGGCGGGCTGCTCGGAGACCGATTCGACGAGGTAGCAGCAAGCGCCCCACGACTATGTCTACGAACTTGTAAGACACTCCACTAGGTTTGGAGGCTGCGGCCCTGAGGGCAGGGCAGGGAGATACGGAGTACATCCAGTTTCGAGACTGGTTGCGCGATGTGAAGCAGGAGTTTCCGCCTGAGGGCTGGCATGAAAAGTTCCTGAGCGAGGCTCAGGGAGACCCTCTGGCAGTGTGCCTCCGGTTTCTTGGCCGTGCCGTGGAGTTTCGCGGCATGGCTTGAAACGGGAGCATTTGCTGCGTGGCTGTTGCTCGACGTGACTGACCCATGGGTTGAGGTGACGCTTCGATGAGTGCGATTGTCTATCCTGCGGAATGGAAGGGCCGCATTGTCTACACGATCGACCTTCTTCTGTTTCTTCGTGAGCAGGTCCGGAAGGGAGTCATTCTGGATATGTTCATGGGTTCGACCCATACGCATGCGCTGAACGCCTTTATCGCGGGCTCGGAGCAGGCTTTGCGTCACAACGGATTCCCGGATCGTGAGTACTCTGAGTTCGTGGCGTGGCTCCGGGACGCCAAGAAGGACTACCCTTGTGAAGGCTGGGCGGTGAAGTACCTGAGGGACTGTGGTGGAGACCATCTGGCGGCGATCAAGAAGTTCCTCGAATTCGTCGCTGAGTTCCGAGAGACGAGGCGTGGGAACGAGGCTCGTGGGCTGTGACGATGGAGGTGCGGGTGGAATTGGCCGCTGGGGTAGCGGGCAGTCAACCGGTTAGCAGCCCGGAAAGTACGCCAGTCCGCTTTTCCAGGGGTACGCCGCCGATGGCTCGTTGAGCGGGGCCGAAATGGCCTATTCTCGGGTGTCCCGGCCCAGGGCCTTCCTGAATGATTCGTCCCTTCGTGCATCGCTTGAAGCTGTTCTGGAAGCTGGCGCTGATCGCGCTGCTCATCCCAGCGTCCATCAGCGCGATGCTGATCGTGGCCCTGCTGGGCACCGGCTCGCTCAAGGCCGAGTACGACAACCTCTACGGCTTCATGCTCCTGCCGGTCATGACGCTCGACCAGGGCCATGCGGAGGCCGCCACCCTCTCTGGCAAGCTGCGCCTGCTCGCAAGGCTTCCGCTGTCCCCCGCCGAGCGGGAGGCGCGGGTCCGCGAGGTCCAGGCGCACGACCGCAAGATGCGCGAGAGCATGACGCTCTACGCGCGCGAGTGGGTCACCTCCATGAGCTCCTCCTTCACCGATGAGCTCTCCGCGGCCGACCGCGACGCGCTGCGCAAGGAGGAGCTTGCCTCCGTGCAGCTCTTCGAGGTGGCCTATGCCGGCTACGTCCCCCTGCGTGACCGCGTGCTCGCGGGGGCGCCCGTGGACGTGGAGCAGCTGGAGCAGGCGCTGGGGCGCATCGATGAGGCCATGAACGCGCTGGTGAAGCTCAACCGGCGCACCGCCGAGCTGTCCAACGCGAACGCCCAGTCCTCCCTCCTGTGGATGCAGGTGCTCCTGGCACTCCTGGCGCTGGGGCTCAGCGGCGTGGGCATCGCGGTGGCCTGGAGGCTCTCGCGCATCATCATCCAGCCCATCACCCGGCTCACCCGCATGACGCTGCGCCTGTCCCGGGGCGATGTGGAGATCCTCGAGGAGGGCGAGCAGTCGCTGGCCCTGGATCCGGACACCAAGGACGAGATTGGCCTGCTCCTGCGCGCCACCCTGGACATGGTGCACTCCACCCAGCAGATGGTCTCCGCCGCGGTGAGCATCTCCCACGGTGACCTCACGGTCCGCGTACAGCCGCGCTCCTCCAAGGACGCGCTGGGCATCGCGCTGGGGCAGATGGTGGCGCAGCTCACGAAGATCGTCACCCAGGTGCGCCTGGGCTCTTCCTCGCTCGCGTCCGCCTCGGCCATGCTGGCCTCCGAGACGCAGGGCCTCGCGCTCGATGCCCGCGAGCAGGCCGCCGCCGTGGACGAGAACGCGCAGACGCTCAAGGAGATCAGCGCCTCGGTGATGCGCAACGCGGAGAGCTGCCACCAGATGGAGGACATGGCGCGGCTGGGGGCCCAGGACGCCCAGGCCAGCGGCCAGGCCGTGGGGCAGACGGTGGAGGCCATGCGGCGTATCTCCGCCAACGTCTCGCTCATCGAGGAGCTGGCCCACCAGACGAACATGCTGGCGCTCAACGCGGCCATCGAGGCCATCCGCGCCGGTGAGCACGGCAAGAGCTTCAACGTGGTGGCCGGCGAGGTGCGCCGGCTCGCCAACCGCAGCAAGGGCGCCGCGCGGGAGATTGGCGAGCTGGCCATCTCCAGCATGGGCGTGGCGGAGCAGTCCGGGAGGCTGCTCAAGGACCTGGTGCCCGCCATCCAGCGCACCGCGGACGTGGTGCACGAGGTGGCCTCCTCCACGCGCGAGCAGTCCACGAGCGTGGAGCTGATGAGCCACGCCATGTCCCAGGTGAAGCAGGCCACGGGCGGCAACGCCACGTCCGCGGGCCAGCTCGCGGGCTCCGCCGAGCAGCTCGCCGCCCAGGCCGACTCCCTGCGGCGGCTCATGGGCTTCTTCCGCGTGGCGGACGGCGAGCCGCCTCAGAGCTCCCTGGTGCCCGAGCCCCCCGAGGACGCCTCGCCGGGCGAGGTGCCCGAGACCCTGTCCACCGCCCACCTGACGCAGGGCGTACCGGGGCTGGAGGAGGCGCTCGCGCGCGAGCTGGCCGGCGAGTTCAAGCCCTCCTGAGCGCGGGCCTCAGGCCGCGGGCGGCAGGTGCTCGCGGATGACGCCCAGCCAGTACTCCCGGCCGTAGTACTGGCTCATCTTCCCGAGCAGCTTGCCGTCCCGGAACAGCAGGAAGGTGGGGATGCCGAAGAGGCCAAAGCGCCGCGCCAGCTCCTCGTCCTGGTAGGCGTTCACCTTCACCACGCGCATGCGCGCCCCTTCCAGCTCGGAGAGCAGCGCCGGCTCGGCGGCCGCGTACACCTCGCAGTTCGGGCAGCCCTCGCCCCAGAAGTCCACCACCACCAGCTCGCCCCGGGGCTGGAGCACCAGCGCGTCAAAGGTCTCCGTGTTGGCGTCGTACGTGGCGGGGTGGCTCATGGTTCCTCAGGGCGTGAGGGGGCGGCGCTCGAAGTCCTCGCTGCCGCGCGTCTTGCGGCCATACACCTGCCCCGCGGGCAGGGGGCCATAGTAGACGGCATCGGCTGGCGCGTACACGAGCGGCTTGCCGGCTGGGGACACCTGCCGGGCATCGAAGAGGCCCACCTCGCCGCCCAGGCGCGAGAGCGTGAAGGGCATGTGCTCCGGGCCCGCTGCCGGGTTGCCATCGGCGATGATGCGCACGCGCTGGTTCGGCGCCAGGGTGAGGGCGGGCAGCCGGTAGCGCGGGGTGCCGCGCAGGTCCGGCGTCAGCTCGTAGTTCTCCAGCGCCACGGGGGTGGTGCCCCGGTTGTGCAGCTCCACGTAGCCCGAGCTGCCCGCGTTCACCTCGTGGATGACGAGCGCGCCGGAGCCCTGCGCCCTCAGCGTCTTCATCGCCTTGAGGAGGAAGGCGCGGCGGTCGCGCACGTACTTCTTGAGCGAGTCCTGGGCGCGCGCCACGTGGACGGGCGAGATGTAGGGGTCCGTGGCCAGCTCCGGCTTCGCCATGGCCCACAGCGCGTCGATGTGGGCATTGGCCTTGGCCTCCGAGAAGGGGCCCGCGAGCGCCATCTCCAGCTTCGCGAGCAGCCGCTCGCGCAGGGCGGGCCGGTCCCACACGCGCGTGGCCAGCATGCTCCAGGTGGGGCGCTGGCTGGGGCGCTCGGCCTGGCGCTGCTCCCACAGGCTCTGCACCCCGGCGTCATACAGCGTGAAGGCCTGGGGCGGGCGGTTGGAGATGATGGGGTACGTCTCATCCCACGTGCGCCAGTAGATCATCCGCGCGTTGTTCAGGTCCCACGGCACGTACGTCCACTGGTCCTTGCGGTGCTCGTGGACCCAGTAGCTGCGCGAGTCCTCGACGATGTTGTTGGAGATGATCGCGTCCATGGCGAGGTTGCCCAGGTACGCCTCCACGTTCACGAAGCGCTCCAGCTTCGCCTCGAAATCGGCGTCATCCGAGCGGTTCACCCAGGCGAGGAACGTGTCGAGGTCCGCGCGGCTGACGTCCTCGTTGGTCTTCTTCTCGAAGTCGCCCTGGTAGTTGCCGCCGGGCTGGAGCGTCATCTCGCAGTTGCGGTGGCCGCAGCGGTACACGGAGGCATCGCGCTCCATGCGGTGGTCCCTCAGGTACTCCTTGCCCACGTGCTCCATGTCCACGTAGAGCCCGTTGTGCTGGCCGTTGAGGCTCACCCGGACGTACTGGGCCTTCGGCACGGGAAGCCCCATCGCGGTGTACAGGTCCACCGCGAACTTCTCCGTCAGCTTGCCGCCGTCGTTCCAGCTCGCGAGCAGGTTGAAGTGGTCGCGGCCATCCAAGTCATGGCCCTTGTTCAGTTCGATCTTGAAGCTCTTCTGAGGAAGCGTGCGGGTGCTCGCGCCGCGGTAGCGGACCTCGCCCGGGGCGCTCTGGCCATCGAGCACCACCACCACCGGCACCGTCTCATCGGAGGTGGGGTGGGCCTCCAGCTTGGCCAGGTCCTCCGGGGCGATGTGCAGCTCGAACTGGGGCACCCGCGTCTGCACGGGGGGAAACTCGCCCAGCTTCGGGCCCGCGTCGGTGCCGCCATCCGGGGCCGAGGGGCCCGCGTCCGGGGTGCCCGGGCCCGTGGGAAGCTCGGGCTGCAGGGGCTTCTCGGGGAGCGGATCGATGCCCGTCTCGCTCGTGCCGGGCGGCGGGACGGAGAACGTGTCCGGTCCACAGGCCAGCAACCCCACCATCGCCACCACCCACCACCCGCACCGTTGATGCATGTGCCCTCCCGTCCGGGTCGGGGGGCGTGCACCGCGCGTGCCTCGTGAGATGTGTCCGGTAGTGGATGCTGGGGGGCCGGAGCGACCCAGACCAGGGAACGGAGGGCTCTGTCATGGGAACGCCAGTTCCCTCTGTGGGCACCTGGGGGGAGTGAACAGGGCAGTCCGGGGGCGCGCGGAGGGGCCTCCGGGTGAGGGAAGATTGCGCCGGCGGAGTGGGTAGGGCGGTGTAGAACACAGCCCGGGCCTGAAACAGCTCCCCCTGGGCAGCGGGTGCGTGAATGTGGACAGTGGCACTGCGCAGTGGTGGGGTATGGGCGCCTGAAGGCAGGCGCCGCTGAAGTGGAGGAGCCATGCACGAGTGGTTGGAGGCACTGCAGAAGTCGGCGAAGACGACAGCTCCGGGGGCGGCCGCGGAGGAGTTGCGGAGGAGCGAGACGGAGTTCGGCATTCCCCTGCCCGGGGAGCTGGGAGACCTGTACTCGGTCCTCAACGGCGGCACGTTCGAGGGCGAGGTGGTGCTCTTCCCGCTGACCGCGGAGGGGGAGCGTCCCAGCGTGCAGGAGAAGACGCGGAAGATGTTGGTGGGGCTGCCGGTGGCCGGCGTGTGGCGCTTCGGCCTGAAGGGGCCGCACCGTCACCTCTTCGCGGCGCGCAAGTCGGCCATGATCGAGCAGGGGGACGGGGGCGGTCCGTTGCCGGAGTGGGTGCAGACGCTCGGGGACGACGACTGGCTCTTCGGCACCTGGGATGAAGAGCAGAAGGACATGCGCCTCTACCGTGCGCTGTCGCAGATGCTGCCCGTGCTGGTTCCGCCCGTGGAGCACGAGGACTTCGGAGACCGTACCTTCGCCCGGGCCATCGCCGCCGTGGAGGGCGCGCTGACCGAGCTGACCGGCGAGGAGGCCGAGGGCCAGGAGGACGAGGCGGCCGAAGAGGACGTCCAGGACCTCCAGTACGAATATGAGGAGGGTCAGGCCCCGGAGCTCCAGCAGCCCGCGGTGATGGCCGCCGAGCGCCGCGTGAAGAGCATCAAGAGGCCGCCCACGCGCAAAGCCGTCGTGAAGTCCGAGCCGCCCGCGAAGCAGACCGGGGAAGGACTCGAGACGCCCGCGGTGATGGCCGCGGAACGGCGCGTGAAGCACCTCACGGAGCAGGCCGCTTCGGAAGCCGAAGAGGAGGCGCCACGCAAGAAGGCGGCGGCCCGGACCGCGGCGAGGAAGAGCACGGAGCAGGCTCCTGCTGCCGGCAAGGCCCCCGCGGCAGCCCAGAAGTCCGCTGCGAAGAAGGCTCCCGCGAAGAAGGCGGCCACGGTCAAGAGCGCCGCGAAGAAGGCCCCTGCCAAGAAGGCGGCGGCGAAGAAAGCTCCCGCCAAGAAAGCCCCTGCCAAGAAGGCGGCGGCGAAGAATGCTCCCGCCAAGAAGGCAGCGGTGAAGAAGGCCCCGGCCCAGAAGTCCGCTTCGAAGAAGGGCGCTGCGAAGAAGGCTCCTGCGAAGAAGGCTCCGGCCAAGAAGGCTCCGGCCAAGAAGGCTCCGGCCAAGAAGGCTCCGGCCAAGAAGGCCCCCGCGAAGAAGGCGGGCGCCCGAAGAGGCTAACGTCCGCAGTGCCTCGCGGACTCAGTGCCGCGGGCCCTGCGCGTTCTCCCCCTCCGCCTCGCGCGGAGGCGGGGGCACCGGCTCGACGATGGGGTCCATGCCCTGTGCATGCCACCGCTCCTGGCGGCGGGCGAGCCGGTCCTGGGCCACGACCTGGACCGCGCCCGCGACCGGCAAGGCCAGGAGCGCGCCGAGCACTCCGGCGAACGCGGTGCCCACCAGCATGGACAGCGCGATGAGCAGGGGATTCATCCGCAGGGTGTGGCGCTGGATGATGGGCTGGAGCAGGTGGTTCTCCACCTGCTGGTACACGAAGAAGACCCCGAGCGCGATGAGGCCCACGCGCATGCCCCCCGAGGCATACGCGGTGGCGACCACGAGCGCCCCTCCGAGCAGCGGGCCGATGAACGGGATGAGGCCCAGCATCGCCATGGCCAGGCCGAGCGGGACGAAGTAGGGCACGCCCAGGAACAGCAGCGTCGCCAGCGTCACCGCCCCGCCAATGAGCGAGATGCAGAACGCGCCGGCCACGTAGCTTCCGACGTTGTGGTACATCCGCAGCGCCAGCCCCCGCCAATAGGTCCGCTCCGGCGGCGGCAGCCACAGCAGGGCCTTGTCGAACACGTCCTGGCCGAAGCACAGGAAGAAGAGCGTCAGCACCACCACGGTGATGAAGGCCGCCAGGCGGTGGAGCACGCCCGACACCACCCCCAGCATGGGCATCGCCGCCCCGGGCAACCGCTGCCGCATCTCCGCGGAGACGCGCTCGATGACGTCATAGCGCTCGTCGAGCTGCTGGACCCAGGGCTCGTGCTTCAGCGCCTCGATGTAGCCGGGCGCCGCATGGACCAGGGATTGGCCTTGCTGCACGAGCATGGGGACGAACGTCGTCAACAGGGCCACGACCAGGCCCAGTCCAGTCAGGAACACCAATCCCACGGCCATCCCGCGCCGCAGCCCCCGGCGCTGGAGCCAGGAGACCCCCGGGCTGGCCGCCAGGGCCAGGAACAGCGCCACCAGCACCCAGGACAGGACGCCGCTGGCGGCACGCACCATCAGGAGCAGCCCCAGGATCGCCAGAATGTTCAGCCCCACCGTCCAGACCGTGCGGGGGGATATCTGAGAGCGCGACCCCGAGGCTGTGCCCACCCTTACCCCTCCGGCAACTGCTCGCGGTCGATGGGGCGCATCTCCTCGCGCGGACGGGCGGTCCACCCGTCCTCATCGTCCTCTTCTCCCTCGGCACGGAACGACTGGATCTGATCCGGCAGGATGTCCCGGAAGTCCGGCTCGTCCTCCAGGGGAGGCGTGGCCACCAGGTCCTGATCCGTGATGTTGATCTCCTCGTCTCCCGTGGCGGGGTTCACGTGGCGCCGCGAGGAGGCTTCGCCCACATCCTCTGACCCCAGCTTCTTGAAGCGCATGATTCTTCCTCCGGGCAGCACGGTGGCTTGGCTGCTTCCGCTTTAAAGTGCGGCGCCCTGGAGGTTGCGGCAACGCGCGGTGCCCGCCTGCCTGCCCCCATGCAGGCGCTCAACGCGCCGGAGGCGGCGAGGCGAGGGAGGAGGCGGGCTTCAGGTCCATCATGACCATGAGCACCGCCAGCACGCGGGAGAACGTCTCGCGCAGGAGGTAGCGCCGGGTGGAGGGCCTGCCCTCGTCGGCCGCCACGCCCCAGGCATCCATGCCCACGGAGTTGGCGATGTAGAGCGCGCGCGGCAGGTGGAAGCGCTGGGTCACCAACAGCGCCCGGCGCATGCCGAAGACGTCGTGGGCGCGCACGCAGCTGTCGTAGGTGGACAGGCCCGCGTCATCCCCGAGCACCACCCGCTCGGGCACGCCCCGCTCCAGCAGGTAGCGGCGCATGGCGCGCGTCTCGTCGTGGAACCGGTCCGAGTTGTCCCCGCTGACGAGCACCGCGTCCACCTTCTTCGCCCGCCAGAGCGCGATGGCCGTGTCCAGCCGCTGGGCCAGCACGGCGGAGGGCACCCCCCCGGGCGCCAGCCCCGCGCCGAACACCAGCGCCATGGGGGCCTCGGGGGCCCCCTCGCGGGGGAGGATGCGGTGGGCGTAGCGCTGCTGGACGAAGTGGGACAGCGCCAGCACGCCGAGCAGGCTCAGCACGCCGGTCAGCAGCCCTCTGCGCATCCAAACACCCAGCACGCCGCGACGCCCCATGGCAAGAAAGACCGTGGACAGGGGGCCATTGTCTCCCGGCCTCTCGCCGCCTGGAAGGGGGGGCGGTCTTCTTGAGAGCCGAGGGTTGACCGGCTGGCGCACCGCTTATATAGGGGGCGCCGCTCAACAGGAGCTCAAGGCCCATGGCGTCCCTTCGCGACATCCGCAAGCGCATCCGCTCGGTGAAGAACACGCGGCAGATCACCAAGGCCATGAAGATGGTGGCCGCCGCGAAGCTGCGCAAGGCGCAGGATTCCATCATCGCCGCCCGCCCCTACGCCCAGACGCTGGACCAGATCATCGCCGATCTGGCGGCCCGCTCCGGGGACCAGGAACTGGCGCACCCGCTGCTGGTGAGCCGCCCCGTCAAGCGCGCCGAGGTGGTGCTGCTGACCTCGGACCGTGGCCTGGCCGGTGGGTTCAACTCCAACGTCATCCGTCGCGCCAACCGCTTCATCTTCGAGAACAGCGGGCTGGAGCGCGTCCAGCTGTCCACGGTGGGGCGCAAGGGCCACGACTTCTTCCGCCAGCGCGGCCAGAACATCCGCAAGGACTACGGCGGCCTGTACCAGCGGCTGAATTACCTTGCCGCCCGGGAGATGGCCGAGGAGCTCACCGCCAGCTTCCTCAATGGCGAGGTGGACGCCGTCTACGTCGTCTACAACGAGTTCATCTCCGCCATCAGCCAGAAGATCACCGTGGAGCAGCTTCTCCCGCTCCAGAACTTCGCCCCGGCCGCCCCGGCGGGGACGCCGGCCGCCGCCACGGCCACCTCGATGGTGGACTTCGAGTACGAGCCGGACCGCCAGGCGGTGCTCGACCGGCTGGTGCCGCAGGCCATCTCCATCAAGCTGTACCGCGCCCTGCTGGAGAGCGTGGCCAGCGAGCACGGCGCCCGCATGAGCGCCATGGAGAACGCCACCCGCAACGCCAGCGACATGATCGCCGACCTGTCCCTGCACTACAACCGCACGCGCCAGGCCGTCATCACCAAGGAGCTGTCGGAGATCGTCTCCGGCGCCGAGGCCCTGAAGTAGGCCTCTTCCCCGCCGTGTGCAGGTGCCCGGGCCCGCCTACGCCGCTTCCGCGGCGATGCGGGCCCGAAGCTTTTCATCCGGCAGCCGTCCCAGCCCTGCCTTCATGTTGTCGCGCAGGTGGCTGGGCTTGGACGTGGCGGGGATCGCGCACGTCACGGCCGGGTGCGAAATCACGAACTTCAGCAAGAGCTGCGCCCAGCTCTCGCAGTCGAGCTCCGCCGCCCACGGGGGCAGGGGCTTGTGCTTGAGCCGCTGGAGCAGTCCCCCGCCCGCGAAGGGCCGGTTGGCGATGACGGCCACGCCCCGCTCGCGCGCGACGGAGAGCAGCCGCTGCTCGGCCTCCCGCTCTCCCACCGAGTAGTTGATCTGCACGAAGTCCACCTTCCGGGACTGGAGGAGCTTCGCCACCGCGTCGTGGGCGCTCGCCGTGTAGTGGGTGACGCCCACGTACCGGACGCGGCCCTCCTCCTTCCACGCCCGGAGGGTGTCCAGGTGCGTCGCGGCATCCACCAGGTTGTGGACCTCCATCAGATCCACGCGCTGCGCGCGCAGCTTGCGCAGCGAGTCCTCCATCTGCCGGATGCCCTCGGCCTTGCCCGAGGTCCACACCTTGGTGGCCAGGAAGAGCTTCGGCTGGAGGCCCGTCTTCACCGCCAGCGTCCCCACCACCTCCTCGGAGCGGCCGTACATGGGCGAGGAGTCGACGAGCGTGCCGCCCAGCGCGACGAACGTGCGGAGCACCTCCTCCAGCGGCGCCTGCTCCGCCGCGTCCGGGCCCACGTCGAAGGTCTGCCAGGTGCCCATGCCGATGACGGGCAGGGGCTCCTGGGTGCTGGGGATGGGGCGGGTGAGCATGCGGGGGGTCTCCGGTGGGGCGGCCCAGACCCGTCCCGCCGCCGTAGCGGCGAGGGTCAGGCCCGAGGCGTGGAGAAAGGCGCGCCGGTGGAATCGGCTCATCGAGGAGTCCTTGGAGGGGGGCAATAGCGGCTGCCCTCCTGCCCTCCAACCGCCATCCAGGCCCTTGAATTCTCCGGGAAAGGGCCGGGTTATAAGGAAAAGGGATGTGTGCCTCTCCCGGGCCGGGAGCAGTCCGCCGCAAGGCTTGACCCGGCCATAGCCCCCCGGTAAAGGGGGCCCGTTCCCCACCTTCGGGCCGATGTCAGAGTTAGCGGCCGAAACCGCCTTTCGCCAAAGAGGCAGACGAATTCCATGAGCGCTCAAGTTGCGACGGTAGGCAAGATCACCCAGGTCCTCGGTCCCGTGATTGACGTGGAGTTCCCGCCGGGAGGCCTGCCCGAGGTGTACACCGCCCTCAAGGTGACCAACCCCAGCATCAGCGCCGAGGCGGACAACCTCACCATCGAGGTGGCGCAGCACCTGGGCGAGAACATGGTGCGCTGCATCTCCATGGACTCCACCGAGGGTCTGGCCCGTGGCCAGGCGGTGAAGAACACCGGCGCCCCCATCCAGGTGCCCGTGGGCAAGGGCACCCTGGGCCGCATCCTGAACGTCATCGGCGAGCCGGTGGACGAGCGCGGCCCCATCACCTCCACGCAGACGTGGCCCATCCACCGCCCCGCGCCCACCTTCGTGGAGCAGGACGTGCGCGTGCAGGCCTTCGAGACGGGCATCAAGGTCATCGACCTGCTGGGGCCCTACACCCGCGGTGGCAAGATTGGCCTGTTCGGCGGCGCCGGCGTGGGCAAGACGGTGCTCCTGATGGAGCTCATCCGCAACGTGGCCAAGGAGCGCGGCGGCTTCTCGGTGTTCGCCGGCGTGGGCGAGCGCACCCGCGAGGGCAACGACCTGTACCACGAGATGCAGGAAGGCAACGTCATCAACACGAAGAACCTGGAGGAGAGCCAGTGCGTGCTGGTGTACGGGCAGATGAATGAGCCGCCCGGCGCCCGTGCCCGCGTGGCCCTCTCGGCGCTCACCATCGCCGAGTACTTCCGGGACATGGAGGGGCGCGACGTGCTCCTCTTCGTGGACAACATCTTCCGCTTCACCCAGGCCGGTTCCGAGGTGTCCGCGCTCCTGGGCCGCATCCCCAGCGCCGTGGGTTACCAGCCCACGCTGTCCACGGAGATGGGCGCCCTGCAGGAGCGCATCACCTCCACCAACAAGGGCTCGGTCACCTCCGTGCAGGCCATCTACGTGCCCGCCGACGACCTGACGGACCCGGCGCCGGCCACCACGTTCGCCCACCTGGATGCGACCACGGTGCTCAACCGCGCCATCTCCGAGCTGGGCATCTACCCCGCGGTGGACCCGCTCGACTCCACCAGCCGCATCCTCGACCCGAACGTCGTGGGGCCGGAGCACTACGGGGTGGCGCGCAAGGTCCAGGGCATCCTCCAGAAGTACAAGGAGCTCCAGGACATCATCGCCATCCTCGGCATGGACGAGCTGTCCGAGTCGGACAAGCTCACCGTGGCGCGCGCCCGGAAGATCCAGAAGTTCCTCTCCCAGCCCTTCCACGTGGCCGAAGTCTTCACCGGCGCCCCGGGGCGCTACGTGGAGCTGAAGGACACCATCCAGGGCTTCAAGGAGCTTGCCGAGGGCAAGCACGACGATCTGCCCGAGGCCGCCTTCTACATGGTGGGCAACATCAACGAGGCGATCGAGAAGGCCCGCAAGCTCGCCGCGGCCTAAAGCTCCCGCCTCCCCTGGAGGGGCTCCCATGCGCCTCACCCTGTCCCTGATGCTGCTGGGGCTGGCCCTGCCAGCCCTGGGCGCGGAGCGCGCCAGCAAGGCCCGCGTGAGCGCCAACGGCACCTTCAGCGTGCGGCTGGTGGAGACGGCGCCCGGCGAGTGCCGGGTGGAGATGCTCCAGGAGAGCGGCCTGCTATGGCAGTTCGCCGGGTGCATCGGCTCGGTGAATGACTTGTACTTCGCCTCGAACGACGGGGAGCGCGTCTGGGTGCTCCTGCCGCTCGTGGAGAAGGGCAAGCGCGCGGTGGTGGAGAAGCAGGGCCGCCGCAAGGTGCGCGTGCCGGCCTGGGCCAACGCGACGGTGGCGGTGCTGTACAACCGCTCCGGCGAGAAGCTGAAGGTGCTGCGGCTGCCGGAGCTCGTGGCCGCCAAGCAGTGGGGCGAGGTGCGGCAGATGCACGGCCACTTCAAGTGGCTGGAAGGGACGCTGGGCATCCCCGGCAAGGGCCCGCGCCTCACGGACGACGAGAAGGTGGAGTTCGAGCCGGTGGCGAGTAAGACCCAGCGGCTCTCATTCTGAATCAGCGGCACCCCGAGGAACGCATGGCCAAGCTGACCGTGGAGATTGTCACCCCTGAGAAGCGCATCCTGTCCGTGCAGGCCGACGAGGCCATCGTGCCGGGAAGCCGCGGCCTCTTCGGCGTGCGCCCCGGCCACGCGCCCTTCCTGTCGCTCGTGGAGCCCGGGGAGTTGACGCTCATCGACGCGGGCCGGCGCGAGTCCTTCTTCATCGCCGGTGGCTTCGTCGAGGTGGGCAACGACAAGGTGCTGGTGCTGGCCGACGGCGCCGAGCCCGTGGCGGGCATCGACGTGGAGGCCGCGCGCAAGCGCCTGGCCGAGGCGCAGGAGCGCCTCAAGGGCCTGTCCTCCGAGGACGCGCGGTACCTGGCCGAGCAGGCCACGGTGCGCCGCGAGACGGCGCGCATGAACGTCGCGGGCGGCCGCTAGGCCTCTTCCGGGCCCGTGGCCGTGTTCGAGCTCTTTCACCGCATCCCGGACCGGCCCTCGGCCCGGGTGCGCGTCTACATCGTCGACCATGCGCTCGAGGACCGTGTGCGTTTCCGCAACCTCGCCTTCGACGAAGTGCAAGCGGACTTCGCACGCCACGGTGGCCACACCTGTCCCGCGCTGTGGGATGGAACGCGCTTGCATGAGGGCGCGGAGGCGGTGCTCGCGCGATTGCAAGCGGTGGTGAATCTGGGGCGCGACAGCGACACGTAGCTTTGTGTGAGGCTTGCCCCGCGCCCGCCTCTTACGGTACCAAACCCGCCCTCCATTGCCTCGTGCGGTTGGCGCGGGGACGGCCCGGAAGAGGATGCGGATGCTCGACTTTGGCGTGCTGCTGGATTCGGCTGGTCCTCGTTCGAGCCTCGGCTAATCTCGCGCCCCCGATGCCGCTGACTCCCGCCGAGCGCCAGGACAGGTTTCATGCGGCGTTCCTGGGCCTCGCCATCGGCGATGCCCTGGGGTTTCCGCTGCGGGGCGTGCCGCCGGCGAGCCTCACGCGGCTCACCCACCTGGCGGATGACTTCTCCCCGCGTCCGCGCGGCAAGTTCGCCAAGGGGCAGTTCTCCGACGACACGCAGATGCTGCTGGCCGCCAGCGAGAGCGTCATCCGCGAGGGCAAGGTGGATGGGCGCAGCGCCGCGGCGCACTTCGCGTGGCTGTGGCAGGAGGGCGTCATCCTCCAGCCGCCCAAGGGCCTGTCCGAGGCGCTCCAGCGGCTCGCGGGCGGCGCGCCGTGGATGAGCGCCGGGGCGCCGCTGGGCCTCAAGTGCCCCTCGGTGCTCAGCCGCGCCATGGTGGTGGGCCTCTTCGAGGGCCGCCGCGCGCGCCTGCCGCACGACGCGGGCGTGCTCTCGGTGGTGACGCACAAGGACCCCACCTGCGCGGCTGCCGCGGCGGCCTTCGCGCAGGCGGTGGCGCTGGGCATGGAAGAGGAGGCGCTCACGGCGGCGGCCTTCTGCGAGTCCCTGGCGCTGGCCGCGGCGGTGCACGACAAGACGCTCGCGGAGGAGCTGCGGCACCTGCCCCGGCTGCTCACGTGGGATGTGTCCCGCGCGCTGGGCGCGCTGCGCAAGGTGGGCGTGCCGCGCTCGGAGCTCGACGGGGTGGAGGGGCTGCCGCCGCACGTGGTGCCGGTGCTGCTCACCTCGCTGTACGCGACGCTGAAGATGCCCCACGACTTCCGCGAGGCGGTGGCGCTGGTGCTGCGCTGTGGCGGCGAGGTGGACGTGGCCGCGGCGGTGACGGGCGCGCTCCTGGGGGCGCACCTGGGCACGCGCGCCCTGCCTGCCCGCCTGCGCAAGCAGGTGCTCTACGGGGAGAACCTGCTGGACACCGCAGACCGGCTCTTCCAGGCCCGCCAGGTGCGCGAGACGCTCGTCACCGCGCTGGCCCTGCACCGCCGGCGCTGAGCCTGGCTGCCCTCGGCGGCCCTCCCGCAGAAGGCGGGCAGGCAGGCAGCCCTCCTCCTGTATTTCCTGCGGACTTCTCCCTACACGGGGCGCTCCCCACCTTTGGCGCAGGCGGGGCACCGGGCGCGGCAAAGCGTGGACGGGGCTCCTGTGAAGCTGGGAGGCGGAGACGTGGACCTCGAATCGGAACGCTTGGAGCGAAGCCAACTGGAGTCTCTGACCACCGCCGAACTCATCCGGCACGCCTTCGCGGAGGCAAGGCTGCTGGTGAAGGCGGAGGTCCTGCATGCCAAGAAGGAGCTGCGGGAGGAAGTGAAGGCCGCCCGGACTGGCGGCATCCTGCTGGGCGCCGCCGGGGTGCTGGCGCTGTGTGGGGTGGCGGCCCTCTTCGTCGCGCTGGGGCTGGTGCTGCCCGTGGCCGCCCCGCTGGGGGTGCTGCTGGTGGGCGTGGCCATCCTGCTCATCGCGGGCGTGCTGGGCTGGGTGGGCGTGAAGAAGCTGCCCAAGAAGCCCCTCAACCATACCCAGGAGCGCCTCAAGGCGGACTTCGGCCTGGCGCGGGAGACCCTTCAATGAGCGAGCGTGATTCGATGGCGAAGAGCGGGCCCACGCACATCGTGTCCAGCAACAACGCGCGCGAGCAGGTGGAGCGCACCGCCGACCGCATCCGCGACGAGCTGCTGCTCACCCTGAGCGAGCTGGAGCGCCGGCGCGAGCGCGTCATGGACGTGCGCTACCACGCCTCCCAGCACCAGGAACTGCTCATCGGGCTGGGCGTCGCCGCCCTTGCGATGGTGGGCGTGGGGGTGGGCATCGGGGTGTGGCGCGCGCGCCACCGGCAACAGATCCTCGCGAAGAAGCGGCGGCTGGCGCTTCATCGCGCGTGGGAGCACCCGGAGCGGCTTGCCACCCGCGCCGAGCAGGCGCCCCTGAGCGTGGAGCTGGGGCGCAAGCTCGTCGTCATCTTCGGCTCGGCGCTGGCCACCGCGGTGGCCAAGAACGCCGTCCGGGGGCTCGTGCCCCAGCGTCAGGGCACGCCCGCGAAGCAGGCCTGAGGCTCAGGCCACCTGGTAGCGCGCATCGAAGGGGCTGCTGCCTTCGGTGCGCGTCACGCCATGGTCCGGGTTGGCCGCCAGGTGCTCCAGCACGTGGAACACCGTCTCCGCCTCGTCCGGGGCGCCAATGGCGGTGGCCAGCGCGTCCGCCGTCCCCGCCTGCCCCTTCTTCGCGCGCAGGTGGGACAGCAGCTTGCGCTGCAGCTCCAGCACGGTGCCGGCGGCCTTCTTGCCCGCCTCGACGCCCGGCTGGTGGTAGGCGTTGATGTGCACGAGCTGGGCGTAGAGCCCCACCGCGCGCTCGTACAGGGCGATGAGGGCCCCCAGCGTGCGCGCGCTCACGTCCGGTACGGTGAGCAGGATGGACTCGCGGTCCTTCTCGTAGAGCGCCCGGCGCGTGCCCAGCAGGAAGCCCACTAGGTAGTCGCCGCTGGTGGCGTCCTCCTCGACGGGCTGCGAGGGGCCTTGCCGGTCCTTGAGCACCTCCACGAAGGTGACGAAGAAGTTGTGAACGCCCTCGCGCAGCTGCTGCACGTAGGCGTGCTGATCCGTGGAGCCCTTGTTGCCGTAGACGGCGATGCCCTGGTTGACCACCTGGCCGTCCAGCGACAGCTCCTTGCCCAGCGACTCCATGACGAGCTGCTGGAGGTACTTCGAGAGCAGGAGCAGCCGGTCCTTGTACGGCAGGATGACCATGTCGCGGGTGCCCCGCCCCTCCCCGGCGTGGAACCACATGAGCGCGAGCAGCGCCGCGGGGTTGCGCGTCAGTTCGCGCTGCCGCGTCTGCCGGTCCATCTCCCGCGCGCCCGCGAGCAGCCCGTCCACATCCAGCCCCTGGAGCCGCGCGGGCAGCAGGCCCACCGCGGAGAGCACCGAGGTGCGCCCGCCGATCCAGTCCCACATGGGGAAGGTGCGCAGCCAGCTGTTCTTCTTCGCGTACCGGTCCAGCTCGCTGTTGTCGCCGGTGATGGCCACCGCGTGCGCGCCGAACTCGAGCCCGCGCGCTTTGTAGGCCCGCTCTGCCTCCAGCATGCCGTTGCGCGTCTCCTTGGTGCCGCCCGACTTGCTGATGACGAGCGTGAGCGTCTCGGGCAGCTTGTCACCCACCTGGGCGAGCACCCGGTCCATGCCGTCGGGGTCCGTGTTGTCGAAGAAGAACAGCTTCATCGGGTCCGAGGCGCCGCCCAGCGCGTCCGCCACCAGCTGCGGGCCCAGCGCCGAGCCGCCGATGCCGACGATGAGCAGCTGGGTGAAGCGCTCGGCCGTCTGCGGGACGATTCGCCCGGCGTGGATCTCCTCGGCGAACCAGTGCACGTCCGCCAGCGTGTCGCGGATGGACCGGCCGATGCCCGCCTCGGGCGACAGCTCCGAGGCCCGGAGCCAGTAGTGGCCCACCTGGCGCTTCTCGTCCGGGTTGGCGATGGCCCCCTTCTCCAGCTCCTCCATGGCATCGAAGGCCTGCTTCAGCGGCTCGCGCATCCGGTCCAGGAAGGCCTCGGTGAACTTCATCCGCGAGATGTCGAGCGAGAAGCCCAAGGATGGGCTGACACACAGATAACGCTTGTACCGCTCCCACAGCTCCCGCTGGCTCATCGTTCCTCCGCACACCGAGTTCCCCCGCTGTCCTAGCGCTTCGTCCCCACAGGGAAAAGGCGCCTGACGCGTTCCTCGTGCGGAGGTGGTGGCTTGTCCGACATGGGCCCCCATGCGGAAGGGGGCCGAACCCCGGATTTCAGGCGGAAAGGGTGTGCGCGGTGTTGTCCGGGGGACGTTCCGGTCCGGGCAGCCAGCCCGGGCCGTGGAAGACGCGGCCCAGCCGGGTGCGCAGGGGCTCGGCGCGCTGCAAGTCCTTCAGGATGGCGGCGTACTCGTGGAAGGCGATGTGCACCGGGTGGAAGGTGTGGATGTTCTTCGTCAGCCCGTACACCGGCCGCTCCACCTCGGGCTGGAAGGTGCCGAAGAGCCGGTCCCAGAGGATGAGGATGCCGCCGTAGTTCTTGTCGAGGTACTGCACGTTGGAGGCGTGGTGCGCGCGGTGGTGCGAGGGCGTGTTGAGCACCCACTCCAGCGGCCCCATCCGCCCGATGGTCTCGGTGTGGATCCAGTACTGGTAGAGCAGGCTGATGGACTGCGCGGTGACAATCATCACCGGGTGGAAGCCCAGCAGCGCCAGGGGCAGCCAGAAGGGCAGCCCCGTCATGGGCGTCCACGTCTGCCGCAGCGCCGTGGACAGGTTGTAGTGCTCGCTGGAGTGGTGCACCACGTGCGAGGCCCAGAAGAAGCGGCACTCGTGATGGACGCGGTGGAACCAGTAGTAGCAGAAGTCGTCCGCGAAGAAGAGCAGCACCCAGGCCCAGGGGCCGGTGCCCAGGCGCAGCGGCGTGAGCTGGTAGAGCGCCACGTACGCCGCGAAGGCGATGCCCTTCCAGCCGAGGTTGATGGCGAGGTTGCCCAGGCCCATGGAGAGGCTCGCCGCGGTGTCCTTCACCGTGTGGCCCACGAGCGGCCGGCCCTCGCGCTTCAACCGCCGGACGATGAGCCCCTCGGCCACGAGCGACACGAGGAAGAAGGGGATCGCCAGGACGATGAGGTCGGGGATGTGAAGCTCTTCCATGGGAGACCTCGCTAGGGGCGGATGCGCTGGTGTTGCCGGTGCCGGGTGAAGCTGCGGTGGACGAAGCGGACGAGCACCTGGCGCATTCGCGGCAGGGCCGGGTGGTGGGGCCGGGCCACGCGGGCGATGGCGCCGCCCTGCACCGCGTCGATGACCAGCTCGACGACGGCCTCGAAGTCCGGGTACTCGGCCGCCTCGGGAAACAGCCCGCGCGCCACGCGCAGGAGGTTGTCCCGGTGGGGGCCCTCCACGGTGGCGAGCGCCGCCTGGAGCTCGGGCTCCGTGCGGGCCGCCACGTACAGCTCGACGGCGGCGAGCATCTCCGGCCGCTCGAACACGGCCCACAGCATCTCTACCGCGGCGCCGATGCGGTCCCTCCCCCCGGGCAGCCCCGCGTAGCCGGCGAGGTAGTCCTGGATGAGGCGGGGAAAGAGGTGCTCGACGGCGGCCACCAGCAGCTCCGCCTTGGTGTCGAAGTGGGTGAAGACCGCGCCCTGGGAGACGCCCGCCCGCTTGGCGACCTCCACCGTGGTGAGCCGCGCGTAGCCCTGCTCGACCAGCACCGCGATGGTGGCGTCCAGCAGCCGCCGGCGCGTCTCCTCACGCCGCTCCTGCTGGGTGCGGCGCGCATGCGCGGGGGCTTCGGGGGATGCCTTTCGCGGGGGCATACCTGGACTGTAACGCGCAACTTAAAAAGTGACTAGTCACTATATGAGAAAAACGTTCAGGGTGCGGGGGACCCGGGGAAGGCGGCCTACAGCAGACGGGCGGACAAGGGCTGGGCCCGCCTGGCGGTAGGCCGGCCTGGCGCGAGCGGGAAAATCACATGGAATAGGCTCGGGACTTCCCTCCGTTGAGAGGCGGCCCTACACATGATCCTTTCAACCCTCCTGGTCCTTGCGTCCGTTCCAGCGGTTTCCCCCAACACCCTCTCGGAGGTCCCTGAAGTTGGTGTCCCGTTTGCCTGTGGGCGTATCCACACGGTGAGCCAGGGACATGACACGGGTAGCCACAAGCACAACGACACCTATGCGTGGGATTTCCGGATGTCCGAGGGCACGCCCATCGTCGCCGCGAAGGATGGCGTGGTGCGCATGGCGCGCGGGGACAGCACGGAAGGGGGCTGTGACGAGAAGTTCGCGCCCCAGGCCAACTACGTCGTCCTCTCCCACGCGGACGGGCTGGAGACGCAGTACCTGCACTTCAGCGCCGTGGTGGTGACGCCGGGCGAGCAGGTGAAGCAGGGACAGCTCATCGGCTTCTCGGGCGCGACGGGCTGGTCGTGCGGTCCGCACCTGCACTTCAAGGTGGCGCGCCAGGTGGGCCGGGGGTGGAACAACCCCTCCATCCCCGCGCGCATCGTCGGCTACGGAGACCCGGTGCGCGACACGCGCGTGGCCGCGCCGCTGTGCCGCGAGTCGCGTGACTCCATGGTGGCCTCGCAGGACCGCAGCCGCGCGGGCGAAGCCGTCGTGGCGCTGTCACCGGCGGAGCAGGCGCAGCAGGCCGCGGGCAGCGTCCCGCCCGGGGCGAAGGCTCTCCTCGACAGCCTCTCCGAGGCGCCCGCCCAGGGTGGCGAGGGCCTGCGTAAACCGGTCCTGCCCCGCTCGGTGAGCGATACGGCCAGCGCCCGCGAGACTCGCTGAGGCGAGCAGCGCCCCGGCGCCCGCGAGCAGCACGAAGAGCGCGCCCGCGTTGAGGAAGTAGTCCCCGCCCAGCAGTGGGCCCTCGACGTAGGCGCGCACCACGCGGTAGCTCACGTGCCCCAGGAGCGCGAACAGGGGCAGGTTGATGAGCGGCAGCACCGTCCACCGTGCCACCCGCCACCAACCCGCCACCGCCTCGGCGATGGCCGTGGTGAGCGTGTAGCGCCACGTCTGCGCGCGCGCCGCCTGAAGCTCCGCGAGCAGCGTCTGGGTGTCGGGCAGCCCGAGCGTCTCGGGGGCAAGCCCCTGGGCATGCGCGAGCGAGCGCGCCTCGGTGAGCGCCGCCCTCGCGGCGGCCTCCACCGTCAAGTCGTCCTCGAAGGGTTCCACCACCCGCGTCTCCGCGGCGCGGGCCCGGGTCCTGTCCCGCACGGCATCCAACGCCGTGGACGCCGCCGCCACCGCCAGCCCCACGGGCAGGCTGCTCCGCGAGAGCAGGGCCGCCGCGCCCATGCCGCCCGTTCCCCAGGGAGACAGCCGGAGGCCCCATGCCGCCGGGCCCCAGAAGCGGCTCGCGGCCTGGCGGCGCACCTCCGTGCCGAGGTGCCCCTGGGCCAGCGTCAGCCGCGTGGCGAAGTCCTGGCGCAGCCCTTCCGCCGCCCGGCCGAGTCCCGCCTCCAGGGAGGCGCGGGTGCGCGACAGCACCCCTTCGGTCTCCTGGAGCGCGGCGTCCACGCGCGTGGCCACTTCCTCCAGGGCGCCGAGCGCGTTGCTGCGGCGCACCCGGGTGGCCACCGCCTGGGAGGCCAGCTCCCGGAGGTGGAAGAGGAAGGTGCCGAACTCTCCTGAAACATCCTTCCCCTCGCGCGCGGCCCGGGCGCTGATCGCGAACGCGGGGAGCTGCTCCTGGGCCAGGCCATACTGCTCGGAGGCCAGCCGGCGCGCCTGGGCCTTGAGCGTCTCCCGCGACTCCGGTGACTGCTCGTCCGCGAAGTTGATGAGCAGCACGAGTGCCCGGCGCCGCGCGAACTCAGCGAGGAACTCCACCTGGGTGGCCTCGGCCACGCTGCCCCGGTGCATCACCACGAGGGCGACATCCGCCAGCTCCAGCGCGGTGCGGGCCACCTCCCGGTGCGCGGTGGCCACGCTGTTGAGGTCCGGCGTGTCGATGAAGACCTGCCCGCTCCACAGCCCGTGGGCGCTGGCCGCGTAGCGCACGATGGAGAGGCCCGCGCGCTCCAGGGGGCCCAGCTCCGCGTCCGTCGGGGCGAAGACGGTGGCGGCGGTGCTGGTGGGGCGGTTCTCGCCCTCGCGGGCGAGGGCTTGTCCGGCCAGGGCATTGAGCAGGGTGGACTTGCCCGCGCCGGTGGCCCCCACGAGGGCGACGGTGAGGGGCGCATCCTTGCGCGCCACCCCCCGGGCATAATCTTCGCGCAGCCGCTCCAGCCGGACGGCATGCGGCGCCAGGGCGGGCAGCGTCAGGGCGCTGGTGAGCAGGCGGCGGAGGGCTTCAGGGTCGGGCAGGTTCGTCTCGTCCACGCGGGGGGAGCCTCACCGAGACGCCTGCCCAAGGCCAGCACTGGATGCGGCGAGGTTCCTCCACCGTGCACTCGGAAGGGGGCCACGGTGACGTCCGATTCTGGCGAGCGGCCCGCCCGGGGATACGGTTAATTGCAGCGCATGGACTCCCTCGAACCGCCAGACCCGGACCTCTGTTACCGCGCGCTCGTGGGGCGGGATGCGCGGTTCGACGGCCGCTTCTTCGTCTGTGTCCGGACCACCCGCATCTACTGCCGGCCGGTGTGCCCCGCGCGGACGCCGAAGCGGGAGAACTGCACCTTCGCGCCCAGCGCGGCCGCCGCCGAGGCGCTGGGGTTCCGCTCCTGCTTGCGCTGCCGTCCGGAGGCCGCGCCGGGAACACCTGCTTGGGCGGGCACCGAGGCGAGCGTGGCCCGGGCGCTGCGGATGATCGACGAGGGCGCGCTCGATGAGGGCTCGGTGGGACAGCTCGCCGCACGGCTCGGCATCGGTGAGCGGCAGCTCCACCGGCTCTTCGTGCGGCACCTGGGCGCGAGCCCCCAGGCGGTGGCGGGCAACCGGCGGCTGCTGGTGGCCAAGCAGCTCCTCACCGAGACGGGGCTGCCCTTGAGCGAGGTGGCGGCGGCGGCGGGCTTCCAGAGCCTCCGCCGGTTCAACGACGCCCTGCGGACCGCCTACGCGCGCAGCCCGAGCGAGCTGCGCCGCGTCTCCCGCGCCGCCCCTGCCCAGGCCTCCGCGGCCATCTGCCTGCGCCTGGGGTATCGGCCGCCGTTCGACTGGGAGCGGGTGCTCGCCTATCTCGCGGGCCGGGCCATCCCGGGCGTCGAGGCGGTGGCGGAAGGTGCCTACCACCGGACCTACCGGCTCGGCGGCAGCGAGGGAGTCCTCGGCGTGTCCCACCAGCCCGGGCACCGGGCGCTGTCGGTTCGAATCGAGGGAACGGGGCCGCTGCCCGTGCGCCAGCTCGTGGCGCGGGTCCGCAGGCTGTTCGACCTGGACGCGGACCCCGCGGCGCTCGCGGTGGCGCTCGGGAAGGACCCTGTGATGGGCCCCCGGCTCGCGCGGGCGGGTGGGGTGCGTGTGCCGGGGGCGTTCGAGCCCTTCGAGCTGGCGGTCCGCGCCATCCTGGGACAGCAGGTGTCGGTGAAGGGGGCCACGACGCTCGCGGGGCGGGTGGTGGCGCGGTGTGGCACGCCGGCCTCCTTCGCACGCCAGGGCCTGACCCATTTCTTTCCTACCGCCCCCGCCCTGGCCGAGGCGGACCTGTCGGGGCTCGGGCTCACGGGAGGACGCATCCTGGCGGTGAAGGGGCTGGCAGCCGCCTGTGCCGAGGGCACCTGTGAACTGAAGCCCGGCGCGAGCCTGGAGGACAGTGTGGCTCGGCTCGTCACGCTGCCCGGGATTGGCGAATGGACCGCGCACTACATTGCCCTGCGCGCGCTGGGGGAGCCCGACGCCTTTCCCGCGTCGGACCTCGCCCTGCGCAAGGCGGCGGGCGGCGGCACCCTGTTGTCGCCGCAGGTACTTGAACGGATGGCGGAGGCGTGGCGGCCCTGGCGGGGCTACGCGGCGCTGCTGCTGTGGACCGAACCCCAGGTGGACCTGGCCGCGAGCACCGCCGCCTGAGTCCGGAGGAGTCACACATGAAACATCTCAAGACCGAGGCGCTGGCGACGGTGCGCCTTCAAACCCCCATTGGCGCGCTGCGGCTCGTGGCGAGCGGCGAGGGCCTGTGTACGGTGTTGTTCGCCGAGGATCCCCGGGAGCTTCCGGAAGGCAGCGGCTCCGGGAGCGCCCGCACGCACCTGGACCGTGCCTGCACGGCGCTCGACGCGTACTTCACCGGTCGGCGCAAGACGTTCGAGGGCGTCACGCTGGCGGCCCAGGGCACGGCGTTCCAGCACGAGGTGTGGCGTGCCCTGAGCCTGCTGCCCTTTGGCGAGACGGTGAGCTACGCCCAGCTGGCGAAGCGGATCGGCCGGCCTGCGGCGGCACGGGCGGTGGGGCTGGCGAACGGACGGAATCCCATCCCCATCATCGTGCCGTGTCATCGCGTGATTGGAGCCAACGGCGCGCTCACGGGCTTCGCCGGAGGCCTTCCCACCAAGAAATGGCTCCTCGAATTCGAGGGGGCCTTGCCCCAAGGTCTGGCGTTCCCTCCAGGGAACCGGCCCTGAAAGGAGAGCGCCAAGGACCCGGGGAAACCGCTCAGGGCACGTGGGCCTGATTGGCCTGGGCGTCGTAGGTGCAGCCCAGCGGCGTGTGCGAGTAGGGCCTGCCGACGTGCAGCTCCACCCACGTGGTGTCCGGGCCCGTCACGCGTGCGGGGCCCGCGATGGCCCGGGTGTAGCCCCGGACGTTGCGCGCGGTCAGCTCACACTGCTTGCGCGCCATCGCCAGGCGCAGGTGGGGCGCATCGCTCTCCGTGCCCGTGGCTTCGGCTTCGGCGTTCTGGCCCGTGGTGGCACGGGACGGTTGCTGCGCCGAAGTCGAGGCACATGCCTGCAAGCCCAGGCCCAACACTGCCGCGAGACCCAATGCTTCCTTCCGCCATGCAAAGGACACGTCAACCTCCTGCGCTGTTTTGTCGATGGTTGGAGGAAGAAGTAATCCCAGGGTGAGAAGGGCGCTTCCCCATCGGCTCGAAACGTTGAGTTTCTTCGTACTGAGCGACAGCAGTTTTCGTGATGACGGGAGGAGGCCCCTGGCGAGAGATGAAAACGCCTCGCGCCAGGAGTCCTTCACACCGGCTTACTTCCAGGTGTCGGTGCGTGTCGCGGAACCGGAGGCAGGGGTGGTGAAGAGGCGGTTGGCGCCGCTCTCCCACGTGACGTTCCCGTTGCCGTCCTTCTTGATGTACTTGTACTCGATGGCCGTCGAGCCCGGCAGGCTCACCGTCCCGCTCCACGCGGGGTAGTTGGCCGGGGACAGGGCGACGGCGGCCGCGGGGCTCCAGGCGCCGAGCGCGGCGACGTTGCCCAGCACGTACACGTTCTGTCCCACCCCGGTGCTCGCCGTCACGGTGAAGGTGACGGTGGCCCCGGTGCTGCTCGTCGTCACGCTCAGGGCGGCGCTGGCCGAGGAGAGGTTGCCCGCCGTGTCCCGGGCGCGCACGGTGTAGCTGTAGGCGGTGCCGGTGCTCAACCCGGTGTCCGTATAGCTGGCGGCGGTGGGCGCACCCACCAGCGCGCCGTTCCGGTACACGTTGTAGCCCGCGATGCCACTGGAGTCGGTCACTGGGCTCCACGTGAGAGACACGGAGGAGGCCGTCTTGGAGGCCACCGCCAGGCCCGTGGGGGCGGAGGGGCCGGTGACGTCACCCGACGGCGCGCCCGCGGTCACGGTGCCCGCGCTGAACGTGTGCGTGCCGGCGGGGATGAAGTAGTTCAGCCCGCCATTGTTGTCCCAGGTGCCGCTGCCGTTGTTGAAGACGGCCTCGAGCTGCGTGGCGGAGCCCAGGTTGACGGTGAACTTCGCATGGCCCGCTACCTCCGCGTCCGGCATGGCCACACCCGGTGCAACGGTCCACGTGCCGCCCGCGGGGCGGTAGTGGAGGTATGGGGTGGTGAAGCCCTTCTTGTAATAGAGGGTGACGGTGTTGCCGGAGCTGGTGGTGACACTCAGGGCACTGCTGGCCGCCGAGGTGTTGCCCGCCGCATCGCGCGCCCTCACGGTGTAGCTGTAGGCGGTGTTCGCGGCCAGGCCACTGTCCGTATAGGTGGTGCCCGTGGACGTGCCCACCTGCGTGGTGCCCCGGAAGACGAGGTAGCCCGTCACGCCCACGTTGTCCGCAGAGGCCGCCCACGCGATCGTGATGGTGGAGGCCGTCTTGGAGGGCGAGGTGAGGTTGGACGGGGCGGACGGCGACGTCGAGTCCACCACGGGGGCCCCGGCGGTGATGACGCCCGCGCTGAAGGTGGAGGTGCCGGTGGGGAAGAAGTAGTTGTTGCCGTTGTTGCTGTCCCAGGTGCCACTGCCGTTGTTGAAGACGGCCTCGAGCTGCGTGGCGGAGGCCAGGTTGACGGTGTACTTCGCATAGCCCGTCACCTCCGCGTCCGGCATGGCCACGCCCGGGGCGGCGGTCCACGTGCCGCCCGCGGGGCGGTAGTGGAGGTACGGGGTGGCGAAGCCCTTCTTGTAATAGACGGTGGCGGTGTTGCCCGTGAGGGTGGTGACACTCAGGGCGCTGCTGGCCACCGAGGTGTTGCCCGCGGCATCCGCGGCCTTCACGGTGTAGCTGTACGCGGTGCTGGGCGAGAGCGAGGTGTCCGTAGAGGAGGTGCCCACGGGCGCGGCGATCTGCGAGCCGTTGCGGTACACGTAATAGCCCGCCACGCCGTAGTTGTCGGTGGCGGCCGTCCAGCTCAGCGTCACCGAGGAGCTCGTCACAGCCGAGGCGCTCAGTCCCGTGGGGGCGGAAGGTGCGGTGGTGTCGGGAGGCTGGGTGGTGACACTCAGGGCGGCGCTGGCCGTGGAGGTGTTGCCCGCCGCATCGCGCGCCTTCACGGTGTAGCTGTAGGCGGTGCTGGGAGTGAGGCCCATGTCCGTGTAGCTCAGCGTGGCGCTGGTGCCCACCTGGGTGCCGTTGCGGAAGAGGACATACTCGGTCACCGCCACGTTGTCCGTGGCGGCGCTCCAGGAGAGTTTCACGGAGCGGTCCGTGCGCGTGGCCGAGAGCCCCGTGGGGGTGGAGGGCGCGGTGGTGTCCACCACGAGGAACGGGTGCGTGCCAGCGATGGCGCCGTTGGCGTCCTCAAGGTACTTGCCGCCCACCAGGTTGTACCGGCCGGCGCCCACGTAGACGGATTGAATCTCGCTGCGGGTGACGTTGCCACGGCTGTCGGTGGCCTCGATGTAGTAGTCGAGGAGCTGGTCGCGGTAGTTGCCGAGGTACGTGTAGTAGAGGTCGCCGATCTCCTGCGCGGGCACCTTGGCCATGACGGGCAGGTAGGCCGGCTGCCACGCGACGCCGTTCATGACGGGCTTCAGGTCGCGCCGGGTCATCGGGTAGTCCACCCAGGCGCTCACGCGGCTGGTGTCGATGTGGGGCACGCCCGCGGCCTTGAGCGCCGCCGGCTCGTACACCTTGTGGGTGTTGTCCGAGGCGTCGATGAGCTTGGCCGCGTGGGTGCGGATGCGGACCTTGATGTTGGACAGGCCGCTCACGTCATAGGCGTACGTGTAGACGGCGAAGGTGTTGTTGAAGTGGTGGAGCGTCCAGCCCTCGGACTTGTCCGTGTTGGCGCTGCCGGGGTTGTAGGGCCAGCGCTGCGGCCACCACACGGACGGGCCGGTGCGGTCCTGGGCGAGCCGGTCCTGCACGTAGGGCTTGGAGAAGTAGAGCGACTGGTTGAAGGCCAGCGTGGGCTTGACGTTGTCGTCCTGGTTCTCGTCGTAGTAGCCGAAGCCCGAGTCCATGGCGGGCAAGAGGAAGTACCAGGACAGCTCGGCGGGGTTGGCGCCTCCGGCCCAGTCGTTCGCCGCATCGCCCTTCACGGGGTAGGAGAGCATCCACGGGTTGAGCTGGTTGCCCGCGTGCGTCACCTGGCTGTCCAGGGCGGTGGTGGGCTTCCAGTGGTTGGGGTGCGCATCGAGCCAGATCTGCTCGGCGGTCTTCGCGTAGTTGAGCGCGGCCTGGAGCAGGGCGAAGTTGCGCTCCAGGTAGTGCCAGCCGTGCTCCAGCGACACGGTCATCCCCTCCTGCACGCCGCTGAGGTTCGTCTTGGGCGCCAGGTTCAGGCCGGTGGCGGCGTTGAAGGCGGGGAACTGGCCCTTCCAGATGCCCAGCGGCAGCTTCCAGTGGTGCCATTGGGGGTCGCTCGAGGAGTCGCGCGTGTCCACCCAGGAGCCGTCCTGCACGTGGACCACGTCGGTGGAAACGGGCAGGTGGGCATTCAGGTACTCGCTGATGCCCATGCACTGCACGCCCGCGGTGCAGGTGACGCTGCGGCCGTTGTACCAGGTGCTGTCCGAGCCGGCCCGGCCGCCCGAGTTGTCGCCGTCATGGGCGATGACGAAGAACTGCCGCTGGGGGACGAGCCCCTCGAAGCTCCTGAGGCCCACCACGTCCACGGTGGCCTCGCCCTCCCAGCCCTCCAGCCAGGAGCCGTTCTGGTTGACGGGGATGCCCACCACGCGCGACTCGGCACCGGTGGCGGGGTCCACGTAGCGCACCCAGTGCGGGGTGGAGGCAAAGGGGTACTTGTTGCGGATGGTCTGCTGCTCGTGCGCCATCTGCAGGCTCACCCAGCTGCCCACGTTGCTCGTGTTCTGGAAGTCCGCGCGGTTGGGCGGGGAGACGAGCGTGTCCGAGCCGGGCTCGTTCAGGAAGGGGTAGTCCCGGAGGGTGCGCGAGAAGTGGTTGTCGCCGATGACGGACCACTGGATGCCCAGCTTGGCCAGCGTGGGGATGAGGCGCTCGGAGAAGCCGAGCTCGGTGGGGAAGAAGCCCTTGGAGGACTGGAAGTCCCCGCCCAGGAAGTAGGGCTGCGCCAGGGTAGCGCTCTGGTAGATGAGATCCTTGAGGAAGTACTCCGGGCCCACCAGCGGCCCCATGGAGTGGTGGCCGGTGAAGTGGATGAGGTCCAACGTCCGGTTTCCCGCGGGCGTGCGCAGGCTGTTGTACTTGTCGCGCCAGGGCGAGCCCCAGGCCGTGTTGTCGTAACCCGGCACGTTCTTGAGCGTGGTGAGATCCTGCACGTTGTTCACCACGGCGCCGGACATGGTGACGTGGACCTGGCCGGTGGGCGCGTTGGTGCGCATGTCCTGCGCGACGGCGTAGGGCCAGTACAGGTACGCGCCCGTCTTCGCGTTGTGGGAGTAGTAGGTGACCAGGTCGTCGTGCGGCATCGGCGCGCCCGACGGCAGGTAATAGGTGTAGTTGGACGGAGGGCTCTTCTTCAGGTTGATGACCTGGGCGTCGTACGCGTAGCGGATGGGGCCGCCCACGGGCGTCGCGGCGTACTGGGTGACGTCGTAGTACGGCCAGAAGTTGGGCATGTGGTTGTGGTACACGTGCGCCGCTGCGGGCTGGCCCCAGGCTGGGGCAGCCTGGAGACAGACCGCGGCCAGGGCGAGCAGCGCCCACTGCTTCAATCGGTGCATAGAGGGGGTTCCTTGCCGGGGCGTGTCGCCCACGTGGAGGGTTCTCGGCCGTTGTACCCCGGTTGTTTCGCAACGGTGCCATCCCGGAGCTCATGGCGTGCCTCGTCATGGCGCCAGCTGTGTTACGCAGCACGCCATTCGGGCTGCCGGATGAGGCCCGGCCGAAGGTGAATGGACATGCACGCACTGGCCAAGCGGTTCTTCGCGCACCATCCGGCGCTCTCGCTCGCGGCGTTGGGCGCGGCGCAGAACGCGACGGAGCTGAACCTGTGCCCGGCGGGAGTGCCCGTGGAGTTCCTGCCCGCGGAGGAGCACAACTCGCTGTCGCGGCAGTACCTGGAGCTGAACCAGCTCGCGTTCGGCAAGCTGGGGCTGCCCAACTGGGTGTTGTCGGACTTGTATCTCCAGCCCGGGGCCATCGGCCTGCTGCGCTGCCCAGCGCGGATGCTCAGTGAGCCCTCGCGCCAGCGGCTGAGCCTGCCGGACGAGGAGCGGGTCATCGCGGCGGCCTACTACGCGGCGCCCACGGTGCACCGGGGGCACTTCATCGGGGTGTCGTTGCTGAGCTTCCTGCCGGGGGTTCAGGCCGGGGCGTGGGTGAAGGCGCTGACGCTGAAGATGCTGGGCGCGCGGCGGATGCGGGGCATTGCCCAGTGGAACAACCTGAGCCTCCGGGTCCACACGCGCCTGGGGCCGATGCGGCTGGTGGGCCATGTGCCGGGCGTGCACGACTACGTGGAGCGCAGCTTCCTGTACGAGATGGACCTGACGGACGAGGCGCGCGAGGTGGCCGCGATGGAGCGGCGGCTCGTGTTTCAGCCCACCCGCCGGGTGTCCGCGACGGACTCACCCGCCCTGGGCTCGCTCTTGCGGCGCGCGGAGGCGGGCGAGACGCTGTACCTCATCCCCCCGGGACTGGACGGAGGGGACATCCTCGTGCACGAGGGGCCCCTGCCCGCGGGGGCCGGGGGCGCCTGAGGCTCACGGCGCGGGGGCCGAGGCGCCTTCCGAATCCTGCTCCAGGGCCTTGCGCAGGACCTGCTCGCCGTCCCGGACAATGGGCTCGCCGTGGGCGAAGCAGAGGGTGTCCACGGGCAGGTGGTCAATCACCCGCTGGACGCTCATCCGGGTCCGGACGGGCTCGTCCTGGTGCTCGCTCGGGACGAACTCCGGCGAGCCCTCTTCCGGGTGAATGAGCAGGTCCGAGAGGAAGACGACCCCCCGGGGACTTTGCTGCATCCACAGGGTGTACATCACGTGCGCGGGGCCCGGCGTGTGGAAGGCGTTGAGCCCGCCGGGGAGCGTGTCGCCGTTGCCATAGACGGTGTCGGGTTCCTCTTCGAGCCCATGCGCGTCCCGGGGCACCCACACCGGGACATTGAAGCGCTTGCGGAACCGCCAGGCGGAGCGTTGATGGTTGCCCGCGGTGAGCACGATGGCGGTGATGCTGCCGAGCGGCTGCAGCAGGCTCTCGTCGATGGGCAGTGGGTCGATGAGGACGACGGCCCCGTCGCGGTCCACCACGGCGTAGGCATCACTGCGCGCGCCGATGCGGTCGTCCTGGACGTACCAGTGGTACACGCCGGGGACGACCTCTTGCAGACTGCGCGCTTTGGCCTTGGGCTCACTCATGGCCCCCAAGCTATGCATCGGAAGGTGGCGAAGAGGCTTCTCCTGCCAGGCCGCTTGCCCTCCAGCCCAGCATGCGAGCGCTCACGGCAGCCATCCGGACGCCGCGCTTCCATCTTCCTCCGAGGACAGAGGAGGAAGACATGCTCTCGGCTCTGACAGCGGCGCGTCCGCTCGTGCTCTACGACGGGACGTGCGGCTTCTGTAAGCGGTGGATCGCGCGCTGGAGCGCGCAGACCCAAGGGCGGGTGCGCTTCCTTCCCATGAAGCCGCTGCGGCTCTGGGTCCTGGGCATCCGGCGGGCCGATGCCCGGCGCGCGATGCAGCTCATCGAGCCCTCGGGGCGGGTGTCTCACGGGGCCCAGGCCGTCTTTCGCGTGCTCCTTCGGTCGGCCCGTCCGGGAACGCGGTGGCTGGCGAGGCTGGGGCTGCTCCCCGGAGTGAGAGGGGTGGCTGAGGGCGTGTACCGCGCCGTCGCGAAGCACCGTGTCCTGGCGGCGAAGGTGGACCACCTCCTGGTGGGGCGGCGCTACGTGGGCCCCGCCTCGCACCGGGGCGTCCGGTGGGTGTTCCTCCGGTTGTTGGGGGGAACCTTCCTCATCGCCTTCACCTCCCTGGGACGGCAGGTGCTTGGCCTGTACGGCACGCAGGGCATCCGCCCGCTGCACGAGACGTTTGGCTCGGAGCACCTCCAGCGCCTGGGCAACCGGCGCTTCCTCCAGGTGCCGTCCGTGTTCTGGCTGGGCGCGTCCGACCGGGCACTGGTGCGCGGCTGCCGCGTGGGCCAGGCCCTGTCGGTGGCGCTGATGCTCAACGTGGCGCCGCAGCCCTCCGCGGCCCTGCTCTGGGGGCTATACCTCTCCTATGTGTCGGCCGGGCGGGACTTCCTCTCCTTCCAGTGGGATGCCCTGCTGCTGGAGATGGGCCTGCTGGGCCTGCTGACGGCGCCCGCGGGCCTGAGGCCCGGGTGGGGACGCCGGGATGTGCCGGCGGCCGAGGTGGCGCTCTTCCGGGTTCTCCTCTTCCGGCTCTACCTGGGCTCTGGGCTTAGCAAGCTCCAGTCCGGGGACACGAGCTGGCGCGACCTGAGCGCGTGCCAGTACCACTACGAGACGTCGCCCCTGCCCACGCGGGGCGGGTGGTATGCGCACCACCTGCCAGCGGGTGCGCAGAAGCTCTCCACGGCGGCGGTGCTGGCCTCGGAGACCGCGCTGCCGCTGCTCATCTTCGCCCCCCGGCGCTTGAGGCAGCTCGCCTTCGGCCTCTTCAGCCTCCTGCAAGGGGGCATCGCAGCCACGGGCAACTATGGCTTCTTCAACTTCCAGTCGTTCGTGCTGGGCGTGTGGCTCCTGGATGACGCGGCCCTCTCGGGCCTTTTGCCGGGCTTGCCGCGGCGGCCCGCGCTGCTTGCCTCTCCCGGTGGCTCGTGGGTGAAAGGGGCGCTGGCGCTGCCGGTCCTGGCCCTGGGGGCAAGCGAGCTGCTGGGCCGGTGGGCCCCTTCGGCACGAGTCCTGGAGCGCCTGGAGCACCTGGAGCGCGTCCAGGGATGGGTGCGGCCCTTCCGGTCGGTGAACTCCTACGGCCTCTTCAGCGTGATGACGCGCGAGCGGCCGGAGATCGTCATCGAGGGCTCCGAGGACGGCGAGACGTGGACGGAGTACCCGTTCCGCTACAAGGTCTCCCACCTGGAGAAGGCGCCGCGGCAGGTGGCCCCCCACCAGCCGCGCCTGGACTGGCAGATGTGGTTCGCGGCCCTGGGGCGCCCGTCCACGTGGTTCCTGTCCTTGCTGGTCCGCCTGCTGGAGGGCTCACCGGACGTGCTGGCGCTCTTCGCGGCCAACCCGTTCCCCCAGCGTCCGCCGCGTGCTGTGCGGGCGGTGCTGTACGACTACCGGATGACGGACCTGGCCACCCAGCGGAGCACGGGCGCCTGGTGGAAGCGGGAACGGCGGGGGTTCTATGTCCCTCCGGTCTCGCTGGTGGAGGGAGCTCGCTCGGCCGAGGGCCCCCGGCTCCAGTGGGCCCCGGGCGTGTGACAACGCCCGGGCATGGCAACGCGCCTGGGGGAGCGTGGCTTCCTGCAACGCCGCCGCCCCGCGCCGCGGGAGGCTTCCCCTGGGACAGGGGGAGGCACGTGCATTGCTAAAGGTTCCCCCGGCAGGTCTGTCGCAGGGAGGAAGCCCTGGAGAGCACCTGCCCAGAGGACGGCTGCAGATGAAGGCGTGGATGACGGTGATGATGCTCTCGGTGGGTTCCCTGGCCGCGTGTGGCCCCTCGAAGGAGCTGGCGCAGGCGCGCGCGGAGGTGGAGACGCTCCGCCAGGAGAATGCGGTGCTCAAGACGCGGGCGGGCGAGCTGGAGGGCACCCTCAAGAAGGCCACTCAGGAGCGTGACCAGCTGAAGGCCGTCGTGGGCCGGCTCCCGGCTCCCGCCGCCTCGCCGTCCCCTGCCCAGCCGGCCCCGGTGAAGAAGGGCAGCGCCACGGTTCGGAAGTAGCGCCCGCCTACTTTGAAAACAAAAGTCCGGGCATTGGAGGGCGAGCTTGAGGAGTTGACGCGAGAGCGTGATGAGCTGAAGCTGGCGGCCTCCAAACCGGCTCCGGCACCCTCCAAGAAAGCAGGCCGCAAGTAAGCGCGAGGCCTGGTGGGTTGTATTCATGTCGAGCGTCTTTCCGTGGCTCTCCAGGCGTGTGGGGTGGTTCGTGGCCGCGGGGCTGCTGCTGGGAGCGTGTGCGCCGTCTCCCGAGACCCTGACGATTCTGGGCCCCGAGGAGCACCAGCTGCGAAAGCCCGGGCAGGCCGTCCGGCTGGAGTACGAAGCGAAGGACGCGCAGGGGCGCCGCCTGGCGGAGCCCCGGCTGCACTGGTCCAGCTCCTCTCCGGACGTCGCCACCGTGGAGAAGGGGGTGGTGATAGCCCGGAAGACGGGCCAGGCCACCATTGAGGTGTCCGGAGGCAAGGCCCGCGCCTCCACGCGCTTCGTGGTGACCATCCCCGGGCGGCTGGCACTGCGCGCCGGGGAGCAGGAGTTCATCGAGATTGGCCGCTCGGAGCGGCTCTTCGCCACCGTCCTGGATGAACTGGGCAAGCGCATCCGCGATGCGGCCCCCGAGTGGCGCAGCCAGGACGAGACCATCGCCCGCATCGAGGACGGGCGGATCATCGGGGTGGGGCCCGGGACGGTGAAGGTGACCGCCACGGTGGGCCACCTGAGCCAGGATCTGAACGTGCTCGTCGTGCCTGCCTTCACCCGGCTGGCGGTGGAGCCGGCCCGGCATGTCTTCACCAAGCGCGGACAGGCGCTTCAGTTCCGGGCCCGGGCGCTCGACAGCCGGGGGCGGACCGTGGAGGGGGTGCCCATCCACTGGTTCTCCTCGGACGCCGCGGTCATCCAGGTCTCCCCGGCGGGGTACGTGACGGCGGTGGGCCCGGGACGGGCCCTGGTGACGCTCTCGGCGGGCCGCAGGGTGGGGGCCGCCGAGGTGATTGTTCCCTGAGCCGGTAGGCCGCGCCGGAAGCTCCTCCTTGAATAGGCCCGGATCCCGCGCCCGGCGGGCCTTCCTCCCGGGGGGGGAAGGCGCCGCCCGGCCTGCGGGGGCGCCCCTGCTTACGGCTTCGGGGCGGTCTTCGCCGGAGCCGGGACGGACTTGGCGCCCTTCTTCTTGGGCGCCTTGTCCGCGGGCTCCTCCGGGCAGCGGGGCTCGCCGTCCGCGGGAGGCGGCAGGACGGTGAACTCCACGCGCCGGTTGAGGGCCATGCCCTCCTCGTTCTTGTTCTCCGCCACGGGGCGGCTGCGGCCGAAGCCCTGGGAGCACAGCCGCTCGGGCTCCACGCCGCTCTCCTCGAGGTAGACGCGGATGCTGGCCGCCCGGCGCTTGGACAGCTCCAGGTTGTACTCGTCGCTGGCGCGCGAGTCGGTGTGGCCCTCGACGAGGAGGCGTTTGATCTCCGGGTGCTTCTTCAGCATCTGGGAGACCTCCTCCAGGATGGGCTCGGACTCGGACAGGAGGATGTCCTGGTCCGTGGCGAAGTTGATGGGCTCCAGGATGAGGATCTTGTTGCCCTGGATGCGGGCCAGCGGGCAGCCGTTCTTCCCGCCAGGACCGGCGGGCACGTCCGGGCACCGGTCGTCCTCGTTCGCGACGCCGTCGCCGTCACTGTCCCGGATGGGGCAGCCCGAGCGGGCGGCGGTGCCCACCTCGGTGGGACAGGCGTCGATGTCATCGGTCACCCCATCGCCATCGGAGTCGCGCAGGGGGCAGCCCTTGCGGGACTCGGGGCCGGCCTCGTCCGGACAGGAGTCGGTGTCGTCCTGGATGCCATCGCCGTCGCTGTCGCGGGGCGGCTCCTTGAAGCGCTCGATGGCCGCGTACTCGGACATGACGGCGGGCACCCAGATGACGGACGTGAAGAAGCTGAGCTGCGGGGACTGGATCGAGCACCCACACCCCAGGCCGCCGCCCACGGTGACGGTGATGCCCAGGCCGCTGTACCAGCGCAGGCCCAGGAGCATCTCCGCGGGAATCTGCCGGGCCTGTCCGGGCAGCTTGGTCAGCGCCACGGCGCCATGGACCGCGCCCACGGCGGTGACGCCCGCGGTGCGCACAAGCGGCATCTCGGCGCCGAGGCCAAAGGGGGCCATGTCGCCAATCTTCACGCCGTTGAAGATGCGGTCGGGCCGGGCCCAGAAGCCGGCGTTGGCTGTCAGGAGCAGGCCCATGCCGAAGCGGTAGTCCACGATGAGGCCGGGGGTGTAGGTGACGGCCCCATCGCTGGCGAAGGCCTCCTGGTTGCCGGTGGGCAGCCCGAGGTTGAAGGTGAGGGAGGCGCCCCAGCCCGAGTCCTCGGCACGGCGCCGCAGGCCCGGCAGGGCGATCTTGCTGGTGAGCCGGAGGTCTCCCAGCACATAGCCCTCGACGACGCCCTCGGTGCCGATGGCCTCCAGGTTATCGCCGCCCTGGAAGAGGATGAGCGGCATGTCCACGCCCACCTCGGCCCAGTCGAGCAGGCCGACGTTGGCCATGGCATCGAGCTGGAAGCGGTTACCCACGAGGCTGAGGGCCTTCTTGGAGTCACCGCCGCGGGTCACCAGCACGAGCGGGTTGATCGAGAAGCTCAGGTAGAGGCCTCCCGAGGCGGACAGGTGGGACAGGGGCCGGGACTGGCCCACGGCCACGATGTCCTGCGGGGCGCCGGACGGCCGGAAGAGCTGGGCGTCGAAGCGGGCGTCCTGGGCGGAGGCGGAGGCCGCGGCGAGGCCCAGCGCCAGGGCAAGAACCGTCGGAAGCGAGCGAGTCATACGCGGCGTTGGGAGAAGAGGAACAGGAGGCCCACCAGGAGCATGGCCACGAAGGCGCCGCCGCCGGTGGACGGAAGATCGGCCGTGGCCGTCTGACAGCAGAAGGAGCCGCCCTGGGGCTCGGTGCCGGGCATGCGCCGGCCGCGCTCACACACCTGGGTGGCCACGGAGCAGTGCTGGACGCCGAGGCAGTCGCCGCTCTCCTCGCAGGAGCTGTTGCAGGTGCCCTGGGCCACATCGCACGAGCCGCCGCAGGGGCAGTGCGCGTCGGCGAAGCACTGCACGCAGGCGGAGCCGTTGCAGACGGTGCCCTCGGCGCAGCTCACCTCGCAGCCGTCGGTGGGCGCGCAGGTGTGGGTGGTGGTGTCACACTGGCCGCTGCCGCAGTCGGCATCGTTCCGGCAGGCGACGCAGGAGCTGCCGGCGGAGGTGCCATCGGAGAGGCAGAAGGGGGCCTCGCCGGGGCAGGCGCTGCAGCGGGCGCCGCAGTGCCGGTCGGTGATGCAGGAGGCGCACTCGCCGCTGATGCAGAACTGGCCCGTGCCACACTCGAGGTCATTGCGGCACTGCACGCAGACCTGGCCATCGAGGCACAGGGGCCGGTCGGTGGGGCACTTCACACACTCGGCGCCGCAGCGGTCGGAGGTGTTGCACTCGGGGATGGCGTCTACGCAGCGGCCGTTGGCGATGTCACACGTCTTGCCGTCAGCGCACTGGGAGTCGTTGGTGCACTCGACGCAGGACGGCAGGGTGCCCGGGGTGGGGGCGGCGCACTGGGTGCCGCTGGGGCAGCAGTTGCAGGAGTTGCCCGCGCAACTGTCGTTGGAGGCACAGGTGATGCACTGGTTGTCCGAGCACGTCTTGCCGCGCTCGCAGTCGGAGTCCTGGCTGCATTCACGGCACTGCTTGAGGTCGGGGGCGCAGACCTCATCGGGAGGGCAGTCTTCGTCCCGGTTGCACTCCACACAGGTGAAGTTGGGGATGTCGCAGACCTGGCCGGAGAGACAGTCGGTGTCGTCATTGCAGCCGGTGCAGGCGTTGTTGGTGCACTGGCCGGTGGGGCAATCGGAGTCGTTGAGGCAACCCCTGCAGGTGTTGGTGGCGGGGTCGCAGCGGCCATTGTTGGGACAATCTTTGTTTTCGTTGCACTCGACGCACGTGAAGGTGCCCGAGACGTTGATGCAGTAGGGGGTGCTCTGACCGCAAGGGGAGCACGAGGGGCCACAAACGCGGGAGGTGTCGCACGGGGCGCACAGCGCAGCGCCATTGCAGTAGAAGCCGGAGCCGATGCCACAGCCTCCGTTGCCAGGTGCATTGGCGTTGGCCCGGAGGCACTGCGTGCACTGCGCGGGATTCGCAAACGAGGGACGCCCGGTCTCTGTCTGGAAAAACTGTCCAGGAAGGGCAAGGTCGAAGCCGGAATTGTCGAGGTTGATGATGGGGGTTTGATTCGCTGTCCGCTCGAAATCGCTGAACACACCTGCGAAGATGGACATCTCCAAGGCAGCGTGATCGGTCACTTCTGAGTAAAGGATTTCGACGGGGTAAAGCCCTTCCTTGAGAAAAGTGACGCTATTGGTCGTGCGCCATGTTGCAGCTCCCAGTTGGGGAGGCCGATTAATGACCTGATACTGCACGTTGTTTTTATCAAAGATGACAAAGCTCACGGCATCATCGGCGTAGAAGCCGAAATGCAGCGTTTGGTTGGTCATCGCGGGGGTGACGTTCAGGTAGCCGCGGAAGCGTGAACCAAAGGAGGTGAACGGATCATTGATAAAGAAGCTTGTTCCGTAGCTTGATGGACTAGAAAAGTCGCCGCGGCTGGCGAGGGTTCCGCCCGTGTTGTTGTTCGACAGATCGAATGGCGTCTGGAGGACATAGGTGGTCCGGCTGGCCGCCGTCCGCTCCATGAAATCATTCATTCCGCCGATGTAACCCGATGTGCTCTGCGGGAAGTCGGCGGCAGGATTGTCCGAGACGCTCGATGCGACGCACAGCCCCGTACCTGGCAGGTCGGGAGAGGAGGTCACCGGGTCGCCAAACACGATGACATCCGGCAACTTCGCCGCCCACGCGGGCCCCGCGAGGCACACGAACACCAAGGTCAGCGCCACAAAGGCGCTTCGAATCTGAAAAGGTAGCGAGAACAAGGGGTTACATCCTCCCCCAACTGGGACGGCGGCGCAAATGCCCAATCGTTCCGGAACAGGCCTCCGTCCACACCCACAGGTCACCCCCAAGTAGGACAACCTGTCAGGTACGGGAAAGCAGGAAGTCCCCAGGGCCTCGGGGGCCGTCAGCGGGTTTTCCCGGCTGGAGGAGGCGACAGGCCGAGCAGCTGGTCCGACATCTCGCCGAGGACCTGGCAGATGGCGACGAAGCTGTCCAACCGGGGCAGCGTCTCCCCTCGCTCCATGCGGCCGTACAGGTCCACAGGCAGGTGCAGCCGCTCCGCCATCTCCACCTGCGTCAGCCCCAGGCGCTTCCGGGCCTCGCGCATGTTGGTGCCCAGCCGGTGCTGGAGGTCATCGACCGGAACATCCGCCGGGTCCGGCGCCTCGCCGTCCTCTGCCCCGTCCTCCGCAGGCGCATGGCGGGAGATGAGCCGGTCCGGCGTCTCGCCCAGCACCCGGCAGAGGAGCACGAAGCGTTCGAGCCGCGGCACCAGGTTGCCCCGCTCCATGCGTCCGTACACCTCGGGCGTCATGTTGATCCGCTCGGCGATCTGTTCCTGCGTGAGACCCAGCCGGTGACGGGCCTGGCGGATGTTCCTGCCCAGCGTCCTTCTGTCGAGGCCGTCCATGCTCCTCCCTACCTGTTCATACCCACCATGGTGGGTTGGCTCGTTCAGATACAACGCGACAGGTTGGGTTCACAGGCTGCGCAGGGTTGGCAGGTGAAACCGTGACGTGACAGGTAGGATGCCAGAGCGGTTTCCGGGGCACGGGGGCTCCGGAGCAGGGCAGGGCAAAGCGCGGTGGGGCTACCCAGCGGGCGCGTCGGAGGCACGCCGTTTGCGGCGCTTCTCGGACGGTTCGGTTTCCAGGAAGGTGCTCAGCAGGCGCTGGAAGTCCGAGATGTGGCGCCGGACCGCGATGCGCTGCAACTGCGTCAGCTTCGGCATCACGGGCATGAGGCGGTGGAGGATGGGCAGGAGCTCGTCGTACCCCGGTGTCCCGGTGGCCGGCAGGGGCTCCTGGGAGTTGGCCAGCCCCAGGAGCCGGTCCGAGGACTCTCCCAGCTTCTCGCAGATGACCGCCAGCCGCTCCACGCGCGGGAAGATGAGCCCCCGCTCCATGCGGCCGTACACCTCCGGGGAGATGCCCAGCATCTCGGCCATCTGCTCCTGCGTGATGCCGAGGCGCTCGCGCGCCCGGCGTGTGTTCGCTCCGAGGTTCTTCCTGAGCGCCTCCACACGCTTGCGCTCACGCTCTTCATCACTGGTGTCCATGCTGCCGCCCACCTCAAAAAGTTGGAAACGTAGATAAGACTTAAAACGTTGGGTCCACAAGGACACTCGGGGTAGGTATGCAGCGAGACCGCCCAGGTTATAACTCACCTGGTTCCTTCGCACTTTCCTACCTGGTAGGGAAGAATGGGACGGGGGCCGTTCCCCGGCCTCTGGGGCCCCGGGCGCACGGGAGATCATCCCTGGGGCGAGGGCCGGTGCCGCGCAAGCGGGGGAAAAAGAGGGGGGCCCTGGGAGAACCGCGAGTCCGCCTCGCGTCCTGCGACCTGGACCGGAAAACGGGCGTGCCGGTGGGACTCAGCCGGCGGGGCTGCCCCGCTTGGCGAGGGCCCGGCGCGACTTCGCCGCCTCCGCCTTCCGCTTCTTGATGAGGGTGATGAGCCGCTGCAGGTGAGCGAAGATCTGCATCAGCTCCTTGCGCTCGTCCTCGGCCAGCTGCGACTCCATCTCGATGACGAAGTGACGCATCAGCGTCATCATCTCGTCGTACGCCGGGGACATCCGCGGCCCCTGTGGGCTGCCCAGGCCCATGGCGAAGCCGAGCATCTGGTTCGGAGTCGTCCCGAGGATTTCACACAGCAGGACGAAGCGTTCCAGCCGGGGCAGGACTTCCTTGCGCTCCATGCGGCCTAAAACTTCGGTCGACATTTCGAGCATTTCTGCGAGACGGGCCTGAGAAATGTTGAGCCGGGTCCGGGCTTCACGGATGTTGGGCCCCAACAATTTCTTGGGGTTTTTCGCCGGCTTCTTATCCATTCCCATCCCATGCCCCGCCTCGTAAAGTCGGGGGGATACATAGGACTCGGAAAGTTGTCCTCCAAGGACACGCGGGGTAGTCATGCGGTAGTGACCGACCAGGTCATGACCCGTCGAGTCTCCCTACCAGGTCCCCCCCCGAGGGCGCCGCGGTGCTGGAAGCGGCGAGAGCCTATCAGATTTCCGTCGTCAGGGGGATGGGGGGGCCGCCGATTCTTGCGACAGTTTTCGCGACGTGTCTTCCAGGGCCTCGGCCGTGCCGCGCCACTGGGACACCTGGGTGTCCAGATGTATCAACACCTCGGGGAAGAAGCGTTCCTCCAGGGCGTGAGCCAGCGTCGCACCGTGTGCGTCCGCCCATTTTTGGGTGACACGCGCCCGTACATCGGCGCCGAGCAGATCCACGAAGCGCTCCAGCAGCGGCGTGGACAGCAGGGTGCCCGCCCAGATGATGGCATCGTGGCCCACTCCGCCGGTGGCCACCGTGGCGACGGCCGCCGCGCCCGAGGGCACGGAGTAGACGAGCGTGGTGAGCGCCTGCATCAGCTCCTCGCGCATGCCGCCCTGAAGCTCCTGCCCCACGAGGCTCCGGCAGAACGCGTAGAGCCCCTCGCGATCCGCGGCATGGCCGTGCAGGGCGTCGAGGCCCAGGGGCTCCTCGAGCCGGGCCAGCGTGGCCGCGCCGAAGGCTTCCGCGAGCCGCGCGCGCGTCGCCTCGTCTCCCCGCCACGCGGCGACCTCCGGGGCCAGCACCTCCACCAGCCGGCGCGTGCCGTCGCGGAGCGTCTCGTCGGTGGCCTGGAAGACGGGGGCCTCGGACGGCTGGGGCCCGGTGAAGGACTGGCGCACCTTCCGGGAGACGAACGTCAGCGCGGTGGCGAGCGCCCGGAAGGGCAGGCGCACGTAGCGGTGGAAGGTGCTGCGCGCGTCCAGCTCATCGCGGAAGGCATCCACGAGCACGTCGGCGGGCACGCCCTTGAGCGCCGCGCTCCGGCCCACCGCGAGCAGCTCGTGGCGCAGCCGCTGGCGCAGCCGCTCCGGCTCGTGGGAGGCCTCGCGCGCCGCCTGGCCCAGGGCGTCCATCTCCGCGCGCGCATCCGCCAGGGAGGCGGCCAGGGCCCGGGACTTGAGCTCCCGCGCATGCTCGGCCTGGCCCAGCAGCACGGAGAGCGCGGGCCTGCCATCCAGCGGGTGCGTGGCCAGCGGGCGCTGCCCGGCCTCCACCTCCGGCTGGTGCGGCGCGAGGTAGCGCGCCAAGGGCGGCTGGCCCACGTCCGCGGCGAGCTTGTCCAGGTGCCCGCGGGCCACCTCTTCCCGGGTGGCCTCGTTGTAGATGAGCAGGTAGGGGCGGCCCCGGCCCACCGCGGCCCGCAGGAAGTCCACCAGGGCCGCGTTCTGGTACGTCTGCCGGCTGACCACGAAGAGGAGCACGTCCACGGTGACGAGCAGGGCCTCGGCGCGGTCGCGGTTGTCGCGGTAGACGCTGTCGAAGTCGGGCGTGTCCATCACCAAGAGGCCCGGGGGGACCGCCGCCTCGAGCACGAGGTAGAGCCGGCCCGCGGGCCCCGGCTGGTCCACCGGGGCCTCCGTGCCGGGGGGCACCGGGAGGATGTCGTAGCGGCGCACCAGGAACTCGCGCAGCTCGCCCGTCCACGTGGTGGGGTTCGCGGCGGCGAGGCACTGCTTGGTGAGCCCCCCTTCGGGCCGCGCGGGCGACAGGGACACGCCGATGAGGGAGTTGAAGAGGGTGGACTTGCCCACGTTGTTGGGACCGGCGATGGCCACCAGCAGCAGCGGGGCCTCGCCGCCGAGCCGGGGCAGCAAGTCCCGGCGCAGCCGCTCGGACAGGCGCCGGGCCCGGTCCGCGTCCTCGCTCCGGGGGAAGCGCTCGGGAGCGGGCAGGGCGTTGAGGGAGGACTCCAGGGCGGCGCGCAACGCGGTGAGGGAAGTCATGTGACGGCCCGACAACAGCATGGGCCCCGGGCGGAGCCCAGTCCTTCCTCTCTTCTGGGTCCGCGCTAGGGTTGGCTTCCATGCGAATCCATGTTGCCTGCCTGCTGGCGGTGGGGCTCCTGGCGTGCTCCACCTCCCGGACCCAAGCGCCCGATGCGCCGGCGCTGGGCGCGGAAGGGCCCCTGCCGTTCATCGCGGACGACTACGGCCGGGCCCTTGAGGAAGCGAAGGCCCGGGGCCTGCCCCTCTTCGTGGACACCTGGGCCCCCTGGTGCCACACCTGCCTCTCGATGAAGGAGTACGTCTTCACGGACAAGGCGCTCGCGCGGCACGCGGGGCGGTTCGTCTGGCTGGAGCTCAACACGGATCTGCCGCAGACCGCGGGCTTCCAGGAGAAGTACCCGATGGACTTCTGGCCGACCTTCTTCATCATCGATCCGCGCGAGGAGAAGGCCCTGGTCCGCTTCTCGGGCAGTGCCACCGTCGCCCAGCTGGAGAAGCTCTTCGAGGATGGAGAGCGGGCCTGGCGCGGCGGGGCCCAGGGCGCCGAGGCGCAGCTCGTCCGGGGTGATGCCCTCTATGGAGAGGGCAAGCCGGCCGAGGCCGCCGAGGCCTTCGCCCAGGCGCTGGCCGAGGCCCCCGCGGACTGGTCCCGCCGCGGCCGCACGCTGGAGTCGCTGCTGGCGGCCCGGTACGGCGCGAAGCAGCACGAGGCCTGCGCGCGCAAGCTCCTGGAGGAGTCACCCCGGGTGCCCCGCTCCGCGTCGCTGGCGAACGCGACGACGTGGGGCCTGGGGTGCGCGCTGGCGCTGCCCCCGGAGAGCCCCGCGCGCCGGGAGCTGCTGCGGTCGGCGGAGGCCCGGGCCCAGGAGGTGCTCGCCCCGCCCGCCATCGAGATGCCGCCGGATGACCGCTCCGGGCTGTACGAGGTGGTGGTGGAGGCGCGCAAGGCCCTCCAGGACGAGGCGGGGATGAAGGCCACCGCCGCCGAGTGGCTCGGCTTCCTCGAGGCCGAGGCCGCCCAGGCCCCCAACCCGGAGGCGCGCACCGTCTTCGATTCGCACCGCATGCTGGCGGCCCTGACGCTCGGGGCGCCCCAGCGCGCGGTGCCCGCCATCGAGCAGAGCGAGCGGGACCTGCCCAACGACTACAACCCGCCCGCGCGGCTCTCCAGCCTCTACCGGACGCTGGGGCGGCTCGACGACGCGCTGGCCGCCAGTGACCGGGCGCTGCGGAAGGTGCAGGGGGCCCGGCGGCTGCGCGTGCTCTCCGAGCGCGCCTCCATCCAGATGGACCAGGGCCGCAAGGACGCCGCCGTCGCGACGCTCCAGGAGGCCCTGGCCTATGCCCAGGCCCTGCCCAAGGCCCAGGTCTCTCCGCGCCAGCGCGAGGCGTTGGAGAAGCGGCTCGCGGAGCTGAAGGCGAAGTAGCCCTCAGCGGGCGCCGCGGGTGTCGAAGTCGAAGAACTCGATGGACTCCAGCGGCGAGTCGTTGAGGCCCCCATCGGTGAAGACGAGCACGGCGTCCTCCCACTCCGTCTTGGGCGGGGGGCCCGGCGCATAGGTGAACCGCTTGCCGTTGGTCACCAGGTGGCGGAGGCCGCCGGAGGGGGCCGCCGCCGGGGGCAGGCCGAGCAGCTCCCGGGCACGCTTGTCCCGCGTGTGCCCGATGACCTGGGTCAGGCCGAGGGGCAGGTTCAGGGGGTTGAAGCGCCGGCGCGGACTCTGGCGCGTGCGCTCGGCGTCCTCGGGCAGGGTGCTGGGGCGGTGGTAGACGATGCCCAGGCCCTCGCCCAGCTCGCGGCTGCCCGGCTGGTACAGGCCCGGCACGGTGAGCGGGCCGCCCTTCCAGTTCTCCACCGCCGTGTCGAGCGTGTCATTGAGGGCGTACGCCGCCGCGTGGGCGTTGTTGTGGCGGTCCTGGGCGATGCCCAGCGCGAGCAGGTCCTCGCGCGTCACCCCCGCGTGGCTGACGAGCAGGCCGGGCGCCGAGGCGTACGCCATGCGCAGGCGCCGCTCGCGCAGCAGGTAGGTGACCCACGTGCGCTGCTCCTCCCGGAAGGTGCTGAAGTCCCGGGCGATCAGCTCCACGTTGGGAACCTGAGGGTAGCGCTGGAGGAACTCCTGCTCCGCCGCCGTGTCGGGGTTTCCCCCGGCGTAGATGCGGTCCGCTTCCACCTGCGCCTCGGCGAAGGTGGCATCGGTGAAGTCCGCCAGCTCTCCCACGCGCGCGAGATCATGGTTCCCCGCGAGGATGGCGACCTGATCCGAGGGGTGCGCGGCGAGCCAGGCGAGCAACTGGAGGCCGCTCTGGGCCACCGCCTCGCGCGCCTCCGGAGGACCCCAGTCGAAGTGGTCTCCCACCGAGATGAGCTGGGAGTCGGACCGCAGCCACCCGTCCTGGGTGAGCAGGTTCCGCTGGTCCAGCAGCGTGAAGAAGCGCTGGATGTCCGTCTGGGGATCTCCGACGGCGAGGCGGGGCCGCCGGGGAAAGGGCGCGAACGAGCCATGCACGGTGCGGGGAGGACCGGCGGCACATTGGGCGGCGTTGCTGAGGGCGGCTCGGATTCGGGAGGAAGAGTTCACGTTCAAGGGGATTGGAAGAATTTCGCGATGAGGGCCGAGCGGCTCTCGACCCATGCTTTGCTCAGAACGTGGGTGACGTGGACCTCCACCGTCCGTTCTGAACATCCCAGCTGTGCGGCGATGGCCCGGTTGCTCTGGCCCTGGACAATGTGTTCGAGCACCTGCTCCTCACGCGTGGTGAGCTCCCAGCGCCCAGCGAGGAGGCGGACCCGGGCGCTCGCCTGTGCGAGGGTGCTCTTGTCCACGACGAGGTAGTGCGGGGCCAGCCCGGGCACCCGCAGGGCCGTGACGGAGATGTCCGCCGGGGTGGGCTCCCCCCGGCCGTGCCGCTGGACGGCCTCCACCACGGTGGGGGTGCTCTGCTCCGCCCGGGCCTGGCCCGCGGCGTTGGCGTGGACCACCTGGTGGGTGTTGGAGAGCACGAAGGCGGGCTGGCCGAGCGCCTCCAGCGCCGCGTCCAGCGCGGAGTGGAGCAGCCGCGCCTCGCGCAGCCGCGCCTCCAGCTGGAGCCGCCGTTGCAGCATGGGCACCAGGCGCTGGAACAGCCGCTGCTCGCGGGGGGTGAAGGGCTCGGCGCGCAGGGCGCCGATCCAGGAGAGCAGGGCGGGGCCCTCGCACACGAGCGCCCGGAGCTGGAACATGTTGTCCACGCCCAACTGGCGGTAGAGCGCGAGGCCTGCCTGGCTCACCCGCTCCTGGACGACGATGGCTTGATCCGGCCCGATGCCCAGCCGCTTCCAGGAGGCCGCGCCGGCCTCGTGCAGGGGGGCCTCGCGCGCTTCCTCCTGCGCGGGAGGGCGGAAGTGCAGCACCCGGTTGCGCTGGGCCGTGGCGGGCCGGGCCGGATCGAAATAGCCCCAGGGTGAGGGCCGCTGGCGCAGGAAGCCATCCAGCGTGTGGAACAGCTCCGTTCCGGGGGCAAACCCCACCCCGTGGCAGAACCCGGCCCCGTACTGCTCCACGCCCATCGTCACGCCGTAGGCCAGGGTGCGCTCGGCCCGCAGTCCCTCGCGCAGCATCGCGGTGAGCGGCTGCAGGACCTCCGCACCCGGTTCCACCGTGTCGATCTGACGCTGGAGGTCTGCCAGGAATGTCCTATCCCCGGATTCCATATGATTCACGATTTACGAATATAGCGTGTTCGCGATCCAGAGGGAGCCCTCCAAAAGTCTGAGTCGGCTCTTTACGTTCTGGAAGCCCGGGACGCGAAAAGAACCAACCCCAGAGGTCAGCTCAGAAAAACTAATTGCTTCAAGCGGTAATACTCATCTTGGATTCCCGGAGCGCGGAGCGTGGGGCCCAGCCGGTATGCTGCGCGCGGGCCATGACCATCGATATCGCCTTCAAGACGCCGGACGCGTTGGTGTTCGCCACGGACGGGCTGGCCACGGTGATGGAGGTGGATGCGCGGGGCCAGGAGCGCTTCCTTTCGAACATGGCCAACGTGGAGAAGCTCGTCCCGTTGTCCGGGGGCCAGCTGCTCGCCATGTTCAATGGCGTGGGCTCGATCGGAGGGGGCACCGTGGCCACGTCGCTGCGCGCGTTTGACGACCGGGCCCCCCTACGGCCGGGGGAGTCCGTCGGGGACTATGCGAAGCGCCTGCACGCGGCCCTGGAGTCCCAGGCGCTGCGCCGGTTGGGAACCTTGCCCCGGCCCTTCCACCTCATTCTCGGAGGCTTCGCCCCGCAGCCCGAGGAGGGTGTGGAGCCCCCCTCGCTCTGGTCCATCCAGTGGAGCGTGGACCCCAGCATCCCCACCACGCCCTCGCCGCTCTTGCACACGGAGGAGGAGGGCGGGGAGGTGCGGCACCGCTTCGGGGTCCACTACGCGGGGGTGACCGAGGCGGTGGCCCGCTTCGTGGAGGGGTATGACCCCGTTCTGCCCGAGCGGCTGGCGGTGCTGCTGGCCGGCACGGACGCGGAGGATGGCCCGCCGGGGCTGCTGGAGCAGTTGGCCCAGGAGGCGCGGCGGACGGGCGTCCCCGCGGAGCCCCTGACCAACGAGCAGGCCAGTACGCTCGCGCGGCGCTATGCCCGGCGGGTGCTGCGCGCGGGGTTCTTCTCCTCGCCGCAGGAGCCGCTCTCCGAGCACTTCTCCCTGCAAGCGGCGGTGGACTACTGCGTGTTCCTCGCCCAGTGCGCCTATGCACGGGAGAACCTGTCGCCCACGCGCCGGGGGGCGCCGCGCGTGGGGAGCACGCTTCAGGTGGCATACCTGGTCCCGGGCCGTCCCGCGCACCTGCTGGCGGGGATCCGGCTCGGCGTACGCCTGCAAGGCATGGATGGAGGACTGCCGTGACGACACGCAAACCTCGGGGAAAGGGGCAGGCGGGTTCCCAGAAGGCGGAAGGGAAGGGGGCCACGGGCCGTCCCGCCGCGCCCCCGCGGAGCGCCGCGAAGAAGGGAGGCCGCAAGCCGGTCCAGGCGGCCGCCCCGGCGCAAGTCCCGGAGCCGCCCCTGCCGCCGCTGACGCCCGCGCCCACGGGCGCGCCGCTGGCGTTCAACAGCCGCACCTCCGAGTTGCTCTCGCCCTCGCAGGTCCGCACGGCGGAGGCCGCGGCGCTGCGAGGCCTCACGGCCCGCCGGGCCTTCCAGGCCGTCATGACGCCGGAGGCCCCATCCTCCTCCCCGGCCGCCGCCCCCATGCCGGGGGAGCGCATGGCGCTGTCCTTCGGGCCAGGCGCTGGGGACCCGGAAGGCTCGGGAGACAAGGAGCGGCAGCGGCTCGCGGCCCTGCGCAAGGAGACGGCGAAGCGGCCCGTGGTCTCGGTGCGGCCGGACTACTTCGGCACTGCCGAGCACCGTGCCAGCGCGGAGTACCTGGCGAGCCTGCTGTCGGGCAAGTCGGTGTTCTCCCACACCAGCCGGTCCACCGCGAGGCAGAGCCACGTGCTGCTGCGCACGGCGGAGACTGAGCTCGAGCCGGACGCGGTGCTGGAGCGGCAGGGCCTCACGGTGGCGAGCGCGGACCCGACGTGGCGCGAGCCCTTCCAGGACCGGCTCGAGGACCTGATGGCCCGCTACCGTCCGCTCACGGAGCTGGAGATCCGTCCGGGCCTCACGCTCACGTACGGGGAGGTGGTGGCGCTCGCGGGGGACTATTACGGGACGCCGGAGGAGCTGTCCGAGGAGCTGACCCCCGCCGTGGCCGACGCCATCCGCGGGGTGACGCCCCAGGACGAGGGCACCTTCCTGCTCAACACCCACCGGGGCTGGTTCGACTACGTGAACCTCGCCAACGAGAACCAGGACCACTTCGCCCCGAGAAGCTGGGCGCGCTATGCCCTTCATCACAAGGAGGCGCTGCTCCTGGCCCTGGACAAGGATCTGGACGCGGCGCTGGTGCGCAACGCCTTCGCCGACCACTTCCTCACGGATGCCTTCGCGTCCGGCCACCTGCGGGTGCCCCGGGACTTGCTCGTGGGGCTCTCCGGCGGGCTGCCCTCCAAGAAGATGCACGACGAGGAGAACGTGTACGGCCTGTGGGTGAGGAGCTCCAGCGGCTTCGTCTGGCGCTCGTACGGGGATGACCAGCTGGGCACCAACCCCGTGCACCTGACGCTCACCGCGCATGCGGTGGGGTTGTCCTTGCTGCGCGTCTTCCGGGCCTACCGGATGGAAGGCCGGGCGGCGGCGGGCCTGAGGGCCGCGCTCGAAGAGGGCCCGGAGCTGTCGCTCACCGCCGGGGAGATGGTGTCCCCGCTCACGCTGCCCGGCTATCTGGGCGAGGTGGCGGGCCTGCCGGGCATCCGGGAGCACCTGCCGGTTCCCCTGGGGAGCGTGGAGACGCCGGACCCTGGCGGGGTGCTCGCCAACTACCCGCCGCAGGTGGGCGCGGATGGCAAGCGCCGCAAGGGGACGCCGGACTTCGAGGCCTACTTCCGGTTCGAGTGAGGGGCTCGCGCACCGGCTTGCCCTGGTGCCCGCGCCGTAGGAGGGTAGGCGAACTTTTCTCCCTCTGGGATGGATCCTTCATGAGCCTTCGCCGTGCGTCGCTGAGCGTTGCCCTCCTGTGCCTTGGCCTATCGTCCGCCTGTGCGCTGCGTCCCCGCTATGGGGAGGTGGTGGTGCCGCAGGACGTGGAGCGCGCGGCGCAGACCCCGGCGGTGACGCTGCGCCTGCTGAACAAGGACACGAACCGCCCCATCCCGGGCGCCCAGGTGGTGGCCAGCAGCGGACGGACGCGCGTGTCCGTGTTCAGCGACGCGGAGGGCCTCGTCGCCCTGCCCGTGTCCAAGGCGCTGGCCGACGAGAACCCGCTCCTGGAGGTCGTGCTCCCCAAGGGCGTGGCGCGCTACCGGTTCGAGGCGGTGATGCCGGAAGCGTCGCAGGCCCCGGTGCCCCCGGCCGAGGCTCCCGCGCAGGAGGCTCCCGCGCAGGAGACTCCCCCCGCGGAAGCCGGCCCGGGGACGGCGGACTAGCCCAGCTTCGCGTGGAGGAAGTCCACCGTCCGCCGCCAGGCCGTCTCGGCGTTCTGGGGAGAGTAGACCTCGGGACGCGTGTCGTTGAAGAAGGCGTGCTGGGCGTCGTAGCGGTGAATCTCCGCGGGCACGTGGGCACCCTTCAGCTTCGCCTCCAGGGCGTTCACCCGGTCCGGAGAGCAGAAGTCGTCCTGGTTGGCGAAGTGGCCCAGCACCGGGGCGCGGATCTTCGTCACATCCGCCTTGTCGTCGCCGGGGATGCCGTAGAAGGGGACGCAGGCGGCGAGCCCAGGGTCCTTCGCCGCGCCGAAGAGCGCGAGCCCTCCGCCCAGGCAGAAGCCGGTGATGCCCACCTTCGTTCCGGGCTGGCGCTGGCGCAGGGCCTCGGCCGCGCGGAGCAGGTCCGCTTCCGCCTGCTTCCAGTCGAGCGCGTTCATGTACTGCTGGGCGGTGGCCGGGTCCTTGGCCACCTTGCCCTGGAAGAGGTCCACCGCGAAGACGGTGAAGCCCTCCTGGGCCAGCCGGTCCGCCACGCCGCGGATGTGGCCATTCAGCCCCCACCACTCGTGGACGAGGATCACCGCGCCGGGGGCTTTGCCTCCGGCGGCCTCGCGCAAATAGCCCGGCACTTCGGTTCCGTCCTTCGCGGTCAGCTTCGAGGTCTCCGCCATGGTCATCCTCCAGAGGGGGTGGAACGGCGGCAGCACCTTAAAAGCCCCGGCGCGCGCGCTTCCCGGAGAAGCGGAGGGGGCCCTGGCGAAATGTCGTTCACGCGACCTGCCGTTGGCAGGTGGGAGCAGGTGAGCCAGATTCAAGAGGAGCGACGGGGAGGCCACATGTCGAAGGCGTTCACCAAGGAAGACAGTGAGGGGGGCGAGGGGCTCCTCCTGCCCCGGCCTCGCGCGGCCTCGGGGGAGAAGCGCTACATCACCCCGGAGGGCTACCGGGCACTCCAGGAAGAGCTGGCCCGGTTGCAGGGCCTGGGGGCAGGCGAGGAAGAGCCGAAGGCCCTGGGCGCCGCCGACCGCAAGCGGGAGCGGGAGCGGCGCATGCTCCTGATCACGGAGACGCTGGACGAAGTCCAGGTGGTGACGCCCGAGCCCGCTCAAGAGGGCCGGGTGTTCTTCGGCGCCTGGGTGATGCTGGAGGACGAGGAGGGGGCGGAGGCGTCCTACCGCATCGTCGGGCCGGATGAGGCGGATGTGAAGGCGGGGCGGCTGAGCGTGGAGTCCCCCCTGGCGCGGGCCCTGTTGGGCAAGGAGGTGGGGGAGTCCGTGCAGGTGGAGCGGCCGCGCGGCGCGGTGGAGTACACCGTCACCGGGGTGGCCTACACGCCGCCGACCCACTGAGCGCAGGCCTTCGGAGCAGCGAAGGTCAGCAGCGGGTGCCCAGCGCGCGGCGCTCGGCTTCTCCCAGGGGATCGATCAGAAAGAGGAGCAAGGTGCGAGCGGGGCCGGCTGCGAAGCCCCCATCCCGCACGTGGCGATGGAGCTGAAAGCGGCCCTCGCCGAGCAGCGCCCCCACCAGCGGCGTCCAGACCAGGTCCTGGGCGGAGGGCTGCTTGTGAAAGGCCTCCACGCCGTACTCCCAGGTGGTGGAGGCGAGGGTGGTGGCCAGCAGGGAGGCCCCCGGGCCCTGGCCGCACTGGCGGCTGCGCGCATAGACCTCGGCGCCGAAGAGGCCGTGGCCCACCGTGTTGATGAGCCAGGAGTCTCCATCCCACTCCAGCGCGCGTTGGTTCGCATCGAAGTGGGGGGCGCGCGAGTAGCCGCGGCGCAGCTGGCGGAAGTTCTCCCGGAACCGGCTGGGGTCGAAGTCGCGGGGCCAGAGCAGCGAGAGCGAGGTGCGCATGGCGGCCATGATGCCCGCGGAGTGGAGCGCGGGCACGAGCCAGGTGCGAACCGGCGCGTCCGGCGCCGCCCGGGGAGGCTCGGGTGAGGAGGACAGCACCAAGGCTAGGAGCAGACCAGACATCATGAGGAGAATCCTATCGAGGCGCACCCCGCGAGGCCTCGGGGGGCGGGCGGAAACGCCCTGGGCCCGAAAGTGTGGAGAAGGCCCTTTCCACGATTTCGCTGCTCGGGCGGATGCGACCCAGGAAGGTGTCACCCGCTACCCAGCGGGGGTGAGCCCGTACCTCGAATTTCAATCAGCAATGACATCCGAGTTGAGAAGGCCAGGGCTGTTTTTTGTTAGCGTTTCGCGCTCCAGCGTCAACAGAGGGCCCGCTAAAGTGTGTCTCACGCTGGAGAGAGGGATTGGCTCCTCCGAGGGAAAATCCGTCGCCCGGCGTCACTCGATTCGATTCGACAGCAAGGAGAAGACAATCATGGGCCTGCACTTCAACAAGAGCTGGAAGATTCTGATCGGAGCGGTGAGTGTGTCGCTGGTGGGCTGTGGCGGGGCCGGCCTGGAGACGCCGGACTCCCTGAACCAGGCCACGCAGGGGGTGGACGGGGCCGTCACCCTGACGCTCAATGGCGGAGCGGAGCTGAACCTGGAGTGCGGTGTGGACAGCTGGTCCGACCCGGGCGCCACGGCCACCGATGGCTCCGGCGCGCCGCTGACGGTGCAATCCTATAACTCTGGCAACGACGGCTTCGGTCCGGGCCCCCAGTCGGGCGCGGAGGGCACGTACCACGTCTCGTACCTGGCCCACGACGCCAACTGGAACCTCGCGGAGGGCCTGCGGACCGTGAACGTGCGCGACACCCAGGCGCCCACGCTGACGCTGGCCGGTGAGACGGACATCATCCACACGTGCGGCAGCAACTGGGTGGACCCGGGCTACAGCGCGTCGGATGCCTGCTACGGGAACCTGACGTTGTCCGTGGCCGTCACCAACACCGTGAACGGCTGGAGCGAGGGCACCTACACGGTGGCGTACGAGGTGCAGGACAGCGCGGGCCACACCGTGTCCGCCTCGCGCACCGTGACGGTGGTCGACTGCCCCGTCTACGAGTAAGTGCCTGTTCCCAGAGGGGGGAAGGGCCGGGATTGAATCTTCCGTGGGGGGCCCCGTCAGACAGGGCACTACGACGGAGGAACTCGAACATGGCTCTCAAGTCCAGCATCTTCTCCCTGGCTCTCGGTACGCTGCTCCTTGGTTCCAGTGCGCTCGCCCAGGAGGCGCAGGGCTTCCGGGGCGGCCATGGCCCCGGGTACGGCGCCCCGTCCCACCACCCCCCGCGTCCGTCCCGGCCGTCCCGTCCGTCGGGCCAGGAAGGCCGTTACGAGCTTCAGACGGTGCAGGTGTGGTCGCAGGGGCGCTATGAGCAGGTGTGGGTGCCCGAGCAGTGCCACTACCGGCCCCGGCGCGGGAAGCACTGCGAGGGGGGCTACTACGAGCAGCGGTGGGTGCCCGGCCGCTACGAGACGGTGGAGAAGTGGGTGTGGGTGCCCGTCCGCTACCACCGCTACGGCCGGTCGTAAGGGCTTCCTCCTGTCCCTGCTGCCCTGCTAGGGACGTCGCGGCATGGCGACCGCGTTCGTGACAGGGGCTGGCATCCGGGTGGGCCGTGCGGTGGCACGGGCCCTGGGACAGGCAGGGTATGAGCTGGCGCTCCACGCGCACCGCTCGTCCCAGGAGTTGGAAGCCCTCGCCGAGGAGCTGCGCGGCCAGGGAGGCCGTGTCACCCTCTACTCGGCGGATCTCTCGAATCCCCGCGAGGTGGATGCGTTGGGCGCGCGGGTGCGCGCCGCCCACCCCGTGCTGGATGTCGCCGTGCACAACGCCGGCCTGTACGCGCGGGTTCCCTTCGAGGCCATCACCCGGGAGCAGTACCGGACGATGCTGGGGGTGAACCTGGATGCGCCCTTCTTTCTCACCCAGGCGCTGCTGCCCGCCCTGCGCGCGGCCCCTTCGCCGCTCGTGGTGAACATCACCGACATTGGCGGCGAGCGCGCGGTGAGCCACTACGCGCACTACTCGGTGAGCAAGGCGGCGCTCATCATGTTCACCCGGGCGCTGGCGGTGGAGCTGGCCCCTCAGGTGCGCGTCAATGCGATTTCCCCGGGAGCCGTGATTTTGCCCGAGTCCTTCGACGCGGCCGAGCGGCAGGACGTGCTCCAGCGCATCCCCCTGCAGCGCGAGGGCAGCGGGGAGGACATCGCTCGGACGGTGCTCTTCCTGGCGCGCGAGGCCCCCTACATCACCGGGCAGGTGTTCGCGGTGGACGGCGGCCGGAGCGCGGTGCTCTGAGCCCCGGGGCCCGCCGGAAGTGATAAGAGGCGAACCCGGCTGGTAAAAGGGGCTGGAATGAAACTGGATATACGGCTTCGGCTCTTCGTGGTGCTGGCGGGGGTGTTCATCACCTCGCTGGTCGTGGGCGACATCATCGGGGTGAAGCTCTTCGAGGTGAAGCTGGGGCCCATCCTCGCGGTCATGTCCGCGGGCATGCTGCCGTTCCCGGTGACGTTCCTGCTCACCGACATCCTCAATGAGTTCTACGGCAAGAAGGCCGCCCGGTTCGTCACCTGGGTGGGCTTCGGCATGGCGGTGTTCGCCTTCGCCGTCATCAACATCGCCCAGGGCATCGACTGGGCGCCCCTCACGCGCGCGCCGGACTACATGGGCACCTCCGAGGGCTCGTTCAACAACGTCTTCGGCGGCTCGCAGCGCATCCTCGTCGCGTCGATGATCGCCTATCTGATTGGCCAGTTCAGCGACATCGCCGTCTTCAACCTGATCAAGCGCAAGTCGAACAACCGCTACCTGTGGCTGCGGGCCACGGGCTCCACGCTGGTGTCGCAGTTCATCGACACGGTGGTGGTGCAGATCATCGCCTGGACGGGGGTGCTCCCCACCGAGGTCATCATCCGCATCGTGCTGACCTCCTATGTGGTGAAGTTGCTGGTGGCCGTGGGCCTCACGCCCTTCATCTACGCGGGCCATGCCCTGGTAGAGCGCCGGCTGGGGATTCACCCGGTCAAGCTGGGGCCTGACGGTGAGCCGATCGATGAGTCCCCCGTGCGCCCCCTGGAGGGGGCCCCGGGCCGCGTGGCCTGAGCCCGGGGTGGCACTCTGGGTGAAGAAGACAGGGAGGACATCCCTCCCTCCTCGGACCCCCCCTTCCCTCCGCCATGGGGAGCCTGGGGGCCAGGGGCTCTGCCGGCCAGGCGCGCGGGAGCCCTTCGCAAGCGCCTCAAATTGCAGGATGCCGCTGCCTCCCCCAGCGGCCTGGCGGGCCTCCCGCTTCGAAACAGGAGGAATGAAGCTTCCCTGAGCCTTGTCGGGCGCGAATCCCGCGGTGCTTCCCCATCGCCGCCGCCCACACAAGGAGTCTGGATGCGTTTCAGAGCGGCCCTCGTGGCCTTCGGCAGTGCTGCCGTCTTCGCGGGCCTTGCCTCCTGTGGCAAGGCGGAGATGACGCAGCAGGAGCGGGGCGCCCGCCCCGGTGAGACGGGCACCGTCCAGGTCCCCGCCCCCGGAGGCTCAACGCCCTCCTTGCCGGAAGGACCCGGCCCCGTGTCCCCGGCGCCTGCTCCCGGGCCCGCGCCCGAAGTGCCGGCCCCGCCGGAGGCCGAGGAGCCGCCTCCGCCCCCGGAGTTCTCACGCATTCTCTGGGTCTCGCCTCGCGGCGCCGATGCCGCGGAGGGCTCGCAAGCGAAGCCCTTCCGCACCGTGGCCAAGGCGCTCTCCGTGGTGCGGCCCGGCGAGGCCGTCTTCCTGGAGACGGGCACCTACTCCGAGCGGTTGAAGCTGGAGGAGCGCGGCGGTGGCGCGGACCGGATGCTCACGGTGATGGCCGCGCCCGGGGCCTCGCCCGTCTTCAAGGGCGGCTCGGGCAATGGCACGCCGATGATCGACGTGCGCGGCGCGTACTGGCGCATCGAAGGGCTCACCCTGGACCTGGCGGGGGACCGGGCGTTCGCGGTGTTCTGGCGCGGCAAGGGGGCCCACCATGGAATTCTTCGCGGCAGCATCTTGAAGAACGGCACCGAGGGCGCGGGCGTCAGCATCGCCGAGTCCGCCAGCGACGTGCTCATCGAGGACAACGAGATCCACCACTTCAAGAAGAGTGGTGAGGACAGCCACGGCGTCGTGGTTCAGACGACGGCGCGCAACGTGGTGATTCGTGGCAACGACATCCACCACAACTCCGGCGACGGCGTGCAGTGCCTCGGCCCCGAGGGTGGCGCGACGGTGGAGGGCACCCCCTTCGACAACCTGCTCGTGGAGGACAACGCGCTGCACGAGAACCAGGAGAACGGCGTGGACATCAAGACGTGTACCCACGTCACCCTGCGCCACAACACCATCTGGGGCCACCGGCGCACCGCCACCTCGGCGGGGGAGGGCGTGGTGGTGCACCTGTCCGCCAGCGACGTCACCGTGGAGGACAACACCGTGCGCGCCAACGGGCGCGGCATCGTCGTGGGCGGCGTGCGCGTGAACGCGCCCCCCACCCGCATCGTGGTGCGCCGCAACCGGGTGCTCGACGGGGACGGCTCCGGTGACAACGATGGGCTCGGCATCCGGGTGGACACGTCCACGGACGTGAAGGTGCAGCACAACACCGTGTGGAACATGCCGGGCCCGTGCCTGGTGTTCGGCCACGGCACGTCCGGCCCCTCGAAGACGTTGGACCTGCGCAACAACGTGCTTGCTGGCTGCGCCGTCACCCTGCGCGGGGGAGATGACCGCAGCGGGGTGGTGATGGACCGCAACCTCTACTTCCGGTCCGGGGGCAAGGCCGTCTTCCGCCGCGAGTCCGAGGACCTCGACTTGGACGGATGGCGGGCCGCGACGGGGCTGGATGCCCAGTCGGTGGAGAAGGCTCCCGCCTTCGTGGACGTGGATTCCGAGGACTTCACGCCGGGGCCGGACTCTCCCGCCAAGGACTCGGGGGCGGACCTGGGCCTGTCCTTCTGTGGACGGGCTCCGGACCGGGGCGCGGTCGAGGCGGACTGCCCCTAAAGGGCCGGGGCGTATAGACTGCCGGGGCCGCCCCGTCCCGGAGTCCGCTGCCTCGTGTCGTCTCCTGAGATTTCCCTCGGCGTCGCCCTCGTTCCTTCGGACTCGCCCGCCCGGGAGCCGCTCCTGCGCGCCACGGAGCGGGTGGGCCTGCGCGTGGTGGACAGCCCCGCCGAGGCCGTCATCATCCTGGTGGACCTCACCTCCGCCGGCAGCGGCCCCGCGCTCGCCTCGCTGCTGTCGGGCAACGGCGCCTTCCACGCGCTGCTGCTGGCGCTGGTGGACCCGGGCGAGGATGCCTTCGCCTCGCTGGAGCCGCTGCGGCCCGCGGACGTGATTACCAGCGCGGTGCCGCACGAGCTGGCCTACCGGCTCCAGCGCCTGGCCGAGCGCTACCGCGAGCGCGAGGAGCAGGCCCAGCTCCAGAAGGACCTGTCGCTGCTCCTGGAGTTCACCGCGGACTACGCCGAGAGCCTCGATGTGGGGGCGCTCCTGCACGACGTGACGCGGCGGCTGGCGCTGCGGCTGGACATCTCCCGGGCCTCGCTGGTGATGCTGGACCGGGACGAGGGCATCATCGTCGCCTCCAGCGATGACCCGGCCCTGAAGAACCGGCGCATCGAGCTGTCGCGCTACCCGGAGATCCGCGAGGTGGTGCGCACCGGCCGCCCGGTGATGGTGGAGAACGCGCCCACCCACCCGCTGCTGGAGGGCGTGCAGCGCGCCGTGGCCGCCCAGGGCATCCACGCCATCGCCGCGCTGCCGCTGCCCATCCGGGGCGAGGTGCGCGGCGTGCTGCTGGTGCGGGCCGCGGGCCAGCGCCGCACCTTCTCCGGGCGGGAAATCGACTTCCTGACGACCGTGGCGCACGCCACCGCCATCGCGCTGCGCAACGCCAGCGTGCTCCAGGACATGCGCGGGCAGACCGAGCGCGAGAAGTCCGCGCGCATCGCCGCCGAGGAGCAGGCGGCCGCGCTGCGCACCTACCACCTGTTCTTCGCCAACGTGAGCGAGGGGGTGGCCATCCTGGATGACAAGGCGTGCGTGCTCAGCCTCAACCCGGCGGGCGCCATGCTGCTGGACACCTCGCCCAACGAGGCCCGGGGCCGGCACCTGCACCAGCTCACGCACCCGGTGGACGACGGGGTGCTCATGGAGATGGTGGCTTGCGCGGGGCGTGGGGAGACGCGCGCGGGCGTGGATGTCGGCGTGAGCACCCAGGCGGGCCGGCAGCTCACGCTCTCCCTGTCCGCCGCGCCCCTGCGCGACAGCGGCGCGGCCACCATCCTCTCGTTCCGGGACGTGACGCACGCACGGCGCCTGGCCGACGAGCTGCGCCACACCAAGGACTTCCTGGAGCGGCTCATCGACTCGTCCGTGGACGCCATCATCGCCGCGGACATGCAGGGCCGCATCATCCTCTTCAACAAGGGGGCGGAGGCCATCCTGGACTACACCGCCCAGGAGGTGCTGGGGACGATGACCATCCGCCAGCTCTACCCCGTGGGGGTCGCCGAGCGCATCATGGCCCAGCTGCGCAGCCCGGACTTCGGGGGCCGCGGCCGGCTCTCCATGTGCCGGCAGGATGTGGTGAACCGCGCCCAGGAGCTCGTCCCGGTGAACATGACGGCCTCCATCCTCTACGAGGGGGGCCGGGAGGTGGCCAGCGTGGGCATCTTCACGGACCTGCGCGACCGCATGCAGCTGGAGCGAAAGCTGTCGGACGTGGAGACGCGGCTGGAGGAGAGCGAGAAGAGCGCCGTCATCGTGGCCCTTGCGGGCACCGCGGCCCACGAGCTCAACCAGCCGCTCACCTCGGTGATGGGCTACGCGGAGCTGCTCAAGCGCAAGCTCAAGCCCGAGGACTTCGCCTTCAAACCCGTGGACATCATCTACCGCGAGGCCGAGCGCATGGCGGAGATCGTCCGGAAGATCGGCAAGATTACCCGCTACGAGACCAAGACCTATATGGGCACGCAGCGCATCCTCGATCTCGACAAGGCCTCCTCCCATGAAGACTGACTTCCGGGTGGTGCGCAGGAGCGAGGGCCCCCCGCTGGAGGCCTTCCAGGCCCTCTTCGAGGTGCTGGACGAGCCGCTGGCGCTGTGTGACGGCTCCATGCGGCTGCTGGCCGCCAACCCGCCCTTCGTGCGCTTCTGCACCGTCCACGGCACCACGCCCGAGGGCATGGTGGCCGGCATGGTGCAGACGCTCTCCCAGGAGCCCAGCCTGGTGCCCGAGGACGGGGACAGCTCGGATGTGGAGGTGCCGCTGCCGGGCCGCCGCTGCGTGCTGCTGACCGTGGCGCGCCGGGGCGACACGGTGGCGGTGCGCGGCCGGCTGGAGCCCGGGCGGCTCATGGTGGCCGAGCGCGCCCTGCTGGAGCAGGCCCGCACGGAAGGGGTGCTGCTCGACCTGAGCCGCAGCGTGGCGGAGGCCAGTGGCGAGGAGGAGCTGGTGGCGGCGGTGGCGCGCGGGGTGAAGGAGCTGTTCCCCAGCCGCACCTTCTGTATCCGCATCGTGGATGCGCGCACCTGCGGCCTCACCTCGCTCTATGCGGAGGGGCGGCTGAAGGACGGCGCCCACGAGCCGCTGGTGCTCAAGCGCAGCGCGGTGGCCCGCACGCACCTGGAGATGGCGCGGCTGCCCCCGGACCGGGTGACGGTGGCCCGCGAGGTGCCCCTCATCTTCACCGGGACGGCGCTGGGGGTGAGCGCGCCGCTGGTGGCCAGCGGCCAGCTCTTCGGCGCCATCAACATGGAGTACCCGGAGGGGCTCGAGGCGGACGTCTCCCACGACGAGCGCGTGCTCCTGCAGCTGGCCAACCAGGTGGCGGTGGCGGTGCGCAACGCCAAGCTCATCGACGAGCTGACGTTCGTGCGCAAGTACCTGGAGGACCTGCTGGAGCGGGCCAACGCCCTCATCCTCGTGGCGAACCGGGACCGGCAGGTGGTGGTGTTCAACCAGGCGCTCGTGGCGCTCACGGGCTTCACCAAGGAGGAGGTGCTGGGCAAGGACGTGTTCGCCTTCATCCCCGAGGACGAGCATCTGCGCTTTGGCGCCATGTTGTCGGCGGCCATGCGCGGCGAGCGGGTGAACAGCTTCGAGACGCGGCTGCGCTCGCGCGACCGCGAGGTGCGCGTGGCGTTCGCCACCTCCCACATGCTCACGACCCAGGGAGAAGTCGAGGGCGTCATCGCCATCGGGCAGGACATCACGGTCGTCAAGGAGCTGGAGAAGCGCATCATCCACGCGGAGAAGCTGGCCTCCATCGGCCAGCTCGCCGCCAGCGTGGTGCACGAAATCAACAACCCCATGACGGCGGTGGCCGCCTACGCCGAGTCGCTGCTGATGAACGCGCGGCTGCGCCCCAACTCCACGTCCGAGCAGGACAAGCTGAAGAAGATCCGCGAGAGCAGCGACCGCATCCTGCGCTTCACGAGGGACCTGGTCTCCTACGCGCGGCCCGCCAAGGAGAAGCCGGAGCACGTGCCGCTGGAGTCCATCCTGGAGCAGGCCGTGGGCTACTGCGAGCACGTCGTCGCGCAGGCCAAGGTGGCCGTGGAGCGCGACTACACCCCGCTGCCACCCATCTCCGCGGTGCGCACCAACCTGGTCCAGGTCTTCGTCAACCTCATCACCAACGCCTGCCATGCCATGGCGGCCGGCGGCAAAGTGGTGCTGTCCACCGAGCGCGACGGGGAGGACGCGGTAGTGCGGGTGAGCGACACGGGCACGGGCATCGACCCGAGGCACCTGAGCCACATCTTCGACCCCTTCTTCACCACGAAGGAGGAGGGCAAGGGCACGGGGCTGGGGCTCTCCATCGTCCAGGGCATCGTGGAGAGCCACGGGGGCCGCATCACCGTGGACAGCACGCTGGGCCAGGGCACCGTGTTCATCCTGCGGCTGCCCCTGGCCAAGCCCTGAGGCGTTAGTAGCGCACCTGCAGGTCCACCTTCCGCGCGGGCTTGCCGTCCAGGGCCTCCAGGCGGACGGTGTACTTGCGGTGGTGCAGCTCCGCGGAGGCCTGGAGCGTGGCGGGGGTGCCGGGCGAGGCCACGGCGCTGGCCACCGGGCCCTGCTCCGGCTTGACGGAGACCTTCACCCGGCCCTCTCCCACGCTCAGGCGGATGTCCAGCGGCATGCCGTCCCGGGGCGGCCGGTTCTCATGGCCGTACTCCTCCAGGCGCGAGCCGCTCAGCTCATCCGCCTGGAGCCGGCCCTCGGCCTTGTCCGCGAGCAGGCCTCCGGAGCTGCTGCGCTGGATGCCGTTCATGCTGCCGCTCGTGCTGTAGAAGTGCTCCGCGTCGAAGACTTCCTGCGGCACGCGCTTCACCTCGTAGCGGTCCGTCTTCTGCTCCGCGGCCTTGTCCGCGCCCGGCTTCGCCGACAGGACGAAGGTGAACACGTTGTCCCCGTTCTTCAGGGGCTCGGTGAGCTCGAACCGCCCCTCTTTCAAGGCCACCGGCGCGCCGTTGAGCGTGAGCTGGGGCTCCACGCCGCGCACCTGCCCGCTGAAGGCCTGGGCCTCCGCGGGCGTGACGGAGGGCGGATCCATGTCGAGCTTCAGGGCCACGCCCTTGCCCTGACACCCCCAGAGTCCACCCCAGCCGAGCACCGCCACCACCGTGAATAAGGCTCCCGTGCGCATCGCGTGTCTCCTCAGGATTCGCCCTTGTCGTCCAGCTCGCGGGTGAACTCCTCGTTGGTGAGCAGCCCCTTGCGCGCCATGATGCGCATGAGGGCCCAGAACTTGCGTTCCAGCTCCTCGATGCGGTCCGGCTCGTCCCGCAGGCCGCCGCCACCGATGAGGTAGTCCAGGTCATCCAGCACCCCCGAGCCGCCCGGTGCGGGCCGGGCCGGGGCCTTGGCCCCCTTCTTGCGCCGCTGCTGCTCGCGCTCGGTGATGAGGTCCGCCAGCCGCGTGCGCTGCGTCTTGTCCGCGGCGCTCAGCTCCTCGCCGACGATGACCTCCTCGTCGTCGTCCTCGCGCCCCACGGGGGCCGGGGCGGGCCGGGAGGGCCGGGGCGGGCGGGCCTGCGCGGCGCGCGGGGCCTGCTTGCCGGTGGGGGCCCCGGGGCGGGCGGGGGGGGAGGCCGCCTTGTGGTAGTAGCGCAGGATGGCGGCGAGCACCGCGGAGCGGGCGGCGACCCGGGGGCTCACCTTGAGGCCGGTGGTGAACTCGATTTCCTCCAGCGCGGGGCCGAGGAGCGGGTCGGTCATGGCCACCACCAGGTGCCGGCGGCCCCCCCGGTTCTCCAGGGCGAAGGGGAACAGCTCGTGCTGCTCGCAGAACCGCGCCCGCACCAGGTGAATGGCCGCCCAGTCCGGGGTGACGGCGGCCAGGTCCACCACGGGCAGCCCCAGCGCCTCGCTCAGGGCCTGGACCAGGGTCGCCTCGGTGATCGCCCCCTGGGCGACCAGGGTCGTCCCCAGCCGCTGCTGGGTCTGCCGCTGCGCCTTGAGGCCCTCCTCCAGCTGCACCGGGCTGATCGCCCCGCGCTGCAGGAGGATCTCTCCAATCCGCTTCCTCTCCATGCGGGCGCGCTTACCACGGGAAAACAGGGGACCCAAGCATCCGGCCAGGCACCAGATGTGGTGCTCCCCGCCTTCACGCGCGGGGTGCCAAGCCCTGGTCCGAAAGCAAAATAACCATGAGATTTCAATAGCTAACGCGGGGGGCTGCCTTGACACTGGGGGGTGCCATTCCTAAAGTCGGCCCCACTGTTTTCACCACCCAGTCCCGAATATTTCCCCTCCATGCCGCACTGTCCGGAGGGCTGGTATAAGGACTGTAAGGCCCGTAAAACGGGGGCCAGCGCCTACTTGGAGGCAACACGCGATGAACCTGGGGTCCTTGACGAACCTGACCATCCTGGCGAACACCGGCGGGCCGGATCGCACGCTGTTCGAGGAGATTGCCCGGCGCTGGGAGGCAGGACAGTGGGGCATGTACCCCATCGCGCTGTGCGGCGTCGTCGCGCTGGCCATCGTGGTGGAGCGCAGCATCGTGCTGTTCTTCAAGTCCTCCATCAACAAGGAGGGCTTCCTGCGCGGCCTGAAGAAGCACATCTACGCGGGTGACCTGGACAAGGCCATCAACTACGTGGCCGGCCAGAAGGCCACCCCGCTCACCGCCGTCATCAAGGCGGGCCTGATGAACGTGCCGAAGGGCCAGGAAGAGGTCCAGGCGGCGCTCGACGAGGCCTCGCTGCGCGAGACGCCCAAGCTCGAGGTGCGCACCGGTTACCTCGCCATGCTCGGCAACGCCGCCATGCTCGCCGGTCTGCTCGGAACGGTGTCCGGTCTGATCTCCTGCTTCGAAGCCGTGGCCAACGTGAACCCGGCCGACAAGGCGACGATTCTGGCGAACGGCATCTCGGAAGCCATGAACTGCACGGGCTTCGGGCTGCTGACGGCCATCCCGGCGCTGGTGGCCTTCTCGGTGCTGATGGGCCGCACCCAGTCCATCATCAACGACATCAACGAGACCAGCGTCTCGGTGCTGAACCTCATCGTGACCAACCGCGACAAGTTCAAGAACATGAACATCCCGGTCGCCACCCACGGGCACGAAGAGTAATCGCCGGAACCTGGAACACGGGCGCGCTGTCTGGAGAAGCACGGCGGACAGCAGCGCCCTTCGTCTTTGTGGCAGTCTTTTTTCTCTCTGAACAACGGTAGTGGCTGAGCGGAGGTTGTCATGGCCGGCGGTATGGACCTTGGGGGCGGAGGCAAAGGTGGCAAGAAGCCACTGGACGCTTCGATCAACCTGACCCCCTTCATCGACCTGATGGCGGTGACCATCAGCTTCCTGCTCCTCACGGCCGTGTGGACCCAGATCGGCAAGCTCCAGGTCTCCCAGGCCGGCGGGCCCTCCACGGAGGAGACCCCGCCCTCGGAGACCAAGACGGTGCAGCTCACGCTGGCCATCACGCCCGAGGAGATGCGCCTCTCGGCGGACCAGAGCACGTTCGACCCGATTCCGATTTCCCGCGACGAGAGCGGGAAGCTGGATCTGGCCAAGCTCACCGCGCGCTTCAAGGAGATCCGCGAGCAGTTCCCGGATCAATCCGCCATCACGCTGCAGACGGATGACAAGGTCCGCTACGACATCCTGGTCCGCATCATCGACGAGTGCATGGGCTCGGGGCTTCCCCAAGTCTCGGTGATGGCGGCGGGCTAACGGCCCTGCCCCTCCAAAGAATTCAAGGTACACGACACCATGGCCATCAAGGTTCCCGGTAAGCGGTACGGCAAGCGGCTGGAGCACTCGAAGGTGTTCGGCCACGGCGCGCACGGCAAGAAGGGCGGTTACGCCGACCTGCTCATCACGCCGCTGGTCGACATGTTCGTCATCATCGTGCTCTTCCTCATCGCGAACTTCTCCGCGACGGGCGAGGTGCTGATGATGACCAAGGACATCCAGTTGCCCGAGGCCATCAACGTCAAGGAGATCGAGATGCACCCGGTGGTGATGGTCTCCGCCGAGCAGGTGAGCGTCTCGGGCACCATCGTGGGCCGGGTCGAGGACCTGGTGAAGGACGAGTACCTCAACATTCCTGCCCTGGAGGAGAAGCTCCGGGACATGAAGAAGCAGTTCGAGGATCTCCACGCCATGGCCCAGGATGACGCCAACGCCTTCAAGGGCGACGTCAACATCCAGGCCTCCAAGGAAGTGGAGTTCAAGGTCATCAAGCGGGTGATGTTCAGCTGCGCCACCGCGGGCTACAACAACATCAACTTCGCGGTGCTCACCAAGGGCGGCCCGGAGGCCACCCCGGGTGCCAGCGCCTCGGCGGCCCCTCACTGACCGCTGCCTGAGAAGTCTCAAGCCGCCCACGCGCCTCGGCCCTCTGTCTGGCCGGGGCGTTCGTGTATGAGGGGGGCCATGCCCCTGCGCGCTGCCCTGTTTGATCTCGATGGGACGTTGGTGGACTCGCTGGCGGACATCGCCGCGGCGATGAACCACTCGCTCACCCACCACGGCCTGCCTCCCCATCCCACCGCCGCTTACAGCCACTTCGTGGGCGAGGGCGTCATGGAGCTGGCCCGCAAGGCGGCCTCCGGGGGGGACGAGGCGCTGCACACCTCCCTGCTCACCGTCTACCGCGCTTACTACGCGGAGCACCTGTTCGATCAGACGGGGGTGTTTCCGGGCATCCTGCCGCTGCTGGCGGAGCTGGACCGGGAGGGCGTGAAGCTGGCGGTGCTGAGCAACAAGTCGGATGGCTTCACGAAGAAGCTGGTGAAGGGGCTGATGCCGGACGTGCCCTTCGCGGCCGTTTACGGCGAGCGGCCCGGCATCCCCCGCAAGCCGGACCCCACCGCGGCGCTCGCCCTGGCCCAGGAGCTGGGCGTGGCCCCGGGGGACTGCGCCTTCGTGGGAGACACCTCCGTGGACATGGACACCGCGCGGGGCGCGGGCATGGTCAGCGTCGGGGTGACGTGGGGCTTCCGGGGGGTGGAGGAGCTCCGGGCCCACGGCGCCCAGGCCCTCGCCACCACGGCGGCGGAGCTGGGCGCGGCCCTGCGCGGCGTGCGCGCCGGAGGCTAGGCGGGCAGGCGGCCCAGCTCCTTGTCCTCGGCGCGGCTGTACGCCGTGGCGGCGGCGATGAAGTGGCACACCCAACCCAGCAACCCCCCCGAGCCCACCCAGAAGCCCGGGGTGATGATGAGCCAGAAGAGGCCGCGCAGGATGTCGCCATTATAAATCTGGCCCACTCCTGGAACGATGAACGACAACAGGGCGGCGGCACCAGGACGTGACATGGTGTTCGATTCCTCCGGGATGCGAGTCTTCCCTACGTCCTCTCCTACGCGGGCGGCGCCGGGTGATTGCCCCCAACGCCCGGAGGAAGACAAAACGCGGAAAATGCCGTCCGGTAGGTTTTGACCCAGCCTGGCCGCCGGGTACGATGACACTTCACGTACGCGGGCCATCCGGGGGGGTTGAGCCATCTTATTCCATGCGTTCATGGCACAGGCGTTCACCCTGCGCGGCCTGCGGAACATGCTGTGCGTGGCCGTGCTGTACCTGGCCGCCGGGTATGTGAGCGTGCCGTTCGCCATCTTTCCGGATGCCGTCAGCCCGGTGTGGCCGGCTTCGGGGGTGGCCGTCGCCGCGCTCCTGTGGCTCGGGTGGGCGCACTGGCCGGGCATCTTCCTGGGCACCCTGGCCTTCACCGTCCTGAGGGGCTCGCCCTGGCCCGCCTGCCTGGGCATGTCGGTGGGCAGCACGCTGGAGGCGCTGTTCGCGCTGTGGGCGCTGAGGCGCCTGGGCTTCTCGCCCCTGCTGGAGCGCGTCCGGGACGTCGTCTCGCTGATTCTGGTGGCCGTGGGCTGCCCGCTCGTGAGCAGCCTGGTGAGCGTGTTCAGCTTGAGCCTGTCGGGCGCCCTGGCGGGGCCGTCCTTCCTGGCGGTGGCCACGGTGTGGTGGGCGGGCGATGCGCTGGGCGTCCTGGTCGTGGTGCCGGCCGCCTTGCTGATGTGGCAGTGGCGGCCCCTGAAGCACCGGGCCGAGGCGCTGGGGCTCGGCGTGGCCGTCCTGCTGCTTGGCTGGGAGGTGTTTCACGGCGGGGTGCTGGATGCGCGCATCGCCCGCGCGGAGCCCTCGCTCTTCGTGCCGGTGTGCATCTGGGCGGCCCTGCGTTTTGGCCCCCAGGGCACGGCGCTCACCACGCTGTTCATCACCGTGATGTCCATCTGGGGCACGGTGACGGGCAACAGCCCCTTCACGGAAGGGACCGAGGGCGGCCACCTGCTGGTCAGCCAGCTCTTCATCACCGTGCACTCCGTGGCCGGGCTGTTGCTCGCGGCCGTCAGCGCCGAGCGCAGCAATGCGCTGGCGCGGCTGGAGCTGCTGGACGCGGCCCTGCGCGACGTGGGCGAGGGGGTCACCATCAGCCAGGTGACGCCCGAGGGGCCCCGCATCGTCTACGCCAATGCGACCTACCACGCGCTGGTGGGTGCGCCCCCGGAGGAGGTGCACGGGGCCTCGCCCAGCAAGCACGTGAGCGAGATGGCGCCCGGGGCGCGTCAGCGCGTGGAGGAAGCCCTGGGCCGGGTGCTTCCGTTCCGGGGGGAGGTGCCCCTGGCGCGGCGGGATGGCCAGCGCCTCTACAGCGAGCTGCAGCTGTCCCCCGTCCGGGACGCGGCGGGGGTGCCCACGCACCTGGTCTCCATGTACCGGGATGTCACCGCCACCCACGAGATGCGCGCGCGCCTCCTGGCCGCCGAGCGCATCGCCGCGGTGGGGACGCTCGCCGCGGGCGTGGGCCACGAAATCAACAACCCGCTGGCCTACCTGACGATGAACCTCGATGCGGCGGCGCGGGAGCTGGGCCGTGGCAACGCGGTGAGCCGCGCGGTGTACGGCCACATGCGCAACGCGCAGGAGGGCGCCGAGCGCATCCGGCTGCTCGTGCAGGATCTCCGCACGTTCAGCCGCGAGGGGAGCGAGGAGCACCAGCGCGTGGACCTGCTCGCGGTGGTGGCCCCCGCGCTGCGCATGACGCGGCACGTGCTGGGCAGCCGGGCCCGGCTCGTGGAGGAGTACGGGCCCGTGCCCCGGGTGATGGGCAGCGAGGCGCGGCTGGGGCAGGTGCTGCTCAACCTGCTCGTCAACGCGATGCAGGCCATCCCGGATGGGAGTGTGGCGCAGCACGAGGTGCGGGTGCGCACCGGAAGGGCACTGGATGGACGGGCGCTGGTGGAGGTGTCGGACACCGGCCGGGGCATTCACCCCCAGGTGCTCCCGCACATCTTCGAGCCCTTCTTCACCACCAAGTCGAGCGAGGAGGGCACCGGGTTGGGGCTCTCCATCTGTCATCAGATCATCCGGGCGCACGCGGGCGAGCTGCTCGTCCGCAGTGAGCCGGGCCGGGGCTCCGTCTTCACCGTTTTGTTGCCGGCGGCTCCTTCGGAGGGCGAAGTGAACACATTGCCTCAACGCATGAGCAGTGCGGTGGACGCCCAGGAGCGGGCCTCGGCGCGGCGCGGGCGCATCCTCATCATCGACGACGAGCCCCGCCTGGCGCAGTCCATGCGCCTGCTGCTGGAGCCCAGCCACGATGTCGTCACCACCACGCGTGGCAGCGAGGCGCTGGAGTGGGTCGCCGCAGGCCAGCGCTTCGATGTCGTCGTGTGCGACTTGCAGATGCCCGGCACGACGGGGATGGACATCCACGCCTGGCTGACCCTGCGGGAGCCGGCGCTGGCCGAGCGCCTGGTCTTCATCTCCGGGGGCGCCTGCACGGCGGCCGCGCGTGAGTTCCTGCGCACGGTGCGCAATCAGGTGCTGGAGAAGCCGGTGCGGCCCGAGGTGCTGCTGGCCACCATCGACGCGGCGATGGAGCCCGGGGAGCTGCGGACCGGCTCGTGAACGCCCGCGCGAGGGCTCAGACGCGCAGCCACTTGCGCGCCGTGGGACCCGCGAAGCGCATCACCCCGGACACGGCCATGAAGCGCAGCGTGCGGCCGATGATGGCCGCCAGGAGGAAGCGGTCCAGCGGCACGGACACCATGCCGCTGCCGATGGCCACCACCTTGAACGGCGTGGGGAGCACCGAGCACAGCAGCGCCAGCACCCAGAAGTTCTGGCCCAGCAGCTCGCCCAGCGAGGCATCGATGCCGAAGCGCTGCACGCGCATGTTCAGGTCGATGTTCAGGAAGCTCACGGCGCCGGCGTTGATGAGCGTGCCCAGCCAGTAGCCGAGCAGGCCACCCACCAGGCTCGCCACCGTTCCCAGCACCGCATAGCGCAGCCACTTCTTCGGCTGCGCCATCACCATGGGTACCAGCAGCGCGAAGGGCGGCACCGGAAAGAACGAGCCGTCCACCACGGACACCGCGAGCATGGCCGCCAGGGCATGTTTGGTGGAGGACAGGGCCTCCACGCGCAGGTAGAGCCTGCGGTACCAGGAGAGCTTTTCGGCGGGGACGGCGGGCACCTTGGAAACGGAGGACGTATCCGGCATGAGGCTGCGCACCCTAGCGAAAGCACGGCCAGTTTCCACCGCCTTGCGAGCCGGTGAGCTCCCGCCTGAAGGGGGTGCGGCTTCCAGGGGGCCGCCTTATGAACAGTATTCAGGAGAGGAAGCGCCCATGACGGTCCCACCAAGCCTCGTTGAAGCCTCGGAATCGCTGAAGGTCTTTCCCCTGCCGTCTGCGGTGCTCCTGCCGCACTCGGTGCTGCCGCTGCACATCTTCGAGCCCCGGTACCGGGAGCTGGTCCGGGATGCGCTGGCGGGCGACCAGGTCATGGCCCTCGCCCAGCTCGCGCCCGGCTGGGAGCCGGGCTATGCCGGGCGGCCGGCCCTGCAGCCCATCCTGTGCGCGGGCCTCATCGTCTGGCACGAGGTGCTGGAGAACGGCCGCTACAACATCCTCCTGCAGGGCGTCTGCCGGGCCCGGCTGGTGTCCGAGCTTCCCGCCGAGCGGCTCTACCGCCAGGTCCGGGTGGAGCTGCTGCCGGACTTCCCCTACGAGGGGCCCGAGGAGGAGCAGCTCCGGCAGGCGATGTTCGAGCTCGCGGGGCGGGTGCCGCCCTCCTTCTCGGAGGGGCTGCTGCCCGCGGTGGCGCGCGCCAGCGGCGGAACGCTGGCGGATGTGGTGGCCGCGGCCATCATCCCCGAGCCGGAGCGGCGCCAGGAGCTGCTGGCCGAGCTGGATGTCCGCAAGCGCCTGGATGCGGTGACCGGGGAGGTGGGCGAGCTGATGGCCCGCCTCCAGCCCGTGAAGCCCACCGGGCCACTGAACTAAGTCCGGCCCGCGCGCGCCGAAACGCTTGCGTCCTCTGGCATCCCAGGCCTTTTCTCCACCCGGACACCACACCGGCCCTCGCGTGTGCACGCGCCGTGGGCCTTGAGAGGATTCGCACCCATGCGGCTTGTCAAGGTAGGGCTCGCCAGCGTCAACACCACCGTGGGAGCGTTCTCCCGGAACGTGGACCGGGCGCTCGAGCTGGGGCGACGGATGGCCGCCGAGGACGTCACCGTCGGCCTCTTCCAGGAGCAGCTCATCGGCGGCTACCCCGCCGAGGACCTGGTGCAGTGGCAGGGCTTCATCGACCACCAGTGGCCGGCGCTGGAGCGCTTCGCGCGCGAGACGGCCCAGCTGGCCACCGTGTTCGTGGTGGGCGTGGCGGTGGCCCACCAGGGCCTGCGCCTCAACTGCGCGGCGGTGGTGGCCGCAGGCCACATCCTGGGGCTGGTGCCCAAGGAGAAGCTGCCCACCTACAACATCTTCTATGAAGGCCGCACCTACTCGCGCGGCTACCCGGGCATGGCGGAGGTGCACCGCGGCGTGCCGCTGGGCGACTACCTCTTCCGCTTCGACTTCGGCGTGATTGCCCCGGAGGTGTGCGAGGACATCTGGAGCGCGGATGGCCCGCAGCGCCGCCGCACCTACTCGGGCGCCGAGCTGGTGGTGAACCTGTCCGCCTCGCCCTTCCGGCTGGGCTTCGTGGACACGCGGCGGGAGCTGCTCGCCACGCGCGCCGCGGACCACCAGTGCACCATCGCCTACGCCAACGCCCTGGGCAGCAACGACGGCATCATCTTCGACGGCGGGGGCTTCCTGAACCAGAACGGCCGCTCCGTCATCGAGACGCCGCGCTTCCAGGAGGGCTTCACCTCGGCGGTGGTGGACCTGGACCGCACCGTGCGCCTGCGCGCGGAGAACACCACCTGGCGCAGCGACCGCGAGGAGTGGGTGGCCGACGGCGGCAAGCTGGTGCCCATCCTGGACTGCATGGGCATCCTCCAGACGCGGCGCGAGAAGCTCACGTACCCGGCGCCGCCACACCGCAGCTTCTTCTTGCCCGGCCCCGACCAGCGCAGGCCCGCCCGCGAGGCCCTGTGCGAGGACATCCTGGACGCGCTGGCGCTGGGCGTGGGCGACTACTTCGAGAAGACGCGCGCCTTCAAGTGCATCGGCATCTCGCTGTCGGGCGGCCGGGACTCGCTGCTCACGCTGCTCATCGCCCACCGGTACGCGAAGCGGGCGCGGCCGGACAACCCGGGCTCGCTCCTGCAGACCTTCTACATGCCCAGCCGCTACTCCAGCGACTCCACGCGCGAGGCGGCGGAGACCATCGCCCGGGAGCTGGGCGTGCCCTTCCAGGTGGTGCCCATCGAGGAGGCCTTCGACCGGGAGCTGGCCGTGGTGAGGCAGATGCTCGGGGAGACGGCCGTCACCCCCATCACCGAGCAGAACATCCAAGCGCGCCTGCGCGCCCAGCGCATGTGGAACTGGTCCAACTCCAGCGGTGGCCTGTTCCTCCAGACGGGGAACATGAGCGAGAAGGCCGTGGGCTACACCACCACCGGCGGCGACTTGATGGGGGCGCTGGCCGTCATCGCCAACGTGCCCAAGACGGTGGTCATGTACCTGCTGGACTACCTCCAGGAGAAGACGGGCTACGAGGGCATCCGCAAGGTGCTGTCCAAGCCCGCCGGGCCGGAGCTGGCGCACAACCAGGTGGGCGAGGAGGAGCTGATGCCCTTCCCCATCCTCGATGCGTGCTTCTACCTCTTCGCGGGCGAGAAGCTGGTTCCCGCCGAGCTGGTGCAGGCCCTCTCCACCATGTTCCCCGAGGTGGAGCTCGAGCGGCTCAAGGGCTACGTGGACAAGTTCGTCCGCCTCTTCCTCCAGTCCATCTACAAGTGGGTCCAGTCGCCCCTGTCCCTGCACATCGGCAACCTGGATCTCGACCGTGAGCGGGCCCTGCAACTGCCGGTCGTCACCGCCTCGGAGTGGACGCGAGACTGAGCGCTTGACTGCCTGCCCGGACGCTGTGCGTCCGGGAGGCCTGCCCCCGGGGCGTTCTTGGAACGCATCTTGCCAGGGACGTGATCCCCCCCAACCTTCTTGTCAGTCACAGGACAACGGAGGGTTGGATGAAAGCGAAGATTCTGACGGGCGCGGTTGCCGCGCTTCTCTACAGCGGTGCGGCTCTGGCGGGAGACGGCAAGGAGTGCCCCGCGGGGTTCGAGAAGAAGGACACCCAGGCAAGCTCCATGGGCTCGCCGTCGGTGATGGAGGAGAGCGTCGCGGTCGTCGAAACCCAGCCGGTGGACGAGTCCATCGGGGGCAGTGGCCAGGCCGGGATTGCCCAGAGCGACTCGTCGCTCAGCACCGGGTCTTCGCTGGACGCCCAGCAGGGCGAGGTCTTGCTGCGGTGTGAGCCCGTGAGCGGCACGGGTGGCAGCGGCAGCGCGTGGGACAGCCAGAGTGAGCCCCTGCGCGAGCCGCAACTGACGCCACCGCCCGCCCAGGTGGCCCCTGCCGCGCCGCCTCCGAGCAGCGCGGCCTTCACCCCGACCGTGGACGTCGATGAGAACGACGTGGCGCGCCAGGAGAAGAAGGAGTCCGGGGCCAACATGCGCGGCCTGACCCTGATGGTCGGCGGCGGTGTGGAAGGCTACACCGGCTCGCTGGCCCCCGCGATTGATCCGGGTGCCGCCTACGGTGTGACGGCCGCCATCAAGCCCTCCAAGGTGTTCGGCCTCGAGCTGGGCTACAGCGGCGCCGTGAACGACGTGTCCGACACGGCCTTCTCGGCCTCCAGCGGCCCGGACATCGTGCGCAACGGTGGCCAGGCGGCCGCCACGTTCGCCCTGTCGGCGACCCCGGTCCAGCCCTACGTGCTGGGCGGCATCGGCCTGAGCGACTACAACTTCCGCGGCACGGGCGGCGGCTTCAGCGACGACACCGTGGGCAACGTGCCCGTGGGCGCGGGCCTCCGGACCCACTTCGGCAGCTTCACCGCCGACCTGCGGGCGAACTACAACTTCCTGTTCGACCAGGACTTCGCCGCGGTGGATGACGGCCTCAACGGCAACGGCCGCTACTCCGGCACGCTGAACATCGGTGGCACGTTCTAACGGACGCGCCCATGGCTCGAAGTGAATGACGGCGGGGTCCCCGGTTCTGGGGGGCCTCGCCGCCGTGCTTTTCAGGCAGGGGGCGAAGCCGCGGGGGGAGGGGGCGGGTGGATGCGCACGCGCTTGACGCGCCGGGCGGACGCCTCGACCACCTCCAGCACGGTGCCATCGGGCAGGGGCAGCCGGGTGGGAGGCGCGGGAATGGCCCCCGCGAGCGACATGCAGAGCCCGCCCACCGTGGACCAGCTGTCGCCCTCCGGCAACTCGAAGCCCAGCTCCCGGTTCACGTCCCGGATGGGGACGGTGCCATCCACGAGCATCGTGCCGTCGGCTTCGCGGCGCAGCAGCTCGGCGGGCGTGTCGTTCTCGCTGAAGAGCTCGCCCACCAGCTCCTCGACGAGGTCCTCCGTGGTGACGAGGCCGGAGAGCCCACCCTGCTCGTCGACGACGATGGCCATGGGGCAGCGCCGCGCCTGCAACTGGCGCAGCAGGTCCAACGCCCGCGTCGCCTCCGGCACGAAGTAGGCGGGGCGCAGCACGTCCTCCAGGAGGATGAGCTGCTTCTCGAAGGCCATGCCCAGCAGGTCCTGGGCGACGACGTACCCGACGATGTTGTCCAGCGCCCCGTCGTAGACGGGCATCCGGGAGTGCCCCTCCTCCAGAATCACGCGCTGAATCTCCTCCTGGGAGGCGCGCCGGGACAGGGCGGTGATGCGCGCGCGGGGCACCATCACCTCGAAGGCCGTCAGCTCCGCCAGCTCGAAGGCGCGCGAGGCGATGTCGCCCGTGCGTGGGTCCACCGTGCCGCTCCGGGCCGCCTCCTCCACGAGCTGCTGGAGCTCCTCGGCGGACAGGCGGGACTCGCTGAAGTTCGTCTTGTCGCCGAAGAAGCGCAGCACGAGGTTGGAGCTGAAGGTGAGAAACCACACCACCGGCTTCATCAACCGGGACAGGCCGCGCAGCACGGGGCCGATGAGCAGCGCGTAGCGCTCGGCGTGCTGGATGGCCAGCGACTTGGGCACCAGCTCGCCCAGCACCAGGGACAGGAACGAGACGAACACCACCACGAGCGCCAGGGCCAGCTCCTCGGAGGCGGTGGGGGCCACCCCCAGGTCCGCGAGCACGGGCGCCAGGCGCATGGCGATGGAGGAGCCACCGAAGGCCGCCGCGGCGGCGCCTACCACGCTGATGCCAATCTGGACCGTGGCGAGGAAGCGCTCCGGGTCCTCCCGGAGGGCGAGCACGGACTTTGCCGCGCCGCTGCCGGCCTCCACCAGCTCGCGCAGCCGCGTCTTCCTCAGGGAGATGAGGGCGATCTCCGCTCCCGCGAAGATGCCATTGACGAGCACGAGCAGCAGGATGATGGCGAGTTCGGAGACGATACGTGGGCTCCTGTCAGCGAGGGGGGGGCCAGTCTACGGGGGGGAAGGGCGGCGTGGCGGGGCGTTGTGCGTGCTTCGAGCCCCCCCCCGGCCAGCGTTGAATAGTGAAGATTCCCAGCCCGCCTGGCCGTCCGGGGGCCTTTCCGCCGGGAATTCCGGGGTGGAGGGCTTACGGAAAGCAGCATCCGTGCCGCCGGGGCATTATGGTCGGGCTTTCTACTTCAGAGGAGACCAGAGGGATGAGCTTGAAGATCGAGGACGTCAAGGTGGGCACGGGCGCCGAAGCGGTGGCGGGCAAATCCGTCACGGTGCATTACGTGGGGACGTTGACCACCGGTTCCAAGTTCGACAGCAGCCGTGACCGCGGCCAGGGCTTCACCTTCCAGCTGGGGAAGGGGCAGGTCATCCAGGGCTGGGACCAGGGCGTGGCGGGAATGAAGATCGGCGGTGTGCGCAAGCTCACCATCCCGCCGGAGATGGGGTACGGGGACCGGGGCTTCCCGCCGGTCATCCCCCCGAAGTCCACCCTGCTGTTCGAGGTGGAACTGCTGGAAGTGCGGTAGCACCCAAGAGGTCCGGAGCCCCGGATCCGAGAAAGAACGAGGCCTGAGAATGGCGACGGTCGAGATCAGCAAGGAAGTCTTCAAGGATACCGTGGGCAAGGAGGGCATCGTCCTCCTGGACTGGTGGGCCGCCTGGTGTGGCCCCTGCCGCAACTTCGGACCCATCTACGAGAAGGTGTCCGAGAATCACAAGGACCTGACGTTCGGGAAGATCGACACGGAGGCGCAGCCCGAGCTGGCCGGCGCGTTCGAGATCCGCTCCATCCCCACGCTGATGGTGTTCCGGGATGGCATCCTCCTGTTCGAGCAGGCCGGCGCGCTGCCGGCCGCGGCCCTGGAGGACCTCATCTCCAAGGTGCGCGCCCTGGACATGGACGACGTGCGCAAGCAGGTGGCCGAGCAGCGGGCCTCCTCCGAGCCGCCCAAGGCGTGAGCGTGCTCCGGGCGGTCCTCTTCGACATGGATGGGGTGCTCCTCAAGAGCGAGGAGGCCTGGGCCCATGTGGTGGCGGCCGCGGGGGTGCACTTCCGCGGCTCGCCGGTGACGCGCGAGGAGTTCGCGCCCACCTTCGGCCAGGGCACGCAGGCGGACATCGAGGTCTTCCGGCTGGGGTGCTCGCCGGAGGAGCTGGACCGCTTCTACACCGAGCACTTCCCGCGCTACGCTCAGCACGTCTGGGTGAACCCGGACGCGCGGCCCCTGCTGGAGACGCTGGGCCGGCGGGGCCTGCGGCGGGCGGTGGTGACGAACACGGCCTCGACGCTGGCGCCCTCGCTGCTGGGGGCGGGCCACCTGGCCGAGCTCTTCGAGTGCATCGCGTGCGCGAACCTGGTGCCCCGCTCCAAGCCCGCGCCGGACCTGGTGCTGTACGCCCTGGAGAAGCTGGGCGCGGCCCCCGGTGAGGCGGTGATGATTGGCGACTCGCGCTACGACCGGGGCGCGGCGGCCGCGGCCGGGGTGCGCTTCGTGGGGCTCGGGCTGGACGGGGACGTGCGCATCGAGCAGCTGGGAGCGTTGCTCGCGCACCTGCCCCCCTGGGACTCAAACCCCCAGTGATGACAGAAGTCACCGGGAGCGTGGGCGCGTGGTCCACGCTAACCCCCGGAATTCAGGGAGCGTGAGGAAGTCGCACTCTGTGGCATGAAAGCCGCACAGGGAGTCGCTCCTCACACAGCGGTCCTCGCTGTCCTACCCCTGGAGCTTTCCGTCATGGTGAGCATCTCCCGCCAATCCCCGCCGTCCGCCGCCGTTGCACCGCCGCCCCCTTCCGCCCCCGAGAAGGCGGCCGAGGCGGCCCCCCCGAACGCCGTCCCCTCCGCGCCCGCGAAGCCCTTGCAGGATGTCTTCGAGCAGTCGGCGGGGCCCAGCAACACGGTGACGACGTCTCCGCCGGGGGCGACCGTGGAGGCCGCACCGCCGGTCGTGGACCTGGCCCAGGCGGACCTCAAGGATCCCAAGACCGTCGAGGATCTGTCGAAGATCTTCGGCGTCGAGGGGACCCATCTTCAGAAGCGCGTCAGTGACTCGGAGTTCGACGGCGCCCTGGTCGGCGCCGACAAGACCATCAAGATGGGCGACCGGGGTGGGGTGAAGGACCAGGGCCCCATCCAGCTGGAGGACATCGAGGGCTTCACGCCGAAGAATGGCCGCCTCCGGTCGAACGAGACCATCCTCCAGGTCAACGGCATCAACACGACCCTGAGCCAGCAGAAGGAGGCCCTCCAGGCCACCGCCGATGCGACGGGCTCCAAGGTCGTGGGCATTCACAACGCCACGGATGGCTTTGTCGGCGACCTGATGCAGAGCGTGGGCGACAAGACGAACATGGGGAAGAACCTCGCCGTGGACGCGCTGCGGGACACGGTCCTCAGCGAGCTCAAGGGGGGCAAGAACGTGCACCTGATGGCCCACAGCCAGGGCGGACTCATCACCAGCCGCGCGCTCGGACAGGTGGCCGATGAGCTCAAGAAGGAGGGCAAGTCCGACCTGATGTACAAGGTCTCCGCGGAGACGTTCGGCGCGGCGTCGGGCCGGTACCCGGACGGGCCCCGCTACGTGCACTACGTCAACACCAAGGATCCGGTCTCCAACATGTTCGGTGTGGAGGGCGCGACGAGCTTCAAGAACCACCCCGGCCAGGATGCCATGGGACGCAAGGCCGTGGTCATCCCCTTCGAGGAGAAGAGCGGCATCGCGGCGCACAACTACAACGACGTGTACATGAGCCACCGCAAGGACTTCAACCTGGCCTACAACGGGCCAGGGCTGGTGATTCAGAACCCGAACCAGTACCAGAAGCCCTTCAAGTGGGACTGACGTCTACAGGGGCTTCACCGCGCAAACGCCCCCGCCGTTGAGGTGCGCCTGGTCCACGATGCTCTGGGTGACGAACGCCCAGAGCGTCCGGACATCATAGGCGCCCGGCTCGTAGACGACGGGCGTGCCGTCGCTGTCGCGCAGCTCCTCGCCCTGCATGCCCCGGAGATCCAAGAGCTGCTGGGTGGCGAGCCCCTCGGAGGTGATGACCCGGTCCGCGCCCGCCGTGGCGGCGAAGGGCTCGAAGCGCAGCTGCACGCCGCGGTGGGTGCCCAGCCGGTCGTAGAACATGTGCTCGGCGTGGAGGGTGACTTCCGCCTCGGCGGTGGAGTTCTCCGGCACGACGATGCCCTGGGTCCCATCCACGCCGTTGATGCAGTTCTCCATGCGCGCGTTCACCGGGAAGCCGAAGGAGAAGCGGTACACGCCCGTGCCCACCTTCACGGCCTCGCCCTCCAGCCAGTAGCTGTAGCCGCGTGAGCGCACCAGGGCGAGATCCTCCGCGGACACGTTCCCATCGGGCAGCTCGGTGCGCTCATCCGGCGGGCGCACCGCGAAGCCCACGTTCCAGCGCCCTGCCGTCAGCCCTGTCAGGCCTTCCAACGCCACGTCCCCCTTCTGGAGATCCACCAGCACGTGCCGGGACGAGGACTGGGTTTCTCCCGCGTCCGAGGTGAGGGTGAAGTCCCCCACGGAGACCAGGTACTTGGTGAAGCGCACCGACCAGCCGTCGGCGAAGAGGTGGCTGGCGTAGCCATCCTGCGCCCCCTCCTCGCCGCTCATCATCACCCGGACGTCCCCCGTGGCCGTGGGCGAGCACGCCCCCGTGAGCAGGAGGGCCCCGGCGAGCACGGCGCGTCCCGTGCCAGGAAGTGAAATCCGTGTGTTCATGTAGCCAAGGAGTAGATGCAACTTGGTTGCAAGTCAAGTGCGCGCGGGTGTATGGGCCAGGGCGTGTGGATTTCCCTTCTGGTGTTGGGGGTGCTGAGTGCCGCCCCCCTCGAAGCCGCCGTGGTGCCTCCGGTCCCGGTGGAGGCCGCCCCCCCCGTGCTCCCCCCCGAGGCGCTGCCGCTGGAGCGCCCGGCCACGGTGCTCCTGCGGCTCACCATCGACACGCAGGGCGAGGTGTCCCAGGTGGAGGTGCGGGAGTCCGCGGGCGTGGTGCTGGACCGGGCGGCCCTGGCCGCGGCGGTGCGGTGGCGCTTTCAGCCCGCGACCCAGGGCAGCGTTCCGGTGGAAGTGCAGACGGAGGTGCCCGTCACCTTCGTTCCCCCGGAGCCACCTCCCTCGCCGCCGCCTCCTGAGCCGGAGAGCGCTCCCGCGTTCACCACGGTGGTGAAGGGGCAGGGGAACCGGCCGCCCCCCGTGGCGGCGGGGGACTTTCAGATCCACGTGGGGCAGCTCGCGGATGTGCCGAGGAACTCGGCCACGGATCTGCTGCTGCTCGCCCCCGGGGTGATGCTGGCCAACCACGGCGGGGAGGGCCACGCGGAGACGGTGTTCATCCGGGGCTTCGACGCGGGCGAGGGCAAGGACGTGGAGTTCCGGCTCAATGGCGTGCCGCTCAACGAGGTGTCCCATGCCCACGGCCACGGCTACGCGGACACCTACTTCATCATCCCCGAGCTGGTGGACACGCTGCGCATCACCGAGGGGCCGTATGATCCCGCCCAGGGCGACTTCGGCGTGGCGGGCACGGTGGAGTACCAGCTCGGGCTGAAGCGGCGCGGGCTGATGGTGTCGGGCAGCTACGGCAGCTTCCACTCGCGGCGCCTGGCGCTGGTCTGGGGCCCTCACGAGACGGGGGAGTCCACCTTCGTGGGGCTGCTGCTGAGGCAAGGGCATGGATTCGGCCCCAACCGCGCCTACTCGAACGCGGGCGCCATGGCGCAGGGCGAGCTGGCGGTGGGCGAGGCCTCGCGCCTGCGGCTGTTCGGGGCGGGCTACGCGGCCCGGTTCTCCTCGGCGGGCGTCATCCGGGAGACGGACTGGGTGGCGGGGCGCCTGGACTGCGGCGAGGAGGACCCCTTCTTCTGCCTGTATGATCCGAACCAGGGCGGGGCCACGCAGCGGTACCTGGGCTCGGCGGAGCTGATGACGCGCCTGTCGAAGGGAGGCCGCCTCATCCAGCAGGCCTTCTGGGTGCAGCGGCAGATGCGCATCCGGGAGAACTTCACCGGCTTTCTCAATGACACCCCGCCCGTGGGCGAGGCCCAGCGCGGCGACAACACGGAGCAGTCCTACCGGGGCACCACGCTGGGGCTGCGCGGCCGGTACACGCCGGGCATCACCTGGGGCGGGCAGCTCCAGCCGCTGGAGCTGGGCTACTCCGTGCGCTCCGACACCGTGCACACGCGCTCCCGCCGGTTGAGGGACCGGGGCGGCGCGCCGTACCTCACCCTCTTCGACAACGATGTCCGGGTGACGAACCTGGGCGCCTACGCCTCCGGCAAGGTGGCCCCACGGCCCTGGCTGCTGCTGCGCGGAGGGGCGCGGCTGGACAGCTTCCTGTTCGCGGTGGAGGACCAGAACCGCCCGGAGGAGGACCGGCAGGGGGAGCGCATTCCCTCGGAGGCCATCGAGGCGTATGGCTTCACGCTCAGCCCCCGGCTGTCCGTGGAGGCCCGGTTGACGCCGAGGCTCTCCTGGTTCACGAGCGTGGGCCTGGGGGCGCGCTCCAGCGATGCCGCCGCGCTCTCGGACGCGGAGTTCGCCCCCTTTGCCCGAGTTACCTCGGCGGAGACCGGGCTGGGCTACACGGCGGGGAACGAGGCGCTCACGGTGGAGGCCCGGGGCGCCGTCTTCGCCACGCGCGTCTCGCAGGACTTCGTGTTCGACGAGGAGGCCGGGCGCAACCAGCCCGTGGGGGCCTCTCAGCGGGTGGGCGCGTTCTCGATGGCGCGGCTGACGATCCAGGAGCGCGTGGACGTGCAGGCGAGCATCGCGTGGTCCCGCGCCTCGCTGCCCGTGCCCGGGGCCTCGCCGTGGAAGCTGTTCGAGGGGACCGTCATGCCCTACATCCCCGGGCTTCTCGGGCGGGTGGATGCCTCGGTGCGTGGGGAGGCCGAGCTCTGGGGCGAGCGGGTGGGGTGGAACGTGGCGCTGGGGCACAGCACCATCGGCCCCAAGCCCCTCCCGCTGGACCGCTACAGCGAGCCCATCTTCCTGTTCGACGCGGCGCTCCGGGGACGGTGGAAGGCGGTGGAGCTGGGGCTGACGGTGGAGAACCTCCTGGACGCGCGCTGGCGGGAGGCGGAGTTCAACTACGTCTCCAACTTCCGCGGCCCGGAGGCTCCCGCCTCCCTGCTGGCCACGCGCCACTTCGCGGCCGGTGCTCCCCGGACGCTGCGCGGCACGTTGACGGTGTACCTGGACTTCGAGGAGGAGCAGCCATGAGGACGACGCGGCGGAACTTCACCCGGTGGCTCGGCACGGGCCTGCTGACCGGCCTGGGCGGCGTGCGGTGTGGGCTCTCGGGGACGGGCGGCCGACCGGTGACGTTTCAGATGGGGTTGCGCGCCGCCCTGGCCCCGGGCGAGGCGCACGTGGGCCACTTCACCACGGACACGGGATGGCGGGTGGAGCTGACGGTGGCGCGGATGCTGCTCGGGCCCATCTACCTCTTCGAGAACCCCTCACCGCTTCAGGACTCGTGGACGGGACGGCTCTGGAGGGGAACGGGCGAGCTGCTGCTGCCCACCGCGCACGCGCACGAGGAGTTCTTCTCGGGAGGGCGGGTGCTGGGAGAGTGGGACCGGGAGGTGGTGTTCGACCTGCTGGAGGACAGGGCCGGTCCGCTCGTGCTGGGCAAGGCCCCCGGTATCGCCGGGATGGTGCGCTCCTTCTCGCTGCTGCTCCAGCCCGCGAGCGCGGGCGTGCCGGTGGAGGCGGCCCGGCTGGAGGGCCACTCGGTGCTGCTGGAAGGCAGGGCCTCCCGGGAGGGCCAGTCGGTGGCCTTCCGGGCGGGGCTGGACTTCCCGCCCCCGCTGGAGCTGCAGCGGGTGGAGTTCGTGCCCAGCGAGGTGGAACTGGACGACGAGGGGCTGTTCCTCGTGGAGCCCAGGCCCCACGTCTGGTTCTCGGGGACGCACTTCGACCGGCTGGAAGTCCCCCCAGGAGGAGGGCCGGTGGCGGTGCCCCCGGAGAGCCAGGTGCACCGGGCCCTCTCCATCAACCTGCGGCGGCACACCGCCTTCACGAGCGCCTGGGAGCCCGCCGGTCCTTAGAAGGACTGCTCGAGGATGGCGTGGAACGCCGCGCTGCCCGTGACGTGCACCTGGAGGTCGGCTTTATCGCCCGGGGTGGTGAAGCCAACGCGGTGGGTGAGGCCCTCGCACGCCGGGGGCAACGGCTCCAGCGACGAGGCCACGGGCGTTCCGCCCGCGAGCGGACTCAGGGCCACGGAGACCGGCGCATCGAGGAAGAGGAGGTAGGACGTCTCGGGCATCAGGCGCAGGCGGGTGTAGCCGGAAGGCTCGCCGCTGTCCGAGGGCACCGTCACCGCGTAGTACGTATGGGTCTTGTCCATGCGCGGCAGCGTGCCGGACGGGGTGGCGGAGGCGCTCACGGCGGTGGTGGTGTCGGCGAGCGTGTGGCCGCAGGCGTGGTTGAGCAGCTCGTCGCTGGGCGCCGTCTGGAAGTCCAGCTGTCCATCCCCCAGCCCCGCGTGGGCCGCGTCGAGGGCGTGCCCCTCGACATCCCGGAGGCCCCGCAGGTCCACCGCATAGGCGTTCTCTCCATAGAGGACCGGACCGCCCTCCTCGGGCTGGAGCACGGTCAACGTCAGCGTCTTCGCGTCCGGGGACCAGGTGCCCTCCACGGTGCGCGGCTCCGCGCTTGGATCCGTCTTGTCGTGCAGCGTGGCCTGGGTCACCGAGGTGTCCATGGGCACGTTGAACGTGACGGTGAGCACCTTGCGCTCGGCCAGGCCCTTCTGGCCAGTGGTGCGGTAGTACACCTCCGCGGGGTAGAGGTCCGTGCTGCCCTCGGTGGGAACCGAGGTGGTGACCCACGGGCCCTGGGTCTCCCCGGGCCCTGCGTCGGGCGTGCCGCCGTCGCCTGCGTCCGGATTGCCTCCGTCATTGCCGGGGGGCGGCAGGGGCGCGGGTTCATCGTCCCCGCATCCGGTGGAGAGGCAGAGGGCACAGCAGGCAGCGAACAGCACGGCGGTGGGAAGACGGAACATGGGAGATATCTCGGAAGCACGGGGGAAACGGCGAAGGCCGGGGGCCCCGCGCATGGCGGAGCACCCCGGCGGAGATGAGCGGCGGGCTCACCCCAGGCGCGCTAGCAACCCGCGCCGGGACGGATGGACGCGTTGCTGTCGTTGCAGTCGGTGTCGTCGGCCACGTAGTTGGCCGGCGGCACGCACGCGGTCAGCTTGTAGACGCTGGGGTTGCCATAGCCGTCACCGTCCGCATCCTGGAAGTAGTAGGAGCGCATGTCCTCCACCCGCTCCGCGCCGATGCCCACCGAGGCGGACGAGGTGGCGCCGAACACGAGCTGGTAGGGGGTGTTGCCCGTGAGGTTGTAGACCGACACCGTCGTCAGCGCGCAGCCCGCCATGGCGACGGAGTGCGTGAGCACGGGCGACAGGGTCGTGCTGCCATCGGCGCTCTTCACCACCAGCGGGGTGCTGTTGTTGCGGTAGAACGCCCACGCGTACTGGGTGCCCGTGGCGTCCGCGGACTTCTTGGCCGGGGTGAACTTCACCGTACCCACGCGCGAGGAGCCCGAGCCCGTCAGGTTGACCGTGTAGTAGGTGTGCGTGGTGTTGATGTTGGGGCTGGTGCCCGGGAAGTTCTGCGTGGCGCTCGCGTTGACGGTGAGCGCGGGGCCGTTGTTCACGTGGTGGCAGGTGTGCTCCGCGACGGGCGCGTCCAGCTGCGTGCAGCCCGCCTCCAGCACCACGCCTTGCTCCTGCTGCCCGGGCTGCGCCTCGTCCTGGACCTCGGTGGGACCACAGGCAGCCAGCCCCAGTCCCAGCACGGCGCCCCAGATGTTCCGCATCGTCGTTGTGTTCATGTCATGACCTCAGGGTGAACCATGGCCGCACGGCGCTCACCGTGAGCGCCGTTGGGCTGCCATGGGGTACAGCGGTGAGAGGGTTACGGGCCCCGGGGCCTCGCGGGCGTCACGGGAAGTACTCGGTGACCATCCGGAGCTGCGCGAGGGACGTGGGGCCCAGGGTGAACGTGTAGACAACCCCTTCGGTCAGCTCCAGGCCCACCATGTGCGGCAGCCCGGCGCAGACCGAGGCGTGCTTCTCGGCGAGGATCTTCACCGGAAGCGTCCCCTCGGACACGGTGAGCGGCACGTGCTCGCTCAGGTAGACGATGAAGTCCCCAGTGCCGAAGGCCTTGAACTGGAAGGAGCCGGTGTACCCGCCGTCCACCGGGCGCAGGTTCAGCGTGTAGAGCGTGTGGAAGGCATCCACGCGCGGTGAGCGGGCCTCCGAGGCCGTCACCGTGGCGTAGGGACCGTTGTCCACGTGCCAGCAGGCGTGCGCGCCCTCGTCCTGGAAGTCGAACTCGCCCTCTTTCGGGGGCACGTAGGAGGGGTCCACCACGCACGCGAGCTGTCCCTCGGGCGCGAGGTAGCCGCGATCACAGTGGCACCAGTCGCCCTCGGCCTCGCGGTGGATGTGGCCGTGGGGCGCGCAGGGATCTGCCGGCTGTTGCGGCTCTTGGGGTGTTGGCTCGGAGGACTCGGAGTCACCGCAGGCCACGAGGAGCAGGCCACACACGGCCAGGAGAGAAAGACGGGAGGGAAAGCGCATGGTTTGTCAGGGGAGGGAGGGGGGAACAGGCTGTCCGCGCGGCCTCAGAGGGGCTCGGGGCGCAGCACCGCCCACGAGACGGCCACTTCGCCGGAGGGCAGGTGCTCGGGAGGCAGCTGCATGTGCGGCCCCACTTCGCCGAGCTGCAGCCCCGCCACGCGCCGGTGGGCCTCTTCATAGGAGGCGGCGTCCGGGAACCTCACCTGGGCCAGGCACCCGGCGCTGAAGCACCCCATGGGCTCCAGCCGCACGGGGAGCACCGAGGCGGCGACCGTCTCCCGCCACCGGTCCAGGGCCGCGCGGGCCTCTTGCGTCCAGGGCTCCTGGCTCTCGCCCGAGGCGAAGAACTCGCCGAGCACGGCGTCCCGGCGGGCCACCGGCGTGGGGTGTTCTCCGCGCAGCGCCTGGGCGATCCGGCCGCGAAGCTGGGTGGCCCGGGTGCCTTCCTCCCGTGCGGGCGGGGGACGCCGGGCCACGGTGACCGGCGGCGGGGTGGGGGACGGAGGCGGCGGGACAGGCGCGGGGGGCGCGGCAGGCGGCACCTTCGCCCGGGGCGGACGCGAGGCCACGGCGGACGCGGCCACGGGCGAGGCCTCCGGGAGAGAGGCTTCCACGGGGAGGGAGGCGGCAGGGAACGGGGCCTCAGGAGGCAGCTCCACGGGGCGCTGCAACCACGCGGTGAGCGCCCCCGCGGCCAGGACGCCTCCCCCGCACACACCCCACACGAGCTTGCTCATGGACCCTCCCGGGAACGCCCGCAAGCGGGCTCCGCGCTTCACGGCCTCGTGAAACGCACGGGAGTAAGTGTCATGAAAGTACAAACGCAATCAAGTTGCGTTTAAGGAAAAGAGACGCGGCCGCCGTCCCCGGGTGGGGAGAGGGGCTCCGGGATGTTCAGGAGTCGATGGGCCCGGGAAGAGGGGCCCGCGGGCTCAGCCGGCCTTCTTGGTGTGGGACTTCGCCTTGGCGTGTGCCTTGTCGAAGCCCTCGTAGAAGCGCACGGCCTGCTCGCCCACGCTCTGGATGTGCTGGTTGTTGAGGTAGGCGGTGATGGGCGCGGCCACCAGCGGCATGGCCCGGCCCAGCGTGGGCAGGCCGCCCTTGGCGAGCACCTTGGCCGCCAGCCCCCCGAGCACCTTCGGGCTGGTGCGCCGCAGCGAGCCCAGGCCGTTGGCATAGCCGAACAGGTCCAGCAGCTCGCCCCGGGCCCGGTCGCTCTTGAGGTTCACCTTGTAGAGCGTGGCCAGGTCCACCAGGAGGATGATCTGCAGCCACGTCATGAAGAGCATGTCCGCGGGCACGGAGATGAGGCCGAACACGCCGCTGATGCCGCCGGCCATGCTGGCCATGGCCTTCTTGCCCTCGATGAGGTGCTGGGCCAGCTCCTTGGGGCCCGCCGACGGGAAGCGCTTCTCCAGGTCGGAGACCCGGACGCGGGAGCGGGAAATCTCCTGCAGCACCAGGTCCGACAGGCGGGAGCCGGCCAGCTTCTTCAGCTCCTGGGGGGACAGCTTCTTGAACGCGGAGAGCTGCGCGACGAAGGAATCGTAGAAGGCCATGGTGGTTTAATACCCCTGCTCGGCGAGATAGAGGTCCACGAGGGCGCCTTCCTCGTACCAGGCATGGCGCATCTCCGAGTTGAACCAGCGGGAGTCCGGCTTGGTGCCGCGCACCTCCAGCTTCACCTTGTTGGTGCCCGTGTCGATGACGGCCGCGCGGGCCTTGCACGCGGGGCCCACCTCCTCGCCGTAGCCGCCATCGATGCACACCTCGTCCCCCACGGAGAGCCGGCGCGTGTACGCGGTGCCCAGGTAGAGCGCGTCCTCGCACGGGCCGCGCAGCGAGGACTTGGCGTGCGCGGCGCAGCGGCTCACCTTGGGCGCCGGGTACACCGGCACGTTCGAGCCGAAGAGGACGTCCTCGTCCTGGGGATTGGGCCGCGTCTCGATGGACGAGCACCCCGCCAGCGCGAGCACCAGTCCTCCACTCACCCACATCCTCCGCATCGTGCCATGCCTCCGGGGCGGGGCCCCTTGCTGGAAACGCCCCGAGCATCGCAGAGCGTCCGCCAGAGGGTAAAGCGTGCGCGCGCCCGCCCTGTCAGCCCAGGGGCAACTCGAGGGTGGCCGTGGCGCCCTTGCCTGGCCCCTCGCTCTCCAGCTGGAGCTTGCCGCCCAGCATCCGCGCGGCCAGCGCGCTGGAGTGCAGGCCCAGGCCGTGGCCCCCCTCGCGCGTGGTGAAGCCCTGGGTGAACAGGCGCCCGCGCACCTCGGGCGCGATGCCCATGCCGGTGTCCACCACGCGGATGCGGGCCCGGTTCTCCTGGGCGTCGAGGGAGATGCTCAGGTAGCGCTGGCCCTCGGGCAGCGCGTGCATGGCGTTCTTGGCGTTGCTGATGAGGTTGATGAGGATCTGCAGCACCTTGTGCTTGTCCATCCACACCTTGGGGAGCGCGGTGAGCTGCTGGGAGACGGTGATGCCGTGGCGGACGAGCGCGGGGCGCTGGATGCTCAGCGCGTCCTCGACGAGGTTCGACAAGTCACACTCCTCGGTGACGAGGGTGCTGCGCGCATAGGTCTGCTGCACCTGGACGATGGCCCGGATGTGCTCGATGTGCTTGCTCATCGCCCCCATGCCGTCCTGGAGCGTGTTCTGCTCGCGCAGCAGCTCGTCGGCCAGGGCGGACAGGTAGCTGGAAACCTGGGTGCCCCGCGGGTCTTTCGTGAGGAAGGCGGCCAGGTTGTCCACGTGCTGCTCGAACAGGGTGGTGACCTGCTTGAGCCGGCCCATGCGCGAGCTGTCCACCGTCTCGCGCATCATCTGCAGGTTGATGACGGCGCTGGTGAGGATGTTGCCCACGTTGTGGAGCACGTTGGAGGCCACCTCCGCCATGCCCGCCGCGCGCGCGGTGTCCACCAGGCGCGCCTGGGTTTGCTTCAGCTCCCGGGTGCGCTCCTCCACGCGCTTCTCCAGCTCGTCGTTCGCCCGGCGCAGGGCTCCCTCGGCGTGTTGAACCTCCGCGTACAGCCGGGCGTTCTCGATGGAGATGGCCGCCTGGGTGGCCAGGTGCCCCAGCAGCTTGATGCGCGAGGGGGTGAAGGCGCTGGTGGCCAGGTTGTTCTCCAGGTACAGCGCCCCGCGGAACTCCTCCTGCATGAGCAGGGGCAGGCACAGCACGGAGCGGACCGGGTTGTGCTCGAACCAGGGGTCGGCCGTGTACGGGTGCGTCTGGGACGCGTCGTTGATGAGCACGTGCTCCCGCGTGCGCTTCACGTAGGAGACCACGGTCCAGGGCAGCGGGGCCTCGGCCTTGCCGGTCCCGGGCTCCGGGGGCGTGGCGCCGGAGAGGGCGGCGATCGACAGGGTGTCACCATTGGGCAGCAGCAGGGCGCCGCGCTGGGCGCCAGCGTTCTCGATGGCGATGCGCAGCAGCGAGGCGGTGAGCCGCTCCAGGACGATTTCCTCGGAGATGGCCTGCTGGGCCTTCACCACCGCGAGCGCGTCGATGTGCGTGGAGTTGGTGTCCGTGGAGGCGTCATTCGTTCCGTCGGAGGACGCCAGGTGGGGCCAGACGGTGTCCAGGTGCTGGACCTTGCCCCGGGCGCCCCAGCGCAGGTAGCCCTTGCGGGCCTTGCGCGCATAGGCCTCGGCGATGGTGGGCACCTGGCGCTCGTACCAGTAGCGCGCGGCCAGCTCGCACGCGAGGGCCGCCTTCTGGCGGTAGTCGTGCTCAGACGCGGCCTGGTACGCCTGCTCGTAGGCGTGCAGGGCCTCGTCATGCTGTCCGGTGACGCGGGCCAGCTCCGCGGCGACGAGCCGCTCGGGGGCCTGGAACGTCCACGGGCTGTAGACGGCCCAGTCCGCGAGCTGTTGCCGGTGCTGGCGCAGCGCCTCCAGGGCCTTCGCTTGCCCGTCCCCGGACATCGTCCCGTAGCAGGCCGCCAGGGCCAGGGCGCGGAAGAGGTGGATCTCCATGAGCTGGATGTGGCCAATCGAGGACCAGCTCAGCTCGAAGCTCTTGTCCGCCGCCTCGAGCGCCTCGGCATAGGCGCCGCGCATGAAGCAGGACTGCGACTTGATGAGCCAGTACCAGCAGCGCATGGTGCTCATGCGCGCCGGGGTCAGCCCCGCCTCGAAGGCCGCCTCGTCGAAGTCATCGCCGCTCATCGAGCCGAACGAGGGCGTCAGCCCGCGCAGCTGCTGCACGTGGCGCTGGGTGAAGTGGACGATGTCCTTCGAGTCCCGGAACTCCGCCCGGCGGGCGAAGTCCAGGTTGGTGACCGACTCCTGGTACACCTCCGCCAGGTCGTGCCCCAGGAAGAAGCGGACCATGACGATGTGGTTGAAGCAGTAGCCGGCCACCTGGCTGTCACTGGCCTGAAGCGTGAGCTGGAAGGCCTGGCGGACGAACTCCAGGGACTTGGAGAGCGGCTGGGTCCAGTAGGCCAGCATCTCCATGCCGTAGAGCGCCTTGCCCCGCAGGCCCGTGAACCCGTGGCGCTCGACGAGCGCGCACGCCAGCTCGCCGAAGGCGTAGCCCTCCCGGTACTGCTTGAAGGCGTGCCCCAGCACCGCCAGCCCGTACCACGTGTAGCCGTTCACCGAGGCGCCCGTGTTGCCGTAGCGCAGGCTCAGGGCCACCATGCGGCTCAGGTGCAGGAGCAGCAGGTTGGTGTCCGTGACGAAGGCCGGCGCGTACATGGCGCCCAGCAGGCTCATGACGGCCTCCGTGTTGGGGTCCGTCATGCGCGGCAGCTCCACGAGGCTCTCGATGGAGCGCTTGCCGATGAGCGCCTCCACCTCCGCGTGCGCCGCCTCCACCTCCTCCCACGTGGGGTGGGGGGACATGGGCATGCCCATCAGCGCGAGGCCCTCCAGCAAGCACGTGAGCGCGTTCTGGATGTCGCCCATGCCGATGAGGATGTCGGTCTTCAGGCAGTAGCCGGCCGCCGTGTCCTTGGGGGCGCGGGTGTGCAGGAGCAGGTCATCCACCAGGCGGATCGCCTCGGTGGCATTGCCGCTCATGAACTCGCACGTCGCGTGCTCCAGCCGGATGCGGAAGGCCAGCGCGGGGTCCACCTCCCACGGCTCGCCCGGCAGGAGCTGGAACGCCGCGGTGAAGTAATTGACCGCCGAGCGCAGCGCCACCGAGTCCTTGGCCTTGCGGCCCGCCTCGGCGTTCAGGCGCGCGACGCGCAGGCGCTCCCCGGGCTCGATGATGAGCTCCGCGCCGGCGTTGAGCTGGCCGACGACATCGAAGAGCTTCTCCTGCACCTCCTCGGGCGAGAGGCTCTCCAGCATCAAGCGGCCAATTTTCAGGTGGACGTTCTTGCGCTCCTGCTTGGCGATGAGCGTGTAGGCGGCCTGCTGGATGCGGTCGTGGAGAAACCGGTACTGCTCCGTGCCCACGCGCACGAGCAGCCCCTCCAGGAAGGCGGGGGACAACTCCCGCTGCACCTCGGTGACCTCCGGGCGGTGGGAGATGATGCCCAGCGTCTGGAGCGGGAAGGTGCTGCCCACGCACGCGGCCAGCCGCAGCAGGTGCTGGGTGCCGAAGGAGAGCTGGCGCAGCTTGCCCACCATGAAGTCCACGACGTTGTCGGAGTAGCCCTTCGCCTGGACCCCCGCCGCGTCCCAGCGCCAGGTGCCCTTGAGGGTGCGCACCAGCAGCCCGTCCTGGTGGAGCGTCAGCATGAACTGCAGGAGGAAGAACGGGTTGCCGCCCGTTTTCTCGTGCGCGAGCTTCGCCAGCGGCTCCACGACTTCCGTGGTGACCGCGCCGGGCAGCGCGTCCGAGACGAGCTGCCGCACCTGCTCGAGGTGGAGCGGCTCGAGCTGCACGTCGGTCATCCGCGCGCCCGCCTCGCGCATCTGCGTCAGCGCCAGGCTCAGCGGGTGCGAGGGGCTCACCTCGTTGTCCCGGTAGGCGCCAATGACGAGCACCGAGGGCGAGGTGGGGTAGGTGAGCAGGTGCTGGATGAGCTGGAGGCTGGCCATGTCGGCCCACTGCAGGTCATCCAGGAACAGGACGAGCGGGTGCTCCGGGGTGGCGAACAGCCCCAGGAACTTGCGGAACACGCGGGTGAAGCGGTGCTGGGCCTCGGACGGGGGCAGCTCCTGCACGGGCGGCTGCTTGCCGGCGACGAGCTCCAACTGGGGCACCAGGTCCACCAGGAGCTGGCCCTGGCCCTCGAAGGCCTCCTGGAGCCGCGCGCGCCACCGGGCCAGCGCCTCGTCGCTGCCGGCCAGCAGGTGCTGCGTCAGGCCCCGGATGGCCTGCGCCAGGGTGGCGTAGGGGATGGCCTGCTGGAGCTGATCGAACTTGCCGCTGAGGAAGAAGCCGCGCTGGCGCACCACGGGCTTGTGCAGCTCGTGCACCACCGCGGACTTGCCGATGCCGGAGTAGCCGCGCACGAGCAGCAGCTCGGGGCGCCCGCCGCGCGCCACGCGCTCGAAGCCCTGGAGCAGCGTGGCCGCGTGGGCATCGCGCCCGTAGAGGCGCTGGGGGAGCTGGAAGTGGGTGGGGAAGTCATACACGCCCGGGGGGAAGTCCTCGTCCACGCCCCGGCGCAGGTTCTCCCGGCACCGCTCCAGGTCCGCCTTCAGCCCGTCGGCGCTCTGGTAGCGCTCCTCGGCCACCTTGGCCATCAGCTTGAGCACGATGGCGGAGAGCACCGGCGGCAGGCTGGGCACGAGCTCGAGGGGAGGCTGGGGCACCACCGCCATGTGGGCGTGGAACCACTCCAGCGCGTCGCGCCCGTGGAAGGGCCGGCGGCCCGTGAGCATCTCGTAGAGGGTGATGCCCAGCGAGTACAGGTCCGTGCGGTAGTCCACCGCGCGGTTCATGCGCCCGGTCTGCTCGGGCGACATGTACGCCAGCGTGCCTTCGATGAGGGGGGCGGGCGCCGCGTCCACGTGCTCCACGAGCTGGAGCGTGGCGATGCCGAAGTCAATGAGGCGCGCCTCGCCCGAGGGGGTGATGATGATGTTCGAGGGCTTGATGTCCTTGTGGATGACGCCGCGCCGGTGAAGCTCCGCCAGGATGGACGTCAGCGAGATGGCGATGTCCAGCGCCTGTCCCAGCTCGAAGGGCTTGCCGGTGAGGTCCGCGAGCAGGTCCCCCTGCACCTCCTCCAAGAGCAGCCCGAGCCGGTCATGGATGCGCTCGCAGGCGTGGACCCGGGTGATGCCCTGCACATCGCTCAAGCGCTGGAGCAGCTCGAACTCCCGCCGGTACCGCTCGCTCTCGCGGGCGCCGGAGGAGGCCATGGGCATCTTCAGGATGAGGGGCAGGCCATCCGAGTCCCGGACGGCGCGGAAAAGCAGGTTGGACCCCGTGGTCTTCAGAGAGCCCACGAGTGTGTAGCCTGGTATGGTCAGCATGGATCAATTCCCCCCAGCGCCATTGTGCTTTGGGAGAGATCCTGGCGTCTTGTGCGATGTGAGGACAAGCCCCCAGGGCATGTTGAAAGCTCAACCCCGCTTCCGGAAAAGACGCCGGAATCCGGACTTTCTCCGCTTGGCCGGGGGCCGGGGGCTCAGGCGATGCGGCGCGCGGGGCCGGGGACTTCCTGGGTGCGGCCCGGGATGAGGCGGTTCTTGGCGTCCACGAAGACGACGGTGGGCTCCCAGCCGGCGAGCTCCGAGGCCTCCACCTCGGCGAACGTGGCGAGGATGACCACGTCCCCGGGCTGGTTGAGGTGGGCCGCCGCGCCGTTGATGCAGATGACGCCGCTGCCGGCCTCGCCCTCGAGCGCGTAGGTCTCCAGGCGCGTGCCCCGGGTCACGTTCCACACAGCCACCTTCTCGTAGGGAAGGATGTCCGCGGCCCGCATCAGGTTCGTATCAATGGTGACCGAGCCCTCGTAGTCCAGGTCGGCCTGGGTGACGGTGGCGCGGTGAATCTTCGACTTGAAGAGGATGCGTCGCATGGGAGTAGAGGGGGCCAAGAGGGGCGCCGCAACCGTAGCGCCCAGGGGAGCGGGGGACAACCCGTTCCCCCTTGCTTGCTTGCCCTTCGGGAGGGGAGGGCTCAGCGCCGGAAGTTGACGAGCTGCGACAGGACGAGGGGCAGGCTCTGGTTGCCGGACGTCACCTGGCCGCTCCAGCTGAGCTGCTGGGCGTTGTTGGAGCGCAGCGCCGAGGCGGCCTGGGCGGCCTGGGCGAAGTTGATCTGCAGGGGGAGCGTTACCTGCTTGGCGCCGCCGCCATCCAGCAGGCCCAGGTTGCCCGTGGACAGGGTGCCTACGTTGGCCCCGGCCACCTTGAGGGCGCCGGTGAGGGCGGCCACGGGCAGGGGGAAGCTGTTGCGGTTGGTGATGGTGAGGGGGAACTCCACCGTGGCGCCCGTCAGCGTGATGTTGGCGATGCGGGGCGCCTCGAACATGACCTTGGGAATCTTGGGCACCTCGAAGGTGCCCTCCTTGGACAGGGGGAAGGACAGGACGCCGATGGGGGTCTCGATGCCGATGCTGCCCTGGGCCTTGTAGGCGGCCGCGTCCTTGTTGAGGAACGTCTGCACCACGGGGGCGATGTCCGCGAAGCGCACGTTGGCCGGGAAGACGAGCTCGCTGGTGCCATTCTTCTTGAGGTTGAGCCCCTGGCGCGGGGCGCCCGCCACCACCTGCTTGCCCTCGACGAAGAAGGCGTAGTCCACCTTCGCCAGCGACAGGCCGAAGGAGTTGGGGTTGCGGACCTCGTACACCAGGTCCACGGTCGCGTCCGACAGCGAGGCGCTCGACAGGCGCGCCGTCTTGAAGCTGACGGTGGGCCGTTTGAAGAGCTTCTTGAGCGTGGCGCAGCCGGTGAGGGTAACCAGCGTCACGGCGAGCAGGGCAAGGAGAGAGCGTTTCATCATGGGCGGGCGGCATGGAAGCCGTTTCAGGGCGTGGCTGCAAGCGGTACCCCGGCACCGAAAAGTGCGCAGGGCGGCCCAGGGTGGTAAGTCCCGCTCCTGGACGCCCCCTGGAGGAGGCACGCGTGGCCGGCGAAACCTTCACCCCTGACCCCCGTGCCCTCCCGGGCCGCCGTGGCGCCTGGCGGCTCGCCGCGCTCGTGCTGGCCGGGGGCCTGCTCGCGGGGGCCTGTGCGCGCAAGGACGCCGCCTCCGCGGGGCCCCGGCTGGCGCTGAGCACCTGCCGCGTCGAGGGCCTGGAGGCCCCGGCCCTGTGCGGCACCTATGATGTCTTCGAGGACCGCGCCGCGAAGCAGGGACGGAAGATTTCCCTGCGCGTGGTGGTGGTGCCGGCGCTGGCGGCCGCCCCGGAGCCGGAGCCGCTGGTGCTGCTGGCGGGCGGGCCCGGCCAGGCGGCCACGGAGGTGACGGTGCTCAAGGCGGTGGACCGCATCCACCGCGTCCGGGACATCCTCCTGGTGGACCAGCGGGGCACGGGGGCTTCCCACCCGCTGAAGTGCAACCCGGCCCCGCCGGATGAGGGCCTGGCGGCGAAGTTCGACGACGCCTACCGCGAGGAGGAGTTCCGCAAGTGCCTGGAGGGCTATGACGCCGACCCGCGCCTGTACACCACGCCCATCGCCATGGACGACCTGGACGAGGTGCGCGACGCGCTGGGCTACCCGAAGCTCAACCTGTGGGGCGTCTCCTACGGCACCCGCGCGGCGCTGGTGTACATGCGCCAGCACCCGGACCGGGTGCGCACCGCCATCCTGGACGGCGTGGCGCCCCTGAGCCTGTACCTGCCGCTCTACTCGCCGCGCGATGGCCAGCGCGCGCTGGACCTGCTCTTCACCCACTGCGAGCAGGACGCGGCCTGCGGCAAGGCCTTCCCGGAGCTGCGCGCGCGCGTGCAGGCCATGCTGGCCCAGATGGAGCAGGCGCCGGTGAAGGTCCGCGTGGCCCACCCGCTCACGGGCGTGCCCGAGGAGGTGACGCTCTCACGCAGGACGGTGCTCCAGGCGCTGTTTGGCCAGCTCTATGTGCCGGAGCTGGCGGCGCTGGTGCCGCTCGTGCTGGACAAGGCCACGCGGGGCGAGTGGTCGCCCTTCGTCGCGCTCAGCCAGGGCATCACCGGGGGCATGAGCGAGTCGGTGAGCCACGGCATGTTCTTCTCCGTCGTCTGCGCGGAGGACGCGCCCTTCATCACGGACGAGGCCATCGAGCGCGAGACGGCCGGCACGTGGTTCGGCGCCTCCATGGTGCGCAACATGCTGGAGCCCTGCGGCGTGTGGCCCCGGGGCACGGTGCCCGAGGGCTACCGGGAGCCGGTCCACTCGCCCGTGCCCACGCTCCTGCTCTCCGGGGAGCTGGACCCGGTGACGCCGCCCTCCTGGGCCGAGGAGGCCCGGAAGACGCTGCCCCACAGCCTGCACGTGGTGGTGCCGGGGGTGGGCCACAGCACGATGGCGCTCGGCTGCATCCAGAAGCTGATGGCGGACTTCGTGGCCCAAGGCAGCGTGGAGGGCTTGAAGTCCGAGTGTGGCGCGGCGATGACGCGGCCCCCCTTCTTCACCTCCTTCGCCGGGCCAGTGCCGTGACGGGAGCTTCCGCATGATTGAAGTGAGCCACCTGCACAAGCGCTTCGGCGCGGTGACGGCGGTGGAGGATGTGTCCTTCTCCGCGGCGGATGGCGTCGTCACGGGCCTCCTGGGGCCCAACGGCGCGGGGAAGACCACCACCCTGCGCATGCTCTACACGCTCATCCGCCCGGACAAGGGCACCGCCCGGGTGGACGGGCTGGATGTGGCCGAGCGCCCCATGGACGTGCGCCGGGCCATCGGTGTGCTGCCGGACGCGCGCGGCATCTACCCGCGCCTCACCGCCCGGGAGCATGCGCGCTACGCCGGGGAGCTGCACGGCCTGTCCGGCGCGGCGCTGGACAAGCGCGTGGATGAGCTGGTGGACCTCCTGGACATGAAGGACATCGCCCACCGCCGCGCGGAGGGCTTCAGCCAGGGCGAGCGCATGAAGGTGGCCCTGGCGCGGGCGCTGGTGCACGCGCCGCGCAACGTGCTCCTGGACGAGCCGACCAACGGCCTGGACGTGATGAGCACCCGCGCGGTGCGCACCATCATCCGCAGGCTCAAGGCGGAGGGGCACTGCGTGCTCTTCTCCAGCCACGTGATGCAGGAGGTGACGGCGCTGTGTGACCGCATCGTCGTGGTGGCGCGGGGCCGCGTGGTGGCGGAAGGAACCCCGGACGAGCTGCGCGCCCGCACGGGCAAGGAGAGCCTGGAGGAGGCCTTCATCTCCGCCATCGGATCGGACCAGGGGTTGATGCAATGAGCCGCTTCACCACGGTGTTCCGCAAGGAGCTGAAGGACCACCTGAGGGACCGGCGCTCGGTGTCGAGCGCGCTGGTGGGCACGCTGCTGGGGCCGCTCGTCTCCGCGCTGCTCTTCACGATGATGGCCTCCTGGTACCAGGACACCAAGCCCCTGGAGGTGCCGGTGGTGGGAAGGGAGCACGCCCCCAGCCTCATGGCCTTCCTCCAGCGCTACGGGGCCCAGTTCACCGAGCCGCCCGCGGACTACGAGGCCCAGCTCCAGGCGGGCAAGCTGGACGCGGTGCTCATCATTCCAGAGGACTACGGCAAGGACTTCTCCTCGGGGCGCACGGCCGCGGTGCAGGTGGTGGTGGACAGCTCGCGCAACGAGGCGCGCGTCAACGCCGAGCGCCTGAAGGCGATGCTCCAGGCCTACTCGGGCATGCTGGGCGGCCAGCGGCTCTTCGCGCGCGGCGTGTCGCCGGAGCTGGCGGCCCCCGTACGGGTGGACGAGGTGGACCTGGCCACGCCGGAGCGGCTGGCGGCCCGGGCGCTCTACATCGTCCCGTACTTTCTCGTGTTCGCCGCGCTCATGGGCGGGATGAACGTGGCCATCGACGCCATGGCGGGGGAGCGCGAGCGCGGCTCGCTGGAGCCCCTGCTCATCAACCCCGTGGGGCGCGGGGACGTGGTGGCCGGCAAGTGGCTCACCGCCGTGGTGTTCGCGGCCCTGTCCACGCTCGTGTGCCTGGGGGCCTTCCTCGTCATGCTGCGGCTCGTGCCGCTCCAGGACCTGGGGCTGAAGGTCCACCTGGATGGGACGTCGGTGGTCAGCATGCTCGCGGCGCTCTTGCCCCTGGCGCTGTTCGCCTCGGCGGGGCAGGTGCTGGTGTCCACCTTCGCGCGCTCCTTCAAGGAGGCGCAGACCTACCTCCAGCTCCTGCTGATGCTGCCGCTGGTGCCCAGCCTCCTCCTGGGCCTGTCCCCCATCAAGAGCCAGGCCTGGATGTTCGCCATCCCCGTGTTTGGCCAGCAGCTCCTCATGGGCGAGGTGATGCGGGGCGAGGCCGTGGGCGGGCTGCCCTACCTGCTGGGTGCGCTCGGGTGCCTGGTGGCGGCGGCGGCCTGCCTGCGCTTCACCACGCACCTCCTGGGTCAAGAACGCATCATTTTCGGCCGCTAAGAAAACGCACCGTGCGGTAGGAGAGGACGGAAAGTGAACTCCAAGGCTTTGCGCACGGCGTCCGAAGGTGTGAATCTCCCGTTTATGCGGACCACCCTGCACCCGACCCCCCCGCCTTTGAGCGTCGAGCCGATGACGCGGTCGATTCTGTTCGAGGGGCTGTTCGTTCATGGGGTGAAGCGGGACTCGTACTTCGAGGCGGAGCTGCGCAAGGTGGGGTTCGACCGGGATGATCTCCTGCCGCAGTACCCCATGAGTCTGTTCCGCAAGTGCCTGGACATCGCCTGCCGGTGCTTCTACCCGGGGCTGACGGTGGAGGAGGGGCGGCGGCGGCTGGGCCACCAGTTCGTCCAGGGCTTCGCGCGCACGGTGCTGGGCGGGGCGGTGTCCGCGGGCGTTCCGCTGGTGGGGCCGGTGCGCTTCCTCAAGAAGTTCCCCGAGCACCTGCGCTTTGACACCTCGCCCATCTCCGTGAACGCGGTGCAGGTGAACGAGCGCCAGTTCCGGTTGGACTTCCGGGCCAGCGTGGACCTGTCGCCCTTCTTCCTCCAGGGCGTGGTGGAGGAAGGCCTGCGGCTGACGCGCGTGGTGCCCAGCATCCGGGTGGTGCGGCACTCGCCCATCAGCTTCACGCTGCACGTCACCTGGTAGTCCCCCCCTCCAAGAGTTTCATGGCGGCGGCTGGGCCTTCTCCGCACAATGCGGAAATGACACCCGAGCAAGAGATGACCCTGGCTTCCGCGCCCGCCTCCGTCTGCACGGCGCAAGGCGAGCCGTGCTTCGGCACCTACCTGGGAGAGCTGCGCGAGGTGGACCTGGGCCGCCTGCAGGGCCGCTGGGCGCCCTCGACGGCCCTGAAGCTGTTCAAGCGCAAGCGCTGGAACTACCTGTTCGCCGCCACGCAGGAGGTGGCCGCGCTCTTCGCGGTGGTGGACCTGGGCTACGGGGCGAACGCGTTCGCGGTGGCGGTGGACCTGAAGGAGAAGCGCCCGCTGTGTGACGTGAGCTTCCTGGGGGTGCCCCGGGCGCTGGCCTCGGTGGGAGACCGGCCGGGGGCGGGGCTGGACGTGTCGTTCCGCACGCTGGGCGGCCGCCTGGCGGCCTGGCGGGGCGAGGACGACGAGCGCTACCAGGTGGAGGTGGACATCCGCCGCGCGCGGACGCCGGGCTTCCAGCCCTTCCGGTGGAAGGGGGAGCTGGTGGTGGCCGGAGGCCCTCCGGCGCTCACGGTGATCGCGCCCGTGAAGAACGACGGGCTGGTGAACGTGACGCAGAAGCGGGGCGGGCTGCTGGCGCTGGGCAGCCTGGAGGTGGGCGGCAGGCAGTTCCGGCTCGATGGCGGGGTGGGCGGGCTGGACTACACGCAGGGCTACCTGGCGCGGCACACGGCGTGGCGCTGGGCGTTCGGCGCGGGCCGCCTGGCGGACGGGACGCCGGTGGGCTTCAACTTCGTGGAGGGCTTCAACGAGGACCCCCAGTCCAACGAGAACGCGTTCTGGGTGGGGGACCGGCTCTACTCGCTGGCTCGGGCGCGCTTCACGTACGAGCGCAAGGACCTGCTGGAGCCCTGGCGGGTGACGACGGAGGACGGGGCGGTGGACCTGCACTTCAAGCCCATCCACGTGCACCGGGAGGACAAGAGCCTCCGGCTGCTGGTGAGCCGCTTCGCGCAGCCGGTGGGGCTCTTCGAGGGCACGGTGCGGGCGGGCGGCCAGACGTACACGCTCGCCAGCGTGCCGGGAGTCACCGAGGATCAGGACATGTTCTGGTGAGTCCCGGCGGCGGGCCGGGTGTTACCGCGCGCTGGCCTCGCGGCGGCCGTTGAGGATCTTCAGGAAGGAGCGGCTGCGCAGCTCCTCCAGGGTGAGGCCGGTGGCCAGGGCCTCCTCCTCGGTGATGGCGCCGCAGGAGATGCCGCGCAGGAAGTAGTTCAGCAGGCCCTGACCGGTGGCCGCGTCGTCGAACACGTCGCCGAGCAGCGTGGCCTGGGCCGCCTTGTCGATGAAGGACTTCAGCCGGCGCGAGGCGGGATCCAACCCCTCCAGGAAGAACGCATACACGGCCGCGTAGCGCACGGGGAGCTGCGCGGGGTGCAGGTCCCACCCCTGGTAGATGGCGCGCTCCAGCGAGTGGCGCGTGTGGTCATACGCGAGCCGCCACGCGCGGTGGACCCCCTCGCGGTTCTCCTTCTTCTGGGCGGGCGTGAGGGCCTTCTTCACATCCTTCTTATGCGGGCCCACGGGCATCACGTTGGTGGCGCCGTCCGAGAGCGCCACGCCGGTGCCCGCCAGGGCGAGCTGCATCAGGTGGCGGGCGACGTCGCAGGCCGGGTGCGCCATGCTCTGATAGGCGGCGGTGATGTTGAGCGAGGCGGTGAAGTCGTAGACGCCGAGGTGGGCGCCCACGCAGCGGCCCTCCGCGGCGGCGACGAGGTCCGTCAGCGCCAGGCGCCCGTCGGCGTCGAAGAGGGACTGGGGCGTCTCCACCATCAGCTCGATGGGGATGGAGCCGGTCCGCAGCTTCTTGGCCTTCTCCAGCGCCTCCAGCAGGCGGACCAGGGCGGTGACCTGCTCCACGACGGTGATTTTCGGCAGGGTGATGACGAAGTTGGGGGGCAGCTTGCCGCCGGAGCGCTCCAGGAGCGTGCTGACGAACAGGTCCAGCGTGCGCAGGCTGCGGTCGAACAGCTCCTCGGAGAGGGACTTGATGCGGATGCCGATGAACGGCGGCAGCGTGCCCGCCTTGAGCCCCTTGGCGGTCTCCTCGGCGGCGGACACGGCGTGGCCGTCCTCCTCGGCATCGGGGCGGTGGCCGTAGCCGTCCTCGAAGTCGATGCGGAAGTCCTCCACGGGCTCGCGCTCGAGCTTGGCCACCACGCGCTCGTAGACGCGCTTGCCGAAACCACCTGTCTTCGGGAAGCCGAGGCACTCGGCGAACGTCTTGGCGTCCGGCGCGGAGTCCTGCAGGGTGGCGAGGGCCGTCTGCCCCATCTTCCGGGCCGTGTCCGACTTGAAGATCTGCGCGCCACCGTAGACGGTGTGCACAGGCTGGCGCCGGGAGGACTCACCCGGGTAGGCCTGGGTGTAGGCCAGGTTGGCCTTCTTCAGCGCGGCACGGGCGGGGCCAAGGGAGGAGGGCTTGAGGGTGGTCTTCATCATAAGAGAGGAGGAACTCAACTCGAGGGAGAGAGGCGGCCACCATAGCGCGAGGCGTGGCGCCTTGAGATAGGCTCCTTCACATGAGTGCAGCCAGTACCCGATTCTCCGCCGTCCTCTTCGACATGGACGGAGTGCTCGTCCACTCGAAGCCTGTCGTTGAAAAGTCCTGGCGGACGGTGGCCGAGAGCCTGGGGCGCCCCATCAGCGACCCGGAGATGCACGAGCTCGTTCACGGGCGTCCGGGCAGCTACACCGTGAACGCGCTCTTTCCCAACGCCTCGGCGGAGGAGCAGCGGCAGATCCACCGCAAGGTGGAAGTCCTCGAAGAGCGCTCCCCCTGCGCAGCGATTGCCGGCGTGGAGAAGCTCATCCAGTCCCTGGCCGAATACCGGATCCGCTTCGGACTGGTGACGAGCGGGTGGCAGGGCCGGATCGAGTTCGTTCTCCAGAGCCTTGGGCTGGCGGGACGCTTCGAGGTGATTGTCAGCCGTGACGACGTCAGCCGGGGGAAGCCGGACCCCGAGCCCTACCTGCGGGCGGCCTCGCTGCTGGGCCTCTCCGCCTCGGAGACCATCGTCTACGAGGACTCCCTCAGCGGCGTGCGGTCCGCCGCTGGGGCGGGGGCCTACTGCGTGGGAATTGGCGGCGAGGAGCTGTTGGCGTCCGGGGCCCGGACGACAGTCCAGGACTTCACGGGCATCACGTTCCAGCCCCGGTCTCCGGGAGAGGTGGTCAAGCGCTTCCCGTCTGGCCCCGAGTTGCGGATGGCTTGCAGCCGCTGAGGAGGCAGGGGGCTGCGAATGTCGATGACGCTCGAGCACGCGAGACGGCTCTGGGACTACCTGTCTTCCTTCAAGCGCCAGGCGCCATCCGAGCTCGCGGTGATCTGCTGCTCGTACGACCTGCGGGTGTGCGATTACGCCTGCGAACTCCTGAAGAAAGGGCTGACGAAGCAGCTCCTTATCAGCGGGAACACTGGGAACTGGACGCGGCACCTGTGGGACAAGCCGGAGGCGCTCGTGTTCCTGGAGCGGGTCCGGGCGAATGGAGTTTCCGAAGCGCAGGTCCTCATCGAGGACCGGGCCACGAACTTCGGAGAGAACATTGCCTTTTCGAGGAAGCTGGCGCCGCAGGCCCGGACGGTGACGTTTCTCACGAAGCCGAACTCCGTTCTCCGGGTGGCGCTGACCGCCGCGGTGGGGTGGCCGGGCATCACATCGAACGTGGACTGCCCCCCCATCGATTTTCCCGACGGCGTATCGAACGTGGTGGGCATTCTGGGGGTGATCGACGAGATGGTGGGGGACATCCACCGGATTCGCGTCTACCCCCGGCTTGGCTTTCAGCAGGAGCATTCCCTGCCCTCAGACATCCTGGAGTCGTGGCGGTACCTGATGGACCAGGGATTCAGAGGCCACCTGGTGCCGAACTGTCCGGTCGATGCGGCTGGCTAAGAGAACGGCTCGTGCTCGTGAGTCAGCGTGCGCGTGTAGCTTCAGAGGGTTGCCTCTAGGTGACTGGGGGCAGGCATTGATAGAGTCAGTGGATGCGCTATGTGCGAGAGCTCTCAAGCTCTATTCCCCCATTCCGGTTGAGTTCCATGTGGATAGGGCTCGTTCTGGCCTGCGCCACAAGCGAATCGCCCAAGTTTTGGCATGACTCTGCAAACCGCTTGGTGGTTGCAGGTCCACTCCTGGGCCCCATCGACAACCTGGAAACCCTGGGGCCTCTCCTCTGCGAAGAACTCCGCAAGATGCCTGGATCAACCGCGGGCAACCGGCGTGGGGGCCAAGAATACTGCGGGGTGATCTACCAACGGCCCGGGAGTGACCGCTTCTACGCGAGCCATCCTTCCTCGCTAGGCCCCGCATTGGAAGCTGCGGGTGGACGCAAGCAGTGTTTTATCCCTGATGTTGTTAGTGATCCTGGCGCTCCTAGCTCCGTGATCTACGCCGATTACCACAACCATCCATCCAGCACGCGCTTCTCACCAGAAGACCTTCAGGCCAGGCGCCAGCGGTTCTACTTTCGAGTGATGCTCAATCCTCTGTGTGAAATGTACCTGTACGATTTTCAAGCACGAACAGTGTTTCAACTGAAGGACGGTAAGTTTGCAGCCATCAAACACGTGACGGATGACGTGAGGGGCGAATGACGAAACTTGCGGTGCGTGAATACACAGGGATGAAGGTATTGGCGCTGCAGGCACTTCTCTTCTCCTGCTCAGGATGCTTCCATGTTCATCGCAAACCTCGGGTTGCTTCTGAGCAAGTAGCCGCGCCGATTCAATTTCCCGAGTGGAGTCAGGACAAGACAACGGCTCTGACAGGACCGCAACTCAAGGCGCTCCAGATCGCGATGGATGATTTCAAACCTCTAGGCTCAGAAGCTTCGAAAACGGATGACGCTTGGACGCGTTGCCTGTCTAGGTTGGAAAGTTACGATGCATGGGTTCGCGGTGGCGAAAGAGTAACTTTCATTCACTTCACTCCCAAAGAAGATGAGCGCTGTGGGCTTCAACCCAGCCTCATGGATGCGGGGGCCAGCTATGCGGTCAGTGACGATGGGCTCATCCTCAAGCGAGAATAATGATGCGCTGCTTGCCCGTGTAGTTGAGGCGCTCCAGCCTGTTCCGGGTTTGGTTGCGCTCGTGCTCGGCGGCTCGCGAGGGCGGGGGACGGCGGGCCCTGCTTCCGACTATGACTTTGGCCTCTACTACGAGCCTGGTGCGCCACTCGATGTAGAAGCGCTCAGAAGGGCCGTGGCCCCCCTCGTGGATGAGCAACCACCGATGGTGACTCCTCTTGGCGAGTGGGGACCGTGGATCAACGGTGGGGGATGGCTCACCATCGCGGGTGCCAAAGTCGATCTTCTCTACCGGGATCTCGGACGCGTGCGTGAGGTCATCGCCGATGCGCGGCAGGGCCGCCTCTCGATGAACTACCAGCCGGGCCACCCTCATGGCTTCTGCTCGGTCATCTGGATGGGCGAGGTCGCGACCTGCCAGCCGCTTCACGATCCATCCGGCCGAATCGCGGAATTGAAGAAGGAGACTTGTCCGTACCCCGAGGCGCTGAGGGATGCACTGATTGCCCGCTTTGGCTGGGAGGTGGGCTTTGCCATCTCGAATGCCGAGAAGGCGGCTCTACGCGCCGAGCAGACACATGTCGCGGGCTGCGCCTACCGGGCACTGTGCTGCATGGCGCAGGTGCTGTTTGCGTTGAACGGCCGCTACCTCATCAATGAGAAGGGCGCTGTCACCGAGGCTGCGAGCTACCCAATCACGCTCGAAGGCCTGGCCAAGGCGCAGGCTGAGATCTGGAGCCACGTCGGCAACGCGGACGCCGAGGATGCACTGAACCTGCTACGCAGCTTGGCCGACGGGATGGACGTGCTCGTCGAGCGAGCGGGGAGAAAGGTGTAGTTCCGTAGGAAGTGAACCTTCGTGGAGCCTTCAGCAATGGAACCTTCCGCTTTACCGCTCGGCGTTCAAGTGGGCGCTTGGCGTGTGCTGGGCCGGGGCGGTCACGGCAGCTACGGCATGGTCTACCGTGTCGAAAGAGTGGGGGATGAGGGAGCGGGAACCTTCGCGCTGAAGTTGTCGTTGCGTCCGATGGACCCTCGGTTCGAACGGGAGGCGGAGCTGCTCTCGCGGTTGACGCATGCTCACGTGCCAAGGCTATTCGACCAGGGCACTTGGGAGTCGCCTGAAGGCGTGTCTTTTCCATACTTGGTGATGGAGTGGGTGGAGGGAGTGCCGCTGTACGAATGGGCCGAGCGCCATCCCGTTTCCTCCCGGCAAGTCTTGGGATTGCTGGCACAGGTGGCCAGTGCTTTGGCCGCCACGCACGCAGCGGGTGGTGTTCATCGGGACGTGAAGGGCGACAACGTCTTGGTGTGTGCGGATGGCACCAAGGCCGTGCTGATGGACTTCGGCTCGGGTAGCTACGCGGGGGCAAAAAGGCTCACGTGGCGGCCGGAGCCTCCTGGAACGTTTCAATACTGGAGTATTGAAGCGCTGCGCTTCCGGTGGCGATTTCGGTACGACGACTCGGCACACTACGAAGCTGGACCGACCGATGACGTGTACGCACTGGGAGTAATGGCCTATCGGCTTGTCACCGGAAAGTACCCTCCATCTTTGGAACCCAAGGCGTTGGATATGGAGGACGGGTATGTCCGCTCAAAGCGAATAGCCCCCGAGAGACTGGCACGTGTCAGTCCAAAATTGGCGGCGTTCATCCGTCGCATGCTCTCCGAGGCTCCCTTGGCTCGGGGAAATGCGGAGGAAGTGGCTCAAGCCTTGGTAAGTGCAGCAATGGATGTTGGAAGACAAGCATCCAATGTCATCACTCGGCATTCGAAGCAGGCCGCTCCTGTGAAGGAGGGGCGGTTTGGAGGGTGGGGCACTGGAGCGACATGGCTCGGGGGACTCACAGTAGCAGTGGTGAGCGCCTTGTGGTGGGAAGAAGGCGAGTGGGCCAAGCCTGCGAAGGGCGGGAAAGAACTCGTTAAAATAGCCCAGCCCGCGCGTCAGCACCATGCTGAAGACGGTGGGACTGCAGGTCTTGGGGACGCCGTGAGTGATTCCTCCAGGGGAGGGATTCTACCTAAGGTTGAGCAAGGTGGAATCGGTTTTGATATGCCCAAGAAGCCGTTTCCTGGCCAGCATCGTCCCCCGTGCGCGAAGCCTGAGATCAAAATCAACGAAGGGTGCTGGATTGCCCTGGCGGAGGAGTTGCCGCCTTGTGGCGCGCATGCGTACGAATGGAAGGGAAAATGCTATAGGCCCACGTTCGATCCGCCACCGCCCTCGACATCTAGTCCACGCTAAGTTCGAGTTTCGTACTTCTTGGGCGGCTCCAGCGGCGGCGGCCTGAAGCGTATCCGGTAGCAAAAGCAGAATGGTGGAGTCCGGCCGCCATAAGCCCCAGGACGAAATTGTTGTACACCGCCCTCATCCCAGCCTCTCTCGCAGGGAGGGGGGAGCACCGCGGGGTGGCGAGCAGATGGTCAACATCTATGTCTGTCCGGGGGCTTAGCACCCAAGTCGGGCTTCTGTTTTGAGCGAGGGGCCGTACGTTCCCTCGCCTCTGTCTGCGGAGGCATAAAACACTCGCAACAGGAGTCTTGAAATGAACGGCTTCTTCAAAAATCTTGGAGTGCTCGCGGCGGTTGGCGGCTCCTTGGCAGCGTACTCGGCCTCTGCCAATTGTTACACGGTTACGCAAGGGCCGACCTATGACAACCGGTGGCCACAGAACCTCTCGCTCAGCACCGATACGAAAGTGCTGCGGGACTACTACCCCTCACAGTGCGCCGGCACCTACGTCTGTGACATCGCCTCCTACCGCATCCAGTGGTTCAACGGGCAGTGGTCGCCCGATTACTACCCGGGCGTCAACGACGTGGATTGGAAGACCAACTACGACGGGAGCCAGCGTCGCGTCTGGTCCTATTTCTACGACCACAACCACTCCTACACCTTCTGCGACTAAGAGAGTAATTCAGTAGGGAGGAAAGGGGCCTACGTTACGTAAGGATGAAGGAGGAGGTGTGGGCGAAGTTGGCGCCCTTGTTGCCTCCTCATCCCGAGCATCCTCTGGGGTGCCACAACCCCCGAGTCCCGACATCGGAAACCTTGAACTGGATCGAAAACTTCTAGAAGAAGCTGAAGCGCACCGGCTTCAGCTTCATGCTGAGCAAGAGACGTGAAGCGTTCTTTCAGATACTGTCCGCCTGCTTCTCGGAGACTGCGCCACTCAAGGCGGCTGGAGCCTCTGGCTTTTCGGGCCCCCTCTGAACGGATTTAGTTTCCCTGGCTTAGAGTCCGCTGGAAGTGACCGTGTAATATTAGCTGCCCCGGTAAGTGGAGAAGCCGAACGGACTGAGCAGCAGGGGCACATGGTAGTGCTCCTCTGCCGAGGCGAGCTCGAACACCACCGGGACGTATGGGTAGAAGCCCTTGAGGCTGTTCGCCCGGAAGTACTCTCCCGTGTGGAAGGTCATCCGGTAGATGCCTAGCTCCAGCTTCGTTCCGGCAGGCAGGAAGTCCCGGACGCGTCCATCCGTGTTGGTGGTTCCGCTCGCCAGCTCCCGCCATTCGCCGCTGGGCGTCTGGGCTTCCAGGGTGATGGGGACGCCCGCGGCGGGGCGGCCCGACTGCGTATCGAGGACGTGGGTGGACAGGGTGCTCATGGGCTGGTGAGAAGCTTCTCCAGTCGGATGCGGGTGATTTGCGCTTGTTCTCCTGCGGCGATGCGCATCTCCAGGGCCGGGGGGTTGTTCAGCCGCTCGCGCAGCTGCTCCAGGATCTCCGCCGCGCTCTTGCCCGTGGCGCAGATGAGAAACGTGAAGCCGAAGCGCTCCTCGTACTCCCGGTTGCCGTCGGCGAGCCCCTGAATCACTTCCTCGCTCGCGCCCTGCACCCCCTTCTGCTCCTGCTCGGACCAGGTGCTGGTGGCCTTGAAGCGCTCGCGCAGCTTGGAGATGTCGCCAATGCGCGGGTGGTGGGTGATGGCTTCCTTCCAGTCCTCGGGGCCTGTCTGGGACCAGAGCCAGCCCGCCTCCGTGTACACCGACGTCTCCCGGGCGAACGGGCGCGCCCGCGCCATGCCCTCCGCCCAGCGGCGGGAGCCACAGCACCGGAGGAACTCCGCCTGCGCGTCTTCCAGTGGCAGGCCGTTGAGCCAGTCGAGCCGGCTCACGACGCACGTCCATGGATGCGCAACCGGCTGATGCCTCCGTCTGGGAAGATGTTCAGGCGCACGTGGGTGAAGGGCCCCGAGGTCTTCAGCTCGGCCTCGAAGAAGTGGCGGTGGTGCGCCTGGAGCTTCGTCTTCGGGAGAATTTCCTGCCAGGCGATGTCCTTCGCGTTGGCGAAGTCGAGCAGGTCCTCCTTCAGCGTGCACCCCTCCAGCGAGCACATGTCCGGGAAGTTGCCCTTGTAGTGGTTGGTGTCCACCTCCACGCGCTGCACGGTGCCCGGCGCCGCCAGCTTCACGACGATCCAGTCGAAGCCGGGCACGCGCTTGCGCCGCGTCTCCCAGCCCTCGCCCATGTGGACCGCCCGGCCCGGCATGATGAGGTTGTCCTTGGGCCCGAAGAACGCGTCATTGCACGTGACGACGGTGCCACCGTTCTCTGCCGCCGCCAGGTCCACGCCCTCGCTCGCGCGCAGCGCCACCAGGTCCGGCCGCACCACGCCGTGCACGCGGAAGCGCGCCACGCCGCCGTCCGGGTAGATGTTGAGCCGCACGTGCGTCCAGCGGCGCTCGCTCGCCACGGGCAGGAAGTTCTGCGTGCCCCCGGAGAGCTTCGTGCGCGGCACCACCTCGGTCCACGCCGCGTCCACCAGCGACTCCGGCGTGGGCGAGCCCGTCACCTCCAGCGCATCCACCGAGGCGTACTCGGGGAAGTTGCCCAGGAAGTGGTTGGTGTCCACGTTCACGCCGCGGATGACGCCGGGCAGGCCGAGCTGGAGGATGCACCAGTCGTAGCCGGGCACGCGCTTGCGCCGCGTCTCCCAGCCGTCCATCCACTTGCCGAACTCCGTGTACTTGTCCGGGATGAAGACGCCCCGGCCCGGCTTGAGCAGGTTCTCCTTGGGAGCGAAGAACTCGTCATTGGCCAGGAGGGCCTTGCCGCCCACCTTCTCGGAGACAAGGTCGATGAGCTCGGCGAAGGCAACGCGGATCTTGCCCTCTTCAGGTGTCTGCATGTGGTGAGTCTCCCCTCGCGGGCTACCTTACTCCTCCGCGCAGGCCGTGCCAGGGCGTTGAGGTGTGGGTTCACCTCGCGTGTAGCCCGGCTGATGCGAGGGGATGTATGCCTTGTGGCGGCCTTCTGTCAGGCCTTGCCCGGGCGACGCACCCAGCGGCCCCCGGGGCGGGCGGCGAACGCGCCCTCCGTGTACACCGGCTCGCCCCGCAGGTAGGTGCGCTCCACGACGCCGTGCAGCGAGCGGCCCGCGTAGGGGGTGAGCTTGTGCCGGTGCCGCACGTGGGCGGCCTCGGGGGTGAAGGTGGCCTCCGGGTCGAACACGAGCAGGTCCGCGTCCGCGCCGGGCGTCAGGCTGCCCTTGGTGCCCTCCAGGCCAATGAGGCGGGCGGGGTGGCGGCACATCCACCGGACGAGCGCCTCCAGCCCGTGGCCGCGCTCGCGCATGCCCGTCCACACGGCCGGGAGGCTGAACTGGAGCGAGGCGATGCCGCCCCACGCGGCGGAGAAGTCCCCCTTGTCCAGGTGCTTGAGGGCGGGGGTACACGGCGAGTGGTCCGACACCACCATGTCGATGTCCCCGCGCGCCAGGCCCTGCCAGAGCTTCTCGCGGTTCTCCGCCTCGCGGATGGGCGGGGCGCACTTGAGGAAGGTGGCGCCGTCGGGAATGTGCTCCGCGTCGAAGGTGAGGTAGTGGGGGCACGTCTCCACGGAGAAGGGCAGCCCCTCGCGCCGGGCGGCGGCGATATCCGGCAGCGCATCCGAGGAGGACAGGTGGACGATGTGGACGCGGGTGCGGTGCTTGCGGCACAGCTCCACCATCATCCGGATGGCATCGTCCTCCCACTGGCGGGGGCGCGACTCCAGGTAGCTGCGGTAGGTGCGCGTGTCGCCCTGGGGCGGCTTCTCGTCGGGCGTCAGCTCCGCGTGGACGATGAGCGGCACGCCGCACCGCGCCAGCACGGGCAGGGCGCGCTCCAGGTCCTCGCGGGTGGTGTGGGGGAACTCGTCCACGCCCGAATGGATGAGGAAGCACTTGAAGCCGGTGACGCCCGCGCCGGCCATGGCCTCCAGCTCGGCCCCGTTGCCGGGGATGACGCCGCCCCAGAAGCCATAGTCGATGGCGCAGTGGCCCTCGGCGGCGGCGGCCTTGAGCTGCAGCGCGGCCAGGGTGGTGGTGGCGGGGATGGAGTTGAGCGGCATGTCCACCACGGTGGTGATGCCGCCGCTGGCCGCCGCGCGGGTGGCCGTCTCGAAGCCCTCCCACTCGGTGCGGCCCGGCTCGTTGATGTGGGCATGGCAGTCCACCACGCCGGGCATCACAACCTTCTGGCCCACGTGCTCCACGGGCAGGCCCGCGGGCACCTTCGAGAGGGGCAGCACGGCGGCCACCTTGCCGTCGCGGATGACGACGGCGGCCTCGCGCACGCCCGACTCGGTGACGACGCGCTGGCTGGCCAGCGCCCACGGCTGAGAACTCACAGCTCGAACTCCTTCACGTCATAGGCCATCAGGGAATCGAAGAAGGCGTCCTTGTCCTCCAGGTAGAGCTGGCGGGTGATGCCGGACACGAGCCGGGGCAGGCTGTACTTCAGCCCCGAGATGCTCGCGCCGCCAAACCCCAGCGAGGGCAGGCCACCGAAGGTGTAGTTGAAGAGCGAGGAGAGGTAGGGCGCGCGGCCGGGCACCTTCTCCTGGAACTCGAAGTTCGGGCCCAGGTACGGGTGGCGCGCCAGGTCCTCGTGCGCCTCCTGGGGCGGCGGGGTGTACCGGTCCTTCCACAGCGCGATGTCGGCCACCACGTTCGCCAGCTCCGGGCGCAGGGTGAGGTCCGTCACGGTGCCGCTGCCGACGATGAGCTTGTCGAAGGCGAACGTGCCGTGGGGCGTGGTGACGTGGGCTTCGCCCTTCACGGCCTGCACGTCCAGCCAGGGGCTCTGCGCGTGGAGGTGGAAGTTCGGGTGGGCGCGGGCGCGGTGGTACGTGTCGTGCGGCGGGAGCTGCCCCATCTCCAGGATGCGGCGGATGAAGCGCCAGCGGTCCCCATCCGGCAGGTCCCCATGGTGCTTGAGGAAGCCGACGAACTCCGCCCAGCGGTAGGCATTCACCGTGGGCAGCGTCTTGCGGCGGTAGAAGAGGTGGACCTCGCCCGCGCCCTTCTCCAGCGCCACGGCGCCGTTGTCGAAGGCGGAGGCGCCCGCGCCGAGCAGGCCCACGCGCTTGCCACGCAGGGCCTCGAAGTCGATGGCATCCCGGGTGTGGGCCCACAGCTCGCGCGGCAGCCGGGACACCATGGCGGGGCTCTCCCAGCGGCCGGAGCCGTCGATGCCGGTGGCCACCACCACCTTGCGGGCGAGCAGCACCTCCGGGGCCCCGCCGTCCTGGGGCTGGAGGGGGACGGCAAAGCAGGCGTCCTGGGCGCGCCAGGAGAGGGCGCCCACGCGGGCATGGCAGCGCACGGGAATGCCGAGGAAGCGGCGGTACCAGTCGAGGTAGTCCGCCCAGAGCTCCTTGGGGATGAGGCCAAGCTGCTGCCAGGCCTCCTCGCCGTGCTGGGCCTCGTACCAGCTCTGGAAGCAGAGGTTGGGCAGGTTGTGGTCCGGGCCGGTGAGGTGCTTGGGCGTGCGCAGCGTGTGCATGCGCGCGAACGTCTTCCACGGCCCGGCGAGGCCCGGCGCGTTCTCGTCCACGACGAGGAGGTTCGTCACCTTCTCGCGCAGCAGGCCAAAGGCCGCCGCCAGCCCGCTCTGCCCGCCGCCGATGATGACGACATCGAGCACGGCCTGTCCTTCCTGGGAGCGGCGCGGCAGCACCCAGGAGCGCTTCGGGTAGGCAAGCCGCTCCAGATCCTTGAGCAGCAGGGCCTCGAGCAGGGCGAGGCCCGTTCCGGACTTCGCGGTAGGACTCGGAGTCGGAAGGAGCATGGCCCCAGTCAAATCACGCTCCGCCCCTTGTGTGCCAATGGAGGGCCCCCGGGAATGAAGCGCAGCCGGCAGACGAGCGAAGCGGCTGTCTGCTTCTCTCCTTCTCTCAGGGGACGCCCTCGGGGGGGAGGTCCCCGGGGAGGGGACCGTTCTCCATCCGCCGGGCCATGGCCCAGTTGTCATGATACACGACCCCGTCCTGGGTGACGGTGTCACTGCGGTACAGGCCGACTTTCAGATAGTTGAGCATTCCATCGAACTGGGTGGCCATGGCGCGCTGGGGCACGGCCTGCCGGCCATTGTGGAACAGCTCGATGAAGCCCGTCTTGGGATCCGGGGACCACTTCACGCGGAAGACGAAGTCGTGCCACACCCCGCGCACCAGCGGCGTGCGCCACACCAGGGCGCCGGTGCTGCCGCCGACGCTCAGGCGGATCTCCTCGCCGTAGACGTAGAACTCCACCGGCGGCGAGCCGCAACAGCCGTCATGGTGCCACTGGGTGAAGAGCTGCCAGGTCTGCACGCTCGGGAAGCTGGGCGCGAACAGGGTGCTCCAGGAGTAGATGTACTCGGCGCCCACGGGCTCGTGCGTCATCAGCACCAGCTCGTTGCGGTTGCCGCCGGTGGAGATGGGGTCGTCCCCCTGCTTCACGGTGGCCTTCAGCGCGTACCGCCCCTCGCGCATGGGGGAGGGCACCACCTGGAGCCGGTCGGGGCTCACCTCCTGGGCATGGCTCCACTGGGAGCGATTGCCCGTCTCGAAGTCGCCGCGCCAGGTGAGGGTGGCGGCGGGCAGCGGCACGAGGGACTCCGTGTAACCGCAGACGCGGACCTCGGCGAGGCTGGCCCAGTCATTCACATTGTTGCCCTGCACGGTGATGCGCACGTTGCGCGCGGTGTAGGGGATGAAGGCGTAGACCTCCGCGGTCACCGTGGTTCCGCTGCTGACACCGCTGTAGACCGGTAGGTACGTCTTGCCGTCCGAGGAGATGGACACGGTGAAGGTGTTGGCGCGGAGGTTGCCCTGGTGCCAGGCGATGGCGGCGCCGGAGACGGCGCGGTGCGTGCCCAGGTCGTAGTCGATCCAGGCGCCCTTGCCGAGCTGGCTCCAGCGCGTGTCGAGCTGATCATCCAGGGTTTGAACGGGCGGGTTGCCGTCGTCGCCGTTGGCGCTCACCGAGAGGATGGCGAGCGGCGAGCAGCCCTGCAGGGCCAGGGCCTGGGAGCGGGCCGCCAGGGCCGGGAGTGCGTAGGGGGCCTCCTCGCCGGCAGGGGGCATTCCACAGGCCAGGCTGCTCAGAAGGAACAACAGGGGGCCGGACGACAGAAGTGCGTTCTTCAAGGCAGGTCTCGGTGGAAAGACAAACAACCGTTGCAGGGGGGGAGAGGGGGGGGCCCAATGAGAGACTTCAGAATGGAAGCGCTCCCGGAGCCCGCAAAGGTACTGGCGTCGGACCTGATGGTTTAATCAACAGTTCCGGCCGGTGACTGCCTGGGGGGGAGGCGAGGAAGGGGCGTCTGGCTTTGAGGGGCAGGCGCCAGGTGGGCTATAGGGGGCGAATGGGAACGGGTTATGAAGGGGTTGCGATCCAGATCCACTTCGAGCGGTCCGCCAGCGCGAACGCCTGGCGCCGCGGCCGGCTTGCGGAAGCGGGGCAGTCTGTCCAAGAGGTGATCGACGGGTTGAAGGCGCGTCCCCTCTGCGATGCGTCGCTCTTCAGCAACCCCGTTGAACTCGCCATCGCCGTCCCGGCCGCCGAGGCCGATGCGGCGGGGAAGCTTCTGGAGGCCCTGGCTACCTCCGCGGGCGAGAAGGGCGCGCACGCGGAGGTGATGCGCTTTCCGCTCGAAGGGACGGCGGCGTGCTGGGTGTGGGAGGCCCGCAAGCGCCAGCTGGCCCAGCGCCCACCGGAGTCGCGGGACGTGAAGGGAGACTACAAGCTGGCCCAGCGGGCGCTCCGGGAGCTTGTCCGGATCAAGGCGCCCCCCGAGGCCGCCACGCCTGCCGGGGGGCTCGTGTGTCCTTGCGGTGCCTCCGTCGGGGCGAACGCCACGCGTTGCCCGGGCTGCCGTCAGTCCTTCATCGAACCGCTCGGGGTGAAGGCGGCGCCCGGCGATGCGGCCGCGGCCAGACATGGACGCGAACACCTCCAGAAGCTGGGCATCGCACTCGAAGGCACGCACTTCAACACCTTCACGCTCGTCCGCCCTCGCGGCGCCCGGGAGTGGCTCGAAGCCCAGCAGGTGCTGACCCGGGCGGGTTTCACCCTGCTCGACGCGCAGGAGCTGAGCCGGCGGGTCTCCCTGCTTCAGGAAGCGGCCTCCTGGCCCCAGAAGTATCCCATCGGGGAATCGAACCGGACCCCAGGCACCTGGATCCACGCTCTCCTGAGAGCAGCGGATGTCCGCACGCGAGCCACACTCGAGAAGTTGGGGCGGGACTGCCGGGAGACCCTGCTCGAACTGGCGGGCGGTCTGCGCCATCCCGAGCCGGGCTGGGCGGCCGCGGCCTCGCTTGCTGGGGTGCCGCTGGACGGGCTGGCAGGGGCCGAGGCGCAAGCCGCGTTCAGCGTCATCCTGCGGCTCGCCTCGCCGAAGACGCGCTCGCAGTGGGTGCTGTCTGACTTCGAGGAGCACATCGGGTTCATGGCGCTGGCTCAGCTGGCACCGGACCTGCTGAAGCCCCAGGAGCGCAAGGAGTACCTGCGCAGCCTCGAGGAGGAGGCGTTGGGGAGTGTGTCTCAGGTGGGGCGCTGGCTGGACGCGGTTCAGCGCGTCGAAGGTCTTTCCCTGGCGCAGGCGCTTCAGCAGGCGCTCAAGATGGGAACGCGCCCCGATGCGGCAGAGAAGTCTCCAGGGCTCTTCCTGCTCGCGGAGCGGGTCATCGATTGGGCGGTGGAGCCCTCCGCGATCCCCCACCTGCCGCCGCTCGAAGAGGCCGGACTCGTGAGTGCCCTTGAGGCGCTGTCCCGGAAGGGTTTTCCGCCCGCCCTCTCCAAGCGCCTCCGGGCGGCGGGCAAGGCCGTTCCGCCCTATGGCTTGAAGCAGCTCCCTGCCTGGGCCTTCGCCCCGGTCCAGGCCGTGAAGCCCACGCTCAAGTGCCCCGAGTGCCGAGCGTCCATGAAGCCCAAGGCGGTGCTCAACGTTCCCCTTCTCACGCCGAAGCTCGGCTCCCGGACGATTCAGATCTACGAATGCGAGACCTGCGCCGCCGAGGAGCCCACGGTGGAGCATGTCCACATCACCCTCGGGCCGGGCGGCCAGGGAAAGCCGTCCTCGCCCGAGGCCTTCGAGGATGCCCCGGACGCGGAGGCCGCGGCGCGGGAGTTGCCTGAGGGCTTCGTGTGGCGAAGATACAAGCAGTGGCTGGAGGACGCGGGGCTGCCCAGGAGGCGGGGCATCCAACTGGGAGGCTATCCCCATGGCGTCTATTCCGAGGAGCCCCTCATCCGGCTGTCCTGCCGGCACACCCCCACGCTCCTGCAGTTCGAGCCCTCCGCGCTCGGGATGCAGCTTCCCAATATCCGCGTGGCGACCGCAGTGTGCCTGAATCCGGGCTGCAAACGTCCCGGTGTGGCGGAGGAGCCCGTGACGTACTGAAGGCGCGGCTCAGCGCCGGACGGCCAGGATGCGCTTGCCCTTCGCGTCGATGGCGTAGATGGCGCTGAAGTCCATCACCGGAGGGCCGCCCATCTCGCACGCTCCCGTGCGGGGGAAGAGCTCCACGTAGATGATTCCCTCGGCCCCGGGGGAGGCGATGACGTCGTAGGACTCACGCTGGTAAAGACAGACTTCGCGAGGGGTTGCCCCTTCGTGGGGGTGAGTGTCCCAGGGCAGGAAGTCTTCCATGGCCAGTTGGATGGCGGCCAGCGTGGGACCGGAGAGGCTCACGCTTCCCTCGGTGGGGAGGTCCATCGGAAAGGTGACGGCGGCGGCCTCTTCCGGCGGGGCATGGACGGGCCGCTGCGGGCGCGGAAACAGCGCGCAGGCGGGCAGCAGGGCGCAGAGCAGCAGGCCCAAGAGGAGCGGCGGGGGCGTGTCTCCGGGCCGGTGCGGGTCAGTCGTCGACACGGGTGATGGCTCCGTTCGCTTTGTTTTCAGGCCGGATGAGACCAATGAGCTTCCAGCTTTTGCCCCGGCGCTCATACAGCTCGCCCGGCCTCGCCTCGTTCATGTAGGGGACGAGCTTCTGCAGGTGACATGCTTTGTCGAACTGGATGCGAATCGAATAAATCTGCGTGGCGGCGACCCGGTCCCGCCGGCTCGTCGTCATGGGCGAGGGCGACCAGGGGTGGCTGTGGTAGTCCCCGATGGGCACCGTCTGGCCGCGCACGTCCCGGACGACGCGCGGCACGTAGCAGTTCTTCTCGGAGGAGACCCGGCCCACCCGCGTGTCCCCCAGCGGTGAGGGATGGCTGGCGTAGTAGGTGCCGTCCTCCAGGGTGTAGAGGACGCCGCAGTACTCCTGGCCGTGGTCCCCCGCCTGTGCGCGCGGCAGCCGCATGATGGCGGGGCAGAGCTGGTCAATCACGTCATCCGCGTCCCGGGAGGGGTCCACCGCCTTCCAGGGCCCGCTCACCCAGACCCGGCCGTCCTGGACTCCGTAGGTGGCGGCTTCGCCAGCCGGGGTACTGGCACAGCCCAGCCACCCCCCGCTCACCAGCGTCAGCGTCAGTCCACGAAGGAACCCCATGCTTACCTCGAAAAACGAGCAAAGCTTGCTTCTCGGTGCTTCATAGCGGATTCGAGATTAGCTGGCAAGACATGATGACTTCCCAGGTAGGGTGAAGGGGAGGCACTGGACACGTCCTGGCCATGCTACCCTACCTTGGGGGTAGGAGACCGTCATGAGGAATTGTCTGGGGCGCTCGGGCTGCTCGTTGAAGTACCGCCTCCAGGTCTTCCCGGAGGCCGTGCACGTGGAACTGCGAGGGGCGATGTGGTGGCCTCCGTGGAGGGCCGGGCCGGCTCCAGCGTGGAAGCCTTTCTCCAGGCGCTGGAGCCCTCAGGAAAGCCCGTGACGGTCCAGTTCCTGCGGGAAGGCGTCCCGCGAGAGCTGCGGCTGCACCGGGCCTTCTGGAAGGACTATGCGGTCAGCGCGGACGGCCCGAGTGTCCTGGAGCAATGGGCACGTCCTCGCCGGTGAGGCCTGTGCCGCTCATAGGTATGATGCGCAGATGCCTACCTCCTCCCTGACTCCGGCGGATCTCCAAGCACGCACGGCCCGGGCTGTCACCGCGGCGGTGAACGCGGGCCTTGCGCTCGGACTCAAGGCGGCCCAGCCCAAGGTCTTGCATGACGTGTTCTCGGTCGTCGTGCACCTCGCGCCAGCGCCCGTGGTGGTCCGGGTTCCCGTGGTGCTGCCACCTGGGCTGGATGCCTCCCGCCAGACCGCGCGGCAGGCCCGCGAACTGGCCGTGGTCTCCTGGCTGGACAGCCATGGGCTCCCGGTGGTGCGCCCGAGCCCCCTGGTGCCGTGCGAGCCCGTGCAGCGGGACGGCTTCTCGATGACGTTCTGGGAGTTCGTGGAGGTCGATCCCTCGCGCACACCGGACTATGTCGCCGAGGCGGCGCTCGCAGCCCGGCTGCACGCGGTGCTGCGCGGCTACCCGGGTGAGCTTCCCTTTCTCTCCCCCCTGGCGGCGACCCTGCCCGCGTGCCTGGCGCTCCTGGAGGAGAACCCGGGGCTGCTGCCCCCTGCGGACATCGAGCGGGCACGGGGAGAGTGGGCGCTTCTCTCGCCGCTGCTCTCCACGCGCGAGGGCTTCGCCGCGAAATTTCCCCAGGTCAGCGTCCAGCCGATCCACGGAGATGCGCCCTCGTACAACATCCTCCGGACGGCGGATGGCGTGCGTTATGCGGACTTCGAGGATGTGACGCTGGGGCCGGTGGAGTGGGATCTCTCGTTCCTTGGCCCTCAGGGAGCCGCCGTCTACGACGCGGCGGCGGCGCAAGCGGGGGTGAGGGCGCTCGACCCAGCGGCTCTGCGCACCGTGGATGCCGCGCGGATGCTCCAGATGGTGGTCTGCCACGCCCTCGTGCCTCAATTGCCGATGTTGGCCGAGGGGCTCGCGCCGTCACTCCAGGCCTGGCGGGAGACACCCTTCGCAGGCGGGTAAGGGCCGTTCCGGGCCCCTCAGGCTCCTGGAGCGGCGAGCCACTGGGCCCACGAGACGGGAGCGCCTCCGGGATGGGCGCGGGCGTACCGGTAGAAGTTCTCCAGGAACCGCGTCCGCTCCTGGATGTAAGGCGCCTTCGCGCTCGCCGGGTCTGCGCTCTTGCGCAGATCGTAGTCATTCCACTTCCGCTGCCGCTCCAGCAGGGCATCGTAGGAGATGCGGTGCGCGTGGTGGAGCATGTCGTAGAGCGCGAGGAAGGTGGACGTGCGGCCCTTTCCCCCCCGGCAATGGAAGTGGAGATGGACCTGGGGCGGCAGCCCTCGCACCAGGCTGATGAAGCGCTCCACCGCCGCATCGGAAGGACGGGCGTGGTCCGTGACGGGCAGCCGGAGGTAGTTCCCCGGGGGCAGGTCCAGGAGTTGGGCCTCGTCCGCCACGGTCTGCCGGGTCCACTCGGAGAGGACGCGGGGCAGCCCGCGCTTCACGTCCTCCACCCGGCCGAGCTGGATGTGCTCGCTGCTCTCCAGGAGCTGGAGCCGCAGGTTCTCCAGCGCGAGCGCCTGCGCATCGGACAGGCCCACGCAGCCCCAGTTGGTCTGGGCGTACCAGCTGACCGCGGCCCCGTTCAGGAAGCCATGAGACTCCTGGCGCAGGTCGACGACGTAGAGCCGCTCGCGGGGGACGTCCAGCCGGGCCTGGAGGTCCTTCCAGCCCGCCGCCGAGAACTGCGCGCTCCCCGAGCACGCCAGCTCCGCGAGCCCCTCGGTGTCCGGCGAGTGCTCCACCGTTCCGGGCGCGCGGAAGCGGCGCACGTGGAGGCCCTCGTCGTCCAGGACGAGCTGCGCGAAGGACGCATCGGGGGCCATGGGGGGAATGCGCATGGTGAGGGAGCATAGCCCCTGGGCGCTTCGGGTATGGTGCGCGCCATGAGTCAGGCGTCGACACAAGGGCTTGGCGCCGAGGCGCGCCGGTTGGCCGAGGACGAGCATCGCGCATCCAACTGGAAGCGCTGGGGGCCTTACCTCGCGGAGCGCCAGTGGGGCACCGTCCGCGAGGACTATTCCCCGGGCGGGACGAACTGGACGGACTTCCCCCACGAGCACGCCCGGAGCCGCGCCTACCGCTGGGGCGAGGATGGGCTGCTGGGCATCACTGACCGCCAGGGCCGCATGTGCTTCTCCGTGGCGCTGTGGAACGAGAAGGATCCGTTCCTCAAGGAGCGCCTCTTCGGCCTGACGGGGCCCCAGGGCAACCACGGCGAGGACGTGAAGGAGGAGTACTTCTACCTCGACTCCACGCCGACCCACTCGTACATGAAGGCGCTCTACAAGTACCCGCAGGCGGAGTTCCCCTACGAGCGCCTCGTGCGGGAGAACCAGCGCCGCGGCCGGCACGAGACCGAGTTCGAGCTGGCCGACACGGGCATCTTCCACGAGCGCCGCTACTTCGATGTCTTCGCCGAGTACGCCAAGGCGGGGCCGGATGATCTGCTCATCCGCCTCACCGTGGCCAACCGGGGGCCCGTGGCCGCGCGCCTCCACGTGCTGCCCACGCTCTGGTTCCGCAACACCTGGGCCTGGGGCCGCACCGGAGAGGGCTACTGGGCCAAGCCGCGGGTGGCGGCCCACGGCGAGGACGCCCTGGCCGCGGGTCAGACTTCGCTGGGCAACTACCGCCTCCATGCCCAGGCGCCCGTGGGCGGCCTGCCCCCGGAGCGGCTGTTCACCGGGAACGAGACGAACTTCCAGCGGCTCTACGGGGTGCCCAACAAGGCCCGCTACGTGAAGGACGCCTTTCACGACGCCGTGGTGCGCGGGCAGCGGGAGGCCGTCGACCCGGCGCAGGAGGGCACCAAGGCGGCGTTCCACTACGTGCTGGAGGTGCCCGCCGGGGGCTCGGTGGTCCTTCCCCTGCGGCTCTTCTCCGAGGCCCAGGTGCCCGAGGCCCTCTTCGGCGAGGCGTTCGATCAGGTGTTCGCGCAGCGCATCGACGAGGCGGACGCGTTCTACGCTTCCCGGTTCCCGCACACGCTGGGGGAGGAGGAGCGGCGCGTGGCGCGGCAGGCCTGCGCGGGGCTGCTGTGGACGAAGCAGTTCTACCACTACGCGGTGAAGCCCTGGCTGGAGGGAGACCCCACCGCCCCGCCGCCGTCCCCGGCACGTCTCCAGGGGCGCAACCGGGAGTGGGGCCACCTCTACAACCGGGACATCATCTCCGTGCCGGACAAGTGGGAGTACCCCTGGTACGCGGCCTGGGACACGGCCTTCCACATGGTCCCCTTCGCGCGCCTGGATCCGCTCTTCGCCAAGGAGCAGCTGCTGCTCTTCCTGCGCGAGTGGTTCATGCACCCCAACGGGCAGATTCCCGCCTACGAGTTCGAGTTCTCGGACGTGAACCCGCCCGTGCACGCGTGGGCGTGCTGGCGCGTCTACAAGCTGACGGGGGCGCACGGGAAGCGGGACCGGCTCTTCCTGGCGCGCTCCTTCCAGAAGCTCCTGCTCAACTTCACCTGGTGGGTGAACCGCAAGGACGTGGACGGCCTCAACCTGTTCTCCGGCGGCTTCCTCGGCCTGGACAACATCGGCGTCTTCGACCGCTCCAAGCCGCTGCCCACCGGCGGCCACCTGCACCAGGCGGACGGCACCGCGTGGATGGCCTTCTTCTGCACCACCATGCTCTCCATGGCCCTGGAGCTGGCGCAGGAGGACCCCGCGTACGAGGACATCGCCTCCAAGTTCTTCGAGCACTTCGTCGCCATCGTGGACGCCATGAACCACCTGGGCGGCACGGGCCTGTGGGACGAGGAGGACGGCTTCTACTACGACGAGCTCAAGCTGGAGGGGCGGGCCACCCCCTTGCGCGTGCGCTCGATGGTGGGGCTGGTGCCGCTGTTCGCCGCCGAGGTGCTGGAGGACCGCGTCCTCGACCGGCTTCCCGGCTTCGCCCGGCGGCTGCGGTGGTTCCTGGAGAACCGCTCGGACCTGGCGCAGAACACCTCCTATATGGCGGTGTGCCAGCGCACGGGCCTGGGCGGCCGGCGCCTGCTGGCCATTCCCTCCCGGGAGCGCCTGACGCGGGTGCTGCGGCGGGTGTTGGATCCCCGGGAGTTTCTCTCGGACTACGGCATCCGGTCCCTGTCCCGGATGCATGCCGAGGCGCCCTTCGTGTTCCATGCCGGGCGCGAGGAGCACCGCGTGGCGTACGTGCCGGGCGAGTCCGACAGCGGCATGTTCGGGGGCAACTCCAACTGGCGCGGGCCGGTGTGGTTTCCGCTCAACTACCTGCTCATCGAGGCGCTGGAGCGCTACCACCACTTCTACGGGGATGAGTTCCAGGTGGAGTGCCCCACCGGCTCGGGGCAGATGATGTCCCTGGCGCAGGTGGCCCGCGAGCTGTCCTCCCGGCTGTGCCGCCTGTTTCTCCCGGATGGCCAGGGGCAGCGCCCCTGCCATGGCGAGGACGCGCGCTTCGTGGAGGACCCGGACTTCCGCGAGCTGGTCCTCTTCCACGAGTACTTCCACGGCGACTCCGGCCGGGGGCTCGGGGCCGCCCACCAGACGGGCTGGACGGCCCTCGTGGTGCAGTGCCTGGCCCGGCAGTCACTGGCCAGCAAGGGGCAGGAGCTGCCCCTCACCGAGGGAGGCTGAGCGCGCTCAGGACTGCTTGGGGGCGGAGGCGTCCGTGGCCTCCGCCATGCTCTGCAGCAGCAGCAGGGCGGTGCGGGCACGCTGGGTGGTCTCGCGCTGGGCCTCGGGGTCCAGCTGCAGGGCTGCCTGGATGTCGGCGAGCGCCTCGGCCACTTTTCCCTCGCGCAGCAGCAGCTCGCTGCGGCCGCCCAGTGCATCCACGTTGGCGATGTTGAGCTGGAGGGACAGGTTGTACTCCTCCATCGCCTCCTGGAAGCGCTCCGCTTGGACGTAGGCGGCGCCCAGGTGGCAGTGGAAGACACTGTCATAGGGGGACGCGGCGGTCAGACCCTTGAAGATCTCGATCGCGGACTGGGTGTTGCCACGCACCATCAGCTCGTAGCCCCGGGTGGCGAGCGCATACATCCGCTCCGGGGACAGCCCGAGGAACTGCGCGGGGGTGATCTCACCGGCGATGAGCCGCTGGCTCAGGCCGGAGTTCGGGGGCAGGGAAGGGGACGAAGACGAAGGATTCGCGTTCACGGAGTACCTGCTGAAGTCAGAGGGAAGAACAGGAAGGCGGCGTCAGGACACGCCGTCACGCCATCTGCATGCCACGCATCGACTGGATGCTGCGGTTGAGCGAATCCATGCGCGCGAACATGTCGAACATCCGGCCGATGTCCTCGAAGCTGCTGCCCAGTTGGTTCTGGCGGTTGGACATCCAGTCGCCCGAGCTGCCGGTGCCACAGCGGTTCTGGCCGTTGTGCTGCGAGAGGGCGCCGCTGAGCGACGACATGCTCGAGAACAGCGAGGCCATGCTGCTGAACAACTGGTTCATCTGCTGGAGGTAGTGGTTCTGCTTGGGATTGGGCAGCCCCTTGCCTTGCACGCCCTGAAGCCCACCGCGGCCCTGGCCTGCCTCCAGCGGGTTGCCGAGCTTGAAGGTCTCCCCCAGGTTCTCGCTGCCCACGATTTCCCGGCCCTGGAAGGACCAGTCGTCGGACTCCTTGCCCATGACGAACACGTCCTTGCCGCCGAAGCTGTTGGCGTGCGCGAAGCCGTCCGCCGTGACGGGGCCCGTCTTGCCCTTGCCCTTGTCGATGTCCGTCACCTGGACCCGGTCATTGCCGGAGATGATCTCCAGGCTCCCCGTCACCGTCGCGTCCTTGCCGTAGGGCACGGTGGAGGCGTTGATGCGGGTGCCATCGCCCAGCACGAAGGTGCTGTCGCGCTTGAAGTCCCACTTGCCGCCGTCGCCCTCGGCCACGTGCGGATCCCCCCACACCTTGGTCTCCTTGCCGTCGGGACCGGTGATCTTCCAGTCGAACTGGCCCGTGGCTTCGATCTTGTAACCGCCCGGGGTGGTGATGGTGCCGTTCGCGTCCGTCTTCAGGCTCCCGGCGGGGTGGCTGGCGTCCTGGCGCGACGGCGGGGCGGGATGGCAAGTCGAGTGCTTGCCGTGCCCCACGGGAGAGGGGCCTCCCGAGTGCTTCTGGAACTTGTCCCCCTTCAAGAGCGCCTGGAGCTGGGCCATCTGCGTCTTCAAGGACGAGAGGGTGCTCTTCACCATCTTCGCTTCTTGGCGGCTCAGGCCTCGCTGCTGCAACCCATCGAACCGGCCTGCGTGCTGGGAAGGTTTCGAGGAATGGGCATGCGTCGTATGCGCTGACTTGGTCGAAACGGTCATCCGGTATCCATCCTTGAAGAGACTGAGAGCCCCTGGTCTCCGGGCCGTTGTCTGCCGGGGGTGGGCAATGCCACTGCGCACCTTCTCGCCCACCGGGTGGGCAGGCGAGGGCCAGACGGTTGTTCCCGTTTCCAGGTTGCAGGCCTCAACGACGGAGAGTGGAAAGGCTATTTCCCCCCTGTCAGAGCGCTCGCTGCCCGCTTGCCCGACGAGCCGGACGGCTCAGGGGGCGGGCACTTGGCGCTTCTGCTCTTCGTACTCCGCCAGGCTCCGCCGGATGGACGTGGCGAGCAGGTGCTGGGGCGCCAGCTTCAGGAAGGTCCGGTAGTGCCGGGCGGCCTTCTCTGCCTGGCCCGGAATCGCGGCGTAGGTGGCGGCGGCGAGCAGGTGGCAGTCCGCCTCCGAGGGCTCCAGGGAGAGACACCGCGCGGCGAGAATCGCAGCCCGGTCGTACTGGCGCTCATCGAAGCGCTGCAGGGCCTCCTCGAAGAGGCGCTGCGTCTCGCCGGTCTTCTGAGGCATCACCAGGTGGGAGGAGGAGGGGCTGGGCCAGGCAGGCCCTCCGCTCGTGCGGGTGATGCGGATCTGCAGCTCGCCCTGGTTGTCCGAGGGGTCGTCATCCAGGAAGCCGCACAGGAGGTTGGTGGCCCCCATCACCTGGAGGGAAGCGCCCTCGCGGAAGAGGAATTGCTGCCCGCGCGAAGAGGCCCCCTCCACGGGCAGCCGCGCGCACGCGAGGCTCTCCAGGGGGCCTGCCTGCTCCCCGCGCGTGGACGCTCCCGCGCCCAGCGGCACCAGCAGCAGCCGGTAGGAGGAGGCAGGATCCAGGTTCTTGAGCTCGAAGGCTCGCTCCGTGCTGGCGGCGTTCCTGGGCGTCACGGTGAGGCGCTGGCGCTCCTTGCGGTGGGCGTTCTCCACCCGCACCACGCGGTCCGGGGCCCCGGCCGGCAGCGGCTTCAGCGCGAAGACCTTGAGGGCGGTGGCCCCCTTCACGGAGAGGGGTTTCTGCGAGAGCACGCCCACGCCGTCCTTCGCCCGCAGCCCCGGCCCGGCGAGCCAGAAGAACAAGGGCGCGCTGTCCCGGGGCGGCTCGGGCTCGGAAAGGCGGTAGGTGGACCCCGGCTTCAGCTCCAGCACCTGCGTGACGGACTGGGTGTCGATGATGTCGTTGCGGGCATCGAGCCGGATGGCCTCGACGGGATAGGAGGCGGAGGCGCGTCCCGGAGCGGGCTCCGCCTCCGGAGGCGCCCCAGCAGGAGAGGGCTCCGAGGGAGGCGCGGTGGCGGCTTGGACCGGGGGCGGCTCCACTGGGGGCGGCGGTGAGGCGGGGGGCGCCACCCCGGGCTCGGGCGGGGGCGGGGCGGCCTTCGCGGCCTGGGGGGGCTCGGGCCTCATCCAGAGCAGCGAGGCGAGCATGGTGCCCAGCAACGTCACCCCCACCCCCGCGGCCAGGATCAGCGGCAGGCGCGAGGGGCGAGGCGGGGCGGGCACGAGCGGCTCGGAAGCGGCAGGGGGCGCCGGGGCGGGGCGGGGCGCCGGGACGGCGAGGGGCGCCGAGGAGAGCGGGGGCTCCGTGAAGGAAGGCGGCTCCTTATAAGGAGCGGTGGGCAGCTCGCACCGCCACTCGGCCATCTGGGCCTGGAAGGCGGCGGGAACCTGGACCTTGCGCCCCTGGCCCTTCAGGTGCTCGCGGAACAACTCCTGGACGAAGTACGAGAGGCTCAGCCCCGAGAAGCGCGGCATGGCCGCATGGAGCGCCTCCGCGAGCACGTCCGCGAAGGCGTGGCTGGACTCGTAGCGCTCCTGCTTGTTCACCGCCAGGGCCTGCATGACGAGGCCGTCCAGGCTGGGCGAAATCCCGGGCCTCACCTCCGAGGGGCGTGGGAACTCGCCCCGGACCAGCCGGGGGATGACCACGTGCGGCGGCCCCTCCACGGGCATCCGGCCGCACAGCATCTCGTAGAGCACCACCCCCGTGGCCCACACGTCCGTGTGGGGCGTCACCTCTTCGCTCCGGGCCTGCTCTGGGGAGAAGAAGAGGTACTTGCCCTTCACGATGCCCGGCTCGGTGGTGAGGCCGCGCAGCGCCCGCGCCTTGGCGATGCCGAAGTCGACGATCTTGACCTGGCCCTCGTAGCTGACGAGCACGTTGTCCGGGGAGATGTCCCGGTGGACCAGGCCCAGGGGGTTGCCCTGGGCATCCGTGCGCGTGTGGGCGTAGTGCAGCCCCCGGCACATCTCCAGCGCGATGAACAGCGCGACGGGGACGGGCATGGAGGGCATGCCCGCGTGGAGCGCGCGCTTGAGGACGCGGTGCAGGGGCTGGCCGTCCACGAACTCCATGGCCAGGAAGTACTCCTCGCCCACCCGGCCGAAGTCGTACACCTGCGCGATGTTGCCGTGCGAGAGCGTCGCGGAGATGCGCGCCTCGTTGATGAACATGCTGATGAAGGCCGGATCCGTGGCGAACTCCGGCAGCACCTTCTTGATGAGCACGGGCTTGGTGACGCCCGCCTCGCCCAGGAGCCGGGCGCGGTAGACTTCGGCCATGCCGCCACGCCCAAGCTGGGACACCAGCTCGTACCGGCCGAAGGGCTCATCCAGCTTGAGGGACATGGGCGGGGCATCCTAGCTGCCCGGGGCCCGGCATCCCAGCTACTGGCCGTCGATCAGCGAGTCGGCGCTCGGGGGCGGAGCCTCGGCGCGGTACTTCTCCGCCAGGTCGTTCTCACCGGTCTTCTTCCACAGCGGCACGCCGGCGTGGAACGCGGCCCGGGCAATGAGCAGGGTGGCCACGGGGGTGATGGCGAAGAGAAAGACGACGGTCAAGAGCGCGTGGGCCACGCCCCCCAGGCTGCCGGTGTTCACCGCCGCCGCGCAGAGCAGCCCGCCCACGCCCAGGGTGGCCGCCTTGGCCGTGGCCTGCAGGCGCAGGAACAGGTCCGGCAGCCGCACCATGCCCAGCCCCGCGAGCAGCATGGCCAGCGCGCCCACCCCCAGAAACACCGCGGTGATGATTTCCCTCATGGCTCTCCCTTTCCGCCCTGAAAGAGGTAGCGGGCGATGGCGATGGTCCCCAGCGAGCTGATGATGGCCAGCACCAGCGCCACGTTCAGCAGCCCCGGCTCGTGGGTGAGCATCGCGTACACGGCGATGCCGCCCACCATCTGCAGGGCGATGAGATCCAAGGCCACCACCCGGTCCGGCAGCGTGGGGCCGATGATGAGCCGCACGAGCGTGAGCAGCGCCGAGGCGCCCAGTACCGTCAGCACCCCGCGCAGCAGTGCTTCGAACCAGCCGCTCATCGCAGCACCCGGAGCAGGGGGCGTTCCACGTTCTCCCGCATGTTCCGGATGAACGCCTCCCGGGTCGTGGTGAACATGTTGTGGATGTACAGCACCTTGCCGTCCTCCGAGATTTCCAGCCCCAGCGAGCCGGGGGTGAAGTTGATGATGAGCAGGAGCAGCGTCACCTCCAGCTCCGTGCGCGCCTCCGTCTCGAACGCGTAGATGGCGGGCCGGCTCTTGATGCCCGGGGTGGCGATCTCCAGCGCCAGGCGCCAGTTGGTGGTGATGACCTCGCGCGCGAACAGCCCCAGCAGCTTGAGGATGTCCAGCCACTTGCGCGCATAGGGCGAGGGGCCTGGCTGCGGCGTGATGAACGCCAGCAGCCCCAGGCCCAGCACGAAGCCGATGGCCAGGTTGCCCACGCTCATGTCGTCCTGCACGGCGCCCCACAGCAGCGCCAGCACCAGGTTCCACAGCAACGCGCTCATGGCGCACCTCCCAGCACCGCGTGGATGTACGTGTCCCGGTCCAGGAGCTGGCCCGCCGCCGCGTCGGAGAGCACGAACAGGGGCTGCGCGCCCAGCCCCAGCCCCACCATCACCAGCGCCAGCACCACGCACGGGCCCAGCATGGCCAGCGGCCCCGGCGTGCCCCGGGCTTCCTGGGGCGGCGTCTTCCAGAACACCTCCCGCCACACCTTCATCAGGATGTAGAGCGTGAGGAGCCCCACCGCCGCCCCCGCGGCCACCACGCCCCAGGACTCGGCCCGGAGCGCCGCGCGCAGGAGCGCCATCTTGGCGAAGAAGCCCGAGAACGGCGGGATGCCCGCGAGCGACAGCGCGGGCACCAGGAACAGCAGGCCCAGCAGCGGGTGCGTGCGCGACAGCCCCCCCATCTTCTCCAACTGGTGCGTGCCCGTCACCCGCTCGATGGCCCCGGTGACGAAGAAGAGCGCCGACTTGGCGCAGACGTAGTGCACCCAGTAGGCGATGGCCGCCGCCAGCGCCGCCCGGGACGACAGGCCGAGACCCACCAGCAGGTAGCCCACCTGGCTGATGATCTCGAAGGCGAGCAGCCGGCGGAGATCGTACTGCACCACCGCCCCCGCCACCCCCGCCACCATGCTGAGCACCGCCATGGCCAGAATCACCGGCTGCGTCAGCCCCGGGTCCCCCGCGAAGAGCAGGGGGAAGGTGCGGTACAGGGCGTAGACGCCCACCTTGGTGAGCATCGCAGAGAACAGGGCCGTCACCGCCACCGGGGGCGTGTGGTACGCGGCCGGCAGCCAGAAGGAGAACGGGAAGGCCGCGGACTTCAGCCCGAACACGGCCAGCAGCAGCATGGCCGCCGCCGTGGCCAGGGGGGGCTGCCGCGTGCCGGGCAGCCGCTGGGCCAGGTCCGCCAGGTTCAGCGAGCCGCCCACCGCGTAGAGCAGCGCCAGGGCGATGAGGAACAGCGCCGAGCCCAGCAGGCTGAGCGTCATGTACTTCAGGCACGCCTCCAGCCGCTCCCGCTCCGCCTCCAGCGCCAGCAGTACGAAGGAGGCGACGAGCATCAGCTCGAACCAGACGAAGAGGTTGAAGAGGTCCGCGGTGAGGAAGCTGCCGCACACCCCGGCCAGCATCACCAGCACGAGCGGGTAGTGCGCCCCGGCCTCCTGCCGGGCCTCCAGGGAGCCCGCCGAGTACACCACGCACAGGAAGCTCATCGCCCCGGACAGCAGCACCATCATCGCGCTGAGCAGGTCCGCCGCCAGGGTGATGCCCACGGGCGCCTCCCAGCCGCCCACCCGCAGCACCTGCACGCCCTGGTGCCACACGGTGGACAGCAGCCAGGCGGCCACGCCCGTGAGGGCCGCCGTGGCCCCCAGGGCCAGCGCCCGCCGGAGCCCCGCGCGGGAGGGCAGCAGCAGGCTCAGCGCGGCGGCCGCCAGGGGAATGAACACCGGCAGGATGAGGAGGTTCTTCATTCGTTGGGGGCGCTGGGAGGGGGCACTTCGGCGTTCAGGTGCTTCATCTCGTCACTGCCCACCGTGCGCTCGGCCAGGTGCACCAGCACCAGCAGCAGCGCGAGCATGCCGAAGTTGATGACGATGGCCGTGAGGATGAAGGCCTGGGGGACAGGGTCCGCCACGGGCCCCGCCAGGAGGCCATCCTTGGGCAGCAGGGGCGGTGGCGAGCGCGTCACCTTGTTGGTGGTGAACAGCGCCAGGTTCGTGGCGCTGCCGAGCAGCACCAGCCCCAGCGACAGCCGCACGGTGCTGCGGCGAAGCATGCAGTAGATGGCGGCCGCGTACAGCATCCCCACGGCCAGGATGAGTCCTGTCTCCATTCAGAGGTCCTCCTTGCCGCCGCCCTCGGAGCCTTCTCCCTCCGCCAGGGCGAGGATGAAGCCCAGCGTCGCGCCCACCACCACCAGGTACACCCCCACGTCGAAGAGCATCGGCGTGCCCAGCGCGAGGTGGCCGCCCCAGGGCAGCGCCAGCTCCGTCCAGGCCGAGCGCAGGAAGGGCTGGCCCGTCACGAGGGGCAGCGCCGCGGTGCCCAGCGTCACGGCGAGCCCCAGCGCCATCAGCTTCAGGGGGGACACGCGCACGAGCCTGCGCACCGTGCCGGTGCCATAGGCGATGAGGTAGAGGATGAGGGCCGCGGACGTCATGAGGCCCCCGACGAAGCCGCCGCCGGGTGCGTTGTGCCCGCGCACCAGCAGCAACAGCGAGAGCTGGAGCAGCACGGGCGTCATGGTCCGGGCCACCGCGCGCAACACCACCGAGTTCATGCCGGTTTCCTCCGGCGCGAGGGACGGAAGAGCAGGTAGACGCCGAGGCTCGCCGTGGCCAGCACGGTGGTCTCCCCCAGCGTGTCCAGGGCGCGGAAGTCCACGATGATGGTGTTGACGACGTTGCGCCCATGCGCCTCGGGCTCGCTGCGCGAGGTGTACGCGTCGGCCAGCCGGGTCTGCGGCGGCAGGGCCGAGGCATGCAGCAGGGCCCAGGAGATGAGCCCGCCCGCGGCCAGGGACAGCGCCGCGTCCTGGAGCCGGGAGCGCCCGCCGGTCGGTTTGACCGGGAAGCGCGAGAAGACCAGGGCGAAGAGGATGACGGTGAGCGTCTGCACCACCACCTGCGTCAGCGCGAGGTCCGGCGCGCCCAGGAGCACGTACACGAAGGACTCGGTCAGCCCCACGACGCTCAGCGCCATGATGGCGGTGAGCACCGAGCGCGTCCTCACGGCCAGCGCCGTGGCCAGCACTAAAATCGCCAGCACCGCCGCCTCGTGGAGGTGGAGATCGCGCTTCAGCCCGTGGGGGAGCCCCATCCGGAAGAGCAGGGGCAGGGCGAGCAGGCCCGCCGTCACGGCCACGGTGAGGAAGGTGTAGCGGTGCAGGGAGCCGCTCTGGAACTGCTCCGTCAGGAAGTCCGCGCACCGGCGCAGGCCCGCGACGCCCAGGGTGTAGAGGCGTGAGGGGCCCCAGCGCTCCAGCCGCAGGGCCACCAGGGCGCGGCGCAGGCGCTCCCGCTGCGTATAGGCGGTGATTCCCAGCACGAGGCTGATGGCGCTCAACCCCAGCGCCGGGGTCAGCCCATGCCAGAGCGCCAGGTCCAGCGGCTTGTCCCCCGGGCCCGCGATGGCGCGGGCGGCCCCCTCCAGCAGCGGCTGGAGCCACCCGGGCACGAGCCCCAGTCCCACCGCGCAGAGGGCCAGCACCAGCGGAGGCCCCCAGAGCGCTGGGGAGCCCTCGTGGGCCTTCGGGCCCCGCTCGCCCGGCGGGCCGGAGAAGGGCAGCAGGCCCACCCGGAGCGCCGAGCCCACCAGGAACGTGAAGCCCGCCGTCGCGCCCAGGGCGAGTCCCCAGCCGCCCGGCGCGAGCCCCGCGGCGCCGTAGACCAGCTCCTTGCCGATGAAGCCCCAGAGCGGGGGAAGCCCCGCCATGGACAGCGCCGCCAGCCCCGCGGCGGCCGCGGTGAAGGGCATGGCCTTGCGCAGTCCGCCCAGCAGCGGCAGCTCGCGGGTCCCCACCGCGTGGTCCACCGCGCCCGCCACGAGGAAGAGCGCTCCTTTATAGAGCGCATGCGCCGTGAGGAACACCACCAGCGCCTGGGCGGCCCCGGGCGTGCCCAGCCCCAGCAGCAGCACGAGCGTGCCCAGCACGCTCACCGTGGCGTAGGCGAGGATCTGCTTGAGGTCCGTATGGGCGAACGTGAGCAGCGCCCCGACCAGCATCGTCACCAGCCCCACGGACACCAGCGCCCCCTGCCACACCGGCGTGCCGCCGAGCACCGGCGAGAGCCGGGCCAGCAAGTACACGCCGGCCTTCACCATGGTGGCCGCGTGCAGGTAGGCGCTCGCGGGGGTGGGCGCCGCCATCGCCGACGGGAGCCAGAAGTGAAAGGGCACCTGGGCCGACTTGGTGAAGGCTCCCGCGAGCACCAGCAGCAGGATGGCCAGGGCCAGGGGGCCCTCACGCAACGCAGGGCCCGCCGTGGGCAGCTCCGAGAGCGTGAGCGTCCCGGCCACCCACCCCATCAGCAGCAGGCCGAGCAGCAGCGCCTGGCCGCCCAGCGCCGTCACCATCAGGGCGCGCAGCGCCGCCTGGCGCGCTTCCTCCTTCTGGCTGTCGTGGCCGATGAGGAAGAAGGAGCTCACGGTGGTGAGCTCCCAGCAGATGAACAGCAGCAGGGCGTTGTCGGCGAGGACGAGCCCCAGCATGGACGCCATGAAGCACAGCAGCCAGCCCAGGAAGCTCCCCAGCCGGGGGTTCTCCTGAAGGTAGGCCCCCGCATAGAGGACGATGAGGGTGCCCATCCCGGTGATGAGCAGGGCCATGAGCAGGCTCAGCCCATCGGCGCGCAGGGTGAGCGCCACCTCCAGCTCCGGCACCCAGGGCAGGTGGAAGGCGGGTGGCGTGCCGGAGAGGGCCTGCGGCACGAGCGAGGCCAGCCACACCGTGAGCCCCAGGGGAACGAGCCCCAGCGACACGCTCGCGCCGCGCCGGCTCACCCGGACGAGCAGGGGCGCCAGGGGGGCGGTGACAAAGCCGGTGAGGAGGATGGCGAGCAGGGCCATGAGCGGGAAGGCGCACGAGGGGGAAGGGAGCCGCCCCAGCAGGCTATCCGCAGCTTCACTCCCGGCCGGAGCGCTTCACCGGCTCATGTCCGGTAATCGCCATGCGGTGGAGGGCAGGCCGCGGGAAAACGCCGCCGTGCCCTCCGTTCCCGCGCGGCCGCTCAGCTCTCTTTCTTGATCTGCTGGGCGAGGTAGTTCGTCTCGCCCACCTGCTTCATCAGCTCGACCTGGGCCTCGAGCCAGTCGATGTGCTCCTCGGTATCCTCGAGGATGCGCTCCAGCAGCTCCCGGCTGCCGTTGTCGCCCCGCTTGCGGCACTCCTCGATGCCCTCGTTGAGGGTCTTCTGGGAGGCCAGCTCCAGGCTCAGGTCGAGGCGCAGCATCTCCGGGATGCTCTCGCCCACGTTCACCTTGCCCAGCCGCTGCAGGTTGGGGAGACCTTCGAGGAACAGCACCCGCTTGATGAGCCGGTCGGCGTGCTTCATCTCGCCGATGGACTCCTCGTAAATCTTCTTCGCGAGCCGGTCATACCCCCAGTTCTCCGCGATACGCGCGTGGAGGAAGTACTCGTTGACCGCCGTCAGCTCGTTGGTCAGGACATCGTTGAGAAGCTTGATGACTTCCGGATCGCCTTTCATGGTGCCGCGGACGCTAACTGGGGCGTCCGGGCAGCACAACTCTCACGGCAGGCGGATTTCGTGCCCACTGCCTGACACTTGGCCTCCACGAGGATCTGCTCGAGCTGATCCTGGCACCCGCCACAGCTCGTCCCAGCCCCACAGGCTTCCCCCAGACCTTCGACAGTCCGGATTCCCTGAGAAATGTGGGCGCGGATGAGCCGATCCGAGACGACATGACAGAGACAAACGATCATGGAAGGGATGATAATGAGAATAGGTCTCAAAAATCTAGGGGGGGGCCCCCAGGATCATGAGGGGGGTGTTCAGCCCTGGATGGGCATGTAGGGAAAAAGCGAAGGCGGCCGAGGGAGCGTGGGAACGCTCGCCTGGCCGCCTGCTTTCTTGCGGGGCTCCTAGGGGGGACTAGCAGCCGCCCAGCAGCTCCCAGGGGCCCCACTCGGCGCCCGAGGGTGCCTCGTTCTGGGTCCACCACTTGGCGCGCCACAGCTTGCCGGTGTGGGTGGCCTTGTCGTCCTTCACATACACCTGCGAGGCCTGCCACGCGGGCACCCCGGCGCAGTTGCCGCCCGTGCCCCCGGTGATGGTGACGGAGATGGCGCCGGAGACCGTCGAGGCCCCGCCGTTGTCCGTGGCGCGCGCCGTCAGCGCGTAGCTGCCCCCGCTGCCCGGCTTCCAGGTGATGCTGTACGGCGAAGTGGTGTCCTCACCCACCTTGGTGCTGCCCGCGAAGAACTCCACCCGGGCGATGGTGCCATCGCTGTCCGAGGCATTGGCCGACAGGGTGACGGTGCTGCCCACGGCGTAGGAGGCCCCCGCGGTGGGCGCGGTGAGGCTGACGGCGGGCGCCTTGTTGCCACCCGTGTTGCCCTGGACCACCTGGTAGATGGCGTTGAGCAGTGAGGTGCTGGGGCTCGGGGTGTCCTGGGAGATTTCCCAGATCATCACGCCGCCGCCCTGCTGGCTGCCGAGCCGCGCCTTCGCCTGGATGGTGGCGATGCCGTTGTAATAGATGTCGCCCACGTTGTCCTTGTTGGGCGCCTGGGCGTCCATCTGAACGAGCTGGGCGTAGGTGTACGCCGAGGACTGGGAGCGGCCGTAGAACGGCACCCCGAGCACCGCCTTGGACTGGGGCAGCCCGCGGCCCTTCCAGTAGTTCAGCGACTGGACGGCCAGGTCATACGTGGAATGGGGATAGCCCGCGTCGTAGGCCATGATGTTGAGGAAGTCGACGTCGCTGAAGGACGAGGCAGGGATGCCCTCTCCGCCGTAGGAGGCCACGACCGCCGCGGTGAGCAGCTTGCCGCGGGCGTGGAGCGCCGCGCCCAGCTCGCGCGTCAGCGCCCCGAAGTTCGCGGCCGAGGCGCCCGCCTCGGGCCACTCCCAGTCGATGTCCACGCCGTCCAGGCCCGCCTGCTCCACGAAGTTCACCAGGTTGGTGACGAAGGTGGCCCGGGTGCCCGCGTTGGCGGCCAGCTGCTCGAACGGCGCATCGTTGCCGTCCATCCACCCGCCCACCGCGATGAGCACCTTCACGTTGCGCGCCCGCGCCGTCTGGACGAGCGACTGCAGCCGGCCATCTGTCGGGCTCAGCCCGGTGATGCCGCCCTGGGCGGTGGGCAGCAGGAACGCATAGATGATGTGGGAGAGCTTGTCGTACTGGATGGCATTGACGTCTCCCTGCCAGGACGGGAAGTAGCCGACGACCCGGGTGGTGAGCGCCTGCGCCTCCACGGTGGTGGTGGGCAGCGGCTCCAGGGAAGAATCGAGGGGGTCTGGCTGTCCGGAGCAGGCCAACACGGTGGCCAGCAGCGCGGACCCGGCGGCCAGGCTTCGGGACAGCAGGGGGATACGCATCAAGGCAAAACGCCTCCTGAAGGGAACTGCCTCTCAAGAGGGACCGGGCTTTTTTTTAGGGTCAAGAAAATGCAGGAAATGCTGTGGAACCCGAAATAGGTTCGTTGGTGCACATTTTACAATAATTTGGAAAACGGATAGTCCGGGCGCGGCCAGTGGACGGATGGAACGGGACCCGGCCGTGAACGAAAGTGTCAGGCCCATGCTGAGCAAGAGGAGGCGCTCCGCGGACGCTCAGTCCGGTCAGGCAATGGTGGAGGCGGCGCTGACGCTTCCGCTGACGGTCTTCCTCGTGCTGGGCACGCTCCAGTTCTTCCTGCTGCTGCAAGCGCGGCTGCTCACGGAGTACGCGGCGTTCCGCGCGGTGCGCACCGGCAGCGTCAAGCATGGGGACTGCGAGGCGATGACCCACGCAGCCATCGCGGCGCTGCTGCCCGCCTTCAGCCGGACCGATTCGCCGCAGGCGCTCGGAGAAACTTTCTACGCCCACCGGGACAACCTGTACCAGCCCGGGCGGGACTCGGGGCACAGCGGGGCCATCGTGTGGATTTCGCGGGAGCGTCCCCTGCGTGCGGAGCTGCGCGAGGACGAGGAGGAGTCCTTCGATGACCCCGCCCGCTACACGCGCACGGCGGACGTGGTGCGACTGGAGGCCCGCCTCGTCTTCTGGTACCCGATGCGCATCCCCTTCGCCAACTGGGTCCTGGGCCGGATGATCCTCGCCCACATGACTACGTTCGGCTACGGCGGCCACGCCAATCCGCTCATGCCCACCCAGGTGGCCAGCTGGACCCGCCAGACGGCCTTCTCCCTGGAGGAAGCCCTGAGCGCTGAGATGATCCGGCGCGCCGAGCTCAAGGAATACGTCTTTCCCCTTCAGGCCAACTACGCCATGCGGATGATGACCCCGCCCCGCCCCCAGCACTTCCAGACCCAGAACTGCGCGCCCGCGCCAGGGGGGGGCTCATGAGCCGCTCGGTCCGCTCGCGAGGCCAGGCGCTGGTGCTCCTGTGCCTGACGATGCTGCTCGTCACGCTGATGGTCTTCCTCACGATTTCCTTCTCGACGCGCGTGCGCGAGAAAATGGAGGCCCAGAGCGTGGCGGACCTGGCCGCCTACAGCGGCGCGGTGGCCACCGCGCGCACCTTCAACAGCATCTCCCTCATGCGCCGGGCGCAGACGGCCCACCTGGTGGCCGCCTCCGGGACGATGAGCCTCATCAGCTGGACGAGCATGATGCGCGCGAACCTCAACGTCGCCCGCAGCGCGCTCCAGCCCTGTCCGGCCGCCGTCAACGCCCTGCGCACGCTGAACGAGCAGTCCCTGGAGATGGAGCAGAAGTGGCACGAGATGGACGCGCGGGCCGGGGTGCAGGTCTACAACATCTATGTGCTGGGCGGCCACCTGGGCAGCATGCAGGGCATGATGTTCGAGCAGTTGAAGGAGTCGGTCTCCGGCGGGCCGAAGTCCTTCTCCAAGCAGCTGACGGCGCTGGCCTCGAAGGGCAGCCGCTTTCCGAGCGAGCTGCACGCGGGCCCCACCCCCGTTTCCGTGGGCGAGCTGGTGTACGCCACGACGGGCGGCTCGGGCCACGCCATCGACATGGCCATGGCCACCCGGGGCCATGAGTTCATCACCCGCCGCCAGGGCATGCCGGCCTTCAATGGCACGCAGGGCATCCTGGGCGCGCTGGCTGCCGCGGGCGGCACCCTGCGCGTCATCCGCGGGGGCGGCAGCGCCTACTGGGGCACTGAGCGCAACCACGGAGGCCGGGCCGACAAGCCCTACTTCACCTGGGCGGAGGACCATGCGGTGGTGGAGGTGACGTTCCCGGGCTGTGCCCCGCTGCGCACGAATGCCTGGGCGTACGTGAAGGCCACGGATTTCGAGGACGAGACCGACGAGCACGCGTGGAGCTCCCCCCTGCCGGCCGGGATTGGCCGGTCGGACCCGGGCATGGAGAAGCAGTACCGGCACACGCTGCTGTCGTGCTGGCCGCGCACCTACTGCCCGAGCACCTTCATCGGGGGCATGACGTTCAACACGAGCGACCAGGAGGACGGCAACGTCTGGGCGCAGCCGAAAATCTTCGCGCTCGTCCAGCGGGACTACAAGGTCCGGGGGCTGCGCAGCGATCCCTGGAACCTGCGGTTCAACTTCCAGTTCTCCGAGGAGGGCGGCAGCACGTTCGACAGCCACGGCCTGACGACGGCGGATGGCACGGACATCAGCGTGCAGTCGGCGCTGGCCACGGGGCTGGCCTACTACCACCGGCGCGGGCACTGGAACGAGCCGCCCAACCTCTGGAACCCCTTCTGGCGAGCCACCCTCGTGGCCGCGGACATCGACACGGGCGGCCAGCTGCTCCGGGGCGGCACGGACGTGCCGGACACGGTGGGGGCCCCCGGCGCCTCGGCCTTCGAGCAGCTCATCCGGGCGGGCTACAAGGGGGTGCACTGATGCGGGCGCGCCGGAGAGAACCCCGGGGCCAGTCCCTGGTGGAGCTGACGTTGGGGCTCATCGTCTTCATCACCGTGGTGATGTTCGGCATCCACTTCGCCGAGGTGGGCTACCTGTCGCTCAAGGTGCACGAGGCGGCGGTCTCCCCGCTGTGGGACAGCACGGCGTTCCGGGTGCACCGGATGCAGCACCAGCAGGACAACATCGGGGACTTCAGCACCTTCCCCGCCATCGCGCCGCGGGTGATGGCGGACGCGAACCTGCGCTACCAGGACTTCGATGGGCGCAGCTCCACGGCGAGGGACCGGGACCAGCTCTCCCAGGTGTTCACCCGCATCGACAGCCTGCAGGTGCGGTGCGAGCGGGACGACGAGGTGGCGTTTGATCTGCCCCGCAGCCGGATGCCGGCCATGAAGGAGCCCCGGGCCGGCGACTGGGGGTACTACCCGCCGGGCCAGGACGTGGGGCAGCCGACGGACAGCGTGCTCGATGAAGTCTACGAGAACGTGGGGGGCGTGAGCTGCATGGCGGAGGCCCACGTCGAGGGGCTGCCCACCTTGCCCACCTCCTTCCTGGAGGGCACGCGGGGCTTCTTCCAGGCGCCGCACTCGGTGCGGCTGGACATGAAGACGTGCGCGGCGGGCCGGGCCGTGGATGGCGAGTGCAAGGGGCGCTACGGGATTCTGCTGGGCGACTTCGGCTTCTCCGACCGGGACACGAGTGGACACTGCCCCCTTCAGCCCGAGCAGCCGGACGTGCCCTGCGGCGACAACCGGGCGTACTACTACGCGGCCCGGAAGGTGTTCGACCAGGGGGGCCGCGCGGCGGGCAATGCCGGCTCCGAGTTCGCCGAGTTCTTCGTGGGCTACAGCCCCATCGACGAGAACGGCTTCTTCATGAGCTACCGCGGCGAGGAGGACGGCTACATCGAGCGGGACACGCCGCGCGGAGAGTCCCAGGATGAACGGGACCGGCCCCGCAACACGGGTGGTATCGACCACAAGCCCGAGGCGGTCCGCCGGGCCTCCAACAAGTGCTTCCTGGGACTGTCCAAATGCTGAGCTGTCTGCTCGTGCTCGGGGGGCTGCTGGCCGCGCCGCCCGCAGGAGAGCCCTTTCAGTGGCAGGTGCCCGGGCAGGTGTCGAAGTTGGAGGTGCCGGGGGGCATGAACGTGGGAGGCGTTCCCATCCGCCTTCAGGTCTACAGCTCCAAGGAGAGCGTGGACCGGCTCATCCAGTACTTCGCCACGGCGTTCGACGAGTCCGGCTTCTACATCGAGCGCCAGCAGAAGCAGCTGGCCGCCGAGCCCCACCTCACCGCGCTGAACACGCGCACGCTGACGGCCTACACGGTCATCCTCGAAAAGGAGGCCAACGGCCTCACGACGGTGGTGCTGGGGGAGTCCCGGATGGGGGAGTTCAAGCCCCTGCCGGCCTCGGAGCTGCTGCCCGTGTACCCGGGGGCGCAGAACGTGCTCCAGAGCGACATGGAAGGGGCGAAGACGCTCGCCTTCCGCGTGGCGGCGAAGCAGGAGCAGGTGAGCGCCTGGTACCGGGAGCGGCTCGTGCGCGCCGGATATAAGGAGGAGGAGCCGCTCGTCTTCCGCCGGCAGGAGCAGGAGGTCCGGATGTCCGCCTCATCGCGCGAGGGGGCACTCGACGTCGTCCTCTTCCTCAAGACCGCGGGAGAGCGTCCACTGCTTGAGCCCGCGGCCGTGAGCCACAGCACGCCCTGAGGGTGGCGCTACTTCGGCTCCGGTGCATCGAGCACCGTTGCGGCCCAGGTGGGAACGGGGGGAAACCGCTCGAGGCTTCGGCCTCGCTCAAGGCGTCCGAGCAGACGGTACGGGTGCCGGGCATCACTGTTGTCGTAGAGGCGCGTTTCATCCACGAACCTCGCGGCCTGCGCCAAATTCTCAATCGTACGAGGAAAGCGGCTGAAGAGCTTTTCATCGGGCACATCATGACCACCCGAGGCGACCCGGCTGATGACACGCGCCTGCGACAGCTCAGGTGATTCCAGCCCGATGAACAGAAGGACGACGCGGTAGCCGTCCGCCATGGCTCCGCGCAAGAACGCGAGCTTGTCGCCAGCGGGATCCGAGAACACGGTCTCCATGCAGAAGCTCATGCCCATCTTGACGAGCTCACGCCGCTCGGCATCCGCGGCTTGGGCGGCGGCGTACGAAGCACTGGCCGGGTCCTCGGGCGCAATCGCCCGCGCGAGGACGTCGGCGTTAACGAAGCGCAAGCCTGTGGCCCGGAGTCTTCGCTCGAAGAAAGTGGACTTGCCCGCCCCGTTGGGCCCCGCGAGGACGACGAGCTGGGGCTGGGCACTCAAGGTGTATCCGGGCTCTCAGGGACGAACACCCGCCCTACGAACTTCCCTCGTGTCCGGGTGCCGTCGGGATTCTCCCTCACGATGCCGCCAGGACGCTCGGGATCGGCACTGTAGAGGGGCTGGCCCGAGGTCTCGAGATGGGTCCTCATTTCGGATTGCCCTTCCGCGGACTCCGCGTAGGCAAGGGCATCCGGCAGCGAGAGCAGCGCCTTGCCACGGCGCTTGAGTTCCCTGACCTGGCCATGGCCGAGCACTGCTTCCACGGCCATCCCCAGTCGCACCCAGTGCTCGATCTGGCTCGTCAGGGAGCGGTCACTGGTCTCTGCTTCCTCACGGGCCCAGCGCACGATTTCGTCACTGATACGCAGCGGTAGTCCCATGCTCCAACCTCCCGAGCTGGAAAAGTAACCCCATGCTCTGACGGTGTAGCAATATGCTACCGGTTCATTTCATTAACAACTTCCTTTGATTTCAGGAGCTTGGAGGAGGGCAGGCAGCCTTTCGCTCAGGACACGACGGGGAGCGCCTGGATGTCCATCTCGATTTCGATGCGCTCCCCGACGAGCCAGCCGCCGTTGTCGAGCACCTTGTTCCAGCGGATGCCGTAGTCCGAGCGATTGACCGAGGTCCGCGCCGTGTAGAGCAGGCGCTGACGGCCCCAGGGGTCCTTCGACGTGGCGGTGTGGCGCGCCTCGAAGATGACCGGCTGGGTGATGTTGCGGATGGTCAGCGTCCCATGCAGCCGGAACCCCGAGCCTCCCGTGGGCTCCGTCCGGACGCTGCGGAAGGTAATCTTGGGCGAGTTGTCGGCATCGAGGAAGTCGGCCGAGCGCAGGTGCGCGTCCCGCTCCGGGCTGCCCGTGTAGATGCTGGCCGCATCCGCGCTCACCTCGACCTCACCCTGGGTGGGCTGCTCTGGGTTTACCCGCAGGGTGCCCGTGAGCCGCTCGAACCGGCCGTGCACCCGCGCCACCACCATGTGCCGGGCGGTGAAGAGGATGGACGAGTGCGCAGGATCGACGCTCCACGTGGCGTGCTGGGTGGGAAGTTGCGTCGAGGAGGCCCGGCCAAGAGAAGGATGGATCATGGTCGCTGTCGGGTAAGGGTGCGGAAGTCCCGGCACACAGTAGGAACGTGCTCCCCAGGCGGAAGTGCTCGGGGCACATAACGCCCGGGTCACTGTGCAGTAGTGAGCAGGGGGCCAAAGCGGAAAAGAAAGGCACTCCCGGGAATAAGGACGGGGCGCGGCGTACCGCTCGTGGACACACACCACGGAGCCTCACATGGGAATGCCGAAGAACGTCGTGATGGGACTGGGCCTGGGCACCTTGCTGCTCGCGGGGACGGGCGCGCTGGCGGGCTCGAAGATCGTGCGCAACGTCTACGTCTCCTCCTCCTCGGCGGGCGGGTCCGCCTATGGCTCGCTGGGCAATGCCCGCACCAGCGCGGACACGGTCCAGTACATTGGGTGCACCACCAGCAGTGGCAGCGCGGGGGACATGGCGATGACCTGCTTCGCGAAGACCAGCGGTGGCATCACGGGCACCTGCACGTCGAGGGTGCCAGCGCTGGTGGCGGCCGCGCAGTCGGTGACGGCGGACGCGTACGTCGAATTCCGGTGGGATGGCACCGGGGCGTGCCTCCAGCTGACCGTCTCCCACGCCTCCCACTATCAGCCCACCGTGCCGTAGCTCAGCGCTCCCCGGGCAGGAGCTGCCGCGCTCGCAAGGCCTGAAGCGCGGCGGCGACGGACTCCCGCGCGGGCGCACGGGAGTGGAGCAGGGTCAGCGTGAACACCTCCGGCGCCTCCAACTCGCTCTGGGCGAACGAGGAGAGCGCCCGGGACGCACCGCACTCGATGAAGACGGTGAGCCCCTCCTGGGCCAGCGTGTGAAGGGCCGTGGAGAAGCGGACCCGGTGAATCAGATGTTGGGCCAGGTGTCCGGTCAGGGGCTCCTCGGGGCCATAGTAGCGGCCGAGGATGGGGGAGAAGACAGGGGCCCTCAGTGGCCGGGAGGCAAAGCGCCGCAGCCGTGCGCCAAAGTCCTCCGCGATGGGCTCCATCACCCCGGGACAGTGGAAGGGGTAGAGCGAGTTCATCCGCTTGAACGCGATGCGCAGGGGGCCACACAGGCGCTGGATCTGGGCCATGGCCTCCTCCTCGCCCGACAGGGCCGTCTGCCCAGAGTGGTTCTCCGCCGCGATGGCGAGCCGTGGGGAGCCAATCTGGTTGACCAGCTGCTCCGCCTGCGCCACGCCGGTTCCCAGCGCGGCCATGAAGCCGCTGTGGGCGCCGAGTTGCTGGAGCGCCGCGACGCGCTCGCAGAGGATCTCCGTGCCCTCCTCCACGGTGAAGCCCCCCGCGCAGACCATGGCCGTCAGCTCCCCGAAGCTGTGCCCCACGAAGACCCGGGGCACCAGGCCCTCGGACTCCAGGAGCCGGTACACCACCAGGGACGAGCCGTAGATGGCCAGCTGGTACAGCCCCTGTGCCTGGAGCGTGTGCGCCTCGCTCTCGGGAGGAGGCGGCGAGGCGAGATAGTCCGAGAGGGTGCTCCCCAGGTGCACGCGCGCGATGGGGTCCATGGCGGCGAGCACCGCCTGGGCCGCCGGGTGGCTGCCGGCGAGCCCGGCTAGGGCGCCAGGGAAATACCCTCCCTGGCCAGGGAAGAGGACTGCGATGGGGGCCTGGATCATGGAGAAGCCGCCGGTGAGGAAGACACCGGCGGTTATCTCATGTTTCCCGGCACCCTTACGGCTGGTGCTTGAGCCACTCCACCACGCCGGGGCCTTCGCGCTCGCGCAGCGCCACGTCCTGGCTGAGCCGCTCCAGGGTCTGCTTCATGGCCTGCTGGGCCTCACCCACCGGGTGGGCCTGGAGCAGCGCCTGGACTTCCTCCAGCTGGGACCGGGTGCGCAGGGTGCCCAGCGCCTCCACCACCCGCCGCAGCAGCATGGGCGCGCCGCCCGTGCGGGCCACCACGTCCTTCCACCGCTTCTGGACCTCCGCCCACCAGGCCTCCCGGCCGGTCCGGTTCACCATCAGCCCGCTCAGGTACGTCGTCACGTCCTGCATCTTCACCGCGTCCGTGAAGAACAGCTCCTGGCCCCGCTTGGCCAGCGCCGGATCCTCGAAGGAGGTCAGCGCCGACAGGTAGCGGCGCTGGGTGGCCGGATCCGGCTCCGCCTTCATCTTCGAGAGCAGCGTGTCGAACAGGGCCGCGTCGCCCCGCCGTGCCACCATGGCCACCGCGCTGTCCAGCAGGTTGGGCTCCAGCGCCCGCGTGTCCCCGCCGAGCGCCCGCGTCACCCGGGCCCGCGCCTCGCCCAGCGCGTCCTGGCCGCGCGCCAGCACGCCCACCGCGCGCACGAGCGCCGCGCGCCGCAGCCGGATGCGGTCCGTCTCGTCCGCCTTGGGCTCCCAGCCCAGCTTCGCCAACCCCGGAGAGAACAGCCGCTCCACCCAGCGGCGGAAGCGCTCCTGGTCCTCGCCCTCCACCAGCCGCGCCTCGATGTAGCCCAGCCGCCCCACCAGCTCGTCCAGGACGGCATCGTCTTCCTCGTGGCCGAAGCGGGCCGCCAGGTTGAGGAAGTCCTCCACCTTGGCGAGCCCCGCGCGCACCAGCGCCCACTGGTCCGCGAGCACGCCGATGCGCTCCGAGGGCGCCAGCGCCCCCAGGTGGGAGGCCAGCTTCTGCAGCGCCGCCGCGTCGTACGCCACGCGGTAGAAGCCCGTGGAGCCCGCGTTGGCGCTCAGCCAGCGGATCTCCCCGCTGCCCTCCAGCGTCACCGGCGTGCGCTCCTCGCGCAGCAGCACGCGCTGCTCGCGCACCCCGTTGCCATCCTCGAAGCGCAGCACCACCGGCACCGGCCAGCGCTCGCCGCTGGAGACGCCCGGCTCCGAGTAGAAGCGGCGCTGGGTGAGCGTCACCTGGTGGCCCGCCTGGCTCACGGACACCAGCGGGTAGCCGCTCTGGCCAATCCACGCGTTGGCCAGCTCCACCACCGGCTGGGAGGAGGCCGCGGCGAGCGCCTGCCACAGGTCATCGGCCACCGCGTTGCCGCGCGCGTGCGTGCGCATGTACTGGCGGATGCCCTCGCGGAACGCCTCCTCGCCGAGGAAGCCTTCGATCATCCGCAGCACCGCGCCGCCCTTCTCGTAGGTGATGAGATCGAAGCTCTCGCCCGCCTCGCTCGCGTTGCGCACCTCGCCGCGGATGGGGTGCGTGGACTTGAGCGCGTCCAGGTGCAGCGCCGCCGCCTTGCCCGTGTCGAAGTCCAGCCACACGCGCCAGTCCGGCTTCCAGCCGTCGACAATCTTGTAGGCCATCCACGTGGCGAACGCCTCGTTGAGCCACAGGTCGTCCCACCACACCATCGTCACCCAGTTGCCGAACCACTGGTGCGCCAGCTCGTGCGCCACCACCTCCGCCACCCGCTTCTGCACCGACAGCGGCGCGGTGGCGGGGTCCAACAGCAGCGCCACCTCGCGGAAGGTGATGAGGCCGGCGTTCTCCATGGCGCCCGCCTCGAAGTCCGGAATGCCCACCTGGTCCACCTTGCCGTAGGCATAGGGCAGCCCGAAGTACTCCTGGAGCCGGGGCAGCGAGGCCAGCGCGGCCTCCTGGCCGAAGCGCGTCAGGTGCGCCTTCTCCGGCAGGGCCCAGGTGCGCACCGGCACCCCGTCCACCCGCTCCTCGGGCGTGCCCACCAGGGGGCCCACCACCAGCGCGATGAGGTAGGAGCTGAGGACGTCGGTCTCCTGGAACGTCACGTGCCGCAGTCCCCCTTCGGTCTTGTCCGAGGTGACGGCGCCGTTGGAGAGCACCGTCAGCCCGGGCTGGGCCGGCACGCGCACGCTCAGGGCCCAGCGCGCCTTGAAGGCGGGCTCGTCGAAGCAGGGGAAGAGGCGGCGGGCATCCGCGGTCTCGAACTGGGTGGCGGCCACCTTGCCGGACAGGTACAGGCCGCGCAGCCCCTCGGTGAAGGGGCCCGTCCAGTCCACCGCCAGCGAGGCCTCGCCCGCGGGCAGGGGAGAGGCGAAGCGCAGCACCACCGTCTCGCTCTCGGCCACGGGCTCGATGGCGGTGGGCGTGTGCTGGGTGCCCCCGGCGCGCAGGCTCACCTGGGTGAGCTTCAGCGCGATGGCGTGGAGGATGATTTCGTTCGTGGGCGCCGCCACCGTCAGCTCGATGGTTTGCGAGCCGGTGAAGGTGCGCGCCTCCAGGTCGAGTGACACCGTGGCGCTGTAGCGGCGGGGGAGGACGGTCCGCGGCAGCCGGAAGTTCTTGTCTGCGGTCAGGTGAGCCATAGGGCCGGGCACTCTAATGTCGGCGCAAGCCGTTGGCCGTACGGGATGTGCGGGGTGTCAGGCGGTGGGCGGAAAGGGGAGCGCTACAGCCCGCCCACCTTGAGGCCGCCGCCCACGCCCGGGAAGGGCTTGGTCACCGTGGCGCTGAAGACGATGCCGTGAGCCGCCGCGCGTTGCCCGGCTGGGACCCTGGTGAATGGCGCGGTGGTTCCAGCCGTGGAACCCGCTGCGGGCGGGCGAGCAGAAATTTTTATTTTGTCAGAAACTGAACAGCGCAATGAGACGCCGGGGACATGGCCATGGCGGGAGCCTTGAGGAGGGTGATTGCCTTCGGGCGGAAGTCACGGCCCGGAGTTCCGCGAGCTTTCCTCGTGCGCTGCTGGGCCTCAGGAGAATCCTCATGATGGGTTCCAGGTCCACCACCGCCTGGATGGTGGGTGCTTTGCTGTGCGCGGGAGCGGTCCAGGCGCAGGGCACCGCGCCGGCCTCGCCGCCAAAGCTGCCCCCCGGAGTCTCTCCCGCGCTGTGGAAGCTCTCCGTGCCCCCGGGCGCGGAGCCCACGCCGGAGAGAGTGGCCCTCGGCGAGAAGCTCTTCCTTGATCCGAGGCTGTCGGCCGACAACACCGTGTCGTGCTCCACCTGCCATGAGCCCGCCATGGGCTTCGTGGACGGCAAGGCGCTGTCCACGGGCATCAAGGGCCAGAAAGTGACGCGCAACAGCCCCACGGTGCTCAACGCCATGTTCAACGCCTCCCAGTTCTGGGACGGGCGCGCGGGCACGCTGGAGGATCAGGCCAAGCTGCCCATCCTCAACCCGCGCGAGATGGGCATGCCCTCGCCGGAGGCCGTGGTGGCCAAGGTGCAGGCCATCCCGGAGTACGCCACCGCGTTCAAGTCCGTCTTCGGGCGGGACGTGAACTACGACGACCTGGCCTCGGCCATCGCCGCCTTCGAGCGCACGCAGTTCTCGGGCAGCGCCCGCTTCGATGCCTTCATCCACGGGGATGCGAAGGCGCTCAACGCCTCGGAGAAGCGCGGCTGGGCGCTCTTCAACGGCAAGGCGCGCTGCAACTCCTGCCACGCGGCGAACATCGTCTCGCCGCTGTTCTCGGACCAGAAGTTCCACAACATCGGCATCGCCGCGCACAAGCAGGACTTCGTGCAGCTGGCGCGCAAGGCGGTGGACGTGGTGCGGCTGGGGGACGAGAAGCAGATCGACGAGCTGGCGCTGCAGACGGAGTTCTCCGAGCTGGGCCGCTTCCTGGTGACGAAGAAGGAGAACGACATCGGCACCTTCAAGACGCCCACGCTGCGCAACGTGGGCATCACCGGCCCCTACATGCACGACGGCTCGCTGACGACGCTGTGGGACGTGATGGACCACTACAACAAGGGCGGCGTGGCCAACCCCTACCTGGACGGGGGGATGCAGCGGCTGGGGCTCACCGAGCCGGAGATCGACGACCTGGTGGCCTTCCTCTTCACCCTCACGGACACGCGCTACACGAAGTTCAACGGGCAGGAGCTGGCCCGGCAGCAGAAGCGGAAGAACACCCGCCCGGAGCGGGACACGGCGGTGGCGATGGGCAAGAAGGGCAACCTGGGAGACCTCGCCCCCAATCCGGACCTGGCGGTGAAGAACCCGGCGGCGATGGGTGTGTACGGCGCGGAGACCTCGGTCCCTGGCGCGGCGAAGTAGGGAGAACGCAAAGCCATGACCAACAAGTTCAAGAGCGTCGAGACGAAGTATTACGAGGAGCGCCAGGAGCTGTTCGATGGGCTCAAGCGCCTGGACCGCCGCGCCTTCATGCGCGTGGCGGGGGTCTCCGCCGGCATCGTCGCCGGCATGGGGCTGGTGACGCCGGCCAGCTTCCAGCTCATCCAGGTGGCCGAGGGGCAGGAGAACCCGGAGAAGCCCAAGTTCACCTTCGCGTACATCTCCGACACGCACCTGTACGAGCAGAAGCTCAACGACCGGTTCGTGCGCTCCATCCTCAAGGCGGTGGATGACGTGAACGCGCTCAACCCGCAGCCGGACTTCGTGCTGTTCGGCGGGGACCTGGCGCAGCTGGGCCAGGCCAGCGAGCTGAAGCTGGGGGCGCAGATCCTCAAGAGCGTGAAGGCGCCCGTGCGGATGATGGTGGGCGAGCACGACTGGTTCCTCGACATGGGCGAGCAGTGGCGCGAGCTGTTCGGCGAGCCCACCTACTCGTTCGACCACAAGGGCGTGCACTTCGTGGTGCTCAACTCCATCTACGAGAAGGACTTCTGGACGGAGCGCGGCCTGTCGAACATGGAGCGCATGAAGATCGTCGCCGGCCTGGACAACGGGATTCAGTCCCGCTTCGAGGTGGGCGCCGAGCAGCGCGCGTGGCTGCAGAAGGACCTGGCCAAGGTGGACAAGAAGACGCCCGTCATCGTCTTCAGCCACTCGCCGCTCTACAAGTACTACCGGCCCTGGAACTTCTGGACGGATGACGCGGACGAGGTGCAAGCGCTGCTCAAGCCCTTCGAGAAGGTGACGGTCATCCACGGCCACACGCACCAGCTTCTCACCAACCGCATCCAGAACATCCACTTCCACGGCATGCTGTCCACCGCGTGGCCGTGGCCGTATGCCCCCGAAGGCCTGCCCTCGTTCACCACGCAGATGAACCGCGCGGATCCGTTCAGCGCCTTCGACGGGTGCGGAGACGGGCGCATGGACGTGCTCGAGGCGGGCCTCGTCAACAAGCTCTACAACCTCTGGGAGCGCAACCCCATCTCCGTGCGCGCGAGCTACCTCGCGTCCAACGGGAAGAAGGATGCGCCCCCCCGTCCCAAGCTGCCCACCTACTGAGCGAGAACACCGGAATGAACTTTCAGAACAAGCTCCTGGCAGGACTCGTCGCGGCCAGCTCCCTGGCGGGCGGCGCGGCGCTCGCCACCGGCTCCGGACTCAAGGCCGAGCCGCTTCCCCAGCACAAGGTGCCCGTCTCCCCGGACGGCAACCTCGTCGTCGGCCTGTGTGACGGCGTGACGTCCATGGAAGTCGTGGGCGTGAAGGATGGCGGGTCGATGACGCGCGACCAGGCCCAGGCGGTGTCCACCGCGCTGATGGCCGAGTGGCGCCGCAAGAACCCGGACGCGAACTGGGACGATGTGCCGCTGCCGTCGCGGGCCGTGGCCCAGACGGCCAAGCCGCCGCCCAGCCCCGATCCGAAGGGGCCGCGCAGCCCGCCCGCGGTGGATGGCACGCCGCAGAAGCCCTCGGCGGGGGGCTCGGTGAAGAGTGGCGGACAGAACGCGGCGGCGGGGGCCTCGGAGGTGGCGGCGAAGAAGGACGCCCACCTCCAGACGGGCCACACCTACGGCGCGTTCAGCGAGCGCGACGAGAAGATCTGGGCGGACTCGACGCAGGCGTTCGTGGAGGAGGGCAACCGCGTGTTCCACGACGCGGCGGCGCTGGGCGGCACCATCGCGGTGTCGTGCGACATGTGCCACCCGGACGCGGCCAACACGCACCCGGAGACGTACCCGAAGTACCAGGTGCAACTGGGCCGCGTGGCGATGCTGCGCGACATGATCAACTGGTGCATCCAGAATCCGGTGCGCGGCAAGCCGCTGGCCGATGACGACCCGAAGATGAAGGCCATGGAGGCCTACATCTACGCCCGCCGCAAGGGCGTGCCGCTGGAGTTTGGCAAGCACTGACCGCTGCTTTCAAGGCGCTGCCCTCTGAGAACGGGGGCGGCGCTTGCATTTCGGGACCCTGACCGTCTGCCGGAGTGGCGGCTCCCAACCCCAGATGCGCTGGAGTCCACCGGTGACGAGCCGCCGAGGCAGCCGCCTCATCAGCCCATCCCGAAGCCACACGGCAGCCGGGTTCTCCCAGTGCCCCATGGCGCCAAAGGCCCACGATTGCCACTGCAACAGCGCGGTGCGCGGTTTGCGCCACGCTTCGTAGGCACGCAGTCCCGAGGGGATGTCCTCCGCCTCCTGGAGCGCCAGGGCGAGCATGAAGGCGTCCTCGATGGCGGAGTTGGCCCCTTGTCCCAGGTTAGGGGCCATCGGATGCGCTGCATCCCCGAGCAGGGTGACGCGCCCCTCGCCCCACCTCGTGAGGGGACGCCGGTCATAGGTATCCGCGCGGAGGATGTCTGCCGCGTCCGTGACGGCGATCAGCTCCGGGATGGGCGCGTGGGCTGTCTGGAACACCTCCGCCAAGTAGGCCTTGTCGCCTCCAGGCACGGGCTGGCCCGCGGGCCCCTCGACCGCGGCCCACCAGAACACGCGGTCCCCGGCGATGTAGCTCATGCCGAAGCGACCCCCTCGCCCCTGGGTCTCGCGGAGCATTCCCTTGGGAATCCCCGGATGGGAAAACGGGGGCGTGATGCCGCGCCAGACCGGATAACCCACGTAGCGCGGGGGTTTGTCCCCGTGGAGCTGAGCCCGGACGCGTGACCTGAGCCCATCGGCGCCCACGAGCAGCGCGCCCCGGGCCTCGCGGCCTCCCTCGAAATGCGCCACCACCTGGGCGCCGTCCTGCTCGAACCCTCGGAGCCGCGCTCCCACGTGCAGCCCTTCCGGCCCGAAGGCCTCGCGGAGCGCCGAGTGCAGCGCCGCCCGGTGGATGACCACGGAGGGCGCTCCTTGCCGCTGCGCCAGCTCCAGCACCGGGAACTTCACGAGCACCTCCCCCTGCCACGTACACCCCTCGGCATCGGTAACGGCCTCTCCCCGCTGGGGCAACCCGGTGAGCCCCAGCTCGAACAGCAGGCGCATCGCGTTGGTGGTGATGGCCAACCCCGCGCCCACCTCTCCCATCGCGGGCGCCTGCTCGTACACCTCTACCGCCCAGCCTGCCTGCCGAAGGGCGATGGCCGCCGCCAGCCCTCCGATGCCGCCGCCCACCACCAAGGCCTTCGCATCCTCCGCGCGCATGCATTCCTCCCGGGCACTCCTTGAACGTCAATGCCCTGAACACGTTCTAATTCGAACGTGTTCGAAAATCCAGGCAAGGGGGGCCTTTGGCGCTCTCGGCTGGATGCGGCGCTTAAGCCCGGCTTCTACGTCGCGAGCTTCCTGGCTTGGCGGGGTGCAGGCCGCGCATCTGGAGCTCCAGGCTCAGGCGCAGGCGCTCGAGGAACTCAGCGGTGTTCCCCAGCCCTCCGAACCAGCCCAGCAGGTGGAGCAGGTAGAGCCCGAAGAGGTTGGTTGCCGCGGCCAGGGGCTCCACCTCCTGGCCCACTTCGCCCCGCTCCCGCGCGCGCTCGACCAGGCCCGCGAGCCGCGTCAGCACCTGCCGGCTGCGCTCCCGCCGGGTCTCCCCTCCCTCGGTGGGCAGGAGCGTCTCGCGCAGGAAGGTCTTCGACAGCTCTGGATCCTTCGCGTAGCTGTCCACCATGGCGCCGAAGACGTGCAGCAGCCCCTCCACCAGCCCCACGTCCTCGGGAAGCGAGGCATAGGCCGCGTCTTCCACCGCGCTCCACTGCTCGTGGAAGATCAGGTCCAACAGCTCGTGCTTGTTGGGCACGTACGAGTAGAGCGTCCCCAGGCCGATGCCAGCGCGCTCGGCGATCTGGCGGATGGTGGTGGCCTCGAAGCCCTGGCGGGCAAACAACTGCCGCGCGGCCTTCTTGGCTGCCTCCAACTTCTGACGCTTGTTGCGCTCGCGCAGCCCCTCCGCCATGGGCCTCCTCTTCGCCGTCACCTGGGCAGGTGCCACTCTATGGCGGGGCGCGGTGCCGCGCGCGAGAGACTTGCTCACTCAGGCCGCGCGCGCTGCTCCGTTCTTCGGAAAGCGCACGTGGAGCGCGCTGGACCCGCCACCGGGAGTCGTGCGCACGGCGGCGGGTTCGATACCCGCCGCCTCGTCTCTTTTATTCTGTGATGACGGATGGCTGGACGCTGGCTCTATCCGTGTTGCGCGTATGTCGTACGCTAGAACAGTGGGCCGTGATGGACATGGGCTGCCGTGCTGCAGGTGCGGCTACCCTCGAAGGGTGACGCTCCGTCCAATCCAGGTGTCCACGAGCCCCCGTGATTGACGAGCCTGACATGGCTCCCCTGTAATCGCTGGGTGTGCTCCCGGCGCGCGGGGGCCATGGTCAGGAGGCTCCAGATGCCGCGCTGGGCGGTGGTGCTGCTGTTCGTGTTCCTCTCAGGGTGCAGCGCCTCCACGAGGACCGTCGTCCGCTTGGACACAGGCCAGGGCGAGCTCGTCGTCCGCACTCCGCGCCGCGATGTGGAGCCGGTCGCGGTGAGCGAAAAGGAGTTCAAGAAGGCCGTCGCCCAACACGCCCCCTCTGTGCTTCCAGTGGAGCATCCCCTGGAGCACGTCCGGCAGGTGTTCGGACTGCCCGAGCGAAGCGGCTGGTACCGGTACGAGGCCCGAAGCCAGCGCCTCAAGGCCTCCGAGCCGGGGAGCACGCGCAACCTTCGCTTGTTGCCCGAGGACGAGGAACTGAAGGGCCGCTACCTGCTGTGGTGCGAGCACACGTGGGGAGGCGGAGATTGCCTGCGTCTGCTGGTGGACAAGCCCTTCCTGAATGGGGACGACAAGTACGCGCTGGCCATGGCGATCGCTCACAGCAAGGTACTGGGAGCCATGAAGGAGGAACTCGCCCGGCTGGTGAGCCCCCAGGCTGTGGTTGCCACAGTCGTTGGTGGCCTGACCCTGTACGCCATCTTGCTCGCGCTCCCCGAGCCGGTGAGCAAAGGCATCGCCGCGCTGCTGACACTCGGGGCGGTGGCCTACCTGGGCTGGGATACGGTGGGGCGCCTCATGGATGGGTGGCTGGTACTGATGAAGGAAGTGGATCAGGCCACCACCTTCGATGGCATCTACGCCTCCGGTAAGAAGTTCGGCGACACGATGGGGGAGAAGGCCGCCCGAGCCCTCGTGATGCTGGGCACGGTGGCCCTGGGGAACACGGCTTCGGGCATGGCGGCGACGCTGCCGAGGTTACCGGGAGCCGGGCAGGCCGCGGGGGTAGCCGAGGCGCAGTTGGGCATCCGCTGGACGGCCCCAGCTTTGGCTCAGGTAGAGTCGGTTGCCATCACTTCCGAGGGAGTCACCCTCGTGCTGGTCCCCAATGCGGTAGCCATGGCGGCGCGCGACAGCTCAGGCGGCAAGGTTGGCGCGCAGGCTGCGCCGCCCTCCGGTGGCCCAGGGGAATGGGTTCAGGCGGACGAGTTCATGTCCGAGAGCGCCCGGACCTATCAAGCCCAGAGGACAGGGGCGCCCAAGGGCTACGCTTACCGCGTGAAGATGGGCGACGAAGAGGTGGACTTTGATGGGTTCGACCAAGGGGTTCTCCTTGAGGTCAAAGCCACCGGTTACGCGAAATGGGTCGACAAGAAGCTGAACTTGCTTGAGATCTTCGAGGGCCGTCACAAGCTCCTTGATCAGGCGAGGCGCCAGCTCAAAGCCGCCAATGGAACGCCCATCCGGTGGATCGTCGCCGAGGAGAAGTTCGCAGCTGCACTCAGGAAGATGTTCAAGGCCAACTTTCTCGGCGATATCGAGGTCGTTCATATTCACCCGGCCCCGTGAGGAGCAGCCTCCGATGACAGAGACGTATTACGCTGGCTCTTGCTGGCTCGACCGGCCCGAATCCGCCGAGGCTTGCGCCCGACGTGCGGAGCGGTTCTTCCACCTCCTGGGGCGCTGCGACCCAGCGTGGACCCGCTGGTATGAGCCGGCAGCTTCCTTCAAGGAAGCACGCGAACGCCTGTTCGCCACAGACGCGGAGAATTTCCAGAAGCTGTTCGCACAAAAGGAGCATCGGATAGGCGATGGCTTCTCCTTTCACCTGTGGACAGGAGACAGCCGGGAGGAGACATCAGGCGTTGATGGCAACTGCGGTCATTCCTCTCTTCACCTTCCGTCCACTTGCGTACTCCGGCCTTATGATGAGGGCCCTCTTGGAGAGCGGGTGCTGACCGCACCCGTCATGGCCGGGGTGCTGCGCGCCATGGCCCTGGCCTGGGATCCAGAGTGGGGAGTGGCCACATCCGAGGCGCACCGGGACAGCGTGACGGAGAAAGCGAAGCCGGGCACCTTCGTAGGCTGGGGGATGTACTTCTCGCGGCTGCGAGGCAAGGTGCCCCCACTGCCCGCCCCTGTGCGCATCGAGCCGGTGGAGGACAAGGGCACTCTCGTCATCCTCACCCCCGAGCGGTTCACCGCCTCCAACCCGGAGCATGTCGCGCTGGCCGCTCGCGTCCACGAATTGCTGGACCGGGCCGGGTTGCTGCAGCCATTGCAGCCCTGGCCGGCAGGGTGACGGCATACCGCAGGTTGCTCCATCGCACGATATCTACTCCGTGGGCTGGAGGATTCGAAACCCGCCGCCTCCACGCCGGTCATCGCGCAGGACTCTGTAGACTTCAGAGCCATGCTCACAAGCCCTGCTCGCTGGATGGCGCTCATAGGTGTGCTCCTGGCGGCCTGCGCCACCACGAATGTCTCTCTGCCTGAGAAGGAACCCCAGGAAGTCTCCTGGGAAGAAGGCTGCCAGGACGACACCACCCTTGAGCTGGTCTGCGCCGAAGACACCTGTGCCTTCTTCCACTGCAGGGACTTGACTGATGACAGGAAAGCCACCCCTGGCAACATCGAGCCGGCTCGATGGCCGGGGCTCAGGCCTCCTGGCGGGTGGCGCAGAGGGGGACGGCTACCTCGGCCAGGCGCCGAGCCCGTCTTCCGAATCCGCTGGCACAACCACCCCGCTCCGACCCTGCCCAGTCAGCGCCCGCTCCCGCGCGACCGCCTCGTGAAGCACCACATCTTCCCGCAGGCCCCGGACCTCGCCGCATGGTTCCAGCAGCAGGGCCTCAACATCCACCAGTACACGCTCTTGATTCCTCGTGAAGTGCATATTCGGCTCCATAACGGAGGCCAACGCGGAGGCCGGTGGAATGAGGAATGGCGTCACTTCACGAGGGGCCGCCTGCGAGCCACACCCGAGGAGATCTGGCAGCACGCCATCAAGTTGATCGTGAGGTACGATCTGACAGGAGCCTCGATGGTGCCCTACTGATGAGGTACCCTGAGCGCAAATCGGATGCGATTCTACGAGTTGAGGGAGAACCGGGCGTCGGGCGACACAGGGGACATCAGTGCCGCATCCAAGTGGTTCCTCCCCGGAGCGAAGTGTCCTGGGTGCGGTGCTACATGGGCCAACGCGGCGGTGGCCTATCCCTGCGTCGACCTATCACGGCATCCCCAGCAGGCAGCGTTCGTGGTGCCGAGAGCTGAGCCTCTTCATGAGTTCGAACGGCTGCGTGAGCTGATCCGTCCCTGGGCTCCCGAAGGAGCGCCTCTTCCTCCCGGAACGCGGTTCGGTCCCCTTGTCGGGAAGGCGTGGGGGCGCTTCGGCTCCTTCTTCTTCCAGAATCCCTGGACGCTGCTGGTGCGACGCGAGGCCATGGAGACGCTGCAACAGGCCGGCCTTCGGGGGTTGGCGGGGCGTCAGCCTCAGCTGAGCTTCCGTCAGAAGAAAGAGCTGCCAGACCTGATCGAGCTCCAGCTCATGCCCTACGGACTGTTGCACGCTGACTGCCTGCGCCAACCCCCTGCGCCTTGTCCTCGGTGCGTGCGTGAGGGCTTCGAACTCCCAGAGCAGCTCATCCTCAAGGCCGCCTCGCTGCCGCCCCATACGGATGTGTTTCGCCTGGCCGATTTCGAAAGCGTCCTGGTCGGCAATGAGCACTTCAAGGAGGCCGTTCAGCGTCTGGGGATGGATGGAATCCTCTTCCATGAACTACCGCTGCGCTGAGCGCGTACCGCATTGCGGCGGGTTCGATTCCCGCCGCCTCCACCTCCACCAGATAAGGAACTTCAGGCTTCAACGAACCGCGTTCCGGTGAGGCCTACGGACTCGATGGCTTGCTTGATGTCCTCGGAGATGATGAGCGCCACGCGCCAACCCCAGGGACGGAAGATGCGGGCATCCCCCACCTTCGTTGGGTCGATGCGCAGGCCATGGACGGCGCGATACTCACCGAGTTTGTCCGGCCGGTTGTCCTCCGGTTTCCAGTACTGCACCTCCCCGCTGCGAGCGTCGTCAATGCAGCGCAGGATGTGCAGTGCGTTGAGAATGTACCAGGGCCCAGGATGCTCCTCGGTCTGGGCGGGGATGAACTGCACTCCGTCCACGTGGAGGCGCTCAAAGAGTCTGGCGAAGCGCTCATGAACCACTGGAATGCTCAAGGCCGCCCAGCTGAAGTCGAGCGGAGTACCAGGAACATCGAGCGGAAACCGTGGCACGCATCCCACCTCCAGAATCGTGCCATCCTTGAACTGCCAGGGATCGATCTCGTGCTTTCGCTCGTCCAAGGGGCTTCCCAGAAGCCATCGGCCCGGAAGGCGCATGTCGTCTAGCAGCTGATAGTACCGGGGCATGCTTTGAGATTCTCCGCGATGCTTCATGATTTTGTCAGGAGCCGGTGGAGGAAAGACCCAGAGGTACACACCTCGTTTCGGATTCTCTGAAGCTCTTCGGCCAGGCGAATCTTGCATTGAGCGCTCGATTGACACCGGCCCATGGCTGCTTCGAGTCGCTGGTAGACCTCGAAGTGGTACTCCTCCGGGTGGGGCCCCTGATGGCCCGCCAGATAGACACGATTGGCCGGATCATCCAGGCTCATTCCTGCCTTCTTGAAGAGCTGTTGGAACCGTGGAGTCCAAGGGCCACCTCTCAGCGGTGAAGCGTCGTTCTTGTCCGTGGCCAGGTGGTGCCACTGGTAGCCCTCCTGCTTTCGAGAGCCATCGGCGCAAGTGCTGCTCAGGGCAGAGCCCGCCGTGCCCAGGACCGCGCCCGCGAGGACGATGGTGCCATCCGCGACGACTTGAGCCGTGGACGCAGACTGGATGGAGAGCCCCCCGGCCAGGGCGTAACGAGGCGAGCCCAGCAGTCCTCCCAAGCCTCCCGGAGGAACGTTGGGCAGCCCCCTGGCCACACCGAAGCTGGCAACCGCGGCGAGCACACGCAGGGCTGTTCCACCGAGCGCTCGGCCAAAGTGTTCGGCGGCCGCATCCAGTTCCTTGATCGTCCTGGCAGACTGAGCCTCTCGATACAGTTGCAGGCAGGCCAGTGCTACGTGGCGCAGCTCCACCAGTCCCACGATGAGGGCCAGGCGCGCGGTGAGCGTGGCGGCAAAAGCCTTCGAGAAGAGGGGCTCGGGTAATGCCCACGCGGAGAAGTACACCAGCACCGAGAGCGTGACGCTGGCCAGGAAGATGGGTGAGCGGACCATCTGCTGAGCCGCATCACGGATACCTGGACCCATGTAGCGAGGCGACAGCCTGAGTGCCATGAACAGGGGACTGTGCTGAAGGGAGCCAGGCAGAGGCAGCCGGGGGCTCCATAGTGCTTGAGGAATTCGGCGCGCAGTCTTGCCTCCCAGGGAGCAGGCGTACCGGTGGACGAGGCGCTGGCAGAGATCACCTGAAACTGCGCGGCCTCCGAGAATGACCCTGCGAAGGCGTCGAGCACGGCCTGAGCCTCTTCCGCGCTCATCACCTCTGCGAAGAGCGGCGGTGAGAGGGGCTCGAAGTCGAGTTGAAGTTGCTCCTTGGACAACCAGCGATGGCGGACCATTGCCGGCCGCACGGCCCCCTCGTCACTCTTGGACAGGGCATCCTGACTGGTCGCGCACGAGGATAGGAGGGCCAGAGGCAGAGCGAGCAGCAGTCGCAAGAGGCCGGATATGCTCTTCATGAGCGCCATCATGCCCCGAGGCCGGGCAGAATCGAACAGGTGGGGGGCTGGCTCAGCCTCCACGAACACTGCCTTGATGACGAACGCCGCGTTGGCCTGGGACTCCTCATGTGTGGTGGCGGGTTCGATTGCCGCCGCCTCCAAGCCGAGCAACCCGCCGCTTTCAAGGCGCCGCCCTCTGAGAACGGGGGCGGCGCTTGCATTCTCGGGACCAAATCCGGTTTTTGGGACCAAAAAAGGACCAAACCGGAGCGTATAAGCAGCGTATAGGCAGGATAGAGGCCATGTGGAGGGTGAGGGCAGGAGTGGACGGGCTGCACCAGCTGCCTGACAGGATGCCGCCGGGCCTGGTGGTGCTGGGCGATGCCGAACCCTCCCTGGAGGCGCTGGTCTCACTGTGCCGCCAGGTGCACGCGCGGCGCTCCTCCACCCGCACGCAGCTGATCGTGTTGACGCGTACAGGCAGGATAGAGGCCATGTGGAGGGTGAGGGCAGGAGCGGAGGTGTCGTGGAGGGCCGCTGACGGGGCCGCCCGAGCCGTGAGCCAAGCGGGTGGAGAAGCCGCGCAGCCCCGTTGGAGTACACGCCGGCCCTGGCCGCCCTCCCTTCAGGTGCGCGGCAGGGGCTTGGCTCTCCTGGCACGGGCCGACTCCCTTCTTTGTTTCCACCGAAGTGAAGGCCACCTACGGCGGGATGGTGATTGTCGTAGGTGACGACGTTTGGGCCGCCTTTTGACGAGCAGTCCCCTCCCATCTCGGCGGAACCCTCGTCCGCAACGCTCAGCCCAAGCGCCTGCGCAAGCACCCGCGAGGGCCAAAAGAAAACGAATAAGGGGTACCCCTCAGGACGTGCTGCACACAGCACATCTCCACAGTGCGCGTCCTCGCCCCTGGGCGTATTGATTCAACATCTTGAAAGGGGCGGCTCTCAGTGCCCTACTTACCCGACTGGTCGGTCCGTGGCGCTGGGATAGCCCCCCCCCCCAAAGCAGCCTTCCTCTGGATTCTCAAACAAAACCCACGTGGTGCCAGTGACGGTGTTCACCAGATAGGTTCCTCTAGCATCAAGCCCAAAGATTGAAACTTGATAAACTGGCCCCCTTCTTGTCGCGAGGGACAATATCTTTAGCGTGCGCCTCCATCCGAATCTTGCACGTGCGGGCTGTGCCAGCCCGTTTGGGTCTCTCGAAAGCCAGGGCCCCGTACAGCCATGCTGAATAGCTGCTGCGTCACGGCATGACATCTCGACCGACCTCCGCCCGTCCAAGTTGTCCTGCAAACACTATAGGCCTCTGCTCTGCGGTTATCTGCCTGGGTGTGGCATTGTTTGATTAGCACCTGTCCATTGAGTCCCCACGCTGCGATAAAAAGGAGTCTAAGAGCACCTAACAAAAGTAAGGACTGGAGCACTCTCCCGAGGGGACGGACTCCTCAAATCTGACTTTTGTTAGGCGCTCTAAAGGCATGACGACACGTCCTTTATTCTGGTTTGTATTGGCTGTGTTCATGATTGGAGCAAGTAGTTGTGGTGGGGCTGATGGGTCGGATGGCGTGCCAGACGACGCGCCGCTGACAGATGAGGAAATCCTCAGTATTCCCCCTCCCACGCTTGATGAGTACGCAATGGCGTACGATGCGGTGTTGAATCAGAATCCCACCATCGACCCAGACAGCAATAAATTTGCGAGGCTAGTACTGGAGCGAATCAAGACAACCTCTTCGCAATCGTCACCCAACGTGGTCGGTATGCAGGTCAACCAGCTACTAAGGCTCACAATAGCGGAATGGCTTCTCGTCGCAAGAAATCCTGGCAATGCACGCAAGACAGAGGAAGCAGTATCCAAGGCAGGGATCCGCGCCGGAGTGGAGTTCGACCGGGAAACGTTGCTTAATGGCAAGGGAGATGCCTTTCGCCATGCATACTGGAATGTATTGATGGCGAAGTGCTGTGGGCTGCAATGGGCACAAGATTTTGCGACGGCTCACGAGTCTGCGGAGACTAACGATGAATCGGCGATGGACCTCAACAATAATCAAGTTGGGAGGAGCATCTACTCAAGTGATCCTGGGGCTTCTGATGACAAGCATGTTCAGCTCATTATGGATTTCTCTGCGTCCTGCATGAGTTCGGGAGTGACGCAGGATCCCGCGCGTCTTGTTTACATCAAGACATGCCCCAGCATTACCGTTTTGGACTACGGACCCAGTTTTGACGATGTGGCTGAAGTCGTGCTTGATGGAACGAATATGGGAGTAACGCCTCCAGGCGGAGAGCGCGTATTCGAAACGAAAGACCTCCGCACCGGAAACCACTCATTGTCTGTGACATGTACGGTGGACGGCACGCATGGTCGCTGCGGTATTACTGTGGCTTTGAGCGAGGGACTCACCTTCTCTGATGGCTCTGTGTCCCAAGACTTGGAGCAGGACGAGGGCGTACCCATGGGCTTTACGATCAAAGTCCCCACGCTTGGCGGCAAGTAACTCCAGCGCCTCGCCCCATGCCCCTGCGAGCTTGCCCGGGCGGTCTCAAGCAGTGAACGCACCATTCGGGTGCTCACCATGGCACCCTGCTCGACGGGAGGCAGAGGGTGCGAGGCCGAGGGAAAGCCGCAAGCCTGACGGGTGAGGACAGACTGGAGATTTGTCGGCGCGTCAGTGCCGGTGAGACGTTCGAGGCGGCGGCGTTGGCCATCGGCAGCTCGAAGAAGTCGATTCAGTGGCTGAGGGTGAAGACAGGAGGCGCGGCGCTTCGCGTGAAGCAGCGCTCGCCCCTGCGCCTGTCGCTGTCAGAGCGGGAAGAAGTCTCGCGCGGCGTATAAGCTGGTGAGTCGACGCGTGCCATCGCGCGTCGGCTCGCGTATAGGCAGGATAGAGGCCATGTGGAGGGTGAGGGCAGGAGCGGAGGTGTCATGGAGGGCCGCTGACGGGGGCCGCCCGAGCCGTGAGCCAAGCGGGTGGAGAAGCCGCGCAGCCCCTTGAGGTACACGCCGGCCCTGGCCGCCCTCCCTTCAGGTGCGCGGCGGGGGTTTCCTCGGTGAAGCACCGTCCGGTCCTGGAACGGATGCTCGATGACGCAAAGTGCGGGCGGGTCTCCTCGATTGCCGTTGTCGCGCTGGACCGACTGGGCCGGTCCATGCTCGGCATCCTCCAGACGGTTGACTCCCTTGCTCGGGCCAACGTCACCGTGGTCAGTCTCCGCGAGCCATGGCTCGACCTGGGCGGCCCCGTGTGGCCGCTCCTCATTGCCGTCATGGGCTGGATGGCCGAGAACGAACGGCTGCTCATTGTGGAGCGCACGCGCGCGGGGCTTGCCCACGTCCGGAGGCACAGATCCAAGAGCGGCAAGCCGATTGGCCGCCCCCCGGCGGACCTTCTCAAACTGGGCATGGGTGAGCGCGCGGCCCTGGAGGGGAAGTCGATTAGCGCGGCGGCCCGGGAGGCGGGCGTCGCATAGGCCATCCTCCGCCGTCACCTCTTGAGTCTCACAGCCCGGCATGTGGGCCAGGGCCTCACCGTCTCGGCCGCAGCCGCCAAGGCGCGGGTGTGCGAGGAGGCTTTGGCGCGTCACCTGGCCGTGCTTGCTGCCTCTCAGAACGTCGAGGGGGCGGGGCGCGCCTCCCGGCCGCCTCCGCCCCCTGACTGCGCCAAAACCCCTGTCCTTGAGCCCCTGGCCTCTCCCGCGAGATTTCAGGGGTTTAGCTCTGACTCCTGGACAGCGCCGCTATACGGTCGTTTGCGACGCAAGGCGTGGGCACGAGCTGCTTGGTTCAGGTAGCAATCCACATATGCCTCTCTAGCACCTGTAGACGGCGTGAGATCATCAGCAATCCTTACGCATCGTGAGGCTTTTGCCTCAGTACAGTAAGGAGAGAGTGGGGGTGCTTAGGTACTTGATAGGTCCACCGTCGCCGATCTCACCGTGGGAGTTATAGCCCCAAGCCCACGCTGTGCCATCGAAGCGCACCGATAGCGAGTGGTAGCTGCTCGCCACGGTCTTCCCTCCGCTCAATCCCTGCACCTGCATAGGCACGGTGCGGTTACTTATGGGGCCTCCCCCCAACTGGCCGTAGTCGTTGGAACCCCAGGCCCATGCCGTGCCATCGAAGCGCACCGCTAGCGAGTGGTAGTTGCCCGCAGCAATAGCCACAACCCCGCTCAATCCCTGCACCTGCACCGGTATTGTGCGACCATTCGTGGTGCCATCCCCCAACTGGCCGTCGTAGTTGGAGCCCCAGGCCCACACCGTGCCGTCGAAGCGCACCGCCAACGAGTGGGTGTCGCCCGCCTCTGCCGCCACCGCCCCAGTCAATCCCTGCACCTGCACCGGCACGGCGTGGTTAATCGCGGTGCCATCCCCTAACTGGCCGGAGTAGTTATTGCCCCAGGTCCACACTGTTCCGTCGGAGCGCACCGCCAGCGAGTGGCTGTTCCCCGCAGCCACAGCCACCGATCCGCTCAATCCCTGCACCTGCACCGGCACGGTGCGGTCAATCGCGGAGCCATCCCCCAACTGGCCGTAGTAATTGGAGCCCCAAGTCCATACCGTGCCGTCCGAGCGCACTGCCAACGAGTGGAAGTCGCCCGCAGCCACAGCCACCGATCCGCTCAATCCCTGCACCTGCACCGGCACGGTGCGGTTAATCATGGTGCCATTCCCCAACTGCCCGGAGTAGTTATTGCCCCAGGCCCACACCGTGCCGTCCGAGCGCACTGCCAACGAGTGGCCGTTACCCGCAGCTACAGCTACCACCCCGCTCAATCCCTGCACCTGCACCGGCACGGTGCGGTTAATCGTGGTGCCATTCCCCAACTGCCCGGAGTAGTTATTGCCCCAGGCCCACACCGTGCCGTCCGAGCGCACTGCCAACGAGTGGCCGTTACCCGCAGCTACGGCTACCACCCCGCTCAGTACCTGCACCGGCACGGTGCGAACGTACGTCGTACCATCTCCACGCGCTCCTTTGTCATTGTCGCCCCAGGCCCATACCGTGCCGTCCGACCGCACCGCCAACGAGTGCGTGTCTCCTGCAGCCACCGCCACCATCCCGCTGAGCCCTGGCACTTGCACCGACACGGTGCGGTTACTCGTGGTGCCATCCCCCAGCTGGCCATAGGGGTTGTAGCCCCAGGCCCACACCGTGCCGTCCGCGCGCACTGCCAACGAGTGGCCGTTACCCGCAGCTACGGCCACCACCCCGCTCAATCCTTGCACTTGTACTGGCACGGTGCGATTAATCGTGGTGCCATCACCCAACTGGCCGGAATAGTTATTGCCCCAGGTCCACACTGTTCCGTCGGAGCGCATAGCCACCGAGTGGTGGTCGCCCGCAGCCACGGTTACCACCCCGCTCAATCCTTGTACTTGCACAGGCACAGTGCGGATACTCGTGGTGCCATCACCCAATTGACCATAGAGGTTGTAGCCCCAGGCCCATACCGTTCCGTCCGAGCGCACCGCCAGCGAATGGTATTGGCTTGCGGCCACGGCCACTACCCCACTCATCCCCGGCACTTGCACCGGCACAGTGCGGTGGTTCGAGGTGCCGTCCCCCAGTTGGCCAGATGGATTGTTCCCCCAGGCCCACACGGTGCCGTCCAAGCGCACCGCCAGCGAGTGGGAATCACCTGCGGCCACGGCTACCACCCCGCTCAATCCTTGCACTTGTACTGGCACGGTGCGGTTAATCCTGGTGCCATCCCCCAACTGGCCGTAGAGATTCCCCCCTGCAGCCCAAACTGTTCCGTCGAAACGCACCGCCAGCGAGTAACCGCTACCCGCAGCAACGGATGTTACTCCGCTCACCCCTTGCACTTGCACCGGCACGATTCGGCTACTCGTGGTGCCATCCCCTAGCTGGCCGTAGGTGTTGTCCCCTACAGCCCATGCCGTCCCGTCTGGGCGCACCGCCAGGGAATGTCCTCCTCCCGCAGCGATCCGGTCTTGCGCCCGAGAAGCCGAGAGAGAGATGGAATGCGATGACTGCGCTTTCTGATCGACCGTAGGCTGCCCACAGCCAACAACCAGCCAGATCCCAAGCCATCCTCCCAAGATCCTGTTCATCCAGCTTTGATAGCTGCATTGCATTCGGCAACTCCTAGTCTTGCGGCGTTGTAAGCGGATGCTTCCTAGTCCGAAAATGACTGCCAAGGAATCGTTCGTAAAGTAACTAGTCCCAGGAAAGACAGTCCTCCCGGCAAGTCTCGGTTTTGCTCGCGCAGTTCCAACCCGTGCTTACGCGCCAACTGCGTCAGGTTGAGGCCGCCCTGGCTGAAGCGCTCTCTTCGCTCGAACGTCTTCCCTTTCGTCGCAGCACTCATGGGGTTCTCCTGTTGGGGGTTGGGTTGGTCGAACAGCGGCCCGGGGCTCTTGGCGGGTGCGGCGAGGCGCCGCGCGTGGGTGCAGGCGAGCACCGCCACGGCCTGCGCGCGGTTCAGCCCACCCGGGTCCTCCCATGCGAGATAATCGTTGTGCTTCGCGGCCTGGAGCAGTTCGCGCAGCTCGGTGAGGTGGAAGCTCTCGCCCCGGGCGTAGGGCGGCACCTTGAGGAATGGCGCCGGAGCTGGATCCCAGCGCACGTCATCCACCTGCCGGTCCAGCTCCGCTCAGGCCCTCTCTCTCTGTGAGCTTCTCCGGCTTGAGGGCGGTAGCAATCGCGGGGTGCCCGTGGGCAACGCGCGCGCACGCCATCTCCAGCGCACGCAGCACGGCCCAGCGGGTGTTCTCAGTCAGCTGCGCCATAGGCAGCCCCCCTCCGCTGGCACCGCCACGAGCGGCACGGGGCAACGATTCCAAGGGCAGCGCTGGCAGACTGCCACCGGGTAGCGCGGAAGAGGCAGCACCCGCCGGGCGTGGCGCGTGGCGTCCTCCAGGGCCCAGCAGCTCCGCCACGCGCTCGGCCACCGCGCTCATGTCCTCAAGCAGCACCGCGCCCACGGCTTCCGCCTCCTGCACCTCGGGGGCCGGGGGCGGCCTTACGGGCAGAGGCGGCGTGGCCTGGGTGGGCTTCCTGCGCTCCTTCGGGACGGGGGGCAGTGTAGGGGCCCTCCCGCCGCCTCTGGCGTGCTGACGGGGCACTGGGGGCCTCAGGGGTGGCCTTTCCGGCGGCGTGGCGCCGGTACGGGCCCCCGTCCACCCCCAGGTGAGGGGGCGAGGTTCCCCAGAGCCCGGGTGAGCACCTCGGGCGCGGCCAGGGCCGCCTCCCACCGCGCCACCGTGGAGGAAGAGGTTCCCAGCGCGGCCAGGGCTGCTTGGGTGTAACCCAGCGCCTTGCTCCTCTCGGCAGCCTCGGCGCCCGTCATGGCGTAGCCCTCCGGAGATCGAAGAGGTCCGCTTGGCGAGCTCGGAGGCAGTGCGGCGAGAACCACACCCGCTCACATGCAGAAAAAACCGCTGCTTTGAGCCGAGTTCGCTCGTACCGAGGAGGTGTGTAGCGTCTGCGGGGACCCAATCGGTTCTTCGCGGACCAAATCCTCCGCGCATAAGAAGGATAGGGGCAGGATTAAAGGGGACGAACTCCACGGAAGCCCGTCGGAGCCCCTCCGTAGCGTGAGCCCTGGCGAGGTGTGGCTGGAGAGGGGCAGTGGAGGAGCGCGAGTAGGGCGCGCGGCCTGCCCCGGTATGTGGAGCGGGACGCGCGCCCGGTACCTCCCCCTCTGTCACGGCCACGGACAGGCTCCCGTCCTGCGGCCCCGGCTCCGCACCCGCTCTCCAAGCAGGAGAGGAGGAGGCGAGCGTGGCGCCCCAGACTGGGCCTGCCCACGGCAGGTGCGAGGATGGCCCCGGCGAGAGGCTCCCCCCAGGCCGCGTGGTGTTGAGGCTCAAGCCGCCCGGGCCAAGAGAGCCAGGCCCCTGCCGCCCACCTCTTGGGAGGGCGGCCAGGGCTGGCGTGTCTCCAAGGGGGCTGCGCGGCCTCTGTACAGGCCAGGAGCACTGCTCGGGCGGCCCCCCGTCAGCGGCCATTCTCCGCTCCAGCCCTCACCCTCAACATGGCTTTTATCCCGCCTATACGCTCAAGAGCCACAAGACCATCTAGTCAAGCCATGTTTACCTCCCCCCCCTCCTTAACGTAAGCTGCCTACATCTCCCTAGACCAACAAACAGAAGCCCATCATGAGCACCGCACAACCGGCAGTCATTTCAAGAGATGTCGGACGCCAAGGGAAAGGCTTCAGGCTGCAGAAGATACGTGCGGCCAAGTTCATCATTAGCAGCCTCAGCAACGCCCAAGCCGTACAAGCCTATGCAGCAGTCGAGTACAGAGAAGATGTCTACTGTGTCACCGCTACGGAACACGCAACCGCAACAGACCTTGAACAAGACAAAAACTACGATCAATCAAACACCTTCACCCTAGCCAGCAGCGAATTCTTAAAGGCAATGGTGAACTTCATAGACTGCTGGGTTGAAGAGGACCAATCCCCCAAGGTCTCCTTCGGCTTCTACTCCAACTGTGAAGCCGGAAAAGAAATCAATGCTGGTCGAGTCAAAGACCTTCAGATCAAATTACCCAAACAGCCCATGCTCGAACTTCTACAAAAACGAGCATACCAAGAGCCGCACTTCTTGCCTGCGGCCAAGAAGCTGATTGTTGCTGAGTACACAGACCAGTACCAAGCCAAGATAATCAAGGGGAATCTCCCTCTCATCGAAGTCTGGGATGACCAGACTTGGACAACATTCTTCGACAGGATCAACATCCTATTAGGCAGTGAGGACGATGAGCAGGCCGAAAAATCCGCCCTTGCTCAGATCCGAGCCTCTCCCTACTTCAGCAGCAGGCATATAGGGAAAGAGGAATTAATTCTGTCACACGTCATTGACCTGTTTGACAAGAAGCAACGAGCAGCCGACACAGTTGAGCGATTCGTCCATCGCGCTGAAGTCGAGTTGACGTTTCTCAAAGCTGCAGCAGGTGAAATCAAGCGTAGCGACCCGACGTGGGATCAGTGGGAGAAGCTTGCACCTGCGGATGGTCGAAATCTGCAGGGCAAGATTCAGGCCGCACACCCAAACGCGAGTAAGCATCTAATCGATTCTCTTGCGCGCAAGGCCGCTGCGAGCCTAGCCGAGCAAATCGCTCATGAGCAGGACAAAAACCTCCGAGCCCTCAAGTTCCATGCGTTCGACGAATGCACAGACCTGATTCCTGAGCTTGTTTTGACCAAATTTCAGTCCGACAGCGATATAAAGCAGCGCATCGACCTTCTCACTCAGGCAGCCACCAAGCGAATCGCGACCCGGGCCAAAGATTACTCCTACCCCATCGCAAACGACGACTCCATCCGGGGAATCGTCCTCTGGCTGTTTGACAGCTGCTTCCTGTCGTTCGACAGCAACACAACAACATGAACAGCACCAAGCTAGAGGCAAGAAAGCAGCTTATGTTTGCAGCTGGCGAGGACTTCTACTTCATCGCCTATAGCACGCTACTTACCCTCAAAGGATTCGACTGCATATCAGAGTCGAAGACATTCAAAGACCATCGAAAGCTAGCCTTTCTTGTCGACTTTCTCGCGGACCCCAAATTGACATGGCTGCTCGACAACCATCCAGTCGGCGAGCCCATCTCCTCACCCATTGCGCAAACAGACAAGGATCGATTGTACTCCACTCACAATCGAGGACTCGCCAGAATCCCCCTTTTCTTTCGCGTGTTAGCCACACTTGAGCGCCGGTCTATCATTCAAACGAAAAAGGGAGACACACCTGGCTTGTTAGATATGCATATTACGGACCCCAAATTGGTTCAAACACTTTGGGAGAACCCTCTATTTAAAGTTGAGCGTCAGAATTTTCTAGTCGTAAAAAAGAGAATCCCAAGGCTCAGAACCGCCACCCTGCCACTGGTTCTCAACCGGCTCTTTGGTGACTTCGGGGTGACAACATGGCTCGCCTAGCGATCCGCAAAGTCGTATACGAAGGCACAAACTACTCATTCGCATCGCCCAACCTTCCTGATGGACTAGTAATTATTGAGGGCGACAACGGGGCGGGCAAAACAACATTTGCTGACCTTGTTTACTACGGGCTTGGCGGCCGAGTGATTCAGTTCCAGAAAGACCAGGACAGACGCCACCTAGAGATCGTCGGCGACCACAACAACCATGTTGCACTCCATTTGGAACTGAATGGTCGCAACTACAGGGCCACGCGCTATATTGGCTCAAACGAAGTACTTGTGACGAGCGAAGAGGGCGACGCAAGCGTCTTGCCCATTTATCGCAACAAAGAAACAAAACAAACATATTCAGACTGGCTCTTGGGTGCGCTCGGGATTCATGTGGTTACGATAACCATGGGCCAAAGAGCATGGAAGATCAACTTCACGGATTTGATGAGGTTGATCTATCACAATCAAGAGCCAGATCCTGAGCGCATATACAAAGCCCCCGATCAAGAAAACTTCATTTCTGACTCTCTCGACCTACGACGTGCCATCTTCGAGATCCTGATAGGCCGTGCCTCACAGGAATACTACCGTAGCGTCGGTCTACTACGCGAAATCGAACGCGAAGCAGACGAAACAAAGGGGGCGCTCAGGCTCTTCAAGGACACGGTCTCTCGCATCTCTTTCACCAGTGAAGACTTGAATCTGCACTTTCTAGAGAGCCGCATCAGAGAAAAAGCCGAGCAGATCGAGCGCCTCACCACCCACAGAAACATCTTGCAGTTGCAGCCTCTCAAAGGGCGCAACATCGAACATGACGTAAGCACCCTGCAGCAAACACTAGCCACTCACGAGCTAGAACTCAGCCAGGTCGAAGAACGACTGCGCACGCTCCTGTTTGAAAAGCTCCGGCTCACCGAAACAAAAGAGAGCCTCATTCAGGAGATCTTTCGAATCAAGAAGATCATCAGTGCTCATGAAACATTAGGCCTTTTCACGCCAGACACCTGCCCCTGCTGCCTACGCGAGGTCTCCCGGCAACCCGGGCACTGTATATGCGGACTGCCCATCCAAGAGGATGAATACACCCGCTACTTCTATTCTACTGACGAATACCTAGCCATTCTAAAGTCTCGCCAAAAGAACATCGAAACTCTCGACTTGGCGTCAGACGCCTGCTCTCAAGAGCACATAGAGATTTCCAGGCAAAAGGAGGAACTCGAATCCAAGACTAAGGCGCTTCACGCACAGCTTCAGGCAATGCTCAACGAACCCATGGCTCCGGCCCACACCGAAGAGTCACGCCGGATTGACGACAAGATGGTTGAGTTACGCATAGAATTGGATAATTTGCAGCGCCAGCAACAGCTTGAGCAACAGAGGACAGCACTCGAAGACAAGCTCAACTCTTTCCAAAACCGTCGCGACAGTGCCAAGCAACAAGTAGAAGCGCTCTATCTGGAACTCAAGAAAGACCTTGGCCAAAAACGCGACAGATTCGACGTCATCTACAACTCACTGATGATCAAGAGCGTCAAGGGTTGCCGACGCGCTCACATCGATCCCGACACTTACATGCCGATCATCAACAATGGCGAGTATCGAGAGGCGAGCGCCGGGGTTGCAAAACGCCTGATGTACTATCTCACGCTTTTCAATCTCTCAGTCACACTACCTGACGTGTCCTTCCCTCGATTCCTGCTGATAGACACACCAGAGACAGCAGGTATCGACACTCAGAACTTGGAACTAGCAATAAGCATGATTCAGGAAGCCTTTCCCACAAGTACCCCTGGGCAAATCATCCTGACCACCGGTGTTGGAAAGTATCCTGCCAATTTAACCAGCACCAGAGTTCTGACCTTGACTGACGAAAACAAGCTGCTGCGGCGAAAAGAGCCCAAAAGGGATTGAGCTTTTTAGAGCCACCCTTTTCAAGATGTTGAAGCAACGCGGCCGGAGGCGAGGACTCGGTCGTAGCGACGTGCTGGCGTGCAGTGCGTCCTGCGACGTAGAACTCCTAACAAAATAGGGTTTGAGGGTAGACGCTCCATGGACGAACGGGCGGCCCATGAGCACCTGGGAACCATTGTTCGCGAACTCGTACCGGACGCGCTGTGGGAGCGAGTGGCCCCCCTGCTGCCGGTTCCCAAGAAGAAGGAGTTGGGGCGCGGTCGGCCACGGGCAAGCGACCGGGCCGCCTTGGAAGCCATCGTCTTCGTGCCGCGAACCGGCATTCCCTGGGAGATGCTCCCGGTCAAGCAGTTCGGCCTCTCGGGGATGACGGCGTGGCGGCGCATGGAGCAGTGGACGCGCGACGGGGGGGGCGAACAACTGCAGCACGTGCTGCTCGACGAACTGGGACAGCGGGGCCAACTGGACTTCAGCCGCACCTCGATCGAATCCTCAAGTGTCCGAGCATCAAAAGGGGGGCGCTCACGGGCAAGAAACCGACGGGCCGAGCGAAGGCGGGCAGTCAGCATCATCTTCTCGTCGACAAAAAGGGTCGGCCCTTGGCCGAGAGTCTGACGGGAGCCAACGTCCACGACACCCGCGAGCTGTTCCCCCTGTTGGAGGCAGTGCCCGAGGTGAAGCAGCCTCGGGGTCGCCCCAGGCATCGGCCCGGCAAACTGCACGCCGACAAGGCGTACGCTTCGCGCAAGAACCGCCAGAGCCTGCGCTGACGCGGCGTCACTCCTCGGATCGCACGGCCTGGCATCGAGTCGAAGCAGCGGCTGGGTCGGCACCGCTGGGTGGTGGAGTGCACCAATGCATGGCTCCACCAGCAGCGGCGCCTGCGAGTGTGAGATGAACGCCGGGACGATGTTCATTTCGCCCTCCTCGTGCTCGGCTGCTGCTTGATTCTCTTCCGAGGCCTTCAAACCTGATTTTTGTTAGGAGATCTAAGAGCTGGGGCGGCACTTGCACTCCGGGACCAAATCCGGTTTTTTTCGGGACCAAAAAGGACCAAACTGGAGGCAAGCGGCATGGGGACCAAAGTGTGGATCGGCAAGTGGAAGGGCGGGCGCATGTTCGCGGGCAAAGATGGGCGGCCCGTCTACGTGCTGCGCAAGATGGTCCACGGGCGCAACTACACGATTCACCTGGACGCGCGCAGCGAGACCGAAGCGGAAGCGGAGCTGGCCCTGTTTGTACGTGACCCCACGGGCTACCGCACGCGAGGAGCTGCTCAGAAATTCAAGGATGCATCTGCGGTCTTCATGAACGCAGAGACCGTGGGCCGTTACCTCGAACACATGCGGAGCAAGGGCACCACGGAACGCTATGTTAAAAACGTGGGCTTCTACTTGGCCGAGTGGGCCGGGGGCCTCGCAGGGCGCGACTTGCGGGCTGTCACCCTCCAAGACCTGCTGCGGAAACTGAATCAGTACCCGACGGCACGCAAGAACCGCATCACGGCGTTCAAGTCCTTCTGTGCGTGGCTGCGTGAAGAACAGGGCGTGTTGACGGTTGGAGAAGACACCTCCCTGTCGCTCAAGGTGCCAGCGAGTCGTCCTGAAAAGTCCGTGCGGGAAAAGGGCTACAGCATCGAGACCATCCAGAGGCTCTACAGGGCAATTAACGGATGGGAGTTCACCAACCTCAACCGCGAGGAGACGCGGCGCCGCACCGACGTTCAATGCGTGCGGGACGTGCTGTGCATCCACGCGAAAACGGGCATGCACGGCACCGAGATTGAGCGGCTGGCGCGAGGAGAGGGCAAGGTGTCCTTGGTGGAAGAGCCAGGCGAGATCGCCGCTACGGTGAAGTTCATTCACAAGAGCGGGCATGTTCACCTTCAGAGCATTGACCGACAAACGTTGGCGGCGGTGCAGCGGCTTCAGGCTCGCGGTGCGGCGCCTGTAGACAGCCACATCCGGCGAGTCGTGCGGCGTGCCTGCAAGACCTTGAAACTGTTCCCGGTGCGCTTCGGAGAACTGCGCCACAGCTTTGTCACGTGGGCTTCGGAGTGTGGGCAGGAGGTGAGGCCCAAGGCAGGAGGGATCCCTCTGTCAGCAGTGGCGGCGGTGGTAGGCCACCACTCTGCACACACTACCAAGCGGTTCTACGACAACGCAAAAGTGCCTCCGATGATCAAGATTCCGATCCATTTGGAGCACCCAGAGGATCCGGTGCTGCTGCCTGTGCGGCGTGCGCCACTTAACACTACTGAGTCAGGGTCCCAGAGGGTGAAAGGGGAGGCCGAACGGGTTGCGCCCAGAACGCTCGGAGTGGGAGTGGTGGCAGGTGGGGCATCGAGGCAGCCAAGCGGCAATGACCCGGGCCATGGCAAGCCGTGCGGTAATAAAGCTGTCGTGGAAGTGGCGCTCAGGCCTGGAGCGGCTGCGCGTGGGCTTCATCCGCCCCTCGGGCCGAGGGGGGGAAATGCCGCACGCGTTCGGCCACAATGAACGCGTAGCAGCACAGGGCGACAGAGACGTGGTGATGCCAGCCTGGGAAGCGGCGGCCTTCATAATGGTCCAAGCCGAGTTCGCCTTTGAGGTCTTCATAGACGCGCTCGGTTCTCCAGCGCTGCATGACCAGACGAACGAGCTGCTTTTGGGTTCTGTGCCCCGGCAGGGAAATGAGGAAATAGTTGGCAGGCTCGGGCTCCCCATCGCGCCACTCAATGAGCAGCCAGAGCGGTTCCTGCTCGCTCTGGGGTACACCCGCGGCATTCACCTGACGCAAGGCAAAACGAGCCGACAGGTTCTTTCGGGTCCCCTGGCGCCATGTACAGCGTCGAAAGCCACCTGCCTCCTGAATACTGAAGGCCAGCGCTGAGACGCTCTGTACCTCTTCTCGAGGACGTCCCTTGTCATCCAACAGGCAGACAGAGGTTTGAGCGGACACCGCAACCGCATAATGCAAGCCCAGCTTGCGAAGGTGGGCGCGGAATTGACTGGAGCTGCCGTAGGCACTGTCGGCCAAGACGATGCCAGGAGGCACACCGTCCTCCACGGCCCGATCGATCATTTGGAGTGCCAGTTGGGGTTTGGTCTTGAACTGGACCTCTGGAGGAATGCGGGCCTCCACGCGACGGGCCATGTCATGGGCCCAGCGGTCGGGCAAGTACAGCTCGAAGTCGATCGGCACGTGCTCGGTCCGCGTGGCGATGCTCAGGCTGACGCCTATCTGGCAGTTGGCCACCTTGCCTGCCGAACCGGTGTACTGCCGCTGCACTCCCACCGAGTGCTTGCCCTGCTTGAGGAAGCCCGTATCGTCCACGATCCAGGCCTCCACCGGCTCTCGCTTCGTCATCGCCTCCAGCGCGTACTGTGCTGCGACTCGTCTGACGTCCCGGTCGCTCCATTTCGAGTCCACGGTGAAGTGCAACAGCCTCTGGTGCACGGCGTCCACCCTCTTGGGGTCCGGGCATGCACGCGCTGCGATAGGCTCTACACTCTTGCGTTCTCCGTCTCCCAGCAGTCCCATCGCGTACAGGGCGAAAGAGCCTCGCCGACTCTCTTCCTCCAGCACGTCCCCGATTTTCTGGAAGTACCTCTCCAGCCGCTGCACCGCAGCGCCCTCCATCAAAAGCTCCATACCTCATGGGTAGGACGCCGGACGGACAACGCAATAACGGCCAACTCGCTCAGCCTTCGGCTGCTCGCTCCCTCCTCGTTCTTACCCGTAACGCAGTAGTGTTAAGCAGGCCGAATCAGCCTGAGAATCGCCTCGCGTTCCTGCTCTCCCCGCCTGTGCCCGCGTGGGGCGGGACGACGCTTGTGCTTAGCTACTGGCTCGCGCTCTACGCGCTCCAGAAGGGCTTCCAAGCTCTTGGAGCAGATCATGGCGGCCCTGCCCATCTTTGGGCCGCGTCGAAGTGCTCCGCTCTTCACCAATTCGAAGATACGCGAGCGACCACAGCCCAGCATGGCTTGTGCCACCTTCACGGAGACAACGCGCGCAGATTGCGCGGGAGGGGCGTTGGTGACTTGAGTGTGAAGCTTGTCTACGGACGCGCGTAGACCCCGTAGCTCTTCACAAATAGCATGGAGCAGAGCACTCGGATCTTCCGGTTGCCCCTTCACGGTTGGACCTCCACCGGCAGCAGAACAGGCGACGCTGCACGCCCGCCCTCTGTGCGCAAGTCAGCATGGCGCCAGGAAGGTCCATCCATGCAGAGGACGCCTTTGAAGCCGCCCGCGTGCGGCTCAAGAGCAAGGGCATTCCGAGCGCATACCTTCCTACGAGCAAGAGGCTCCGCCTTCTGCATCCACTGCCGGGCAGTTGGTGGGTCGTGAATCATGGTGCCCAGGGTGCATGGAGGAGATGAAGAGGGGCATCAGGCATCTCAGGACAACTTGGGACAAAACCGCCAAACGACGCTCCATCGCGCAGACCTCGGCATTGGCGTGTTTCTGCGAAAGGGGGAGCGCATTTCAGAAGAAACCGCCAATCCACTGTAGCGCACGCCAGGGTGGCAACCCCCGTTGCCGCCCCCAGCACGGCCCCCATGGCGCGCGCCGGGGCGGCAACCCCCGTTGCCGCGCCCAGCCTGGCCCCTGTGGCCGCGCCTCGGACAGTGCGCGCTCGGCCCTCATGGCGCGCGCCAGAACAGCAGCCCCCGTTGCCACGCCAAGCCCAGCTCCGGTGGCGCGCCTCGGGGTGGCGGTCATCGCCGCTGCGCCCAGCCCAGCCCCCATGGCGCGCGCCGGGGCGGCAACCCCGTCGCCGCCGCGTCCAGCACGGCCCTCTGTGGCACGCGCCCGGACAGTGCGCGCTCGGCCTCCCATGGCGCGCGCCAGGGTGGCGGTCATCGTCGCCGCGCCCAGCCCAGCCCCCGTGGCGCGCGCCGGGGTGGCGGTCATCGCCGCCGCGCCCAGCCCAGCCCCCATGGCGCGCGCCGGGGTGGCAACCCCCGTCGCCGCGCCCAGCCTGGCCCCCATGGCGCGCGCCTCGGAAGACGTGAAGAGAGGACGCGGAGCGTGCTGCTACGGGGAGACTTGGCTCCAGGCCCCCAACCCGAGCACGCGCATTCCAGGTCAGATGAGCGCCCACAGCGCACAGGCCGGGTCTGCTAGGGTTGGCCTACCTCGGAGGTCACGCACTATTGCTCTCACCCGCAACCCTAGCCCTTTTGCTCTCCTTGCTCGGGGGGACACTGGCGCAGGCGCAACCTGCGCCCACCCGTGAGCCGAGCCGCCGCTCCGTCACGCTGATAGGCTCTCCGCTAGAGGCCCACATCGCCACCGGGATCCGTACGTATATCGTGTTCGGCGTGCCTATCCAGGGCGATGCCGTCGAGGTGGACAAGAGCCGAATCAAGGTCGTGGACACGGGCAAGGTCTCGATCATCATCGAACCCATGAGCGAGCCCCGCCCCGGTGAACACTGGACGCTGCGCGTCCCGTTGGCGGATGGCTTGGCGCCCGAAGTGGCCGAGTTCGCGCTTGTTTTGCATCCCTCCGAGGTGGACACAGAGATCAATGTTGCACGGCCCAAGGCTCCAGATACAGCCTGTCAGGCCGCGTGCGCGCCATGCGCCGGCACGAGTGCGGCAGACGCCATCGCTTCCGGCCTCATCGAAAAGGACGGTGTTGCAACCCGGGAGTTTCGGCCCTTCACGGACGACGTGAGCGGCTTTCAGTCGGATCTGGGGGTGTCCTATCGCGCAGCAAGCTGGGTACTGGTGGAGGTGGAGATCAGCCCCCCACCTGGCCACCCAACATGGAAGCCGACCGGCGCCACGTTGACGAGCAAGACCGGGGAGGTGCGGGTGCGAGCGCTGAAGGTAGAGCCGCGCAAGCTGCGCGCGAATGGCGTGCGGGTGCTCGCGGAAACGGAAGTACCACCGCCGAGAGCAGGGCTTGAGTTCACCTTGCGCCTGAACGGCCCGGAGGGGGCACCGTCCCTCTCGATTCCTGCTGTGACACTGCCGCCAGCAAAGGAGCACAACCCATGATCGGAACGGTGGAACTTCAGCCCGGCACCTTCGTAGACGGTTGGCAGATCATCCGGTCCTTACGCACGGGCGGGTTTGGTGCCGTTCACCATGCCGAGCAACACGGCAAGGCGTTTGCGATCAAAGTCGCACTCCACCGAGAGCAGAGCGGCGACACGGGCAAGACTCACACGCGCGCGCTGCGCGAGGTGGCGATCCTGCTGACGATGGAGCATCCGAACATCATCAAGCCGTGCGGCTTTGGATACTTGCCGGATGGCCGTGTGTATTGCGTGCTGGAGTACGTGGACGGCTGGACGCTGGGGGAGTGGCTGGAGCGCACACACCCCACGTTCCATGAGATCGCGCGTGTGTTCGCCAAGATTGCCGGGGCCGTGGAGTACATGCACGCGCGCGGCGTGCTTCACCGCGACTTGAAGTTGTCCAACGTGATGATCCGCAAGAGCAACGGCGATCCGGTGATCATCGACCTGGGATGCTCGACCTACCCGAATGCAGACGAACTGACGACAACTCCGCTTCCCCCTGGAACGGAGCGCTACCGTGCGCCAGAGGCGAAAGAATTTCTTTACAGGGACGGCCGCAAGCGAGGGGCGCGCTATGAGTTCAAGGTGGCAGATGAACTCTTTGCCGTAGGAGTGATGCTCTACGAACTGATCACGGATCCGCTCCCGACGAAGGAGAAAGCCCGCCCCGATTTCGCGGATCCCGTATCAATCCAGAATCCTCCCCGCGAAGTGAACCCACGTGTGCCGGAAGCCTTGAGTGCTCTAGTGGAGGACTTACTAGCGCGCTCTCCCGCGCAGCGGCCCGAGAGCTTCAAGGCGCTGCGGCGCAAGCTGACGGAACTGGCGAACCACTCGGGGCCGGAATACGCGATGGAGGCGCACCCACCATCCTCGCAGCGCCACCTCCACCACGCGGCACCCGCACCCGCTGCCGGACTTGCGGCACCGGGGAAACGGGGTTGGCGCAAGGTGCTAGCTCTGGCTGATAAACACGCTGCCCGGATCCGTGGCCGACTCCGACTGCATGGGCGTGTCGGCATCGTGGCTGCCTCTCGCCAGCACTGGCGCAAGCATTTAGCGCTCGCGGGAACGGTGGCTGCCGTCGTGGTGGCTGCTGCTGCTGCCGCATGGCTCGGACGCGGAGAAAGCCCCGCGCCCGGGCTGCCGCCCACGCCGCGAGAGGCCACCGCGCCAACCGTCCCGAGCGGCCCCGCACTTCCCCCTGTGAAGTCCTCGCCTGTGTCTGCGCCCTCTACTGCTCCCGTAACTGCACCGAAGGAAGGATCCACCGTGAAGCCGAAGCCGCCCGATGCTCCCAAACCGCCCCGTACCGCACGCGCGCTGAAAGCAGCCCCCGCCCCGACTGATCCCGGCTTCCCGGCGTGGTGCAAGGCTCTGCCGGTGGCAATTGCCATGGCTACCGAGGGGTGCGCGTCTGCCCGTATCAAGGCTGAGCCCTTCGAGTGTCCCCCTGGGGCAATTAGCGCCATGGAAGAACTGGGCTTAAGATTTTCGCGAAGCTACGGCGTCATCCTTGACGAGAGAGGCCCGGAGCGTGGCCTGTGGAAGTTCACGCTGGGCGCCCCGGTTACCGGCCTCGTTGTGGATACGAGGCTTCCGAAAGGCTGGCTGTTGTACGGGACACCCTACAAAACCGAGGCGGTTCCAAACGCTCCCCTCGGAGACCTCCGGGTCATCTACGACCATCTAGAGATTCCCGGCAAAGGAAAGTTTCCGGTGTGCTTGGTCTCAGGCGGCGCCCCGATTCGGGAACTGAAGGACGGCACCGCGACGGCGCAAGCCGCTGTAGCCGTGACCCCTGTCGCAAGGTGGAAACCGCCGCGCGATTAGGCTGCCATCGTCGCCGAGCCTCGCCCGGGCCGGTGGCGCGTGCCAGGGTGGCCTCCATCGTCACCGCGCCCGGCTCGGGCCGGTGGAGCCCGTGCGCGTCGGACAGCTCCAGCTCAGCCCCGGTGGTGCGCACCAGGACGGCAGCCATCGTCGCCGCGTCCAGTTCGGCCCGGTGGCGCGCGCGTTGGACAGCTCCAGTTCGGGCCGGTGGCGCACGGCTATCGAAGGCTCCCGAGTGTTACAGGGTGCATTTGTGCGGCAATGCTGGAATTTCGCCGCTTTTTGAACGCGCGCGCCCTACCTCCCCCATCGTTCCACCTGCCCCTATGTGCCGGGTAGTGTCTTCTCCGTCGCGCAGCGCCTCGCTTGCGCGCCTCTAGGAGCTTCCACCCATGGCCACCGCAACAGGCCCCCAGAGACCCGAGGGCGTGATCCTCTTCTCGCATGGCGGTTTCTCGTATGCGTTCCTCCGAGAACTGGAGACCACCAATCACGGCGAGACGGTGATGGTCGTGCAACAGCGCTCACGCCTGGGACCCGAGGGAAACTACATCGCCCGAAGTCTGCCGCTCACCTCGACCAAACACGATCCTGAAACACTCGCCAGGATTCGCGCCCGGCTTGAGGAGGAGGCGCGGCTAGCCGCTTACCTCGATCATCCCAACATCGCCCGCGTGCTCGGGCGCACCGAGTCTCAAGGCGTTCTCTACCTCCTCTCGGAACGAGTCTCAGGCACGCGGCTAGACACCTACGTTACCGCCGCGTACATGCGGGGGGTCTGCTTGTCGGCGGGCTTTGCGCTCTACGTGGGCGCCGAAGTAGCGAGCGCTCTGCACCACGCGCACACGCGCACGGATGAACAAGGCTGCCTGTTGGGCATCATTCACCGCGACGTGAACCCCGCCCGCATCTACTTGAGGCCAAACGGAACGGTCAGACTCACAGATTTTGCGCTCGCCCGCTCGCTGCTGCCGGGTCGTGTGGCAACCTCACTGCCGCGCCCGCAGGGAGATGCCTACTACTGCGCTCCCGAGGCACTTCTAGGCGAGCCGATGGATGCACGCTCGGACCTGTTCGCGCTCGGCTTAGTGATGTTGGAGATCGTCACCGCAAAGGGGCTCTACAGCACGCCCACGCTGCGGGCCTCTGATTTGGAAGCGGCTCTAACGCCCAAGGTGCGCGCGACGGTGGTAGCCGCTCACAACACCGCCACGGTCGCAGAACTGCCCGAGCAAGTAGATGACTACATCCTGCGAGCCGCCACGTACACCGCGCAGGAGGTGGAGGAACTCACGGAGGATGTCTTCCCCCCACTGCGCTCCATTCTCCGAACGTTGCTCCAGCGGTGCCCAGAGGATCGCTACCCGTCAGCGGCAGCCTTGGAGGAAGATCTCCGCAGGGGACTGACCGCGTTGGGTGCTCCCTACGGAGCCGCCGAAGCAGTCACGGAGGTGCGGCGCATGTCGCAAGCTGCCCGGATGCACAAGAACGTGGGAGGCCCCACTGCACAGGATTCCGCATCCACCACGCGCAAGCTGTCCGCTGATCACGTAATCACGACGCCGGGCGGCTCCGCATAGCGCTCGGCTTCCTCTCTCTGCACTCAGCCCTGCAGCCCCGCGTCGGCGTCGCGCCGAGACGGGATCGCCTTGCCTCTGATTTGGAGGGGGACAAGCCGATCCGCTTAGGCGCGCTCCACTGGCCACGCCGAGGGGGGATCGGGGTGGCCAGTGCGAGGCGACCGGAGGCGCCCTGCAAGCTGGGGGTGCCTCCGGTCGCGGCAGTTCACCGCCCTAGGTGAGCTGATCGGCCCTCTCTTTCCTGTCTGTCATGCGCTCACCGGCTGGGGTCATTCGTCCTGGCGTGGCGCGCGAGGTTTCCGCGATGAAAGGCCACTTGAAAGCACGGGCCGCACAAGGCTCTTCCCGGGCAAAGTCCCGCAGGCGGCGTCCCCTTCTTCCTGGCGATGCTAGGCGGCGAGAACAACGGCTAGGGGCAACGCTCGGAAGGGCCTTGCGAGCGGCGCGAATGCGCGCGGGGTTCACTCAGGCCGACCTTGCCGCGAGCATCGGCAAGGCTCCCGAAGTGTACGGGCGGCTAGAGCGTGGGAGGATGCTTCCCAGCCTGTCCACGCTGTTCCGGCTGTGTGTGGCTCTGCGAACTGGCCCGCACGAACTGATGGGCTTCTCCCCGATAGCCAGTCTGCCGCAAGCAGCACAGATTGAGGTGCCCCCAGAGTTGGCACACGTGCCCGAAATGCGGCGCCTGCTGCTCCTACTGGGACGCCTCCAAGGGCTACAGCTCCGGCTGATCTTGCGGCTGGTCGTGGCCTTCGTAACGGAGCCCACGCGCGCGGGGCGCCAGAGGAGAGAGCGGAGATGACCACGCCCACGCAGCACTACACCCCCACGATGTTTTACCCCCTCAACCCCTGCGGCCACCTTCGCGGCCCTGGTCTCAGTTGCATCGGCTTTTCCGAGTGCAAACGCGAGCCTGTCAGCGCCAACAAACTCGGGGAACTGACGCAACGCGCCAGGGATTTACACGCGCGGCTCGCGGCCCATCCTTCCCGAGCAGCCACAAGGGACCAACCCTCGGAGGCCCGCACTCTCGTCACGGACAAGTTGGAATCGGTGGTCAGTCTGGCCGAGTTCCTAAGCGTGATGATGATCAGCTTGTGCGATGACAGGGCCATCATGACGGAGGAGGAGCAGGCGACGTTGGCCACCATCGGCGCTAACGTGGAGATGCGGGTGCGCGATCTCCAAGACTTCCTGACGATCTGGACGGGTGGGGGCCCTTCGTGAAGCACGGCGCGTCCTGACTCCCTCCAGAGGCCCTAGAAGGCCCGGTTTGGGGGAACCAAGGGGACCAAAAAAGGACCAAATCCGCCGGACACGTGCGGACGCTTGTGGACGCTACGAGGGGCCGATTTTCAGAGGGAAACCGAGGGGGGCGCCGATTTTCAGAGCGGGCCGGTTTCCACCTTACACGGCTTCGATTCCCGCCGCCTCCACTTTTTTAGTACGTCTTTACGGATGGTTAGCGGCTTCCTCCATCCGTGTTGCACGTATGTCGCACGCGGGCGCAAGTGGCAGGGGCCGGTCAAGAACACCGACCGCCTCTCGCCGCGTGTCGGGGCTCAGGTGGGCGTAGCGCTCGGTCATTTCGATGGTGACGTGTCCCATCAACTCCTGGATCACCTTGAGCGGAACGCCCCGCATGGCGAGGTGGCTGGCGTAGGTGTGGCGTAGGTCGTGCCACCCGATCCGGCCCTCCTCGCGGTTGATGCCCGCACGGTAGAGGGCGCGGCGAAGCGGCTGCGCGATCATGCCCGCCGTGAGCGGCTGGCCGTCCTCTTGGCAAAAGACGAAGCGGCCCCGCAGGTGACGATGCGCCTTGAGCGCATCCACCGCCGACGCGGGCAGGTCCACGGTTCTCTCGCGTCCGCCCTTGGGCAAGTCCGTCACCCCGCGCCAGATGGTACGCCGCACGTTGATCCGTGCCTGTGCCAAGTCGAGGTCGCTCCACTGGAGCCCGATCAGTTCTCCCTGACGAAGCCCCGTCTTGAGCGCCACGAGCAGCAACGTCCGCCACTCCGGTTCGGCAGCGTCAATCAACCGCTCGGCCTCCTCGAAGGAGAGGAAATCGAAGGTCGGTTTCGGCAGCTTCCCGAAGAGTCTGACGCGGGGAGCCTGCGGGATGACCCGCTGTTCCTCCGCGAGAGCCAGCAGCTTGCTCAACGCTGACAGGACGTTGTTGATCGTCTTGAGGCTCAAGGGCTTGGGCTCCACGTCGCTGCGCTTGCGAAGGGCGGCCTTCGTCGGGGCCTCCTTCCGGGCGCGAGCGGCGGACTTCTTCTTCGCATGGCGGCTTTGAAGTCTTCGATCTCTGCCGGGCCAATGGCAGACAACGCCATCTGCCCGAAGAACGGGAGCAAGTGATCATCCAGAAGTTGCCGCTTGGTGACGACACTTGAATGCTTGTTGTTGTTCTCGCTGTAGGTGAGGAAGCGCGGGGCGAACTGCGCCAACGTGACGCGGGTGTCCTCGCTGCTGTTCTCCTTTCCGAAGGTCCCATTGAGGAGGGAGGCGCGTAGCTCGCGCTCGTACTGCTCGGCACCCCGGCGAGTCTGAACGGGCGAGAACTTCACGACTCGTTGCCGCCGTCCGTCCGGGTGGTGAAACACGAAGTCCACTTGCCAAGCCTCCTCGACCTTCCCAGTGCTGCTCTTCTTCCACTGCCGCAGTCTGACGCTCATTTCCGACTCCCAAGCGCAGAGTCACGGCCCTTACCGGCTGTCCACTCTAAGCCATCGGAAGAAAGTTCGTGCAGGGGGTATACCGCGTCCCTGAAGTCGAAGTGACTGAAGGGAGAGGGCAGTGGAGGCAGAGGCGAGGTACCTTCGGCTGACGCTCCGTCAGCGGCAGGCCCTCCAGCAAGTGGCGAAGCAC
>NZ_JAHXBH010000015.1:0-178883 GCF_020103775.1 Allostigmatella hybrida
TCATGGGTAGGCAACCCCATCATGTCTTCGCCTACCCGTCGAGTAGGTTCTCTCGGTTACCCCAACAGACTCCTAGGCGGCCTTGGAGGTCCAGCCCGGCTGGATCGCAGGGAGGTAGCCCACCGTGGTGAGGGTCTCCTGGATGGCCCGGCTCATGCCGGTATTCACCGCGCCGGCATCCGGGTGCTCACACCACGCCTGCACCGCGAGCACCGGGCCGTTCACGGTGAACTCGGCGATCTCGAAGGAGGGGCCCGGCTGCGGCAGCACCCCCGGAATCGCCGTTACCTGGGCTCCCAGCAGGCGCCGGAACTCCGGCAGGTCGATTCCGTAGTGCAGGGGGACCTTGAAGGTGAGCTGCCGGTGGGGGTGGTGGGCGTAGTTGGTGATGTTGTCGCCCAGCAGTTTGCTGTTGCCGACGACGATGCGCAGCTTGTCGGGCGTGTCGATGGACGTCACGAACAGGCCAATCTCCTGCACGAGCCCCGTGACGCCCGCCGCGCTGATCTCCTCGCCCACCCGGAAGGGCCGGAGCACGAGCAGGAAGACGCCCGCGGCGAAGTTGGACAGCAGCCCCGCCCAGGCGGAGCCGATGGCGATGCCCGCCGCCGCCAGCAGGGCCGCGAAGGACGTGGTCTCCACGCCGATCAGCCCCAGCAGCGAGAGCAGCAGGAGAATGGTCAGGGCGCCGGCGAACAGGGACTCGACGTAGCGGATCAGCGTGGAGTCGATCTTCCGGCGCTGCATCGTGAGGTGCAGCACGCGCCGGAAACCATTGATGAGGGTGCGCCCCACGAACCACAGGGCAATGGCACCACACAGCTTGAGCAGGAAAGGAACGGCCTCCGCGACCGCGAGGGTCTGGAGTTGAGCAAGGAGCGCTTCCACGATCGGAACCTTCATTTCTCCGTCTGGAAGGTACAGGGGGCCAGACGGTCATCCCGTGCTCAGCAAATCCAGTGCCGGGCGCTCCTGCCTCGGACAGAGCGTTCGCCGGGATGTCAGCGCACCCGTTTGACATGTCAACGCGGCTGGATGACCTGTCAGTGCCGCGTGCCGGGGTCCCCGTCTTCCTCGTCGGCGTCGTGCCCGGCGATGTCCGCGGTGGTGATGGCCTTGGCGCCGAAGCGCTCGGTGATGCGGTCCAGCACGGCGTTCAGCTTCGCGCTGCGGGGCGGGGGGGCGGAGAAGAGGCCCAGCTGCTGCGGCTCCTGCTCGCCGAGGGACTGCACCGACACGCCCGTGAGGCGGATGGGGCGGTCCGCGTGGGAGCGCTCCAGGAGTTCCAGGGCGGCCCGGTAGAGCGTCTGCCCATCGTCCGTGGGGGAGGGTAGGGTGGTGCGCCGGGTGATGAGGCTGAAGTCCGAGAACTTCAGCTTGAGCTGGATGACGCGCCCCTTGACGCCCGCCTTGCGCAGGCGCCGGGCCACGCGCAGCGCCTGGGCGTGCACGTGGGGGCGCAGCAGGTCCACGCCCGTCAGGTCCTCCTCGAAGGTGTCCTCGGCGCCCACGCTCTTGGCGGCCCGGTCCGGGACGACCTCGCGGGAATCATGCCCCTGGGCCAGCTCCCAGAGGTGGCGCCCCTGGCTGCCCAGGCGGGCCTCCAGCCACTCCACGTCGCGGGAGGCCACATCGCCAATGGTCTTCAGCCCCGCGCGCGTCAGCTCCTCCTCGGTCTTCGGGCCCACGCCCCAGAGGCGCGAGAGGGGCAGGCCCGCCAGGAAGGCCACCGTCTCGTGGGGCTTCACCTCGCGCTGGCCATTGGGCTTGGCGAGATCCGAGGCGATCTTCGCCACGAACTTCACCCCGGCGATGCCCGCCGAGGCGGGCAGGTTCAGCTCGGTGGCGATCTCCTTGCGGATGCGGCGGGCGATGTCCGCAGGGGAGCCGAACAGCCCCACGGAGGAGGTGACATCCAGGAAGGCCTCGTCGAGCGAGAGCGGCTCGATGAGGGGGGTGTACCGCTCGAAGATGGCGAACACCTGCTCGCTGGCCTCGGCATAGGCGGCGAAGCGCGGCCGGACGACCAGGGCATGCGGGGCGAGCTTCACCGCGCGGGCCATGGGCATCGCGCTGCGGACACCGAAGGGGCGCACCTCATAGGAGGCGGCGACGACCACGCCCCGCTGGGCGTGCCCGCCGACAATCACCGGCTTGCCCCGCAGGGACGGGTTGTCCCGCTGCTCCACGGACGCATAGAAGGCGTCCATATCGACGTGGATGATGGCGCGCATGGGGTTCACACTGTAGCGGACCCTCCTGACGGAGCGGGGGAGTGTTCGAGGGTGATGGGCGAGTAGTATCGTCGGGGACGGCACCTTCGGCTGGCGAGGCAATCGCGCGTATGGAGAAGCTCTGGCTCAAGCACTACCCCCCGGGGATTCCGGCGGAAATCGATGACCGGCAGTACCCGTCGTTGACCCACCTGCTGGAGGAGTCCTTCCGCAAGTTCGCCGATCTCCCCGCGTTCAAGTGCATGGGCCACTCCATCACCTACCGCGAGCTCGACACGCTGTCGCGCCAGGTGGGGGCATGGTTGCAGGCGCGGGGCATGCCGCGGGGCGCCACCGTCGCCATCATGATGCCCAATGTGTTGCAGTACCCGGTGTGCGTCGCGGCGATCCTGCGCGCGGGCTACGTGGTGGTGAACGTCAACCCGCTCTACACGCCGCGCGAGCTGGAGCACCAGCTCAAGGACAGCGGCGCCCAGGCTCTCTTCATCCTGGAGAACTTCGCCGTCACCCTGCAGCAGGTGCTGGCGCGCACGGCCGTCCAGCACGTGGTGGTGGCCTCCATGGGAGACCTGCTGGGCACCCTGAAGGGCCTGCTCGTCAACACCGTGGTGCGGAAGATCAAGAAGCTGGTGCCCGCTTTTCACCTGCCCGGCGCCGTGCCGTTCAAGCGCGTGCTGGCGGAGGGCCAATCCCTGACACTGGCACCCGTGCAGGTGTCGCGGGATGACGTGGCCTTCCTGCAATACACCGGCGGCACCACGGGGGTCGTCAAGGGCGCCACGCTGCTGCACCGCAACGTGATTGCCAACATCTTGCAGGTGGATGCGTGGAGCCAGCCCACCTTCCAGCGCAAGGGCGTGAAGCAGCTCCACTTCGTCTGCGCGCTGCCGATGTATCACATCTTCGCGCTCACCGTCTGCGGGCTGATGGGCATCCGCCTGGGGGCGCTGATCATCCTCATTCCCAACCCCCGCGACATTCCTGCCTTCGTGAAGACGCTGTCCCAGCAGCCCTTCCACGTCCTGCCCGCCGTCAACACGCTCTACAACGCGCTGCTCAATCACCCGGACTTCCAGAAGCTCGACTTCTCCCATTTGATGATCGCCAACGGCGGCGGCATGGCCGTGCAACAGGCGGTCGCCGAGAAGTGGATCGCCCTCACGCGCGTGCCCCTCATCGAAGGGTACGGCCTGTCGGAGACCTCGCCCGTGGTGACCAGCAATCTGCCGGATGCCACGGAGTACTCCGGCACCATCGGGCTGCCCCTGCCGTCCACGGAGCTCTCCATCCGGGACGACGAGGGCAAGGAGGTGCCCCTGGGCCAGCCCGGCGAGATCTGCATCCGGGGGCCGCAGGTAATGGCGGGCTACTGGAACCGCCCGGACGAGACGGCCCAGGCCATGACGCCCGATGGGTTCTTCAAGTCCGGCGACATCGGCATCATGGACGAGCGGGGCCACACCCGCATCGTGGACCGCAAGAAGGACATGATTCTCGTCTCGGGCTTCAACGTCTATCCCAACGAAATCGAGGGCGTGGCCGCCATGCACCCGGGCATCCTCGAGGCCGCCGCCGTGGGCGTGCCGGACGCGCACTCCGGGGAGGCCGTGAAGCTCTTCGTGGTGAAGAAGGATCCCTCCCTCACCGAGGCCCAGGTGCTCGACTTCTGCCGCGAGCAGCTCGCGGGCTACAAGCGGCCCCGCTCCGTGGAGTTCCGCCAGGAGCTGCCCAAGAGCAACGTGGGGAAGATTCTCCGCCGCGAGCTACGCGGGCCGCCCTCCGCCTGAGAGGCCGTGCTTGCGGAGCACCTCGGTGAGCTCCGGGGGCAGGGGGCTTTCTACCTGGAGCCGCTTCCCCGTCTCCGGGTGGGTGAAGCCCAGCGCCCGGGCGTGCAGGAAGAAGCGGGACAGGCCCGGCTCCTCGCGCCCGCCGTAGAGCATGTCCCCCACGAGGGGCGCGCCGATGCCGGCCAGGTGCGCGCGCACCTGGTGCAGCACGCCGGTGAGGATGCGCACCTCCACGAGGCTGAAGTCCCCCGCGCGTGCCTGGACCTGGAACAGCGAGTGCGCCTCGCGCGCCCCGTCCTCGCCCGGCAGCGCGGGCTCCACCCGGTCCGGGTGCCGGGGGTGGTGGCGCAGCGGCAGCTCGATTTCGCCCTCGTCCGCCAGGGGCCCGGTGACGAGCGCCACGTAGTGCTTGTCCACCTCGCGGCCGCTGAAGGCCGTGCGCATGCGCTGCCAGGCCTCGCGCGTGCGCGCGGCGAGCAGCACCCCGGAGGTTTCGATGTCCAGCCGGTGGCACAGCCCGCCCTCCCGCGAGTCCTCGGAGGCCTGGGCGCACTCGGGGTAGCGGGCGATGAGGGCGTTGGCCACCGTGCCCGTCTCCCCGGGCTTCAGCGGGTGAGAGGGGCGGCCCGCGGGCTTGTCCACCACCACCAGCGCCGCGTCCTCGTGCAGCACCGCCAGCGGGAAGTCCGCGTCCGGCACGGCCTCGCGGCTCTCCTCCTCCCACTTCACGAGGATGTGCTGCCCGGCGGCCACCAGGAGCCCCTTCTTCGCGGGGCGGCCGTCCACCCGCACCGCGCCCTCCTCGAAGAGGCGCTTGAGCTTCGCGCGCGACAGGCCCAGGGCCTCGCCGATGAAGAGGTCGACGCGCTGGCCCGCCTTCGCGGCGTCCACAGTGAGGGTATGCGTGGTGGTGGTGTTCACTCGGCGAGCGCCTCGTAGACTTCCTCGGCCGTCTGGTAGCGGTCATCCAGCTCCTTGCGCAGGAGCCGGTGCGCCACGCGCGCCAGCTGAGGGTCTCCTTTCAGGTTGATGGCCAGCACGGGCGCGGGCTCCACCTCCAGCACCTGCTGCCAGAGCTGGCTGGGCGTCTTCGCGTCGAAGGGGGGCCGGCCGCTGAGCAGCTCGTACAGGATGACGCCCAGGCTGTAGAGGTCGGCCCGCGCATCCAGCGGCTCGCCGAGAATCTGCTCCGGGGACATGTACCGGAAGGTGCCCACGAAGCGCCCATCGCCGGTGAGGCCCGCGTCGTCCGCCAGGAACTTGGCGAGCCCGAAGTCCATGAGCCGCACCTGCCGGTCCTCGTCCACCATGATGTTGGAGGGCTTGAGGTCCCGGTGCACCAGGCCGTGGCCGTGGATGTACGCCAGCGCCTCGCACACCTGGAGCATGGCGTCCTTGAGCCGGCCCATGCGCTCGGGCCGGTTCAGCTCGTCCGTGCGCGCCTCCTGGATGCGGCGCTCCACGAGCTGGACCTTGGGATCCGCATGAGGCACGGCGCTGGCCTGGGGCTCCGGCGTGCCGTCCGTGTCCGGCTCGTCCGCGGTATCGGCCAGCGCCCGCACGGGCCCGGTGCCCCCTTGCAGGCTGATGTCCTCGCTGGGCTCCTCCTCGCTGAAGGCCGCCAGGTTGAACGGGGAGTCGCCTTCGTCCGAGTCGTCGTCGTCGGGGGGCAGGGCGCGGAAGCGCGGCCCGGAGTACGAGCCCGAGGGCGAGTGGATGTCACTGCCGCGCAGGTCCAGGTAGTGCCGGAGGGTGAGCCCCTCGATGAGTTCCATGACGAGGTAGGGATAGCCCTGAAAGACGCCCACGTCGAACACCTTCACGACGTTGGGGTGGGCCAGCTCCGCGAGCGTCTCGTACTCTCGCACCAGCCGCTGGGCCGCCCGGGCGTCCAGCGCGGGCGCCGCCGACAGCAGCTTGAGGGCCACGGTATCGTTGGTGCGGCGGTCCAGGGCCCGGTACACGGTCCCCACCCCTCCGCTGCCAAGCGTGTCCATGACGCGGTAGGGACCAATCAGCTTGGGGGGCATGAGCGGGGCAGATCCTACGGAGCAGGTTGCTCCAGGGTCAAACAAGCTGGGAGTGAACCCATACCCACCCCTGGCCAGGCAGCCAATCAGGGTCCAGGGGGGGACAGGGGACGCACACGCCCGTGGACGGCGCCCGGCGGGGCCTCTAAGGTGCGGCGCTTCATGGAACGCCCCTCGGTCGCCAGCGCGCTCGAACACCAGGTCAAGACCCGGCCTCTGCCCCGCCACGTGGGCATCATCATGGACGGCAATGGCCGGTGGGCGGAGGTTCGCGGCCTGCCCCGCCTGGAGGGGCACCGCGAGGGCTCCGAGAGCGTGCGCGAGGTGACGCGCACCGCGCGCCGCGTGGGCATCTCCGCGCTGACGCTCTACGCCTTCTCCTCCCAGAACTGGGCCCGCCCCGCCGAGGAGGTGGCCGGGCTCATGGACCTGCTGCGCGAGTTCCTCGAGAGCGAGTACTCGGAGATTCTCGACAACGGCATCCGCCTCAACGCCATTGGCGAGGTGGACAAGATGCCGCGCTACGTGCGCGAGCCCCTGGAGCGGCTGCGCCGGGACTCGGCGCACAACCAGGGCATGGTGCTCACGCTGGCGCTCTCGTATGGCGGCCGGGAAGAGATTCTCCACGCCATGCAGCGGGTGGCCCGGGCCGTGGCCAGCGGCGAGCTGTCGCCGGACCGGCTGGGCGAGAAGGAGCTGGAAGCGCACCTGTGGACGAACGGGCTGCCGCCGCTGGACCTGGTGGTGCGCACCAGCGGTGAGTTCCGCGTCTCCAACTTCCTGCTCTGGCAGATGGCGTACGCGGAGCTGTGCTTCGCGGACGTGCTGTGGCCGGACTTCCGCTCCGAGGCGTTCCTGCGCTGCCTGGCCCAGTACCAGCAGCGCGAGCGGCGTTTCGGACTGACGTCCGCGCAGATCCAACGCGAGGATACCCAGCGGGCCAAGGCGTGAACGAGAAGAACAAGAACCTCCTCATCCGCATCGTCTCCGCGGTGGTGCTGCTGCCCGTCGTGCTCTTCCTGTTGTGGAAGGGGGGCGTCTACAGCGCGATTCTCCTGGGGTTGGCGGCCGCCGCCTGCGCCAGCGAGTACTACACCATCACCCTCAAGGGGCTGTCGCCCGCCGCCTGGGTGGGCCTCGTGCTGGCAGGCGCCATGCCCTTCCTGCCGCTGCGTGGGCCGGAGAACGTGGGGCAGGTCGCCTTCTGGGTGACCGCGGGCTACTTCTTCTTCGCGTGGACCTACCACCTCATCCGGGGGCCGCTGCCCGAGGCGCCAGTGCGCTCGGCGCAGCTCATCACCGGCTTCCTCTATGGCGGCGTGGGGCTCACCGCCCTGTCCGCGCTGCGGATGCTGCCGGACGGCATGGCCTGGGTCATCTGTGCGCTGGTCATCACCTGGGCCAATGACACCGTCGCCTACTTCGCGGGCCGCTTCCTGGGGCGCCACAAGCTGTATGTGGAAGTAAGCCCGAACAAGACGTGGGAGGGCTTCTTCGGCGGGCTGGTGGGCTCGGTGGGCGGCATGTTCATCGCGCGGGCGGGGTTCTTCCCGGAGCTGACGGTGATGGACTGCGTCTTCACCGGCATCGCCGGCGGCATCCTGGGCCCCATTGGAGACCTGTGCGAGTCCATGCTCAAGCGGGCCTACGGGGTGAAGGACTCGGGCAAGCTCATCCCCGGCCACGGCGGCATCCTGGATCGCATCGACGCGCTCCTGTTCAACGCGCCGCTGGTGTTCATCTATGTGCAGTTCATCCGCCACCTGCTCTGAGGGCAGGGCTGTGTCCGGCCGGTCAGTGTAACCGGATGTGCGTTGTCCTGAAGGGACGGCGCGATTAGTGTTGGCCCCATGTTTCAGAACATCGGGCTCTTCGCGCTGCTCCTCGGTGTGCTCGTCACCGTGCATGAGCTGGGTCACTTCCTCGTGGCGAAGGCCTGCGGGGTGAAGGTGCTCAAGTTCTCCTTTGGCTTCGGGCCCAAGCTCCTGGGGTTCGTCAAGGGAGAGACGGAGTACCAGATCGCGCTGCTGCCCCTGGGCGGCTACGTGAAGATGGCCGGGGACATTCCGGGCGAGGACCTGGCCCCCGAGGAGGCCCACCGGGGCTTCCTGGCCCAGGCGCCGTGGAAGCGCATGCTCATCGTGCTGGCGGGCCCGGTGTTCAACCTGGCGTTCCCCATCCTCATCTACTTCTTCGTCTTCTGGGGTGCCCACGAAGTCACCTCCACGCGCGTGGGCAACGTGCTGCCCGAGTCCCCCGCGGCTACCGCGGGCCTGCGCCCCGGGGACCGGGTGCTCGCGGTGGAGGGCGAGAAGGTCCGCACTTACCAGGAGATGGCGGAGGCCTTCATCGGCCGGTTCGAGCGGCCCATTCCGCTCACCATCGAGCGCGACGGCAAGCAGCAGATCGTCGAGGTGACGCCGCTCAAGAAGGTGGAGTCCTCGCCCATCGAGACCATCGAGCGGGGCGTCATGGGGGTGGAGTCCAGCTCCCGCGTGCCCATCCTCGGGGTGCCCGCGGATTCGGCGGCGGCGCGCGCAGGGCTGCGCACGTTCGACCGGGTGCTGGCCATCAACGGCACGGTGGTGCCGGACCAGGCGGTGCTCTACGACGTCCTGGCGAAGCAGTCCGGCACGCTGGAGCTGACGGTGCAGCGCGGGCGGCCGGTGGAGTCCGGCGCCGTGGTGGCCCGCCTGCCCGAGGTGCTGAAAGTCTCGCTGGAGAAGCAGCCGGGCGAGGGCCTGGCGGCGCTCGGGGCCGAGTCGTCCGAGTTCTACGTGTCCTCCGTGCTGCCCGGCAGCCCCGCGGAGAAGGCGGGCCTGCGGTGGGGCGACCGGCTCGTGAGCCTCAATGGCGAGCCCATCCGCTCCTTCAACATGTTCCAGGTGCAGATCAGCGGGCTGGGCGAGAAGCCCTTTGGCCTGACGTGGCGGGGCGCGGAGGGGGAGCGCACGGTGCAGATCGCCCGGGCCCCCGTGCAGGTGAAGGAGGAGTTCGGCCAGGTGAGCACCGGCCCCATCCTGGGCGTGCAGTCCTGGGACTTCTCCTCGCCGGCCGAGCGCATCCAGCTCAACTTGGAGTGGCACGAGGCGCTCACGCAGTCGGCGCGCATCGTGCCCACCATCATCAAGCAGACGGTGAAGGCCATCGCCGGGCTGTTCGACAACTCGGTGCCGCTCAGCTCCATCGGCGGGCCCATCATGATGTACCAGATGGCGGCCCGGAGCTCCGAGCTGGGCTGGGACTATTACCTGCAGCTCATGGCGGCCATCTCCATCAACCTGGGCGTGGTGAACCTGCTGCCCATCCCCATCCTGGACGGGTTCCACCTGGTGGCCGCGGGCTGGGAGAGCGTGCGCCGGCGCCCCATTCCGGTGCGCGTGCGCGAGGTGGCCAACGTCGTGGGGCTGGCCATGCTGGTGGCCCTGATGCTGGTGGCCTTCTTCAACGACATCACCCGGTGAGCGCGCGCATGGGGCGGAGCGTCCTGCTGCTGGCCCTGGCGCTGGGGCTGATGACCGGGTGTGCCTCGCGCTCGTCCCGGACGGCGCCCGCGCCCCGCGATGAGCCCGCGGGCAAGGGCTCGGGCACGTACCTGGGCGAGGGGCTGGCCTCGTTCTACGGCCCCGGGCTGCACGGCCGGAAGACGGCCAACGGGGAGCGCTTCGACCAGGAGGCGATGACCGCCGCGCACCGCACGGCCCGCTTCGGCACCTGCGTGCAGGTGGTGAACATGGAGAACGGGCGCTCGGTGAAGGTGCGCGTCAACGACCGGGGCCCCTTCAAGGCAGGGCGCATCATCGATGTGTCCAAGGGGGCCGCCCGCAAGCTGGGCATGCTGGAGAAGGGGCTCGCGCGGGTGCGCCTGTACCGCTGTGCGGAGCCCGTGTCCGTCTTTTCCGTGCCGGACCCGCCGCTGCCGGGGTAGAGGAGGGCCGTGTTCCTCGCGCTGGAGACCTCCACGTTGACGCTGTCGCTCGCCCTCGTGGAGCGGGCAGGGGAGGACGTGCGCGTCCTCGAGCATGTGGTGGCGGGGCCTCCGCTGAAGCAGAGCGAGGCGCTGCCCGGCCTCGTGGGCGAGCTGCTCGCGCGGCATGGGGTGAAGCTCGCGGAGCTGGAGGGGCTGGCCGTGGGGCTGGGGCCCGGCTCCTTCACCGGCCTGCGCATCGGCCTGGCCTCGGTCAAGGCGCTGGCGTACGCGGCGCGCCTCAAGGTGGCGGGGGCTTCCTCCCTGGCGGCCGTGGCGCTGGAGGGCCCCGAGGGGCCGCCGCTGTTTTGTCTCGCGGTGGCGCGCAAGGATGACCTGTACTTCGGCGCCTACCGGCGGCGGGGCCACCAGGTGGAGGCGCTGGAGCCGGAGACGGCCATGTCCCCCGAGGAGGTGGCGGCGCGGATGGCGGCCGAGCCCCAGGCGCTCGCGCTGGGCCCCGCGCTCACCGGGTATCGCGCCGCGCTGGAGGCCGCGGGGGTGGCGCCCGGGCGGCTGCTGGCCGGGCCGGAGTTTCCCTCCGCGGTGGAGCTGTCGCGGCTCATCCGTTTCCCGGAGCAGCAGCCGCTGGAGACGCTCTTCGCGCTGGAGCCGCACTACGTGCGGGCCTCCGAGCCCGAGCGCAACCCGAAGTTCCCCCCGCTGCCGGGCCCCGCGCCCACCGCCCGGCTCAAGGAGGACTGAGCCCCGGGGGCAGCCGTGCGCGCCCCGCAGGATATTTGGTGATAAGGGGACGCGCCATGAACGAGAACGGGAAGATCGCCGTGGTGGGGGCCACGGGGGCCGTGGGCCGCGAGGTGCTCTCCGCGCTGCTCGAGGCGGGCATTGACTCCGAGCGGCTCACGCTGCTCGCCTCCGAGCGCTCCGAGGCGGTGGAGCTGGAGTACGGCGAGGACACGCTGGAGGTGGAGAAGACCACGCCCGAGTCGTTCCGGGGCATGGCGCTGGTGCTGCTGGCCACCCCGGCGAACGCCTCCCGGACCCTGGGGCCCACGGCGCAGGCCGCGGGCGCGTGGGTGGTGGACGCCAGCTCTGCCTTTCGCGCGGATGGCTCCGTGCCGCTGGTGCTCCCGTCCTTCAACCCGGAGCTGCTGGGGGCGCCCTTCAAGGGGCGCATGGTCTGCATCCCCTCCGCGGTGACGGGCGCGCTGGTGCCCCTGCTGGCGCCGCTGCACAAGGCCTTCGGCGTCGTCCGCGCCCAGGTGACGGCGATGATGGGGGCCTCCTCCGCGGGGGTGACGGGCGTCGGGGAGCTGGAGCGCCAGACGGCGGGGCTGCTGTCGGGCCGCGAGCTGGAGTCCCACGCCTTCCCCCAGCGCATCGGCTTCAACCTCATTCCCCAGGTGGGGGACTTCCTCGCCCAGTCGCCGTGGACCGAGGAGGAGGCGGGCTGGACGCTGGAGGCCGCACGCCTGTTCGGCGCCCGGGGGGACACCCCCGTCATCGCCGGGACGGCGGTCCAGGTGCCGGTGTTCTACGGCCACGGGCTCAGCGTGCACGTGCAGCTCAAGGCCGCCGTCCCCGTGGACCAGGTGCGCATGGTGCTCAAGGCCTCCCCGGCCCTCAAGGTCCTGGATGCGCCCGCCGAGAAGGTCTACCCCATGCCCATGCTGGTGACGGCCGACCCGACGGTGCATGTTGGCCGGCTGCGCACCTTTCCGCAGGCGCCCGAGTGGCTCACGCTCTTCGCCGCCATCGACAACGCGGGCCGGGGCGCCGCGCTCAACCTCGTGGAGGCCGGCCTGCGGCTGCTCCAGCGGCCCTCCTGACAATTTGGCACGGCCCCCTGGCACGCCTTGCCCATTTGGCGCGTCCCGGGGGGCAAGCGGCCCGGGAATGGAGGGATTCGGGCTTCGTTCCCAGTGGCCTCTCCCTTGCTAGGTTCGCCTTCGCCCATGCGCCTTCCGCTCATTGTCTTGACCACGCTCTGTGCGTCCACTGCCCTGGGGCAGACCACGGCCCAAATCTCGCTGACGCTCCCCAACAATGCGACTTCCCTCCGGGTGCCGAGGGAGCCGTGTGACCGGACCCAGACCGTCAACTACGCCTATGCCTCGTCGACCACGGTCGTCTGCTCGGATCTGAAAATCTGGCTCGTGCAGGGCTCCTCCTGCTCGGACGAGCCCACCGGTACCTTCAAGCTGCTGAAGACGCTGTCCCAGAACGATGTGGTGAACCAGCCCACGGGGACGGTGACCTTCAATATCGGGGAGCTGCCCGGCTTCACGGGGGCCGTGACGTGCCCCGCCAATGACCGGGAGGACACCTACCGGGTGTGTGCGTCCATCAAGCTGCCAGGCGGCTCGTTCGGGACCGAGTGTGGCTCCGGCTCCTTCCAGCGCGACGACCTGGAGGTCGTCTACGACGCGAAGCCTCCCTCGGCGCCCACCCTCGGGGATGTGACCGCGCTGGACAGTGCGCTCTCCGTCAGCGTGACGGCGCCGGACGATGCCGAGTTCATCCGGGTGACCGTCGCGCGGGAGGACGGCACGGACGGCAAGACCGTCGAGAAGCCGGGCGATCTGAAGACGGTCCGCGTGGAGGGACTGAAGAACGGGGTGAAGTACACGGTGGTGGCCCGCGCCGTGGATGAGGCCTCGAACGAGAGCGCCCCGTCCGCAGCGAAGGAGGGCACGCCCGAGCCCACCCGGGGCTTCCTCGACAGGTACGATGAAGCCGGCGGCGAGGAAATGGGAGGCTGTGGCGCGGCGGGCGGTGGGGTCGCGGGCAGCCTGGTGCTGGCCGTGCTGGGGTTCTGGCTGTCTTCAAGGAGAAACCGGTCATGAGTCGAGCAGTAGCCCTCGGCGCCGCGGTGTTCCTCGGCGCGCTGCCGAGCCAGGCGCAAGAGACCTCCACGCCCATCCAGTCGCCGCGCTCGGGCGCGATAGCCGTGAAGCTGGGGGGATACACGCCCCGCATCGACACCGAGGAGGGCCTGACGAGCGCTCCCTACGCGGACACGTTCGGCAACTCGTCCATGCTGCTGGTGGAGCTGGAGATCCAGCGCTACTTCTACCAGGGCATTGGCTCGGCCGGCGTGTCGGTCTCCGCCGGTTACGCGGAGAAGTATGGGAGTGCCGTCAACCTGGAGGGCGTCGAGTCCCCCGAGACGACGTCGCTCAAGGTCGCCCCGCTGCGGCTCGGCGCGGTCTACAAGTTCGACTACGCGGCGTTCCGCTGGCACATCCCGTTGGTGCCCTACGCCAAGGCGGGGCTCATCTACACGCCCTGGTGGGTGTCCAAGGGGGACAAGACCCAGGAAGTGAATGGCCGCAAGGGCCGGGGGGGCCGCTGGGGCTATGGCTTCACCGGCGGCGTCGCCTTCCTGATGGACGTGCTGGAGCCCCGGCTGGCGCGGGACTTCGACTCGGACCTGGGCATCAACCACACGTATCTCTTCGCCGAGTACACGTACGCGGAAGTGAACAACTTCGGTAGCTCGGGGCTGGTTCTGTCCAGCCGGCACTGGATGTTCGGGTTGTCGCTGGACTACTAGACCGTCCATGCGGTCTTCCCCCCTCGCGTCCCCGTCTCTCCTGCCGCTGTGGTGCGCGGCCATCCTGGGCCTCCTGGCCTCCGGCTGCCACCGTGCGGTGAAGCCGGAGCTGGGGGTGGACCGTACGGTGGAGGCGGGGGTGCCGGTGGACTTCGGCTCGCCGCGGGAGGATGCGACCCCCGTCACCTGGGACTTCGGCGACCAGCGCCCCCAGGTGAAGCAGGCCCGCATCTCCCATGCCTTCGCCTCGGCGGGCACGTACACGGTGCGGGCGCTGGAGGGCTCGCGGGAGGTAGGCCGTGTGCAGCTCACCGTGGTGCCCCGGCCCGTGCTCCGGGCCGTCCCCGCGGAGGCGCGAGTGGCCCTCTGGGTGCCCCAGCTGCGCGGCACGGTGGAGCCCCTGCTGACCTTCTACGAGCAGCTCGTGGGGCCGTCGCTGGCCCGGAACCAGCTGGGCGATGCGCCCTTCCTGCCCCTGCTGCTGCGCAGCGCCCGGGGGGATGCGCGCCTGGTGGATCCCGAGGAGGGTTTTGGGCTGTTCCGGCTGTCCTCCTTCGAGGGCACGGTGGTGCTCCTGGGGGTGACGGACGGCCCGGCGGCCATGGACGCGGTGCTCCAGGAGTTCGAGGCCGGGGGCGCCCAGGTGCGGCGGCAGGAGGATGGCAGCGCCTCCGTGCAGCGCGGGCGGGGGGCTCCCATCTCGCTGTTCCTCGACCGGGGCTACCTGTACCTGGCCCTCCCGCAGGCGGAGACGCCGGAGGAGGGCCAGACGGTGAGGGCGCAGGCGAGCCTCGGGCCGGACGTGGGCGCGCTGCGAGGGCTCATCGCGGGCTTCACGGGGGCGGGGCTCTCCGAGCTGCCCGTCCTGGAGCAGCTGCGCGGCAAGGTGGCCGAGGGCCAGGCGTACCTCTTCACGAGCCTGGTGGAGCAGGGCTCGGCGTTCCCCGGGATGCTGGCGTCGATCCGGGTGGGCGAGGGGCTCGCGGAGCTGGACGGCTTCCTGGCGGCGGACAAGCCGCTGATGGAGGGCAAGCAGGGCCCTGTTCCCGCGTTGCTGGCCCAGGCGCCCGCGGGCCCCGTGGCCGCGGCGACGTTGTCCGTGCCCCCGGAGCAGCTGGCCTCGTGGATCTTCGGCGCGCCCGGCTCCCCGCGGCGCCAGGAGGTGACGGAGGCCTGGAAGCAGGAGGGCATCGACGCCGAGGCGCTCACCCAGGCCATGCGGGGTGACGTGTCGTTGCTGGCGTACTTCGATGCGCCGGCCTTCTACCGGAACCTCGTGGCGAACCGGCAGCCCGAGCCGCGCGGAACGATTCTGCTGGAGGCGGGGCTCACGCGCCCGGAGCCCGTGGTGGCGATGCTGACGAAGATGTTCGCCGAGGGCACCTGGAACGTGGAGACGGTGAAGGAGCCCGGCATCACCCGCTTCCGGATGCGCGTGCTGGAGCAGCCGCTGCTGCTCTCGGTGGGCGCGGACCGGCTGTGGCTCGAGGCGGGGGAGCCCCTGGCGGCCCGGCCCAAGAAGAACGTGGCGGCCGCGCTGAGCGAGCGCTTCGCGCCCAGCGCCTTCGGACCCGGCCACCTGTCGCTGATGGTGGACCTGGGCCAGCTGCGCGCGGACCTGCAGGCGCCCCGGGAGGTGCCGGGCGTGCCGCAGGTGCAGCTCGGCGCGGCGAAGGCGCTCGGCGGGGCCTTCCTGGATCAGCTCACCCCGTTCGATCACGCCTTCATGGACTTCACCCCCGAAGCGGGCGGCGCCCGGCTGCGAGGCCGGGTGGTGCTGCGCAAGCGCTGACGCCCATGGGAACCGTCACCATTCTCTATTTCGCCGTGGCCCGGGAGCGCGCGGGCCTGGCGCGCGAGGCGCTGGACGTCGCCGAGGGCGCCCGGGTGAAGGACGTGCTGGGGCTGCTCGTGGCGCGCCACCCGGCGCTCCTGCCGCTCCTGCCGCACTTGCGGGTGGCGGTGGACCAGGAGTTCGTGCCGGTGGAGGCCCCCGTGCCCCCGGGTGCCGAGCTCGCGCTCATTCCGCCGGTGGCGGGCGGCTCGGGGCTGTTCGCGGTGGTGGACCGGCCGCTGCGGCTGGAGGACGTGGTGGCGGCCGTGTCGGGCGAGGCGTACGGCGGGCTGGTGACGTTCTCGGGCTCGGTGCGCAACCAGACGCGGGGCCGGCGCGTGCTGCGGCTCGAATACGAGGCGTACCCGCCCATGGCCGAGAAGCAGCTGGCCGTCATCGGCGCGGAGGCCGCGGAGCGCTTTGGCGGCACGCGGCTGGCCATCATGCACCGCGTGGGGACGCTGGCGCCCGGCGAGCTGGCGGTGGTCATCGCCGCCGCCGCCCCGCACCGGAAGGAGGCGTTCCTGGCGTGTGAGCACGCCATCGAGCGCCTCAAGCAGGATGTGCCCATCTGGAAGAAGGAGTTCTTCGAGGATGGGGAGGTCTGGGTGGGGCTGGGGCCCTGAGGGGCTCGCGCCGGACTACTGGACGCTGAAGCTCGCGGGGACCTTGAGCTGCGTGCCGCCATCGCCCGCCTGCGGCACCTCGGTGATGGGCCGCAGGGGCGTGTCGACCCCCAGGCGCTTGCGCCGCTCGGCTTCCTTCTCACGCGCCTCGGCGAGCACCCGCGCGTTGCTCTCCGCGACGCGCTCGGGGCTGGGCCCCGCGATGATGAAGCTCAGCGGCGCGCTCACGAACACGACGGCGACCAGGGCCAACCAGGCCATGTCTCTCGGCCGGAGTCCGGACACCCGGTCCTTGGCCACCGAGTGCTGAAGGCACAGGTGGAGCTGGCCCTGGGTGAGCCGCAGCGTGGTGCCCTCGGGCAGCTCCACGCTGACGCGGCCCTCCTTCCGGGAGAGCAGGGACTCGGGCACGGCCTGGAAGCCACCGCCCGGGACGTCCCGCTCCACCGTCGCCGCCGGGGGGACGAAGACCCGGTAGCCCTGCCCGGTGCGCTCGGCCAGGAGGAAAGGCTCCTCCGGCAGGGTGAACCCGTAGAGCGGCAGCGGGGCCTTCCCGTCCAGGGCGGCATGCACCTGCTCATGGGTGGGGCCGAAGCTCCAGGCTTCCGACAGGGAGGTGCCCCAGTAGAGCTCACAGAAGAGTCCGGCGCTGGCGGTGGGTTTCATGGGCCGCCCGACAATAGAGCCTTCACCCGGTGTTCGCAGCGCCTCCGTCGGCCGGCAGCGGCCCTCCGTCGGGTTTTGTCAGGGGGCCGGCTGCTGTCCCAGCGTCCGGCACAGAGGGGGGCGGCGTGGGCACGGCCGGAAGCCCCCCATCCAGGGGAGGGGGCGGAGGCACGCCCGCATCCGGCGAAGGGGGGGGCGGCGCGGCGGCCAGGGGGGCGGGGGGCGGGGGGGAAGGGGACAGGGCATGGCGGACCTCGGCGGCCGCCACGGCGAGGATGGCGCCCGTCATGGCCAGGAACCCCACGGTGTGGGCCAGCGTCTCCACATGCGGGGAGATGGGCTTGCCCCGCGCCGACTCGAGGGCGAGGAACACCAGCCGCCCCCCATCCAGCCCGGGCACGGGCAGCAGGTGCACCAGCGCGAGCGCCACCGAGATGGTCACCAGCACGCGCAGGAACGAGTCCCAGCCACTGGAGGCCGCGTCGGAGGACTGCCGCATCACGGTGACGGAACTCGTGGGCTCCTCCAGCGGATCGGGCCCGCGCACCATGCGCACCAGGAGGTTCACACCCTCGATGGCCACGCGCCGGGTGTGCAGCAGGGCCTGTGTGAGGGCCTCTGTCCCGGCGTGCTGGCGGAAGACGTATTGCTGGCTCACCCCGATGCGGCCCGCCCCCCGCTCATCGGCGCGGGGGCGCACCTGCACCACGCGCGTCTCCCCATCCCGGGTGACGATGAGGGTGCGGTCCTGGCCAGGGCTCCGGGCGATGACTTCCACGAAGTCCGACCAGCTCTTCGTGGGCTGCCCATCCACGCGGAGGATGCGGTCCCCCGGCAGCAGCTGGGCGCGGGCGGCCTCCGAGCCGGGCACCACGGTGCCCACCGTGAGCGGCACCACCACGTGCGTGCCCGAGGTGTAGAGCGCGAAGAGGATGCCCAGGGCGAGCAGGTAGTTGGCCAGGGAGCCCGAGAGCGTGACGAGCACCCGCCGCCACGGGCGCTGGTCCCGGTAGCTCTTCGCATCGGCGGGCGGCCCCGGCGCATGGGGGTTCATCCCATGAATGGTGGCCGAGGCCCCCAGGGGGATGGCGGCGATGACGTACTCGGTGCCCAGCAGCCGGAAGGACAGCAGGGGCGGGCCAAAGCCCAGCGAGAAGCGCGGCACGCGCAGCCCGAGCAGCCGCGCGGCCACGAGGTGCCCCAGCTCGTGCACGGCCAGCAGCAGGCCGAGGGCAAGCAGTGCCAGGAGGGCGTACATCCGCGCGGCGCGTCAGAGCTTCCGGCGCTGGCCGGTCCGCTTGTAGGCCAGGTAATCCGAGATGATGGTGCCGTGGTCGAAGCAGAGCTCCTTCGGCAGGGCGTCCACGGGGAAGGCCCGGGCCTCGGCGGCATCGTCCGAGCCCTGGGGCTCGCCCTGCGCCCGGCCGATGTAGACGGTGGAGAGGGTGTGCTTGCGCGGATCGCGCTTCGGATCCGAGTAGGTGAAGAACTGCTCGAGGAGCTCCACCTGGAGGCCCGTCTCCTCCTGCACCTCGCGCACGGCGGCCGCGTGCAGGGGCTCGCCCTCGTCCACGAAGCCGCCGGGCAGCGCCCAGCCCACGGGCGGGTTGGCACGGCGGATGAGGACGATGCGCTCACCGCTCAGCTCGATGATGCAGTCCACGGTGGGGGTGGGGTTCTTGAACTCGGTCTCGGCCATGGGCGGACAGTCTAACCCCGGGGCGCGCTCTGTCACTGCACTCTCGCGCCCCATTGGTTATGGTGGACACGTGCCGATCCGCCGCCTCCCCCTGTTCGCCTTGCTGGCCACCCTGAGCTGCAACACCTTCTTGCAGAACCCGGGGGCCTATGAGCTGGAGCCCATCGAGGTGCTGCGCGATGACTGCAACCTGCTGCCGCCCGGCTCGGACTTCTGGAATGGCTTTCTGGTCATCTCCGGGCAGGTGGTCCGCATGGACTTCGACTTGTTGAGGATGCAGCTCATCGGCCGCTTCCTGGCGGGCGGAGAGATGTTCACCGTGGATGGCAGCGTGGCCAACGCCCAGGTCACCGCCAATGGGCAAGAATGCCTACTGGATCAGGTGAGCGTTCACATCGATGCCACCACCGTCTGTGAGACGGAGTTCAACGGCACGCTGCGCGTGCGGTACGAGGCGCGCCGGCCCGACAGCTGCGTCTGCGAGCTGTGGGCCACGTTCAACGCAGTGCAGAATGGGCGGTCCTGCTCCTCGCGGCCGTAAGCGTGAAGCATGGGGCTCCAGCGATTTACAGATTGAGCCAGCCGCCCTGACGATTTACAGAAGGGGTCTGTCCGTCACGCTTGGAGGAAGCCCATGGCTGAACCGCAGCGTCCGCAGCAGGAGATCCAGTCGGTCCTCACGGAAAACCGAGTCTTCCCTCCTCCCGAGGAGTTCTCGCGGAAGGCCCACCTGCGCAGCATGGAGGACTACCACCGCCTGCGGGAAGAGGCGGCGAAGGACCCTCAGGCGTACTGGGGCGCTCGGGCCCGGGAAGAGCTGTACTGGAAGGAGCCCTTCCAGACGGTGCTGGACTGGAAGCCGCCCCATGCCCGCTGGTTCGTCGAGGGGCGCACCAACCTGGCCTACAACTGTCTGGACCGGCACCTGCCGAAGCTCAAGGACAAGCCGGCCATCCTCTTCGAGGGCGAGCCGGGGGACCGGCGCACCGTCACCTACGGGGAGCTGGCGGCACAGGTGAACCGGCTGGCCAACGGGCTGAAGTCGCTGGGCGTGAAGAAGGGTGACCGGGTGGGCATCTACCTGCCCATGGTGCCCGAGGCGGCGGTGGCGATGCTGGCGTGCGCGCGCATCGGCGCGGTGCACTCGGTGGTGTTTGGCGGCTTCTCCGCGGAGGCGCTCCAGGATCGCATGAACGACGCGGGCGCCAAGGTGCTGCTCACCGCCGATGGCGGCTGGCGCAAGGGCGCGGTGGTGCCGCTGAAGAAGAACGTGGATGCGGCGCTGCCCAACATGCGCACCATCGAGAAGGTGGTGGTGGCCAGGCGCGCCGGGGATGCCGGCACGCCCGGGCCCAAGGACGTGTCCTGGGAGGAGCTCGTCAAGGGCCAGAGCGACACCTGCGAGCCGGAGTGGGTGGAGAGCGAGCACCCGCTGTTCATCCTCTACACCTCGGGCTCCACGGGGAAGCCCAAGGGCGTGATGCACACCACGGGCGGCTATTCGGTCTACGCGTCGCTCACGACGCGCTGGGTGTTCGACCTCAAGGAGGACGACATCTACTGGTGTACCGCGGACGTGGGCTGGGTGACGGGGCACAGCTACGTGGTGTACGGCCCGCTGCTCAACGGCGTGACGTCGGTGATTTACGAGGGCGCGCCCACGCAGCCCGGACCGGACCGGTTCTGGGAAATCATCACGCGCTACAAGATTTCCATCCTCTACACGGCACCCACCGCCATCCGCGCCTTCATGCGGCTGGGGGACGAGATTCCGCGCAAGCACGACCTGTCGTCGCTGCGGCTGCTGGGCTCGGTGGGAGAGCCCATCAACCCCGAGGCGTGGATGTGGTACCGCAACGTCATCGGCGGCGGGCGGTGCCCCGTGGTGGACACGTGGTGGCAGACGGAGACGGGCGGCATCATGATTTCGCCGCTGCCGGGCGCCACGCCCACCAAGCCGGGCTCGGCCACGTTCCCGCTGCCGGGCATCCACGCGGAGATCCTGGACCGGGAAGGCACGCCGGTGCCGAAGGGGCAGGGGGGCCTGCTGTTCGTCACCCAACCGTGGCCTGGCATGCTGCGCACGGTGTACGGCGACCCCGACCGCTACGTGAAGACGTACTTCAGCGAGCTGCCGGGCAAGTACTTCACCGGTGACGGCGCCCGCACGGACGCCGACGGCTACATCTGGCTCATGGGCCGCGTGGACGACGTGGTGAACGTCGCCGGCCACCGCCTGGGCACGGCGGAGGTGGAGAGCGCGCTGGTGGCGCACCCCCGCGTCGCCGAGGCGGCGGTGGTGGGCCGTCCGGACGATCTGAAGGGCACGGCGCTGGTGGCCTTCATCACGCTCAAGAAGGGCACGGTGCCCTCCCCTGAGCTGAAGAAGGAGCTGGCCACCCACGTGGCCAAGGAGATCGGCGCCATTGCCCGGCCGGATGAGCTCCGGTTCGCCGAGGCGCTGCCGAAGACGCGTTCGGGGAAGATCATGCGCCGGCTCCTGAGAGACGTCGCCGCGGGCAAGCAGAGCACCGGGGACACCAGCACGCTGGAGGACCTCAACGTCCTGGCGACGCTGCGTCAGGACGAGGAGTAGCCCGCCACCCACCGGGATGCGCCGCCGCGGCGGCGCGCCCCGGGGATGTCTCAGCGCCTCAGGTGGGTGATGGCCTCGGCGAGCAGCGAGGCCACCCCACGGCGCACCACGTGCACGACCTTGCGGTTCAGCGGGGGAGGCATGTGGGTGTAGTGCTCGCTGACCTTGTGGTGCAGCTCCGTGGCGCCCCAGACGAGCACCAGGTCCGCCCAGTCCAGGTCATGCCGGGCCTTGTCCGCCGTGCGCCGCTCGGTGCCATCCACCATGCGCAGCTCCATGCGGGTTCCGAGCTGGGCCTCCAGCTCCTCGCGCACCGCGGGGGAGCCGCCCACCACCACCAGCTTGCGCACGTTCTTGCGCTGGCAGGCCTCCAGGAAGTCCACCACCGCGCGCCGGTTGTCCGAGCCGCCACACCGCTCGCAGTGCGTGCGCGGCTCGACGGGCAGCGGCTCCCGGCCGCTGGCATGGGCCACCGGCATGCAGGCCGGGGCGCCACAGACGAGGTAGAAGCGCTCGGCCAGCAGCGCCGTGGCGCGCTCCAGCTTCTGGTCGCTCATGCGCGACTTCTTGGGGTTGATGACCTTCTCATCCAGGAGGCACGCGCGGGCCCGGTCGCGCGAGGTGGAGGAGACGATTCCACGCTCGGCCAACCACTCCTCGATGTCCCGGTCCGCGCTCATGGAGGGTTCACGGGTGGAGCCGGTGGGAAGAGCTCCGCCTGGGCAGGCGGCTCGCCAAGGGCTTCCCGCACGGGCCCGAAGCTCCGGCGGTGGATGGGCAACACGCCCTTCGCCCGCAGGGCCTGCACGTGCTGGGGCGTGGGGTAGCCCTTGTGCGCCGCGAGCCCGTAGCCGGGATAGCGGGCATCCAGCTCGGCCATCATCCGGTCCCGCGTCGTCTTCGCGAGGATGGACGCCGCGGCGATGCTCATCGACAGCTCATCCCCATGCACGATGCCGCGCTGCGGACAGGGACACTCGGGGATCTTCCGGGCATCCACCAGGGCGTAGTCCGGGGTGAGCCCCAGCGCCAGCACCGCCCGCCGCATGGCCAGCAGCCCCGCGTGGTAGATGTTGAGGCGGTCGATCTCCTCCACCTCCGCGATGCCCACCCCCCAGGCGACCGCATCCTGCTTGATGAGGGCGGCCAGCTCCTCGCGCCGCTCGGCATCGAGGATCTTCTTGGAGTCATCGAGCCCCTTGAGCCGGTAGCTCCGGGGAAGAATGGCCGCGGCGGCCACCACGGGGCCCGCCAGGGGCGCCATGCCTGCCTCGTCCACGCCCGCCACGCGCTCCAGGCCCTGCTCCCACAGCTCCGTCTCGTGGCGCAGCAGGTGGCGCAGGCGCTGGCCCTCGGCGCGGTTCTTCTCCTGCCGGCTGCGAATCCGCCGGGCGAGCAGCCGGGCCCCCTGACGACAGTCCGCTTCCAGGGCAGCCAGCAGTCCCGTGGGGACGGCCTGCGCACGCACCAGGTAGCGGTCAGTCAGCTCGGAAAGAGGGGCCCGGAGGAGTTGTTCTACGCTCGACATAGCCCTCAGAGGCTAGCGGCCTCGCCCTCGCGGGACAACCCATACCGGTGGGTTGCCTGCTCCAGGGCCTACCCAGTGCATCGTCCCGGTCAACCGGCGTTCGCTAGTTCAGCTTCGGAGGGTGGCAAGAACCTCACGTCGAGGCGGTAGAGCCCGGTGGGCGGTGCGTTGTTCGAGTCCTCGGTGTCCAGGTGGAGGTAGTAGCGCCCAGGCAACAGGATCCTGTCGAAACCGGCCATCACCGAACTCCCAGCCGAGGAGTGGCTGTTGCAGAGCAGCTCCGCTCCCTCACACGAGCCCCTGCGGAGGGAGACGACTGTGTCGGCATAGGGGACGCCCTGGCCGTATTCGGGCTCGTTGTTGATCAACACACGCAGAGGCTTGTCGAGCTGGAAGGTGAACACCACGTCGGGGTGTGGACCGCTCGAAGTCACACTCCCGCACCGCGGCGTCGCGCCGTCGCTGGCCTCTCGCAGGTCTCCCTTGAAGATGCCGCCCTCCGGTGGGATTTCATAAGCGGCCTCACACCCATCGTTTCCGGAGACCTCGCGCACCGGCCCGATCGAAGAGCGAAGCGTATAGTCGACCGCCGAGTCCACGAGCAGCGCGTACTCGCCAGGGTCGACCTCCAAGAGGATCTGCGGCTCCACGGTGCTGGGGGTCAAGAAGCCGCTCGTGGTGGTCTTGTCGCACTTGACCGAGGTTCCACCGCAGCCACCCTGCTTCAGATGAAGCGCCACCGTCGGCCTGTCCTTGCCGAACGAGCGGATCCACACCCGCGAGCGCTCCGCCGTGGTGAAGGTGTAGACCGCGTCTGGATTGGCGGCCTCGCTGCAGGAGAGCTGGAAGTCATCCTGAAGGCCCTTCATCGAGCCCTCGAAAAGTCCTCCTCCGGAAGGCAGTGGCGCCGAAGACTCGCAGGTGTCATTGCCTGAGACGTGAGGCACCTCGTCCTCGAGCGTACATGCGCCGCCTGCGAGAACCGATAGCAGGATGAGAAGGGCGAATCGGAGCATGCGGGGTCCTCGAAAGAGAGGCATATGGAGCTTTGACCGCAGCGCTGAGGTTCGGATCGGCCCACTCTCCAAAAGAGAAGGCGCTCTCTGGGACATCCCAGCACTTCTCACTTCCCACCTGAAATGAGCGGAGTGGAGGCGGCGGGAATCGAACCCGCCGCCGTCTTCGGTACGAGGGGGAGCGTCCCGTTTCGCTAGACCCAGTGAGCCACTTCGACCTCGAAGCGACTGGCTTTCAGCTCCAGCAGGAGACGGTAGAGCCGGGGGGAGATCAGCAGTTGCTCCCTGGGCCGTAGTACACCCTGGCGAGCCCCGATGAGTTGCCGCGTTCGGACCCAGTCGCTCCCATCATGCCCGGCACGTTTGAGCCACAGCTCCGAGAGGCGGTTGAGCCCGGCTACATGCTTTTGGGGGCAGCGATGGCGCCCTCGTTCATCCAGATCAAAGGGGTCATCTCCCACGCAAGTGGGTGGCACCATGTCCACGGGCTTCGACGTGACGACGAGTTGACGCCATTGCTGCGCCAGCTTCCCTGTCTGGTGCTTCACCGGCCGATAATCCGCTCCGCTGATGCCTTTCTCGAGGAGAGCCTCGGCCAGTCGGGCAGCGACAACGAGCTCCCCCGCGATGGTGACAGCCAGAGCCTTCTTCTTGGGGATGCGCCGCACATCCAGGTGGAGGTCCGTCAATTGCTTGGCACCTGCACCACAATGGGGGCAGGCCACTGCGTCGTCGTACTGTGTCCCGCACATCTCGCCTGGCGGCTCGAACGTCGGGCGAACGAGGAGCTGGAGCAGCTCCGCGGCCTCCAGCTCCTTTCGCGTGTAGTGCCTGGAGATGTGTGAGTAGGTGAAGAACGCTCGACCTTTTTTCAGGAACTCACGGTCAAGGTCGGCAATGAACTTGACGCGAGGATCCTCCATCGGCAGCACGATCTTCCGGACGCTGTCTCCCAGCATCGTCCCCAGTTCAGGCTCGAGGAACTGGTCCGCGTGGCTCGCGGGAACTCGAAATTCGATCGTCTCGCGCATGATTCTCAGGGGCTCATCCCGATGAGCTGAGGGATGGGGTATCTGGAGTAAACCTCGATGAGGATCTGCTGGAGTCTCTCGGGACGGGGCTGGCCCTGGCCATACCCCCATTGCCTACGGAACTCCTGGGTGATGGCCTGGTGATAGGCAGACTGAAGCGGGTACGTCACGCCGTTCCTCGGCCCACCGAGATAAAGGGGAATGAAGTGGTGCTCCTGATGCCCGTGATGATTCGGGTAACGGGCTCTCGCCTCTGCCAATGCCTGGTGGTACCGCTCCCGAGCCTGCCGAAGCAGCAGGTACTCTTCGGTCTGACGCCTCCTCGCCGCGAGCTTTTCAGGTGTGGCCCGAGGGTTGAGCAACGGTGGTTGTGTGCGCCCGCCCAGCCCACCACGACCGCCCCTGCGAAGCGGACGGCGCGCCATCACTGGCTCCACCTCGCCTACCGGTTCCTCCTCCACGAAGGAGACGTTCCACCCCGCCGCTTCCAACGCTTCCTCATCCCACTGCTCCCACTCCAGCAACACCATGGGTAGGAAGACATGGGGAACTTCCGCGCGGTCTGCCTCCGAAGCCCGGAGCACCAGCACTCCCGCTGCAGGAGGGAAGGCCCTGGTAGATACTTCTTCCGTCTCCTCGGCCCCTCGAACAACCTGACTATCCGAAGTGCACCCCAGTAGGGTGAGACAGCAGGCCAGAAGGCAGAAGAGGAAGCGCATCAGTGGCTCACTTTGCGAAGAACCGGAGCATCATAGTGGAGGAGGGAATCGAACCCGCAACAAGGCGAGAGCAAAACACCAGGCAGGTCGCGCTGTTACCCGCTATCGCCTTGATCTCACACCGGTTCGTTCCCCCGCTCCATCCCATCTCGTCCCGTTCAATTCCCCGCTGGAGGGTCACACTGGGGGCACATGCGGTCCGGCGTCGTGGAGTCACTCCCGGACGCGAGTTGCCAGAGCCAGCCCCGGCCACTCGGGGCTCACCAAGGCAGGAGAAGGCCACGCCCAAGGCGAGATAGCCCCACCTTCGAGACTTCGAACCTGGCTCGTGGGACCATGAACTCCCTTCCTCTGGAGAGACCTGATGAAGCGGTTCCCCGTAGCGCTCATTTCCTGGATGGTGGGGTGGGCTGTGCTCCTGGCATGTGCGGGCGCGTCCGAGCCACACCCTCTGTACAGCACTCGCTACGAGGGCGAAATCTCCGGACCGGTGGCAGGCCGCCCTCGTTTTCCCCGCGGACCAGCTCATCACCAACGAGTTCCGCAATGAGTATGCATACGGCCAGGGTGTCCCAACGCTCGATGAGCAATCGAGGATCATGAAGAAGGTGTATTCGAAGTATCCGCTGCCTGGAGTGCACTTCTGATCATGCGCGAGTTCCTTGAACTTCGACTGTCCGCAGAAGAAGCCGCTCTGTACGTTCCCGGGTATGCCACCAAAGGCCTGGACCCGCTCGATACGGTCAGGCTGCACCGGGATGTCAACGACCCGCTGGTGGAGAAGCTACGGTCGATCGAAGCCGGGTATCAAGCGCAGGGCACGACGCTCTTCAGCATGTGTGCGGTCCGCCGCCACTACACCCCGAGAGAGCTTCAAGCAGCGGAGCATCTCAAGGTCGAGTTCTGGCCCTTCTTCATGCCCTCCGGTGAGGAGTGCGGCACTCAATATGAGGATGCGCGCGCCTGTCCCCTGTGCGGAGCGGGCGCGCCCCAGCTTGGTGAGCTGCGCCTGAACGTGGGCCGCATCCCCAAGAGCCGGGACCTGGCCGTCACCCCCGGCGCTGAGTTCGTCGTCTCCTCGCGCCTGGTCAAAGCCATGCGGGCACACCGCATCACCGGCTTCGAGCTGCGCCCTGTGCTCAGCAAGGGCGGCAAACCCACGGAGGCTTGGCACCAGCTCATCATCCCCTCGGCCACGGTGGAGGCTGCCCCTCTGGCTCGCTTTGGCAAGAGCTATCTTGCCCCAGAGCCGGATGAGACCCGCTGCCCCCGGGGCCATGTCCTGGGGCGGCGTTTGCTCTCTCCCCTCCACGTAGCTCGCTCCAGCCTGAAGGCCCTGGACTGGCAGGCCCTCCGCGGGCTGCTCGGCGCGCGGCAGGGGCTGTTCCGTCCCCACCCGCTCTTCATCATTTCCCAGCGCCTCTACCGCCTGCTCAAAAAACTCAAGGTGCGAAACCTCAACGAGGAGGTTGCTCACGTTGTCTGATCAACCCTCGTGTTGCAGCGGCCTTTCCAGGCCATGCAACCCCTCTGCTTGTTGTTTGGAGGCGGCGGGATTCGAACCCGCGCCGGGCGGGATGAAATCTCTACGCCATCTGTCAGGGGGCACGGAGCGCAAGCAGCTTGATGCGCTCCGGGTGACGCAACCGCTGGAGGATTCTGACCGCGTCGGGATAGAACGCTTCGCGCTCATCGGACAGCGTCCTGCTTCAGGGCAGATTCTCCAAGTGGTCGGAGAGCAACGCCGTCAGCAGCGTGGGCCGAGCCTGGGTGAGATAGGGGACGCGAATCTCCGGTAAAGGCACCTCCGCCAGTTGAAGAGGGAAGGGTTTGTAGTCCAGCCCCCGCTCCAGGAGGCTTGCGAGGGTGGCGGCTGGCTGCCGCGCCCCACTCAAGGGCTCGACGAAGAGCTGCGGGAGCATCGCGCTCCTGCGATTCCAGAGGATCTGGGTCGTTGCATAGACAAGGTACGAAGGCATCAACACGCTGACGGCGGCGGCAACCCGGGTGATGAATCGCCCCCTCCTGGGAGAGGCTCCTCGAAATACACGCAACAGCGAAGGCAGGACGCCATCCTCGGTTGAGTGACATCCCCTGCTTTGTGCCGTGGGAACGCTCCCTGAAGCTCATCGAGCAGCGCGTCCCACTTCGCCCAAGCCAATGCTTGATCCCACGCCTCAGTCCAACGCTGATACTGTGGCGTGCGTTGATAAGGATGAAGCGGTTGAGAAGGGTCGTCAGTCTCTATTGGGAAGCCCTCAGGAAAGTAAGTATGGGCAACCCGGATGCACTCTTCGAGAGTGAAGTCATTCATGGTTTCACTTCTTCTGGGAGATCAAAATACACGATCCCGATACCTGGGGTGACACATTCCGATACTCTGGAACCAGAGACTTGTTCTCTCAACTTCCGTCCGTATTTTTCCTTGAATTCGTTACACAGCCCAAACTTTCCATGGCAAGCACGCCAACGAGGAACACCTTCTTGTATGCCCTGATGATGGTGGCTGACCGCATCCTCTCTCGCTATCTGCCCCTTTTGGCAGCCCTGCGTTCACCGCGATGCGACGAAGCGGATTCGCGGTGAAGGCGGAGGCATTCAGCTTGGACTTCATCAACGGTGTGATTCCAGGGAAGGACTCGGGTAACAGCTCGTCCGCACACCGCGCACAGCCCTGGGACCCCGTCAGCCACCCTCCGCTGCCGCTCCAGGCCCCTTCCTCGCACCTACCCGTGCCCCTGTCCCGCCTATGCGTTTGTAAAACTGGTTAAACGGCTTTTCATTGCAAGCATGGTTTCCCGGTGTCATGATTCTAGAGATCCCGGTTCAGGGGGTCCTGCCTCTGGCAGCTCGTCCGCAGCTTCTTTCCGCTCCGATGCCGGGCTCCGCTGATCGGCCTTCGCGCTCCGCGTCGCGCGCATCCCATTCCCATCCCGGGAGGTTGTCCCATGTTCGCATCCCACCGCCGCCGAGCGAGGTTTCTCGCGGCCACGTTGTTCTCCTCCATGGCCGGAATCGGCCTGTCGGCCCTACCCGCTCACGCCGCCCTCGGGTCGGTCACCAGTGCCTCCCTCTCGGGTGACACCCTCACCCTGATCGTCGGCGCCGACAGGCTCCTCGTCCAGGCCGTGCGCCCGGACATCGTCAAGGTGGACTACCGCCCCAATGGCGTCGTCGATTCTCCCACGGCCGTCATCGATCCCGCCAAGACGTGGGCCACGGGCAACATCACCTCTGCCGACACGGCGTCCAATCCCATCGTGCTCACCACGGCGCAGCTCACCGTGAAGATCAGCCGGAATCCCGCCCGCCTCTCCGTCTTCGACGCCACGGGAGCGCTGGTGCTGAGCGAGCAGGCCGCCGAGGGCGTGTACGCGGACGGGGTGAAGTTCAACCATGGGTCCGGACAAGCGTTCTACGGCATCACCGGCAACCCCGTGTCCTGGGCCGAGAAGGATCCCAAGCAGAACCTCGCCGAGGGCATGCAGCGCAACGACGGCGGCCGGGTCAACGCCAACATGCAGGGGGACGGGGGGGCTCCGCTCGCCTTCACCCACCGGTATGGGTTGCTGGTGGACTCCATCGATGGGGACTTCGCCATCACCGACACCACCCTGGAGTTCAGTGGCGTGTCGAATCGCAACGTCGCGTACTACGTCCTGGTCGGTCCGCCCCGGAAGGTGATGGCGGGCGTCGCGGAGATCTCCGGCAAGCCCGCCCTGTCACCCAAGTGGGCCTTGGGGTTCAACAACAGCGAGTGGGGCACCACGCAGACGGAGGTCCTCTCGATCGTCCAGGGCTACCGGGATCGGAAGATCCCTCTGGATGCCTTCACCCTGGACTTCGACTTCAAGGCCTGGGGCGAGGACGACTACGGCGAGTTCCGGTGGAACTCGACCTCCGCCAGCGGCAACGTGAACCCGAACAAGTTCCCCAGCGGGGCGGCCGGGACGTTCGCCCGGGACCTGGCGGCCAGGGGCGTCATGTTGATGGGGATCATGAAGCCCCGGGTGATCGTCGGCAAGGCGGGCGGAGGCGTCACGGCGCAGGGACAGTGGGCGCGCACCAACGGCTGCTTCTACCCAGGCCAGGCCGATTACACCGAGTACTTCTCCGGCCGGCCCGCCAACGACGTCGACTTCTCCAAGCAGACGTGCCGTGACTGGTACTGGCAGCACTCCCGGACCCTGTTCGACTCGGGCATCGCGGGCTGGTGGAACGACGAGGCCGACGAGGCGAACGGGACGCTGTTCAACAGCCTCCAGCACTTCAACATGCAGCGGTCGCTGTATGACGGGCAGCGGGCGGCCTCGGACCGGCGGGTGTTCTCGCTCAACCGCAACTTCTACCTGGGCGCCCAGCGCTACGGCTACGGCATGTGGTCCGGCGACATCGAGTCCGGGTTCGGCATCATGGCCGAGCAGCGCACCCGCATGCTCACCAGCATCAACATTGGCGAGACCAAATGGGGCATGGACATCGGCGGCTTCTTCGGGGATCCGTCCTCGGAGAACTACGCGCGGTGGATGCAGTTCGGCGCGTTCGTGCCCGTCTACCGGGCCCATGGCGTCGATGGCAAGCAGCGCCAGCCGTGGGTCTACGGGGCCACCGCGGAGAGCGCGGCCAAGGGGGCGCTCGAGCTGCGCAGCCGGCTGATGCCCTACCTGTATGCCCATGAGCGGATCAACTACGAGACGGGCATCGGTCTGGTGCGGCCCCTGTTCTACGACTACCCCACCGATCCGAACGCCGCGAACCTCACCAGCGAGTGGATGTTCGGCGAGTCGCTGCTCGTGGCTCCCGTCGTCGAGCCGGGGGCAGCCAGCAAGCAGGTGTACCTGCCCGCGGGCACCTGGACCGACTACACCCGTGGCTCCGTTTACACGGGCCCCCTCACGTTCAACTACCCGGTCAACGCGTCCACCTGGCAGGACATCCCGCTGTTCGTCAAGGCGGGCGCCATCCTCCCGACTCAGGAGGTGCTGCAGTACGTGAACGAGAAGCCCGTCAAGCAGATCGACCTTGATGTCTTCCCCACCACGGCCCAGAGCGAGTTCACCCTCTACGACGACGACGGCCTGACCCGGGCCTATGAGAACGGGGTCTTCTTCAAGCAGCGCATCACCGCGCAGCGCACGAGCACCTCCGTCACCGTGGAGACCCAGGCGAAGACTGGCAGCTTCAGCCCGGCGCTCGCCCACTACATCGTGAAGGTCAACGCCACGGCGGGCACGGCGGCGCGGATCAATGGGACCGTCCCCACCCGCTACGGCAACCTCGCGGCGCTCAAGGCCGCCACGGGCGAGGGGTGGACGACGGGGGTCGATGTCTACGGTCCGTACACCGCGGTGCGCATCGCGGCGGGGGTGGCGCGGACGGTCGTGGTCGACGGCACCCCGAGCACTCCTCCCACTCCCCCCCTGACGCGAGTGCTCGAGGCGGAGGACGCGGCGCTGTCCTCGGGAGCGATCACCCTGAGCGACCACCCGGGCTACTCTGGACGCGGGTTTGTCGCCGGGTACTGGAACTCGGGAGCGGCCACCACGTTCAGCGTGCAGGCCAGCACGGCGGGCACCTACTCCGTGACCCTGAAGTACAGCAACGGCAATGGCGCGGCCAGGACGCTCTCCATGGTGCTGAATGGCGTGCGGACCCAGATTACCCTGCCCGCGACGGCGAACTGGGACACATGGTCGACCTACACCGCGCAAATCCCGCTGAACGCAGGCACCCATACCCTCGCCTATGTCTACGGCGCGGGAGACTCGGGCCACGTCAACCTCGACTCCGTGACGATCTCACCGCCTCCTCCTCCGATGCTCGTGCTCGAGGCGGAGGATGCGGCGCTGTCCTCGGGAGCGATCACCCTGAGCGACCACCCGGGCTACTCCGGCCGCGGGTTCGTCGCCGGGTACTGGAACTCGGGAGCGGCCACCACGTTCAGCGTGCAGGCCAGCACGGCGGGCACCTACTCCGCGACCCTGAAGTACAGCAACGGCAACGGCGCGGCCAGGACGCTCTCCATGGTGCTGAATGGCGTGCGCACCCAGCTCACCCTGCCCGCGACGGCGAACTGGGACACTTGGTCGACCTACACCGCGCAAATCCCGCTGAACGTGGGCACCCATACCCTCGCCTACGTCTACGGCGCGGGAGACTCGGGCCACGTCAACCTCGACTCCGTGACGATCTCACCGTAGCGGACCATGGGAGGCTCGTCCTCGCCCCCGCCCTGGTGACGATCAGAGCGCGAGGGCGAGGACGAGATCTCGCTGCAAGTCGGTCCCCAGCAGGAAGTGCATCTCGCCCACCTCGGTGAAGCCCCAGCGCGAGTAGAAGGCCTGTGCGCGGGCGTTGCGTTCCCACACGCCCAGCCACAGCACGTCATGCCTCCGCGTGCGCCCCTCCTCCAGACAGCGGCTCATGAGCGCGGCCCCCACCCTGGCTCCCAGGAAGTGCTGGTCCACGTACAGGCGGGCCAGGTTGAGCGGGCGCTCTGCCTGCACGCCCTGCTCGCGGGCTCCGTCGCGCAGCAGGGCGAAGCCTGCGGGGGCTCCGGAGAGCTCCGCCAGCAGGTACAGGTTGCGCGGATCCTTCAGCTCCGCTTCCTGGAGCTCCGGCCGGTAGTGCGAGGCGAGGAACGCCTCCACATTCTCGGGGGTGTTGTCGGCGGCGAAGGTGTCTCGGAACGTGCGCGCGCCGAGTTCCGTGAGGACCGCCGCGTCCGCCAGCGTCGCGGGGCGGATCTTCACGGCGTGCGCAGGACGCATCTCGTGGGTCGTCATCGGCGCACATTCTAACCGGAGGGCCCCGCCCCCGGCGTCCTGTCACCGCGCCGCGGAGCGCTGCGGCCGGAAGGGGAGGGGGAATGAACGCCCGGGACCGAAGGTTCCACCCTCAGCCGCCAGTCACGGGGCCGCTTTTCGCAGAGATGCAGAGCGGCTCCTGGCCAAGAGCCTGGAAACGTGACACACGGTGATGGTCGGCCCCGGACAGGGGAGCGGCCTCCGGTTCAACTCAGTGTGCCGGATGAGAAAGAAGACAAGTTTATGGCAAACGGTACCGTGAAGTGGTTCAACGACGCGAAGGGCTTCGGTTTCATCACGCAGGATGGCGCAGGTGAGGATCTCTTCTGCCATCACAGCGCGATCCAGGCCGATGGCTTCCGTTCACTGCAGGAAGGTCAGAAGGTCCAGTTCGATGTGGCCCGCGGCCCCAAGGGTCTGCAGGCGCAGAACGTCCGCCTCGCCTAACAGCGCGTTGGCCCGGCCCTGTGCCCGGCCCAGTCTCCTCCGTGAGGCTGGGCCTTTTTCATTTCTTGGCGGGGTGGGCATCCGCGATCCAAGTGCTTAGCTTAGTTCGATACTCCCGAGCGGTACCGCGAAGGGTTGCCAGGGCGGCTCTGCCTCCTCGGCATGGCGGGCCGCTTCCCGGCGCATTAGGACTGCAGGCACGGTCCCGGTCTCCAGAAGGAGCTGGGCCGCTTACTCACTCTCTTTGGAGACTCATGACGGTCACATTCATCAAGCGGCAGAAGGAGCGGGCTCGTCAGCAGCGCAATCAGGACAAGCAGGTCAAGCGCGAGCAACTCAAGCGCGAGAAGGCCGAACGCCCCGCCCGCGTGAGCGGCGGAGCCGATCCGGACATCGCGCACATCATTCCGGGGCCCCAAGCTCCGCTGGAGTAATGAGCCGCGTCATCTCCCCGCTTCGCATCCAGGCTGCTGGGGTGATTCATCTCCGTCCTCAAGACAGACCCGGGGACGCGTCCTCGTTGTCCTCGGGCTCATCATCGCGCGGCTCCTCCGGCCGGAAAGGCCGCGCGGGCACTGCTCCGAACGCGCGCAGCAACTCCAGCGGAATGGGCAGGATGGTGTGGTTCCCACCGCCCGTGATTTCCACCAGCGTCTGGAGGTAGCGCAGCTGGAGCGTCGCCGGGTTGCGGCTGAGCACATCCGCGGCCAGGGACAGTTTCTCCGCGGCCTGGTGTTCGCCCTCGGCGGCGATGATCTTCGCGCGGCGCTCGCGTTCGGCCTCGGCCTGCCGCGCGATGGCCCGCTGCATCTCCAGGGGCAGGTCGATGTGCTTCACCTCCACGTTGGAGACCTTCACGCCCCAAGGGCCGGTCCGCGCGTCCAGCACCTGTTGCAGTTCCTGGTTGATGCGCTCGCGCTCGGACAAGAGCTCGTCCAGCTCCACCTGGCCCAGGATGGCGCGCAGCGTGGTCTGGGCGATCTGACTGGTGGCGTAGAGGTAGTCCTCCACCTCGAGCACGGCCTTGTCCGCCTGGATGACGCGGAAGTAGACGACGGCGTTCACCTTCACGGTGACGTTGTCCTTGGTGATGACGTCCTGCGGGGGCACGTCGCGAGCCACCGTGCGCAGGTCGATGATGACCATGCGTTCGACGAACGGGATGAGCCAGCGGAAGCCCGCGCGCTTGAGGCCCACGTAGCGGCCCAGCCGGAACACGACGCCGTTCTGATACTCGCTGACGATGCGCACACCGGAGGCGAAGAGGATGAACACCAGGGCCAGGGGAAAGAGGTAACCCAGGGCACCAAACAGCTCGTTCATGGCAATGCCTCCGCGACGGTGAGGGTGAGTCCTTCCACGGCGCGCACCACAACCCGGGCGCCCTCGCGGATGGGAGTGAAGGAGACGGCGCGCCAGCGCTCGCCGTGGACGAACACCTCGCCGCCCGAAGGCGTGACGGGCCCCAATGCCGTGCCCGCCTCACCCACGAGCCCCACGTCGCCGCCCCGCTGTGGCAGCTTGCGAGTCTGGGCGCTGCGGTATGCGATGAGCGCGGCGGCCCCCGCGAGCACCAGCGCCGTGGGCAGCATCACGGCCCAGGACAGCCGGAAGGATGGCTCCACGAACCAGCCGGGCTCGAAGCGGTCCACCAGCAGCACACCACCCAGCAGCATCAGCCCCACGCCCGCCGTGCCCAGGAGGCCATGGGTGACGAACAGCTCCGCGATGATGAGCCCCACGCCCACGAGCATCAGCACCAACGCCCCTGAACGCACCGGCAACGTGGCCGAGGCCATCAACGCCAGCACCAGCGCGACGCCGCCCATGAGTCCCGGCGCAATCGCGCCTGGGTGGGACAGTTCCACCACCAGCCCCAGCGCCGCGGCCAGGAACAGCAGGTAGACGATGGAGGGCTGAGCGAGCGCATGCACCACCCGCTGTGACAGCCCCGGCTCCAGCGTCTCCACCTGGGCGTCGCGGGTGGAGAGCGTCACCGTCTTCCCCTCCGCCACCTCCACGCGCTGTCCATCGACGGAGGAGAGGAACGCGGCCTCGGTGGGCGCGACGGACTCCACCACGCGCAGCGTGACGGCCTGGTCCGCGGGGACGCTGGCGCTGTCGCGCACGGCGGACGCGGCCCAGGCGGCATTGCGTCCCCGCTGCTGAGCAATGCCCTCCGCGAAGGCCACGGTGTCGTTTTCAATCTTCCGGGCCAGGTGTTCCCCGCCAGCGCCCTCCACGTCCTGGCCGCCGGGACCCACGGGATGCGCGGCGCCGATGTTCGTCCCAGGCGCCATGGCCGCGACGTTGGACGCGAGCGCGATGAACACGCCTGCGCTGCCGGCATGCGCGCCGGACGGTCCCACCCAGACGAGCACGGGCACGCGCGAGCCCAGGAACGCCCGGACGACGGAGCGCGTGGCCTCCAGCGAGCCCCCGGGTGTATCCAGCCGTACGAGCAGCGCCGTGGCTCCTCGGGCCTCCGCGCGTCGCACGCAGTCCGCGAGGTACGCACCCGAGCCCGCGTCCACCACGCCCTCCAGCTCACATCGGGCGACGACGGACGATGCAGCCGCGCGCGTGGGCATCAGCAGGCCGGCGAGGAAAAGAAAGGCCACGAGCCAGCCCATGAAGGCGTGACGGTTTCCGGCCTTGCTTTCGATATGCCTCCGCATCGCGACCGCATCCCCCGGGGGCTCGTTCCTCGCGCACACACGCTTCGAACACGATGTGCATGGAAGCCAGGGACGGCACCGGCGCGAAGTCGTGGGCCTGGAGGGCGTGCGGGCAGTAGGACTGGCGAGCGAGGCGCCCCAGGCCGCAGCGAGTCGTGTTGGAAGTGTTCGCCTGCGGCAGGTGTGGAAGCAGGCTTAGGAGGCCGGAGGAAATAACTTTTCCGACTTGGACGAGAAACTCGCTCATTCTCGCTCGGGGATGCGATTCCTCTCAGAAAAACTTATTTCTTCCTGCCTCCTTAAGGAGGGGGGCTGTCACCCAACGTTGAGTAGACGCGATGAAGGACGGGCCCGCGACGCAGCCCCGATGGAAATCAGGCAGACTTGGCACAAGGCCTTGATGCGCGGGAGGGCGGCTGGGCAGTGCCCGGCCGGGGCCTGGGGAGTCAAGCGATGAAGCACAAGGAACCCAAGATGATGACGGTCGCCGGACCCGTGGGGCGGCTGATCGCGACGGTCGAAGGCGAGGGGGGGATCCCCATCCTCTTTGTGCACGACAACGCCGGCGATCGGACGCACTGGGCGGAGACGCAGCATGGCCTCGCGACCCACAGCGTCGCGTTTGACCTGCGCGGGCTGGGCGAGAGCAGCGGCGGTCACGGCCCCTTTGGCGTCGAGGCGGCGGTGGAGGATGTCGCCGCCGTGGCGGACGCGTTGCTCCCCGGGAAGTTCGCCTTGGTGGGCCACGGCTTTGGGGCCGCAGTGGCCGGCGCCTTCGCCGCGTATTACCCCGAGCGGCTCGCCGGGCTCCTCTACGTCGAGGCGCCGGGAGATCTGCGCCATGGGTCGAAGGCCGATGCGGCCGCCTGGCTCGAGAACTTCAGCGCGGCGAAGTATGGCACTTTCCACGAGCACTGGCTGACGCAGCTGTTGCTGGAAGCGAAGGTGACGACACGCACGCTGGTGATGAAGACGATGCGCACCTCGCGGAGGGAGGCCATCGCCGGATACCTGGAGTCGCTCTATGGCTACAATCCGGATGAGGCCTTCGAGAGCTTCAAGGGGCCTACCCACGCGCTGGCGGCGGCCACCGGCCCGGAGACGCTGGTGGCGCAGCGGCCTGCCCTGTCTCGCACCGTAGCGCCGCACGCGAGCCACTGGCTGATGCTCGATTCGCCCCAGTGGTTCCATACGGAGCTGGTCCGGTTCCTGGGCCATTGCAGGCCCCATCCCTGAGCCGTCCGGCCCTCCGGGCACCTCGTGCGCCTAGCCTTCGTAGGCGCGCTTCAAGGCGGCGAGGTCCAGCTTCTTCATCTGCAGCATCGCCCGCATGGCGCGCTGCGTCTGAGGCGAGGTGTGATCGTCGAACAGTTCGTCCATCCCGGCGGGGATGATCTGCCAGGAGACGCCGTATTTGTCCTTCAGCCACCCGCACTGCTGTGACTTCGGATCGCCGCCCGCGGACAGTTTCTCCCAGTAGGCGTCGGCCTCTTCCTGCGTCTCGCAGTGCACCTCGAACGAGATGGCCTCGCTGAACTTGAACGCCGGGCCGCCGTTGAGGGCGGTGAACTTCTGGCCGTTCAGTTCGAACACCACGGTCATCACGCTGCCCGGCGGGCGGCCGTGAACCTCCTGCCCTGCCTGGCTGTAGCGTTGAACCTTTTCGATCTTCGAATTCTTGAAGATGGACGTGTAGAAACTCGCCGCTTCCTCGGCTTGGCCGTCGAACCAGAGACAGGGGGCGATGGAGCGAACGCTGGGCATGGAAGTTCCTCGGGGTTGGAGGAGGGCGGAAAGTGACCGGCCGCCTCGTGGGGTAACAATGCGGAGGCTCCCTGTGTGTGTGAAGGCATGACGCCTGGGTGAGGGGCTCGTCCTCCGGGCAGGACTGCCGGGTACCCCTCGGGAGGATGGGCCTCACCTGGGCGCTTCAGCGCCAGGGGGTGACCACATTTCCCATGGGAAACCACGGAGGACGGCCATGGCGACACAAGGAAAAGACATTCTTCAAGGCTCCGGTTTGGAGCAGGGAAGCAAGCATCAAGAGCCGGTGCGGGAAGGCCGGGCTCAGCGCAGTGAATCTCGAGCGGCCCAAACCTACGCCTTCTTCCTGAGAGATCTGGAGGCGAAGGGGCTCGAGCGGAAGCTGGCGGAGCAGGCGATTCAAGCGGTCCTGTGCGTGATGGAGCGGCGGTTGATGAGCGACGAGTCGCGGCACATGGAGGCCCAGTTGCCGAGAAAGGTGGTGGCGTTGGTGAAGCGCTGTTCAGAACACCAGGACCTGCCCTATGAGAAATTCGGCCGGGAGGAATTCCTCCACAGGGTGACGGCGCACCTGAGCATTTCGGCGGACGAGGCAGAGCGCATCAGCTGCGCGGTGCTGTCCACGGTCCGGGAGCACCTCACGCCGGGCGAGGCCGAGGACGTGCTGGGACAGCTCCCCTTCGAGCTGCGGACGTTGTGGTTCCAGCCGGACCCCACCTCGCGCCTGCGGATCTCCGAGGTGATGAAGAAAGGAGTGGAGTGGGTGGCGCCCCACGAAACGCTGAAGGCCGTGGCGGAGAAGATGCGGACCCACAACATCGGGCCCATGCCGGTGTGCGAGGGGGACCACGTGTTGGGCATCATCACCGACCGGGACATCGTCATCCGGGCGGTCTGCCAGGGGTGGGACCCCAACACGACGCCCGTTTCGGCGGCCATGACGCATCAGGTGGAATCCATCTTCATGGACGAGGATCTGGGCGAGGCGGCCAGGCGAATGGACGCAAAGCAGATCCGCCGGCTCCTCGTGATGGACCGCCAGGGGAAGCTCGTGGGCATCCTGTCCCTGAAGGCCATCGCCGAGGCACTGGGGGAGCACACGGCAGGCAGGCCGCTGAAGGCCATCAACCGCTCCTGGCAGCCCATGCACTGAGCGTCATGGACGCTGGGTGACGCGCAGCAGCTGGTAGCCATGGCCCCCGGGGCCGAACCCCTGGGCATTCTGGAGCTGGAGGATGAGCAGTCCTGAGGGCAGCTCGTAGTAGACATCCGCGCGCACCGTGGCCTCGGTGCTCATGCGGCGATAGCTGAGCAGCTTCTCCCAGTCGAGCGTGTTGAAGCTGGCCCAGACATGGGCGCTCTCCTCTCCCTCCGGGTAGACGTCTCCGCCCGGTTCGCGCGCGCTGCCCACCACGTAGGCGCCAGCGCTCGCGGCGAAGGTCGAGTAGGAGGGGCCCGGCAGCAGCGCCAGCTCGACATACGTCCCATCCGGCTGCAACTGGACGATGTAGGGCCGCGGCGGCAGATAGACGTTGTCCTGGGCGTACAGCAGGCTGCCGTCCTCCATCACCGTCGCGTCCACGACACGCCCCAGCGCTCCCGGGGCGATGCTCTTCCACGTGAGGCCCCCATCCGTCGAGCGGAACGTGCCCGACTGGCGCAGGGTGTCTCCAAAGAAGGCCCACAGGGCGTGGCGCACCGGATCCACCGCCATCCCATGCCCGTGGCGGTGCCCGGAGAAGGTGTGGCGCACCTGCCACGTCTGGCCCCGGTCCGTGCTCGCGTACAGCCGGATGGGCGTGTCCGCTGTCGTGAAGGCCTGGTACTCAAGCACGTACAGCGTGCCGTCGAGCTCCGCGAAGCTGCGGGGGGTGAGCAGGCGGTAGTCGCCGATCGACAGCACGTCGCTCCAGGTCGCGCCCCCATCCCCCGAGCGGGAGATGGCGTTGCGGCCCTGGCGGGCGGTGCTGGCCAGCAGCGTCCCATCGGACATCGCGGCCATGAAGCGGAACTCGGCCCCCTGCGGGTGCCGCCCCTTGAAGCTCCAGGTCCGCGCCCCATCGGTGCTCACATACAGGCGGCTCGGGGAGTCATCCAGCCGCAGCGCATACGCGCTGCCCGAGGGCGCCAGCGTGAGGAAGCGGTGGGTGGTGTTGGTGTGCACCACCTCCAGGCCGGGCCTGCTCCCGCCCCGGGGGAAGAAGGCGACGGTGGCCACTCCGGCCGCGTTCGGGTCCGGCGTCTCCGCGCTCAGGCAGGGCACGCGGGTGACCGAGGTGGGCAGGTGCTCCGGGGCCGCCAGGTAGCCTCGGAAGCGCGTCGAGCCCTCCAACACCAAGGGCGTGCTGATACTGCCGCCCGAGAGCACCTGCGCCGACAGCGTGTGGTGCGTATTCAGGGTCACGGCGGGATTGGTGAAGATGACGAGCTCCTCGCCCACCAGCGTGGTGGCGGGCTGGAGGGTCCAGTTCCCGGAGCTCACCAGGGGGGTGGGAGGACCGAACCCCGTGCCGTTGAAGGCCCGGTAGAAGAGCTGCTCTGCCGAGGACTTGTAGACCAGGTGCATGCGGCCCGAGCCCGGGGACACCGCGCTGAGGGAGAACCCATGGTAGATGCCCTCGGCGAAGGCCTGCTGCTGAGGCTCCCAGGCGCCCAGCGGCGCGCTGTCCCTGCGCACCCGGAACCAGGCGGGGCCTGTTCCCTGTTGCCCATAGAGGAACAGGAGCCGGTCCCCCAGGTGCAGGAGCCGGCCGCCGCCGCGCCGGGGCAGGTTGGCCAGGGACTGCTGAGGCTGGAAGGTGCTGCCCCCATCCGTGCTGACGGCCAGCACCGCGGTGTTGGAGCCATCCGGCTCGAGGCGGAAGGCATGAACCCAAAGCCGGCCCTGGGAGTCGCGGGCCAGCTCCGCGCGGCTGTAGCCGGTGGTGGCGTCCGGCGAGTCGAAGACACGCACGGCGGCCGTGGGCGTCCAGCTCTGGGTAGCCGCCTGATAGCGCCACCACTGGAAGTACACGTCGTGCCGGGGGGAGCCGGTGAAGGTGGAGCCTTCGTAGGAGTACACCAGGGCCACATCCGAGCCCACGGGGAGCAGGTCCGCCGTGTCGTGATGGGTCCAGTCATTCTGAATCGGGCCGGCAGGGCTCCACGTCTGGCCCTCGTCATTGCTGCGCCACAGGCCGAGCCCCTTGCCCTGCTGCCCCCGCTGCTGGAGCGCCACCAGCCAGGCAACGCCCCCTCCTGGAGGAGCCATCCGCACCACGTGCCGCTGGGCCGGGACCGTCAACCCCAGGCTGTCTCCAATGGGCGCCACCGGCTGCGAGGCAAAGACACGGGCCGTGAAGAGCAGGAACCCCAGAAGCAGGGCTCCCCCGAGGGGAGCGCGTGAACGCAGAGCCAATCTCATGCTGGGAATCCTCTTCTGGGAGTGAAAACGGGCAGTGGAAAGGGATTGGTCACTCTGCCGCTGTAAGGCCATTGGACGAATGCACAATGACGGGAGGCGTCCAATAGATGGGACGACAGCTCGCATGCCAGGGAAGCGGTCCCTCATAAGGGTGCTGGGGGGCCGCGTTGCGGTTGGGCTAACAGTTCCTAAAGAACGTGCAGATCGTCCACTTCGACGGTGTAGGTTTCGCCCTGCTTGAGCGCCGTTACAGAAAGTGTCACGTCGCTGCGGCCTTCCTCCCGTGTCCACAGAGGTACATCGAGGGTGACCGCATCCTGCTGAGACGCGTGCTCGTAGACATCTACAAGCCGCTCACCGTGCTCTGGCAAGGGAACAAGGGTCCGCCCATACTGCTCGACAGCAGTTCTCAGCTCCGCCTCGGTCAGGCGCCCGGCTCGACCATCCGCTGCGAGCTCCGCATACCGTTTTGCCGCCAGATCCTCTATCAGTCGACGGACCTGACCCATCAATTTCATGTCCATCGTGCGGCCTCCTACCGATTGCCGGGGATTCGGGTCGATGTTGGTCGAAGGTGGTGGCCTGATCCACTTCCTTCATCAGCACTAGCCACCCATCAATGTCCTTCATGGCCCCCAGGATCTTGGTGTGAGCAATCGCCATGGCCAGTGCCTATTTGGCATCCCCATCCAGGAAGGGCTTGTCCACCAGCCAGGAGGAAGCGGCGCTCCAGACCAGCCGCTCGCGTCACCGGACCAAGCGCCGGACAGTGTCAGGGGTTGAGCTGGAGCTCGACCATTCCGGGTTCAGGCGTGCAGTGGCAGCCGTCACAGGTCCACTCCACCTCGGAGGAGGAGGACACCTTGGGCCCGGCGATGGCGCTCAGGTGGGTTCTGCCCGGGGCGAGCGACTCATTCACCGCGCGGCTGATGCCCGTCTCGTCCGTGACGCCGGTGATGCTCTGCTCCGTCTCCAGGCTCGTCGCGGTCACCGTGGCGCCTTTGACGGGGACGCCCTCGGCCGTCACCACCTTGACGTTCAAGACGACCCACTCGTTCTCGCAGGTGTCCTCTTCGCCCTGGTCCACGACCGGCCTGTTGTCACAGGCAGTCATGCACAGGAGGCTCAAACACACCGGAAGGACCCTCGACCAAACCATGGGTACCAATGTGGGATCGGATCCTCCGGGCGGCAATCCGGGGTGTTCAGAAGTCACCGGAAGGGGTCTCCACCAGAAGGTGCAGCTCAGAGCCGTCCCCGCCACTCGGACTCGAAGTTGCTTCTCGCGAGGAAGACCTCCGCATGGCCGGCCTGGCCGTAATCGGCGGCTTCCTGCTGGTGGAAGGTCTCCAGCGTGGGGGCCACCTCCGCCTCCCCACCGAACTGGAACGGAATCTGGCTCCGGTAGCAGACGCACCCGGACACCTTGCGGGACAGCTCCGCCGTCACGTTCAGGGCCAGGGGCCGCAGGCCGTCGGGCAGCGAGTAGTCGGGCTTCGCCTGGGGCTGCCGCACGGCGTACGGGGTGTCCCGGTACCAGAGGATCTGCGACACCTGGATGTTCAGCGAGGGCAGCGTGCGGACGAGCTGAACGTGGTCCACGTGGCTGCCCAGGGCCTGGGGCGCGAACACCAGGTCCGGGCGCACGTCCTCCATCAGCAGCGAGAGCCGGTCCTCCAGCGTGGGGATGATGTCATCGTCCGTCCGGGGCGGGGCGAAGAGGGCCCCGGGGCTGTGGTAGCCCCGGTGGGGGGCCTCCGGCAGATCGATCCACACCAGCTCATCCACGCCCATCCACGCCGCGAAGGAGCGGTCCTCCGCGCGGCGCAGCGCCATGTAGTCCACGTCCGGGCTCAGCCCCTTGCTCGTCTGGCACGCCAGGGCGAAGCCGGTGGGGCGGGACACCGAGCGGGTGAAGACGGTGGCCAGGATGATCTTCCACCGCCGCGCCTTCAGCCGGGCCAGTGTCCCACCGCACGAGAAGGCGACGTCATCCAGGTGGGGGGAGAGAAAGAGGGCGGTGCTCATAAGAGGTGGGGGGCGCTCCGGAAGCGGCAGGAGGGATCCGCGTTCACCGTGCTGGTGGCGGGGTCGTAAACGTTCGTCCAGCGCGTGTCCGGCCGGGTGCCCCGCAGGTCTTTGTAGACCTGTTGAATCTGTCGGCCCACCGCCTGCCACGAGTACAGCTCCCGCACCTCGTCCAGCGCGGTGCGCGCCAGACGGCGCCGCAGCTCCGCGTCATCCAGCATGCGGGCGATGGCCTCGGCCAGTGCGTCTGCGTCCCGGGGCGGCACGAGCAGGCCGTTGCGCCCATCCTCCAGGCAGTCCAGCACCCCCACGGCCCGGGTGGAGACGATGGGCAGCCCGGCCGCCATGGCCTCGAGGATGGTGTTGGAGAAGCCCTCCGCGTACGTGGGCGAGACGAAGATGTCGCCGCGCCGGTACAGCTGGGGGGCCTCCGCATACGGGGTATACCCGGTGAACTCCACGCTGCCCTGCAAGCCCTCGCGGGCCACCCGGGCCTTCACCGCGTCCACGTCCGGGCCGATGCCGGAGACCCGGAGCTTCAGCGTCCGGCCCTCGCGCACCACCAGCCGCTTCACCGCATCCAGCAGCTCCATCACGCCTTTCCGCGCGTCCACGCGGCCGTGGTAGAGCAGCACGGGCGGCTGCCGCAGCGCCCCGAGCGCTTGCTCGTCCCGGGGGGAGAAGCGGCGGGTGTCCGTGGCGCCCGGGACGATGGTGAAGCGCTCCAGCGGGGTGCCGTGGTGGCCCTTCACCTCCTCGGCGAAGGTGCGGCTGCCAATCAACAGCGAGCCGGAGTGGCCCAGCACCGCCAGCATGGCCTGCTTGTGGGTGCCGCAGCAGGTGCCCACCCAGTGCCCATCGCCGCCCTGGATGGACACGACGTTGGGCAGGCCCAGCCGCCGGCTCGCCTCCAGCGCCGCCAGGCCGCACGGGTAGCCGTACTGGGCGTGGATGACGTCGAACGGGCGCTCGCGGTGTTCCTTCTCCACAGTGGCGACCATGTCCTCGACATCCTGCTCGAAGCTCGCCGGCAGGCCGTCGTTGATGCGCTGCTCGCCCTGGGACTCGCGGCCCACCACGCGGGCGCCGGGGATGCCCGGGGGCGGCCCGCCGCCGTAGACGGAGGCCCCGGCCGCGTCATTGCGGTACTGGCTGACCATCGTCACGTCGTGGCCGCATGCCACCAGCTCCTGCACCAGGTTGAGCGCATAGACGCTCATGCCGGAGATGGCCGGAAAGAAGCGGCGGGAGATGAAGCAGACGCGCAGGGCGTTGGGGCTCATGCCGCCACCCCCTCGTCCGCGGGCAGCCGGGCCCGGAGCCACTCGATGGCCCCGGGCACCATGGTGTGCGCGCGGTGCGCGTCCCGGGACAGCTCCACGCAGACGAGCTTGTCGTAGCGCGCCTGGATGAGCTCGCGGAGCACCGGGACGACGTCCAGGTCTCCCTCGCCGAAGGGCAGGTGCTCGTGCACGCCCCGCTTCATGTCCTCCAGGGCCACGGTGCCGAGCACCGGGGCGAACTCGCGCACGGCGTCCGCGGGCACGCGCTCCTGCGTCACCAGCAGGTGTCCCACGTCCAGGGCGAGCTTGAAGGGGGCCGCGCCCAGCAGCTTCACCTCTTCCTGGAGCTGGCGCCACGCATCCACCGTCTCCACCAGCATGCCGGGCTCGGGCTCCATGGCGAGCACCACGCCCCGGGAGGCGGCATGGTCCGACAGGTGGGCCACGCCATCCACCAGCCAGCGCCAGGTGTCCTTCAGCTCCACCTCGCCGCGCCGGGGCACGCCCGCCCAGAAGGAGACCGCCTCGCCCCGGCAGGTGGCGCAGACGTCCACCGCCCGGCGCAGGAAGTCGAGCCGCCGCGCGCGGCCCTCCGCCTCGGGGCTGATGAGGGTGGGCTCGTGCTTGGCCCGGGGGTTGAGCAGGAAGCGCGCGCCGGTCTCCACCACCAGCCCGAGCCCGAGCTGCTCCAGCAGCCCCGCCAGCATCTCGGCGCGGCAGATGAGGTTGGGGGCGAAGGGATCGAAGTGGTGGTGGTCCAGCGTGAGGGCCACGCCGTCGTAGCCGCTGTCGGCGATGAGCCGCAGCGCGTCTCCGAGACGGTGGTTGGCCACCCCGTTGGTGTTGTACGCGAAGCGCAGGGTCACGACAGGCCTCCTCCAAAACGGCGGGTACGCAGCACGGTCTGCACGCTGTGGCGGCCCGGCTCCCGGTAGAGCGAGTAGAGCGAGCCCAGCCGTTGCTCGGCGAGCCGGACGTTGAACCAGGCGGGGCCGCCCAGCCGCTCCTCCGCGGCCGCCGTCAGCCGCACGCGCTGGGCGCCCTCGGGGGGCGTGCCCAGGCCCACCAGCGGATCCTGGCGCGCCAGCAGGCGGGCCACGTTCCGCTCGCCGATGCGCGAGTAGGTCATCGTCTCCACCTCGAGCCCGGGGACGAGCGCCTTCACCACGTGGATGGAGTGGTCCGCGGGTGACAGGTCGATGAGGAGCACGTCGAAGCCGCTCTGGTGCAACCCCTCCACCACCTGGGCGCAGCGCTTCGGGGGCGCCTCGGCGGCCGCGGCTTCGGGCAGGTCCGTGAAGCGCACCGTGCAGCGGTGCTGCACCGTCGGCGCGATCAGCGCGCGCAACACGCCCACGGGCATGCTGGCCCACTCGACCATGCCCTGGAGGGCCCGGGGCTCTTCCTGGCGGAGGTTCACCTGCGGCAGGAAGCTTTCCAGGTAGCCGGGGGGCGCCACCCGGGCCACGGCCTCCAGCGGGCCGTGCATGAAGGCCTTGCGGGCCCGTGAGCCGGCATACTCCAGCAGCGCCTTGCGCAGGGCGCGGTGGCGGTCCGGATCGGCCGCCTCGCCACAGGCGGTCACCATCAGCGGCTGCTCACCGGGCGAGGGGTCCTGGGCCACCACGTACAGGTTGACGAGGCCGAAGTCCGTGCTGGCCAGCTTGGGGATGATTTCAATGCCCGCGCGGCGGTAGCGCTCCAGCAGCTCCTGGATGTCCGGGGGCAGCGAAGCGCCCTCCAGGTCCAGCACGACGCCCTGATCCATGGCCCGGAACTGCAGCCCGTTGCCGTCGCGCTGCTGCAGCTCCAGCAGGGCGTGGGCCAGGGCTTGCGGCTGGCTCAGGCCCGCCCCCTGGCCATTGGTGATGGGCAGGATGAGCGGGGCGCGTCCGCGCAGCTGGCCCGGGTGGATGGCCACGAACTCCTCGGGCACCAGGACGGGCTCCCCGGTGGAAAGCCGGGTCATCTCCAGCCAGGTCAGCGGCATGTCCGGGTGGTAGGGACTTCCCGCGGGCAGCCCCAGCGTCAGGGGATCCGCCACCCCCTGGACACCCCGCTGGCGCACCAGCTCCACATAGCTGCCGTGGAAGCGCGGCCGCTCCGCCAGGGCTTTCTCGGCGAAAACCTCCTCGGCCAGCTCCCCGATGGCGCTGACGCGAGCCTCCTCCTCCGTGGCGCCGTAGCCATGGGAGGTGATCCACGGCCCGTTCTCCATGCGCAGGCTGGAGGCGACCACGGGCACGCCAATCCGGTCGATGCCATCGTCCCGGAACAGCAGCAGCTCTCCGGCGGGCAGGGCGCGCGTGTAGGCTTCCAAGGCCTCGGCGAGGCTGGGCAGGTCCTTCATGACAGCTCCCTCATGGGAATGGGTTGCGTGTGCGGCCTGCCCGCCAGCAGCCGGTCGAACAGGGCTAGCGCGTGCGCGCGGGTGACGCCCCGGGCGAACTCGAACGGCGTGAAGACGTTCTCGAACGGCAGTTGCTCGAACACCGCGCGGTAGTGGCGCAGCTCCCCGTGGCTCATGGGGATGGCGTAGTGGAAGCCCTTGTGACACGAGAGGCCCGTGGGCTCGCCCTGGGGGCCGAGCTCCACCTTGAGCGCATCCCCGCAGAAGAGCGAGCGGGTGGCCGCGTCGTACAGCGCGCACTGGCCCTCGTAGTGGCCGCCGATGGGGTGCAGCGTGAGCCCCGGCGCCACCTCGTGCACGCCGTCCACCGGCCAGCGCACCTGGAAGGCCTTGGTGTAGGGGATGGCATCGCGGTGGAGCACCAGCAGCGGGTCGAACCGCTCCTGGAGCTGCCACAGCGCGCCGAACCCATGCGGGTGCGAGGCGGACAGCACCCGGATGCCCCCGAGCGAGGCGATGTGCTCCAGCGCCCCCCGCGAGTACCAGGGGGCCCCCTCGAAGGCCACGTTGCCCTCGGGCCGCCGCAGCAGCCACCCCGTGGAGCCCAGCCCGAAGGCCGGCGTGCAGTGGAAGCCGAGGATGCCGGGCAGCGCCTCGGCCCAGGACGTGGTGAGCAGCTCGCTCACCTGGCCCGCGGAGCGGAAGTTCCACCCGCTTTCGGGCAGGGCGTTGCGCACGTCCATGCACGTGGGACAGCCCGGCGGGGATTCATGCGAGAACCAGGGCTGCCACGTGCCGCAGTGGGAGCAGGCGTAGCGGATCAGGGGCATGGCGTCTCGGGTGGGAACGGCGGGGTGGCCTGCGCCAGCAGCCGCACCAGGCGGACATCCCGCTCGGGCGAGAACGGCTGCGGCTTGCCCTCCAGGACGCAGGCCGAGAAGGCCTGGAGCTGGTTGAGGAAGGGAGACCGGTCCTCGGCGGGCGAGACCGGCACGGGCATCTCCTCGCCCGTCACCGCGTCCGTGAGCGTCAGCGTGCCCCCCGGCGTCTGCCCCATGCTCTTGGAGGCCAGGGCCCGGGCCTTCGTGCCGATCAGCTCCAGGGTCCTCCGTGGGTAGGCGTCCGGGCAGTTGTAGGCCACCTGGAGGATGCCGAGGGTGCCGCTGCGGAACTGGCCCATGAGCACCGCCCCGTCATCCACCGGGTAGTCATGGACGTGCCGCTGCAGCAGCGCGGTGAGCGAGATCCACTCGTCCTGGAGCAGGACCTCCAGTAGGTCCAGCCCGTGGGGGGCCAGGTCAATCATGGCCCCGCCACCGGCCTTGCGCGGATCCACGCGCCAGTTGTTGGGCGCCCAGTCGCGCGGCAGCCAGCACGCATAGTGGATGCGCGCCTGGGTGACGGTGCCCAGCATGCCCTCCTGCACCAGGGTGCGCAGGCGGCGGTGGAGGGCGTGGTGGCGCTGATCGAAGGCGGTGGCGTAGTGGACGCCCGCCCGCCGGCACGCCTCCACCATGCGCGTGCCGTCCTCGGGCGTGAGGGCCATGGGTTTCTCACACAGCACGTGCTTGCCCGCGGCCGCGCAGGCCTCCGTCATGGCCGCGTGCAGGTGGTTGGGCGTGGCGATGTAGACCGCCTCCACCTCGGGGTTTGCCAGCGCCTCCGGGAGCGAGGTGTACCGGAGCGCCTCGTTGCCGGAGATGCGCATGAGCATCTCCGCGTCCGAGTCGCACAGGGCCACCAGGCGCGCGTTGTCCGCGGCCTGGAGGGCGGGTGCGACGTAGTCGCGGGCCACCCAGCCACAGCCCACGATGGCCCAGCCGAGTCTTCGCGGGAGTGTGGACATGGGTCAGCCCCGGATGCGCTCTCTGCCGAGGGTGGGCTGGACGCGGCCCAGCGACAGCCAGCTCATGAGGCGGCGCTGCTGCTCCGCCATGGCGTGCTCCACCTTGCCCCCGTCCTGCGTCATCGGGGCCTTGAAGAAGCAGCCCAGCGCGTCGATGACGCCCGCCTCGCCGCGGCGCTTGGCCAGGTCCAGCGTGCGCGCCAGCTCCACCACGAGCGGCGCGGCCAGGATGGAGTCCTTACACAGGAAGTTGAGCTTCAGCTGCATGGGCTGGCCCAGGAAGCCCACCACGTCGATGTTGTCCCAGGCCTCCTTGTTGTCCCCGCGCGGCCGGTAGTACTGGATCTGGACGATGTGGTCCTGGACCTTGTAGCCGAGGATGCTGTCCAGCGCGGCGCCCTTGGTGTCGATCTTGTTGGCCTTCGAGGCCGGATCATTCAGGGCCTCCCCGTCCCGGTTGCCCAGGATGTTGGTGGAGTACCAGCCCTCGACGTGCAGCGCCCGGTCCCGGAGCACGGGGGCGATGGCCGTCTTGAGCATGGTCTGCCCCGTCTTGCCGTCCTTGCCGGCCAGGGGCGAGCCGTTGCGCTGCGCCAGCAGCAGCAGCGCCGGCACGTCCGCGGCGATGCTCGGCGTGAAGTTGGCGAACGGCGTGCCGTCGGCGATGGCCGCGTACGCGTAGAGCATCGCCGGGCCGATGTCCGGGTCATTCGCGTCGAGCGCCGCCTCGAAGGCTTGGGGCGTGAGGAACTTGGGCTGCGTCAGGTCCACCGCGCGCTCGGTGGAGGCCAGGTTGATGACCACCACGCGGTTGACCTTCTGCTCCTGGCGGAAGCGCGCCAGGTCCTCCCGGATGGCCTGCACCTGCTCGCGCAGGCTGCGCGTCGTCTTGCTGGAGGTGCCCACCACGTTCTTGCAGAAGCGCGGGTTGGACACGGCGCTCCAGGGCCGCATCTGGCTGAGCACCGGCGCCACGGCCTCGAGCTGGCTTTCGGTCAGCACCGCGTGGTTGCGCGCCGCCTGCGCCAGATCATCCTCGAACAAATCCCAGCCGCCGAACGTCAGGGCCTCGTAGTCGATGAGGCCCATGCCCCGCGCGGAGGCCAGCGGCAGCCCCTTGGTGTCGACGCGCCCGCGGCGCAGCAGCTCCAGGCCCGCGACCGCCGTCGTCGCTACCGCCCCGCCCAAACCCACAATCGCAACACCCAAGCGCTCATTCTCAGCCATGACCCTGCGACTCCTCCCCCGGACAGCACCATCCCCAACTCGCCATGGCTCCAGGTGTGCCTGGAGAGCGGCTCCCGGATGTGTGGAGCTGCTGCCGGGGGATGCTTCCAAGCATCCGCCCGCTGCGAGTACCCCAAGAGAGTCCTCACCCGGGGGCGAGGCTTCAATACAGCCTGGAGCAAGAGGGGAGTGTCGGGTCGATGAAGCCGGGGCTCAGAGGCCCTGTGCCTTCCACTTTCCCTGGCGGAAGAGGGCGGCGCTCACGGCGCCCAGCGCCGCATAGGTGATGGCGATGGCCAGGAAAGCGCCCTCGGGTCCTAGCCCCGCGGGGCCGGTGAGTGCGTACGCGAGGGGAATCTGTAGCCCCCAGGAGCAGGCCAGGTTGACCACGGTGGGCGTGCGCGTATCGCCGGCGCCGTTAAAGGCGTGAGGAATAATTGTGACGAAGGCGTAGAGGATGAGGCCCCAACTGAGGATCCGCAGGCCACGCGAGGCGTGGAAGACAACGTCGGCCTCGAGGGTGAAGGCGCGGATGAGTGGCTCGGAGCACGTGAGGAACACCAGGCTCACCGCGCCCAGGAAGAGCACGGTGAAGAAGCTGGCGCGCCAGGTGACGCGCTCGGCGCGCTCCGCGTCCCGGGCGCCCAGGCTCTGGCCCACCAGGGTGCCCACCGCGTGGCTCATCCCCCAGGCGGGCTGCTGGGCGAAGAGGATGATCCGCATGACGAGGGTGTAGCCGGCCATCGCCGCGCTGCCGAAGCTGGCCACGATCCGCATCAGCACCAGCCAGCTGGAGAGGCCCAGCACGGACTGGAGGATGGCGCCGCCGGACAGCCGCAAGAGGGCCCCCAGGGTGGCGGGCTCGAGGCTCAGGTGGCGCCGCCCCAGGCAGAGCCGCCCCCCGCCGCGCAGCAGGCGGTAGAGCTGGTAGAGCACGCCCGTGCCGCGCCCCACGGTGGTGGCGATCGCCGCGCCCAGCACGCCCAGGCCGGGCACCGGGCCCAAGCCGAAGATGAAGAGCGGGGCGAGCACGAGGTTGACGGAGTTGGCCAGCAGCAGCGCGCGCATGGAGGTGGCCGCATCCCCCGCGCCGCGCAGGATGGCGCTGATGAGGAACAGCGGCATGACGATGACGAAGCTGCCCAGCATCACCTGGGTGTAGACGGCGCCTTGTGCCACCACGGCCGGGGAGGCGCCCAGGGCCGAGAGCAGCGGCCGGGCGAACAGCACGCCCAGCACCGACATGGGCAGGGACAGCACGAAGCCCAGCCCCAGCGTCTGCACCGCCGTGCGCGCGGCCCGCTCGGGATCCTTCTCGCCCATGCGCCGGGAGATCAGCGCCGTGGCGCCGATGGACAGCCCCAGGGGCACCGTATAGGCCAGCGTGAGCATGGACTCGGTGAGGCCCACCGTGGCCACGGCGTCCGCCCCCAGGCGCGAGACGAAGAAGACGTCCACCAGGGCGAAGATGGACTCCATCACCATCTCCAGCACCATGGGGATGGAGAGCAGCAGCAGGGCGCGATCCACGGAGCCCGTGGAGAAGTCGTGGTGGGTGCCCCGCACCGCCTCGGCGAGCGCGGCACGCCAGCCCGGACGGGCCAGGACGGGGGGCGAGGCCTCCGAGGTGAGCTCGGCGGACAGGGAGGGCTGAGACATGAAGGGGGGCCGTGGGGGAAGAAAAGGGTGAAACCGTTGCGCGCGAGGGAACGGCCCCTGTCCCCTCGTTCATTTCCTGGGGGCCCACAGCCGCTCGGGGGCGGGCGGGGCTGCCAGAAGCATGAGTCCTCGCCAGGGTGAAGGCGGCGTCACTGCCCCACGGCGAGCAAGCTCACCGCGCCACAACCCAGCAGGCGGCTCACGGTATTCCGAGGGGAGCAGCGCCCCAGCGTTCAGAACGAGATTTTCTGTTTTAAGTCGTTTTACGCGTTGAATGGGTATTTCTGTTTCCTGGGCGCTGTGCTACCGACGCCCCCCGAGCCGACTCGAAGGAGCATTCTCATGACGCGTCATCGTTTCGTGAACGGAGGAGCGGGCGTGTTCGCCGCGCTCATGCTGGTGGGCTGTGGGCAGGCGGCATCCGAGCCCGAGGTGGAGGCACCGGCCGCCGCTGTCACCGCCCCGCTGGCCTCCGTGCCCAAGAGCTTCAACAAGAAGATCTACGTCCACCTCATGCCCTGGTTCGAGAGCAACACCTCCTCGGGCAATGGCTCCTGGGGCATCCACTGGACGATGGCCAACAAGAACCCCAACGTCATCGACGGCTCGGGCAAGCGGCAGATCGCCTCGTATTACTACCCGCTCATCGGGCCCTATGCGTCGGGCGACAAGGATGTCGTCGAGTACCAGCTGCTGCTCATGAAGTACGCGGGCGTGGATGGCGTCCTGATCGACTGGCCCGGGACCCTCAACTGCCTGGACTACCCCAAGAACAAGCAGAACTCCGAGGCCGTCATCAACAAGACCTCCTCGGTGGGGTTGGAGTTCGCGGTGGTCTACGAGGACAACAACTACACGCTGGCCCCCCAGAGCGGCTGCCCCGTCCCGGACAAGCTCGCCGCGGCCCGCAACGACATGGTCTACCTGCGGGACAACTACTTCTCCCGCGGCAATCACATCAAGATCAACAACGCGCCCCTGCTCCTGGACTTCGGGCCGCAGACCTTCAGCTCGCCGTCGGACTGGAGCAACATCTTCTCGCCCCTGTCCGTCAAGCCGACGTTCCTGACGCTCTGGTACGAGAGCCAGGAGGCTGGCACCAACGCCAAGGGTGAGTACCCGTGGATCTACTCGGACTTCACGACGGGCCTTCAGAACTTCTACAACAACCGTCCGCTGGGCGTGAAGTTCGGCGTGGCCTACCCGGGCTTCAACACCTTCTACACCGCCGGTGGCTGGGGGGGCCCCGGATGGAGCTTGGCCCACAACGGTACGGGCACCTTCGGCCAGACGTTGGACCTGGCCAAGAACAGCGGCGTGAACTGGATCCAGCTCGCCACGTGGAATGACTACGGCGAGGGCACGATGATCGAGCCGACGCGCGAGTTCGGCTACGGCTTCCTGACCACCCTGCAGCAGAAGCTGGGCGTGCCCTACAACCAGAGCCACCTGGAGCTCATCGCCAAGCTCTACGAGCAGCGCAAGCAGTACGCGAATGACTCGGCCAAGCAGGCCCAGCTCAACACCGCGTTCGATCACTTCGTGAACCTGCGGCCGGACGAGGCGGCGAAGATCCTCAACGGCGGTGGCACCACGCCGCCGCCCACGAACAACCCCGCCGTCACCAACGCGGGCTTCGAGTCCGGCATGTCCGGCTGGAACACCTGGTCGCCCAACAACACCGCGGGGGCCGCGTTCACCGAGACGTACAACGGGGGCTACAACAGCGCCTACCACCTGACGCACTACAGCCCGGGGGCCTTCGAGACGTGGACGTACCAGACGGTCAACGGCATCCCCAACGGCAACTACCGGGTGCGCGCCTGGGTCCGCAAGGGCGGTGACTTCGGCTTCTCGCGGCTCCAGGCGAAGACCTGCGCCTCTTGCTCGCCGGCCGCCACGAACCTCGGCACCTACAGCAGCTGGACGCAGCTGGAGACGCCCACCATTTCTGTGACCAACGGCTACCTGGAGTTCGGCCTGCACACCCAGGCCTTCACCGGCAGCAGCTTCGTCCACCTGGACGACGTGCAGATCATCCGCCAGTAGGCGTTGAAGTCCTCGAAGGGCCCGGGCGCTTCCGGAAGGAGGCGCCCGGGTGTACCGCTCAAGGCTGCTTCTGCAGCTGCACCGTCAGCGACGTCATTCCCCCCGAGCCTTCGAAGGTGAGCGTTCCCTGGGTGAAGTGCTCCCCGGTGAACTGAACCGCCAGGGCACTGGTGATGGTGTCATCGCTGGTAACATCGCTGTCCCACACCTGGAACATCCACTGTTCCGCCAGCAGCTGGCCCGCCCTCGCGGTGCACCCCCCCGTGCTCCACGCAGGGGTGTAGCTCTCCACCTCGGGCGTGGACGTGGTGGTCTCCGAGCCTGGGCACTTCATGACGATGAAGACGTCCGGCGCGGAGCCTTCACCGTCCCAGGCCGTGCCATTGTTGGTAGCGGCAATCCGGGCAGACAGGGGTTGCACCCGCCAGGCGCTGTCCGGATCCACGCCGCAGGTTTGAGCCGTCAGACACACCTGGGCGGTGCCGCAGGTGGTGCAGGCGGCCCCCGCCTTGCCACACGCGGCGGAGGTGTTTCCCGCCTGGCAGGTGTTGTTGAAGCAGCAGCCGGCGCAGTTCGCCGCACTGCAACTGGCCGCTGGGGGATTGCCCCCTGGGTTGTCGTTTCCGGACGAGTCGTCGCCGCAGCCCACCCAGGTGAAGAGGGCCGCCGAGATCCATACGAGGTGTTTTTTCATAGCTCCGTGAGACAGGGCCTGTGTTGCGCCGGTCTGAGGTTCGCGGCGCACCATGGGCCAACTGAAGCCGTGGCGTCTTTACCCCTTCGGGGGTATGGCTCGGACTTCGCCCTGTGGTGGCGGAAGCGTTGGCTCAGGCGATGGGGCGGGGCAGGTGCTTCTGGGCGAAGCGCGAGGCCTCCGTGCCCGGGTACCGGTGGAGGATGTAGCGGTAGAGGTTCTCGGCCCGCTCGGTGTCCCGGAGGCGCTCGGCGCAGACGCGCGCCTGGAGCACGAGCGCCCGGGAGGCCAGGGGCCCTTCCGGGGCCACGTCGGCCGCGGACTCCAGGGCCTTCACGGCCAGCGCGTACTCACCCCGGGCAATGGCGGCCTGGCCGACGAAGAAGTGCTGCGCGGCCTCCACCTGTTTCCATTCCTGGGGCGTCTGGAGCCCGGCGTACAGCGCCAGGGCCTTCTCCGGATCCTTTGCTTCCACGGCCTGCGCCAGGGCCTGGAGCAGGCCGTCCTGGGGAGGGGGCGCCCCGGTGGGGGCCTCGGCCGCCGGCGGCGGGCCTTCCCGTATGGCGGGCGCCACCGTGCGGGGCTGCACCGCGCCCAGCACGGGCATGAAGTAGTCCCGGGGCTCGCCATACCCGAGTGCATCCCCCCGGGTGTACAGCAGCAGGCCCAGGACATGGGCCATGAGCACCGGGGCGATGCTGGTGACGAACTCCGCCGCGAAGGGGGAGACGAAGGCCAGGTGCAGCCAGCGGAACCCCGCGGCCACGCCATGGCCCAGCGCCATGACGCCGCACAGCAGGGCCAGCGCCCCCAGGGTGAGGGCGTAGTCCTTGCCCAGGCGGGCCGCGGCCCGCAGGGCCGTCAGCGGGTTGAGCATCTGGAACACCCCGGTGCCCGCCGCCGCCAGCAGGAGCACCAGGGGCAGGTACGCGAAGCTGGCCAGGAGCAGCAGCCAGAGCACGGGGTCCGTCACCACCGGCTCCCAGTCGAGCGCGGGCAGTCCTCCGGTGACGTAGAAGGCGGGCTGGTTGGAGAGGTCCGTCACCGGCCCCCGCACGTCCCAGGCCTTGAAGCCCAGCAGGTAGATGGTCACGGGCAGCCACACCACGGAGGTGGCCACGAGGCCCCGGAGCGCGGGCGCCACACAGTCCTTGTAGACGTCCGAGTAGTCCGGCACGTCCAGCTCCCGCGCCCCCCGGGCCGTGGAGCGGACAACGGAGAAGAAGGCGCCCCAGAAGACGCCGAGCCACATCACCGTGGGCAGCCACTTGAGCAGCAGGAAGGTCTCCACCAGCGCCCAGCGCAGCACGGCCAGGACGGCGCTCAGCCCCAGCAGGAAGGGCAGGCCGGACGAGGACATGGGATAGCGCCAGGCCTGGCGCAGCCGCACGGTGAGCGGCACGCTCGAGCGGTGCAGGAGGATGGGCTCGATGGGGCCCTGGCACCGGCCGCAGGCCAGGTACTCCGTGGACAGGGCCCGGCGCACGGTGGCGCAGTCCGGGCAGAGCCTCGCCTGGCACGCCTCACAGCTCCAGCCCGCGGCGGTCCGGGGGTGCTGGCGGCAGGGCCCCGGGGAGGTGTCTGTCATGCGCTTCCCCTTCAGGAGGGAAAGGCTAGCTCAGGGTCTCGTCCCAAGTCGCTCCCAGCCAGGCCTGGAAGGCGGCTTTCTGGGCGTCCGACGGTTTGTCCACCCGGCTGAGGTAGATCGCGTCCGCGGGCTTCTGGCCCAGGACGGCGGAGAGCTCCATCAGCTTGTCCCGGCGGAACACCGTGAGGCGCACCGTGTCGCCGGGGCGCTTGTCCTCGCACCGGCTCAGCAGGCTGGCCGCGTCCACCTTGTAGCCGTCCAGCGCCACCAGCTCGTCCTCGGGGCACAGCCCGGCTTCCATGGCCGGCGAGTCCTCCGCCACGGTGGCCAGCGTGCCGCTGCCCTTGGTGGTCAGCCCCAGCCAGCCCCGGGGCTTCACCTCGCTGGACTTGCGCGGCGGCGGCGTGCCGCCCTTGTCGCTGGTGGACTCGCGCACCCGGAACTCCGCCTGCAGGCCCACGTGGGAGAGGACCGAGTAGTCCAGCTCGCGCGTGGAGCGCACCGCCAGGTCGAAGAAGGCGGTGAGGTCCTGGCCCGAGACTTCCCGCACCGCCGCCTCCATGCCGTCCTCGGGCATCCCCGAGCCATCGCCGTAGCGCTCCCACAGCAGGCGCAGCACGTCGTCCAGGCCCTTGGTGTCCTGCGTGGCGCGGCGGATCTCCAGGTCCAGCAGCACGCACACCACCTCGCCCTTGAGGTAGTAGGAGATGGCGCTGTTGGGCGAGTTCTCGTCGGGGCGGTAGTGTTTGATCCAGCTCAGCAGCGAGGCCTCCGCCAGCGTCTGGGTGCGCCGGCCCGGGGTGCCGTGGAGCAGGGTGAACGTCTCCCCCAGGCGCGTCAGGTAGCGCTGGGCGGACATGAGCCCCGCGCGGCGCACGAAGAGGTTGTCGTAGTAGGACGTCATCCCCTCGAAGGCCCACAGCAGCGTGGTGTAGTTCTCCTGCGAGTAGTCGAAGGGCACGAACGAGCGCGGCTTGATGCGCTTGATGTTCCACAGGTGGAAGTACTCGTGCGCCGCCAGCGTGAGGAAGTCCTCCCAGCCGCGCACGCTGTGCAGCCCCGCGCGGGGGAATAGCAGCGCCGTGGAGTTCTTGTGCTCCAGGCCGCCCCGGCCCTTGTCCGTGAGGTAGACGAGGAACAGGTAGCGCGTCATGGGCAGCCCGTTGAACAGCCGGGCCTGGGCCTCGCAGATGCGCTGCAGGTCCGCGGTCAGCTTCTCCGCGTCCGGGACGGTGTCACCCCAAACCACGACTTCGTGGGGCACGCCCGCGGCGGTGAAGGACAGGGGCGTGTGGGGGCCCACCTCGAAGGGGCTGTCCACCAGCTCGTCATAGTCCGGGGCGAGGAAGGTCTCGCCCTGGCGCTCCAGCGCGCAGAAGGTCTGCCACCCCTCGGGGGCCACCACGGTGACGTGGTGCGGCTGGTGGCGCGTGGCCTCCGTGTAGAGAAAGAGCGTGGCCCCGTTGAAGTAGCCGTGGGAGCCGTCCAGGTGGCTGGTGCGCACCGTCAGCTCGTTGGCGTAGACGCGGTAGCGCAGCGTCACCGCCTGGCCTCCCGCCGTCACGCGGAAGGTGCGCTTGTCCACGCGTTGCAGGGGCAGCGCCTCGCCCCCGGGGCCCGTGGCCGTCACATCCTGGAGGTGGCGCGCGTACTCGCGCACCAGGTAGCTGCCCGGCGTCCACACCGGCAGGACCGCGTCGAGCACAGCCTGTCCCGCCGGGAAGCGCGCCTCCACCTCGAACAGGTGCGAGTGCGGACGGGACATGGAGACGCGATAGTGGACCGCTTCCTTCATGGCCAGGGTTCTCCGTGGCGGGGTCGTCTCCCGGGAGCCTACTTCGCCCGGACGAGGATGGCTCCGAAGAAGCCATCCGTGTTGTGGGTATGCGGGGCCAGGCGCAGGAAGGGGCCCCGGCTGACCTTCTCTCCCAGCTCCGGGCCCAGTTCCTGGGCCACAGGACGCACGGAGAACTCCGGGTGGCGCGAGAGGAAGTCCTCGATGACCGCCTCGTTCTCCTCCCGCAGCACGCTGCACGTGCCGTAGATGAGCCGGCCTCCGGGCTTCACCATCGTGGAGAACCGCTCCAGCAGCGCCTTCTGCCGGGCCGCGTGCGCCTTCAGGTCCTCCGGCGTGAGCCGGTAGCGCCCGTCCGGCTTGCGGCGGTAGGTGCCCGTGCCGCTGCACGGCGCGTCCACCATCACCCGGTCCGCCTTGTCCTTCAGGGCCACCAGGGCCTCGGCCGCGGCGGGGTCCTCGGCGGGGATGACCTGGGTGCGCACGTTGTGCACCCCGGCGCGGCGGGCCCGCTTGCGCAGCTCCTCGATGCGGACCTCGTCCACGTCCAGGGCGTGCAGGTCCCCCCGGTTCTTCATCTGCGTGGCGAGCTGGAGGGTTTTGCCGCCCGCCCCCGCGCACGCATCCACCACCCGCGTGGGCGGCGAGTCCACGAGCATGCCCAGGAGCTGGCTGCCCTCGTCCTGCAGCTCCAGCAGCCCGTCCTTGAAGCTCTGCAGGGAGAAGACGTTGATGCGCGTCTCCAGCCACAGCCCCAGGGGAGACAGGGGTGTGGGCCTGCTCTCCACGCCCTCGGCGGCCAGCCGCCGCTGGAGCTCCTCCCGGCTGCCCTTGAGCAGGTTGACGCGCGCGGTGAGCGGGGCGCGCTCGTTCATGGCCTCCGCGGCCGCGTTGGCGTCCGCGCCAAACGTCTCCAGGAACTTCTCCGCGAGGAAGTCCGGCAGCGAGGCGGCGATGGGGTAGCGCTTGGCCTGGGGCAGCGCGTCCAGCGCCGCGGCCGCGTCCGGGAGCGTGCGCAGGGCGGCGCCGTCCTCGGCGGGCAGGGAGGAGGAGTGCACCACCTGCTCCAGGGGCTCCCCGTGGAGGATGCGGGAGGCCGCCAGGCGCATCACGTCCTGGCGCGTGGTCTCCAGCCGGTCGAAGCTGGGCCGCACGCGCGCCAGGAGCCAGTCCACCGTGCGCTGGCGGCGCAGCAGGGCGTAGACCCGCTCGGCCACGGCCCGGCGCTCGGTGGAGTACAGGTGCGCCTTGCGGCGCAGGGTGAAGTCGAGGGCCCGGTCGGACAGGCGGCCCTCATGGCGCACCGAGCCGTAGGCCTCCAGGCAGGCCTGGAGCACCAGGTCCTCCCGCAGCGGCCGGGCGGCACGCTCGGAGGGGGCGCCGCGGGCGTCGTCGCGGGAGGCCGGGCCGGTGCGCTTCGTGCCCCTCTCGGAGGGCTTCTTTGAGGGGGCCTTCTTCGCGCCCTGCTTCTTCGGTTCCGGACGGTGGGATCGTTTCATGGCGAGCTCCAGGGCCCAGGAGGGAAGGAACCTGCGGCGCAGGCGCCCATCGCATCCCGGACGCCTGGTGGCAAGCACGGAAGCAGAACCGGGCGGGCCGCCTACCGCGAACGGCGGCGCCAGAGCCCGGCGAGGGCCAGTGCTCCCAGGGGGAACAGGGCACCCAGGGGGGCCGTGGCGCACCCGCCGGCCGCCGCCGCGTCATCGTCTCCCGGCATCCCCGGGCCCGGCACCCCGATGGACGGCCCCGAAGGGGGGAACTGAGGAGTGCCCGGAGAGGGCAGGCTCGTGCCCGGCGGGGCGACGGACACCTGGGCGGTGGCGGTCTGCTGGGCCGAGCCCGCGCGGGCCGTCGCCGTCACCGTGTACTCGCCTTCCTTCTCATAGACGTGGGACAGCTGGGTGCCCTCGCCCGTCTGCCCATCCCCGAAGTCCCACTCCACCGAGGCGCCGCTCAGGGAGGGCTCCGCGCGGAAGAGGGCCTGGTGGGGGGCCACCCCGCGCTCCCCCTCGACGATGAGGGCCAGCGCATCCGGGGAGGGCGTCTCCTCGGGGGGCAGTGCCTTCGTCAGCACCAGGGTGTCCGCGGCGTTGCCCGAGGACGTCATGAGCTTCGCGGTGAGGGTGCCCCCGACGACCTCGACGTCCAGGAATCCGTAGTCCGTGTTGTTCCGCGCGGCGCTCCAGGAGGGCTTCGAGTTGGCGAACTCCCGCAGGTTGGCGCCGCCGCTGCCCACCACGAGGTAGGGGATGCCCGTGCCCGAGGCCATGGCGTCGCCCTTCATCGCGTAGGTGCGCTCGTAGTGGTGGTCGTGCCCGGTGAGCACCAGGTCCACGCCGTACTTCTCGAACAGCGGGCTGAACTCCCGGCGCATGAGGAGCTGGGAGCCGTGGTCGCCGCTGGACCAGGGCGGGTGGTGGAAGAAGGCGACCTTCCACGCGGCCTTGCTCTGCGCGAGATCCTGCTCCACCCACGCCTTCTGCGCCGCCAGGGTGCAGCGGTCCTTCGAGGCCAGGCCGATGGCGCAGTTCGAGTCGATGCCCACGAAGTGCACGTGCCCCCAGTCAAAGGAGTAGTAGCGTTCGCCGCCGCTGGAGCTGGTGGGCAGGTAGAGGTTGTCCAGGTAGGGCTGGGCCTGGTTCGTGACGTACTCGTGGTTGCCGGCCACCGCGAAGAAGGGCACCTCCATCAGGAGGTCCTTCATGGGGGCGAACATGTTGTTCTGGATCTGCTCCTCGGTGCCGGACTCGTAGGCGACATCCCCCATGCCGATGAACAGCTCGGGCCGGTGCGAGAGCATGCTGGCTGCCACCTCCTTCTGGCGGGAGCCGCCCGTGCCGAAGTCCCCCATGGCGGCGAAGTGCACCCGGCGCGTGCCGGGCACGGGCGCGGTGCGGAAGCGCTTGGGGGGTGTGTTCGCCCCGCAGGCCTCCACCACATAGGTGTACTCGGCCCCAGGGGCCAGGCCGTTGAGTTCCACGGCGTGGGTGCGGCCGCTGTCCGCCGAGCGGGCCGTCTGGTCCGTCGTGCCCCCGGTGCCGTAGCGCACCTGGGCGGCGCAGTTCGAGTCCACGCGGAAGGCGATGGTGGCTGTGTCGGGACCCACCCGTTGCAGGTACGGGGAGCGGGTCAGTGAGGCCGCGTGGGCCACCCCGGTGGTCATCACCAGGGCAGCAACCAGGGCGCCGAGCGCAGGGACCTTCGCTAAATGCATGAAGCCTCCGGCCCCGGGGGATTCCGGGGACGGAGGTTCAACCTTCTGGGCGCACCCCCCCCATCCTCCCCGTGTCGAATTCCCACGGGCGGGCAGGGGAGCGCTTCAGGGGTAGGCGGCCCCTGGGCCGGTCTACTTCGCGATGGTGTAGGAGGAGAGCTCCTCGAGCCGCTCGCCGTCCTCCTTCACCTTGCCGACGCCCGGAACGAGCCAGTAGACGCGCTCCTTGCCTTCCTTGTCCGGACGGTCTCGGAGGACCTTGATGGCGTTGGTGAAGGTGCCGGCCGGGACGGTGACGGTCTCGTTCACGGCCACCACGCGCCAGGTGTACGTGCGCTCCTTCTCCTCCTGGGTGCCATCGCTCAGCTGCGTCTTCTCGCGGATGGTGGACGCGGTGCTCCAGTTGAGCGCCTGCGGCTTGGACAACGACTTCACCGTGGCCGGGGACCAGGTGGTGACCCGGGCGACGGTGCCCGCCTTGCGGTCCTCCTCGCGCAGGCGCACCACCGTGCCGTCACTGACCTCCACCTGCCAGGACAGCTCCTCCAGGTGCGGCTGGATGCTGCGCATCGCGGTGGCCGTCTGGTTCGTGTCTGGCACCGTCTCCAGGCCCAGCGCCTCCACCGTCTTGTCGAACGTGCCGCGCACGGGATCCGTGATGCGGTAGGTCCACGTGGAGCCCGTGGTGAGTGGCCACAGGCTCTGGCTCGTGGCCGGGTTGCCCGGGCCTCCCGGGTCGGGGTTCACGGGGTCGCCAGGCAGGCCCCCCGAAGGGTTGTTCGGGTCCGTGGGAAGACCGCCCGCACCGCCACAACCCACCAGCCACGCTCCGGCCACCAGGGCCGCCACCACACTCCGTCTCATACCTGCTCCTCCCGTGTTCCCTTGGGGCTCAACGCCGCCCATCGCAATCCCCGGAGGGTGGATCCCTGCGTCTGGCTCAGCGCCGCGACGAGGGCCCCCGGATCCTTCTCCTCGACTTCCATCTCCAACCGGCGCCCGTCGAAATCGAGCGCGCAGGACTTCACCATCACATTCCGCGAGCCCAGCGCCTGGCGCAGCGAGGCCTCCGCGTTGACCAGGTCATCCGACTGAGCCGACACCATCATCCGCTGCTTCGGCGCCTTCTCCTCCTTGGAGACCAGGTCCAGCACCATCAGCAGCCCCGCGACGAACAGCGTGCCCATGCCCGCGAGCCCCAGGCTGCCGTGGCCGCACGCCATGCCCAGGCCGATCATCAGGAAGAGGATGGCCGCGTCGCGCGGATCCTTCAGCCCCGAGCGGAAGCGCACGAAGCCGCCCAGGCCCACGAGGCCAAAGGCCTTGGCCACGCTGTCGCCGATGACCGCGGTGATGACCGCTGCGGCGGTGCACAGCAGCACCTGCGCATGCACCATCTCCGCCTTGGGCAGCGCGCGCCCCATCATCAACCGCCAGGGGCGCAGGGACAGCAGGGCGCCGATGAGCACCGCGGCCATCATCCGGGGAATGATGGCGGCCATGGGAATCGAGGAGAGCTCTTTGCCCAGGTCGCTGAAGACCGCCGTGAAGGTGGGTTCCATGGTGAGGGTCTCTTTCAGAGGCTGGCGCGCGCTGCGTCGGAATCGGAGGCGGCGGCCGGACGCACCACCCGGTCCAGGGCCGTCTCATGCGCGGTGGCGACGACGCAGTAGGCGTTGCGCAAGAGCGGCAGCCGTCCCGGGCTGGCGTTCAGCACGCGGCCGATGAGCGCCTCGGCGCGCTCCGTGAGCGGCAGCCCCCGGAGCGAGGAGAGGACGGTGGCCGGCCAGCGCGAGGCGAACAGCTCGCGCAGCCGCCACGCCCGCGGGTCATCCATGCCGTCGATCGAGTCGAGGGCCTCCTTGGTGAGCTGCGCCCCCTGCTCGCGCAGGGCGAAGGCCTCGGCGGTGGTGAGCCCCGTGAGCGAGCGCAGCACCAGCTTCAGCGCCTTGCCGGCGAGCTGCTCGCGCAGGCCCGTGGCGAACGGCGAGTCCAGGCCGGTGACGCTGCGCAGCACCGCGAGCCGGTCGTGCGGCAGGAGCGACTCCCGGAGCGCATCCGCGCGCTCGCCCTTGAGCCCCGTGAGGCTGCGGGCCACCTCCGAGTGCAGCTTCTTCTGGACGCCCAGCTCGCGCACGGACCAGGCCGCCTCACCGTCCACGCCGGCCAGGCCCAGCAGCACCTCGCCGAGGTGCCGGTCGTGCAGCGCGCGCTCGCGCAGGTTCCACGCCTCCGTGCTGTCGTTGCGCTTGAGCCCCATCACCACCTCGCGCGGGGCGAGCGGATAGAGCTGGGTGTTGAGCGCCATGGCGCGCGGGGACGTGCTGCCGTTGAGGCTGGCGGCGACATCGGCCGGCACCACCTTGGCCAGCAGCTCGCGCAGGGACCAGGAGGCCTCGTCCTCCAGCCCCAGGAGGCTGCGCACGGACAGGCCCGGGAAGCGCTCCACGGAGGCCAGGCGCCGCTGGTGGGGGGCCAGGCCGGGCACGCCGCCCAGCAGCCACACCGCCAGGGCCGGCTCGCGCACCTCCAGCGCGTCCAGCGCGTGGAAGAAGCGCTCCTCCACGTTCTCCACCGTCACCGGGCCCGTGGGCGCCGCGGCCACCTCGGGGCTGATGCGCTGGATCTGCGGCTCACGCCCCTCCAGCCGGGCGAGCACCGCGTCGACGATGCGCTGCTCCAGCGCCCACAGGGGCTGGTCGTTGTTCTCGATGACGAGCCAGCGCGACGGATCCTTGCGCGCCATCTCCAGGAAGGCCTCGCGCACGCGCACGGCCAGCCCCGCGCCCGCGAGCCCCTTGCGGCTGTCGCCGTCCGTGCTCCGGCCCTCCTTGATCTTCCCCAGCCGCTTGCGCAGCCGCGCCAGGTCCGGCTCCACGTCCACCAGGATGACCAGGTCCGGCCAGATGCCCTTGGAGGCCAGCTCGCACGCGGGGGCCAGCTCCTGCTGGGACAGGCCCCGGCCGCCGCCGCTCAGCGCCAGCTGCGAGTAGAGGTAGCGGTCGCTGATGCACACCTCGCCGCGGCCGAGCGCCGGGGCGATGACCTCCTCGAGCTGCTGCGCGTCGCGCGCCAGGTTGAGGAAGAACTCGGTGCGCGCGCCCATCTCCAAAAGCTTGGAGTCGCGCGTCAAATCCCGCACGCGCCGGGCGATGGGCGATTGCAGCTCGCCACCCTCCCGGGCGTGAGCCACCTTGTACCCCTGGCGCCGCAACCGCGCGGCCAGGAGATTGGAGAGCGTTGTCTTGCCGCTGCCGTCGATGCCTTCGAAGTCGATGAACACGGTGCCCTAACCCCCAAGAACCCCATCCGCGGCGAAGGAGTGAATCCTCGCCATCCCCTCGGCGAACTTGCTGTACGCCGGCTTCCTGCCTCCCGGGTGCAGCGCCGCCAGCCACTCTGGCAGCTCCTGTCCCAGGTGCTTCACTTCCACCACCACGCGGCGGTCCAGGTGCAGCGGCGGTCCCAGCCGCTCCACCGTCAGCGCCGACTCCGACAGGGCCAGGCCCGGCGGAATCGAGTGGTAGCCAATCTCCCGGTCCACCGTGACCCGCCAGGTGTGCGAGGCCTGGTACACGTGGCGCTGGTACGTCACCCCGAGCACGGGGATCAGCCCGCCCCCGGCAATCAGTGGCAGCAGCCCCGTGCTGCCGCGCAGCACGCTCTTGAGCCGCCAGCGCGGCACCCACACCCGGCGCTTCTGGGTGACGCCGTTGCGCTCGCGCTTGGCCTCGAGCACCACGCGCTCCACACCCTCGGCGCCCAGGTCCGGCGAGTACTCCTTGGTCCGCACCTTCATGCAGTCGTTCGGGGTGTTCACCGCGCGCTGGGTCAGCGGGTAGCCCGGCTTGTCGAAGTAGATGGAGACGATGCGCGTGGGGGGCGGCAGGTGGCCGTCCAGCTCCAGGCACAGCCGCGAGCTGAGCGCGGCGGCGGCGGCGGGTTCCAGCACCAGCTTGAACTCGCGGCGCAGTTTGGTGACTTCGCCTTCGGCGAACGAGATCATGATCGAATCTCCGTTCCTAGAAGCGGGTGGCCAGCTGCAGGGACAATTCAGTGCCGGGCACTTCGTCTCCGGGACGAATGCCGCGCTCGGCCTGCACCTGCGCCTTGAAGAAATCGGAGAAGAGGATGTTGACGCCCCCCACGGTTGTCCAGCCGCGTCCCGTCACTTCTCCGCGCAGCTGCAGCGCCTCGGCGCCCACCACGGGCTGCAGCGCCCAGTCGTTCGAGAGGGGCAGCGTGTAGGTGAGCAGACCGAGCTGCGCGGTGAAGGGGCCCAGGCCGAGCCGCCCGCGGACGAACTCCCCGGAGACGCTCAGCGCGCCCAGCCGCAGGAGGGCATCGGCCGCCATCGCGTTGCGGGGCATGCCCTCCATCACCTCGGCCATGTAGCCGCTGACGCCCACGGTGAGCGCCTTGAAGGGGCGGATGCTCACGCGCGCGGCCGCGTCCTCGCTGGTGCGCACGCCCAGCTCGTCCTTGGAGCCCTCGAAGAGGCCGCCGGAGACCTTCAGCTTCCAGGCCCCCTTGAGCCGCACCTCGCCCATGAGCCCCAGGCGCCGGCCGCCCATCGTGTGCGTCTCGGTGAGGTAGTCCTCGACGAAGCCCCGGCCCACCAGCGGCAAGTCCCAGCTCGACTCCAGCGCGCGCTCCAGGAAGGGCGCCTTGAACTGGCCCGCGTAGAGGCGAAGGCTCTTCGACTCGTTCGCCAGCCGCACGAACGCATCCTTCAGGATGTTCTTCGAGGACAGGTCGCCGGTCACCTCCGCCTCGAGGTGCTTGAAGGACGCGCTGACGCCCACGCGCGCGGACTGGATGGACAGGTTGCGCGCGTAGTCCGAGCGCTCATCGGCCCGGGCCCGGGCGAAGACGCGCCCGAAGACGCGCACCTCGCGATCCGTGGGCTTCTCCTCCATCGCGCTCAGGCTCTCGCCCAGCGGCTCCACCTTGGGCTTGGGCGCTTCGGCCGGCGCGCTGGGGGCCTCCGGGGCCGTGGGGGCACTGGGCCGCTGTACCGTGCCCGCGTTCACCGGCATGGCCTCGGCGACGAGGGTGGGCTCGGCGGGGGAGGCGGGGGCTTCCGCGGAGGTCTCCTCCTGTGCCCACGCCGGCGCACTCACCAGGAGCGCGGCCAGAAGGCTCCGCCCCACCGATTGAACCCCGACCCGCCGCCCGCTCATGTGTCCCGCCTCCGTGCCTCGACCGCCGAGCTTCCCTGCAACATGGGTGCCCGGGCGGTGCTCTGTCCGGAAGGGGACGGACGCGCGGCGATCAGCGCGGGAAAAAGGGGGCTTCGGCGGTTTTTCCCCGCACGAAAGGGAAAGAAAGTTCCCTCGGTGGGAAAAAGGGCTTCCCGCGAAGTTACAGGGCGGACGGTTCGTCCGGCCCCGGGGCAGAAGAAATTCCGGTCTCCGGGGCGGGAGATCCGGACGGTTTTTCCTTCTGGAGCAGGCGCAGCCCCCCCAGGAGCGCCAGGAGCACGCCCAGGCCCAACCCTCCCCAGAGCAGCAGGTGGGGCAGCCGGGGCGCGCCCACGTCGAGCTCCGCGTGGAGCACCTTGATCCGGGTGGTCCGGAAGCTCACATCGAGCTGGTGCACGGCGGCGCGCTCCGGCACGAACTCCGCGTGCCAGTTCACGGCGCCCTTCGGGACGGTCAACACCTGGCCATGGGTCGCGCCCCGCTCCCGGAGCGAGACGGTGAGGGGGCCTTCGAAGGGGGCGCCCTGGAAGCTGCCGACGTGGAGGGTGACCTTCAGGGGCTCCCCGGCGCGGGGGGCCAGGGGCTGGATCGAACCTTGAAGCCGCTCCTCCGAGTCCGACCAGGCCAGCTCCAGCACGCCGCCGCGCCGGTCCACGGTGATGCGGTCCGGCTGCGGGGGGGCGGCGGCGGCCAGGGTGGCGAGCAACAGACAGGCGCTCCAGACCCCCCGGCCGGACGTGGTAAGACGGTTTTGCCTCCACCCGCCCTGTCGTCTAAGATGCCCTGTCTCCACACCACCCACTTCCGCTTGCTCCCCCCGGCGAGCCCACCGGGATGACTCCTCAGCCTTTCGGGAAATACCAGCTTCTGAAGAAGCTCGCCACGGGCGGCATGGCCGAGGTCTGGCTTGCGCGCCAGACGGGGATCGAGGGCTTCGCCAAGAACCTGGTCGTCAAGCGCATCCTCCCGCACCTGGCGGAGGACCACGAGTTCGTGGAGATGTTCCGGAACGAGGCGCTGATCGCCGCGCGCTTCACCCACCCGAACATCGCCCAGGTGTACGAGTTCGGCGAGGCCAACGGCACCTATTACATCGCCATGGAGTTCGTCCACGGCGAGGACCTGGGCCGGGTGATGCGCAAGGCCTACGGCAAGGACCAGTGGATTGCCCGTCCGCTGGCCATCCGCATCGTCGCCGCCGCGTGCGAGGGGCTGTACTACGCGCACACCCGCACGGATGACGCGGGCCGCCCCCTCAAGGTGGTGCACCGGGACATCTCCCCGCAGAACATCCTCATCAGCTTCGACGGCTCGGTGAAGCTGGTGGACTTCGGCATCGCCAAGGCCGCCGACCAGGTGGGGCTCACGAAGTCGGGCGCCATCAAGGGCAAGTTCGCCTACATGGCCCCGGAGCAGGCCTCGGGCAAGGCGCTGGATCACCGCGCGGACATCTTCGCCATCGGGCTGGTGCTCTACGAGCTGCTCACGTGCAACCGCCCGCTCAAGCGAGAGACGGAGCTGGCCACGCTCCAGGCCGCGCTCGAGTGCAGCATCCAGCCGCCCTCCCAGGTGGCCGATGTGCCCCCGGGCATGGACGAGGTGGTGATGCGGGCGCTGTCCAAGGCGGCGGATGACCGCTACCGCGACGCGCGCCAGTTCCAGCTCGCCCTGGAGGAGGCCCTCGTGCGCGAGCAGGCGGTGGCCAGCTCCGTGCAGATCTCCGAGCTGATGGAGACGCTCTTCGCGGACCGCCTCCAGGAGGAGAAGAAGTCCGGCAACCCCGAGCCCAACGGCGAGGACTCCAGCAGCTCGGCCAACCTGGCCCCCCCGTCGCCGCCCGCGGAGCCTGCGTCCGCCCGGCCGTCGCGGACCCCGCCGCCCGCCGTGGCGGACATGCGCTGGGAGGCCCCTCCAGGCGAGAGCTCCCAGCGTCACGACCGGCCCCGCACCTCCACGGGCATCCGGCCCGCCACGCGCACCTCCCAGCCGCCCTCGCTGCACGAGGAGATGAACGAGTACCTGGCGCCGCAGGGCACCCAGGTGGCGCCGGTGCCCCGGCGCTCGGGGGAGACGCCCCGCCGGGCCACGGGCGCCGGACAGACGGCCGTCGGGCGCATGCCCTCGCGCCCGGAGATGAGGGCTCCCACCGAGGACGCGGCGCCCGTGCGGCGCAGTGCCTCCCGGCAGGTGCCGCTCTCCGAGGAGGAGGCGCGCCCCGCGCCCCGGCCTTCCCGCGCGGCGCTCGCCCTGGAGGCCCGGGCACGGCGTCAGGAGGAAGAGGACCCCTACGAGGACTCCGAGCGCACCCAGTTGCCGGAGCCGGAGCCGGAGCCCACCCCGCCGCCCGCGCCCCCGCCCCGGCGCCGGACCACGGGCCATGTGAGCCAGGTGCGGCCCTCGGGTGAGCATTCCCAGCCCCCGCGCCGGCGCACGGGCGTGCTCCCGAAGAGCAGCGTGGAGATGCGGGAGGCGCCCGTGCGCAAGTCCGTGGGGGTGGAGGACGATGAGCCCTCCTCGCCCTCGGCCCCCGCGGCGCCCAAGCCGAAGAAGCCCGTGCTGCGCAACCCGGGCGAAGCCCTCAAGAAGGTCCTCGCCGGGGTGGCCATCCTGGGGGTGGCCGGGCTCATCTTCGCCTTCCGGGACAAGCTCAACATCAAGGGCATCGACGGCCAGGGCATCCTGGTGTCGGTGGACACGTCCCCGAAGACCCACGTGACGGTGCGCCACAGCGACCGGTGCGGCAGCTCGGATCCCCTGACCGAGCTGGGCGAGACGCCCCTCAAGGGGGTGGCGGGCGCCCACATCCAGGACACGCTCATCCTGGAGAACCGTCAGCAGGGCATCTACGCCGAGGAGGAGCTGCCCTACGGCGAGCCCGGCGAGATCAAGGTCATCAAGCGCGAGTTCAAGATGGGCTCCGTCCAGCTCAAGGTCAGCCCCCGCAACCCGGGGAAAATCACCATCCGGGAGCGGGGCCAGGACATCTACGACTTCACCCCGGGCATCCCGTTCGATCTGATGGAGGGCCCGCACGTGCTGGAGCTTCACAGCGAGAAGCTCGAGAAGCCCCTCACGGTGGAGGTCCAGGTGAAGCGGGGCGCCACCACCACGGTGTCGGCGGACCTGAACGCCCAGACCGTCAAGGAAGTGCTGCCCTAGTAGCGCGGCAGGCGCGGCTCCACCGCGCGCGCGTACAGATCGATGCCGCCCCGGAGCGAGACGGCCTCCAGGCCCAGCGCCCGCAGGTAGGCCGCGCCATCCAGGCTGCGGACGCCATGGTGGCAGTAGACGACCACGGGGCGGCCCCGGAAGCCCTCCAGCTCCGGGGCGCGCTCCTCCAGCTCGGGCAGGGGAATGAGCACCGAGCCGGGCAGGGCCACGTACTCGTGCTCCTCCGGGAAGCGCACGTCCAGGAGGACGGGCCGTTGCTCGGCGGGCCCCTCCAGGCGGGCGGCCAGTTCAGTGGGGGAGATCTCCGGAATGGGCATGTAGGCGAGGGTATAACCTGGGTTTCCACTGCAGGACGGATGGCTTTCCAGACGCCTGGCGTTATAAGGCGCAGGCAAGGAGACTGACGAACATGGATACGACGACCACCCCTGCTCCTGCTTCGCTGGATGTGCAGGCCACCCCCCTCAATCCGGTGCGGCTCAGCGTGGCCGCGGTGACCCAGGTGAAAGAGGTCATCAAGGCCCAGGGGTTCGAGGGCTACTTCTTCTCCATCCGCGTGGTGCCTGCGGGCTGCAGCGGCCTGGGCTACGATCTCAACCTGGTCAAGGAAGCCAAGCCGAACGACCACGTCTGGGAGCAGGACGGCGTGCGGATCACCACCGACGCGCTGAGCAGCAAGTACCTGCTGGGCACCGTGGTGGACTTCGTCACGTCCGTGACGGGCGCGGGCTTCAAGTTCGAGAACCCGAACGCCAAGTCCTCCTGCGGTTGCGGCACCTCCTTCACCACCTGATGCCGGTGGCTTCGCGCCCTCTTCCCCGCTGAGCGGAAGAGGGCGGGCGCGCAGGGGCCGGGGCGTTCAGCCCCCTTGCGAGGGCACCATCACCCGCAGCCAGGCCTGCGTTTCCTTCCTGCGAGCGAGGCGCTGGGTGCGCCGCTCCTCGGCCTGCTGAAACGCCACGCGCTCCTCCTCCGTCGTGAGTTGCAGGGGCGGCACCTGGGCGCGGCTTCCGTCCTTGTTGAGGGCGACGAAGGTCATCAGCGCGCTGGTGGTGAGGGTGCGCTCGCCGGTGAGCGGGTTCTCCGCGTGCACGGTGACGCCCACCTCCATGGAGCTGTGGAAGGCGGCGAGCACGCGCGAGCGCAGCAGGGCAATCCATCCCACACGAATGGAGGCATGGAAGTGCAGATCATCCATGGAGGCGGTCACCACCACCTGCCTGCAGTGGCGCTGGGCCGCGATGGCCCCACAGATGTCAATCCATTGCATGACCTTGCCGCCGAACGCCGCGTTCAGGTTGTTGGCATCCGGGGGAAGGATCATCTGCGTCATCAGCACTTCGGAGTCGCGTGGACTCTTGGCCGTAAGGTCTTGCACAGGGGCTCCTCGGGAGTTCGGTGGCGGCATCAGCGGCGTGTTGCACGGTGAATGATTGGGTGGGACTCCCGTACAAGAATTCACGGCGCTCGTTGCTCTTCAGGGCAAGGCTCTCTATCAAGTTGAACATCTCACCGCCCCCTCCCCCAAGGACACAGCCATGGCGCTCCCTGCGACCTTGAATCCCTTGCCCCATGCCTCGAAGTCAGACGCGGATGATCTGCTGAGGCAGGCGGACAACCTGTCCGCGGCCGAGCTGGACACCTTGCCCTTCGGGCTCATCCAGCTGGACCGCACCGGCCGCATTCTCAAGTTCAATCAAACCGAGGCGAAGCTGGCGCGCATCAACCGCGACCGGCAGATCCACCGGAACTTCTTCGATGAAGTGGCCCCCTGCACCAAGGTGCGGGAGTTCTACGGCCGGTTCTTGCACGGGCTGAACCAGCGCTCGCTGTACGAGACGTTTGGCTTCATCTTCAAGTTCGACCATGGCTGGCGCAACGTGGCCATCACCATGTTCTACAGCGAGAAGACCGACTCGGTGTGGGTGCTCATCTCCCAGACGTCCGTCACCCCGCCCCCGGGGCGCTGAGCCGCGGGAGGCCGCTCAGGCCAGGAAGCTGGAGACGCGATCCAGGAACTCCTCGCGGCCCTGGCCCCGGCGGATGTCCCGCGAGGAGACATCCAGCACCAGGCAGTCCACGCCGTACTTCTTCTGGAGCACCTGCGGGAACGTGGCGTAGTAGCCGTTGAGGCCGCGCAGGAACTGCTCCTGGATGCCCTTCTCCTCCTCGCGCCCCCGGGTGCGGATGCGCTCCAGCAGCACATCCACCGTGCCCACCTCGAAGCAGATGACCCGGTCGGGCGGCAGGATGCTGCGCGACAGGCGCTGGAAGTACTCGTAGTAGAGATCCAGCTCCGCGTTCGTCAGGTGCCCCAGCCCGTGCAGGTACTTGGCGAAGATCTCCGGGTCCTCGTAGAGCGTGCGGTCCTGCACGCAGCTCTTGCGCACCGAGTGGATGAGCTCGTGGTGCTCCACGCGCCGGATGAGGAACTCCAGCTGGAGGGTGAAGCTCCAGCGGCGCATGTCGGCGTAGTAGTCCTTGAGGAACCGGTTATCGATGACCGGCTCGTCGAACAGCTCGAAGCCGAAGGACTGGCTGATCATCTTGGCGGCCGTCGTCTTGCCGGCCCCGATGTTGCCGGCCAGGGCCAGGAAGCGCCGGGCCTTGGGCGGCTTGGCCCGGAGCGTGTTGCGCGTGCGCGGCGCGGGGGCCGGGGCAGGGGAGGCCACGGTGGGAGCCGGCTCCGGGGCCGGGGCGGCGGGGGGGGAGCGCTTGCGGGAGACGGGGCGGGCCATGGTGCCGGCTTACTGCGCTTGCGTGGGAGCGTCCAAAATCTGACGGAGCGTATCCGGACGGTCCGTCATGATGCCGCCCACGCCCTCGGCCACCAGGCGCCGCATCTCCCCGGCGTCATCCACCGTCCACACATTGACCCACTTTCCCTGGGCGGCGGTGGTGCGCAGGAACGCGGCGTCCACGAGCCGCACCTCGCCGAAGTACAGGGGCATGTCGAGCACGGTGTAGCGCGGGTCCTCGGGGGGCGTCTCCCCGTTGCGCGCGGTGATGACGTAGGTGGCCAGGGCCTCGCGCGGGTAGAAGTGGCAGGCCTCGGGCATGCAGGCCACCAGCCGTTCGGCCACGGCGTCGTGCTCGCTGCCCAGGCACACGCGCTCCAGGGCGGCTTCCTCGCGGAGCACCTCGCGCAGGACGAGCTCGGAGCCGGGGGCGTCCGGCTTCAGCTCCAGGTTGATGCGCAGGCCGGGAAACGCCCGGAGCACCTCGCGCAGGGTGGGGATGCGGATGCCCTGGCGCCGGAAGGAGAAGGTCCGGCCCCCGTCCGGGGTGAAGCGGAAGCCGGCATCCAGGCGCTGCAACTCCGCCAGGGAGCATGCGGCCAGGGGGCCTGAGCCGTCGGTGCAGCGCTCCAGCGTGGCGTCGTGCGCCACCACCACCTCCCCGTCGCGGGTGAGGTGGACATCCAGCTCCAGCATCTGCGTGCGGTAGCGCTCCACCGCCATCTGGAAGGCGCACAGGGTGTTTTCCGGCGCGAGCAGGGCCCCCCCGCGGTGGGAGATGTGGAGGGTCGGCTTCAGGCCTTGAAGGAACGGGGGCAGGGGGCGGGACATGGGTTCGAGGGTCCGGGCATTTCAGGGCTTGCGGTGCTCGCGGCCCTTGCCGCGAAGTGTCGCAGACGTATTGCCAGGGTGTCACGTCCGCGGTGGGGGCCGGTCCGCCTGGCCTGTTGCTCCCCGAAGCGCGCCTTTGCGGGTAAGCTCCCTGGCAGGTCCAAGACGGCCGGACCTTCTTTACGGCGGGGCCACCATTCCTTCCTCTTCTCCCCAGACCGCCATCCCCTTTGGCAAGTACGTCCTCATCAAGCGGCTCGCGGTGGGGGGAATGGCGGAGCTCTTTCTCGCGCAGGAACCGCCCAAGCCGGACTTGGTGGTCCTCAAGCGCATCCTTCCCTACCTCTCCGAGGAGCCGGAGTTCGTCCAGATGTTCCTGGACGAGGCGCGCATCGCGGCGCAGCTGCACCACCCGAACATCGTCCAGGTGTCGGAGCTGGGGCGGCTGGAGAACACCATCTTCATCGCGATGGAGTTCGTCGAGGGCATCGACCTGCGGCGTGTCATGCAGGAGGAGGGGAAGTTCGGCGCCAACGTGCCCTATGGCGTCGCCGCGGCCGTCTGCGCGCAGGTGGCCTCGGGGCTCGACTACGCCCACCACTCCATCGGCGTGGATGGCCGGCCGCTGCAGCTCATCCACCGGGACGTGAGCCCCCAGAACGTGATGCTCGCCTATGACGGGCGGGTGAAGCTCGTGGACTTCGGCATCGCCAAGGCCGGCGCCTTCGTCGAGCGCAGCAAGCCGGGCGTCATCAAGGGCAAGTTCCTCTACCTGTCGCCGGAGCAGGTCGCCCAGGACAAGTTGGATCACCGGGCGGACATCTTCGCGCTCGGCACCATGCTGTACGAAATCACCACCGGTAAGAGCCCCTTCGCCAAGCCCACCACGGAAGGGATTCTCTTCGCCATCCGCTCCGAGGATCCGCCGCCCCCGCACCTCATCAAGGACGACTACCCCACGGAGCTGTCGCGCATCATCATGCGCTGCCTGCTGAAGGACCGGAACGTGCGCTACCAGCGCGCCTCGGAGGTGCAGAAGGACCTGGAGACGTTCCTCACCTCGGGCACCCTCAAGCAGAGCACGGACGTGGCCGACTACATCGCCCGGCTCATGGGCGAGGAGGAAGAGCGCACCGTCCTGCACATTCCCATCGCCGCCCCGGCGGGCCGCAAGGACGCGACCATGCCCATGCCCATGGGGCTCTCGGCGCGCCCCAACCGCAAGCCCCTGGGCGAGAAGACCGCCCCGCCGGCGTACGCCTCCGAGCCGGAGATGCCGACGCAGATGTCGCGCCCCCCGCCGCCCCCCGCGCCCAGCAAGGCCGAGGCGGACGAAGCGGTGGACGAAGAGGTGGACGAGGCGGCGGACGGCGAGGCGCATCGCGAGCCGGACGACACCCTGGACCCCTATGAGGAGCGGGCGGCCGGGCCCCAGGAGCCGGACGAGGAGGACGAGGAAGACGAGCGGACCGCGGTGGGCACGCACCCCCTCCGGGCCTGGTCCGCCAACAACGATGGCGAGTTCACCGTGCCGGATCGCGGGCGCGCCAGCCGCCCGGGCATGGCCGCCGTGCCGTCCGCGCGCCGGCCCTCCCTGGCCATCGAGCCGAACACGGAGCCGCGCGCGCGCCGGCCCGCGGCCCCCCCCTCGCGCCGGCCGCTCGCCGAGGAGGAGGACGATGACGAGGACTCGCAGTCCATCTCCCTGACGCAGCCCACGGTGAACCAGCGGCTGCGGCCCGGGGCGGACGACGAGTCCTCCCGGTCCTTCTCCCAGACGCAGCCCACGCCCGCCCCGCGCGGCTCCCGTCCGTCCGCGCGGATGGTGCCCTGGGACGACGAGGCCCCCGCGGCCACGGACTCGGACCTGTCCGACGACGAGCTCTCCCGGTCGTTGCCCGGCGAGATGCTGTCCGAGGAGGAGGAGGCCACCGGCGGGTATGAGCCGGTGTCCGGGCCCCCCGCGAGGCGGGGCCGGGGCCTGCTGATCGCCGCGGCCGCGGTGGCGCTGCTGGCCGTGTTCGCCGGAGGTCTCTTCTGGGCCCTGAGCCCCAGCCCCAGCTCCGAGGATGCGTTCGGCGAGGATTCCTTGCAGCCCGTGCCGCTGCGGCGCACGGGGGGCCCGGTCCAGGCGCCCCCGGCCCGGCCCGAGGCGCCGCCGCCCGGGACGGATCCGGAAGAGGGAACGGGCCTCGCGGGGGCAAACGCCGGCCCGGCGCAGGCCCCGGCCACCGGAGACAACCCCTCAGGTCCTCCGGCCGGCACCGGGGAGCCGCCGCCGGAGCCGCCGCCCCTCGTGGCGGACAGTGCCCCGGGGGTTCCTCAGGCCCCCACGGCGGTGGAGGCCGCCACGCCCGGCGGCAAGAACGCCCCGGCGAAGCTGGTGGCCGTGAAGTTCACCACCTCGTCGCGCACCGTGGTCATCTCGGTCGACGGCAAGCGGGTTGAACCCAACAAGGTCGTCTCCTTGCCGGCCGGCCAAGTCAAGGTGAAGTACGCCTGCTCCTCCGCCCGGAAGCCGACCCGGGGCAGCTTCAAGCAGATCCTCAAGCCGGACGACCGGGGAGCGATAGAGCTGCTCATCCCCTGCAGAAAAGGCCAAAAATAACAGGCACTTGGCGGGGTATATGGCGCACACCCCTAGGGGCGGACAAGTGGGCCTGAGTACGCTTGAGTGCCCTTAAGTCGTTGGAATCCCTAGGTTTTTGGCTTCCAGAGTTGCGTTTACACGTGTCAGAGGGGCTCTTAGAATCCCGCCCCGACACCATGGCACGCCAGACGAAGCAGAAAAACATAGTGAGAAAGCGGAGTTACCCCGCCGCACGGCTTGCCCGGCAGCAGCAACCGTTGGCGCCGGAACCCAATCGGCTCGTGAAGGTGTGGCGGCGCGTTCTCGAGCGCCGGCTGCGCACGCGGCTGCGCGCGAAAGTGGCCATCGAGATCCACGACAACACGCACACGATGCTCACGTTCCAGCGGCAGCGCGCGTTGTGGCGGCTGCGGCTGCACCACATGTTCCTCGCCGCGCCGGACGATGTGCTCCAGGCGCTGGCGGAGTTCGTGAGGGAAGGGGACGCGGAGGCCAGCCTGCGCCTGGATCGCTTCATCGAGCGCAACAAGGCCTACATCCGGCGGGTGTCTCCGGCGCAGATGCGCAAACGCCTGAGGTTGGATCCGGTGGGCCGCCACCATGATCTCGGCCGTATCTTCGAGCGGCTCAACGAGCGGTACTTCGAGAGCCGGATCAGCGCGGCCATCACCTACGGGCCGGCGCCCCGGGTGAAGGGCCCGCGCAAGAGCATCAAGATGGGCTCCTACTCGGCGGACTCGAAGGTGATTCGCATCCACCCCGCGTTGGATCAGCCGGTGGTGCCCCGGTACTTCGTCGAGTGGATCGTCTTCCACGAGATGCTGCACAACGTGTACCGGGCGCGCCGGGGCGAGGATGGGCGCCGGTGCGTCCACCCGCCGGAGTTCATGGAGCACGAGCGGCGCTTCCACGACTTCAAGCGGGCCCAGGCCTGGGAGCTGGAGAACCTGGACCTGCTGCTGCGCGCCCGCATCGGGGACTGAGGCGGCGCGCGGCGTTCAACCCCCCCCTCGCTCACGGCAGGATGAGGCCCCCCGGGCTTCGCTTGCCGGGGGAGGGGGCCGGGGGCTGGGGGGCCTCCATGGGAGGCAGGGCGCCCATCTGCGGCCCCGCGAGCTGGAGCAGCTTCTCGAAGAGGTGCTCCGCGAAGCGGGAGAAGGGCTCCTCGGGACCATGGAAGAGCCGGCGGGCCTCGGCCCGGGCCACCTGGGCCACCTGGGCCCTGCCACCGCGCTCGAAGAAGTCCGCCATCCGCCAGAGCCGCAGGCCGTAGAGCCGCCGCATCGCAGGGGTGAAGAAGGCCCTCGCCAGGGCGCGCGCCGCCTGCAGGGTCTGCTCCTCGCGCTGGGGGCCGGAGAGCGCGAGCGGGCTGGCGGCAATCTCATCCACCTTCTGCACCACCTTGCGCAGCTCCTCCTCGGGGGGCAGCCACTGGGAGATCTCCGGCGTCTCGTGCAGGGTGTGGCCCTCCAGCACGCCGCGCACATCCTCGGGCTCGGGGGCGGGCACGGTGGGCTCGGCGGTGGCGGGCTGGACGCCGTGGTGCCGCAGGGCGAGCTCCAAGTCCGTGGGGAAGGGCGTGCGCGAGCGCAGGTTGAGGGCCGCGGCCTCGGCGAGCCGCGCGGCGCCTTCCTCCTGGGAGAGCTCCACCGCGAGCCCCTCGTCGCGCGTCTCCTTGACGCGCCGGCGGTAGCTGCCCCGGGTGATGTCCACGAGCGACAGCTCCAGCACCCCCAGCTCATCCGAGAGTACGGCCTGCGTGCATTCGATGCCGCCGCCCCGGAGGTACCGGCCGAGCAGCAGCGCGCGCTGGCCCTCGCCGGTGATGCCGGTGATGAGCGCGGGGAGGGGCTCGGGGGGCTCGGCCGCACGGGGCGGCTCCGCGGGCGGGCGAGGGGCCTCGGCCACGGCGATGCCCCGGGATCGCAGCCGGTAGAGGGCCTTCTTCGCCGCCTTGGCCACGGGCTTCACGCCCGACTGGGACAGGGCCTCGGCCAGCGCGGGGCTCCCGGCCAGAACCGAGCCCTCCAGCAAGGCCTCCACGAGCGGGGCGGGCAGGGCTTCCACGGCGGAGGCGGGGGCGCCCGCCACGTCCTGCGCCAGGGCTCGGGCCTGCGTCACGGCTTCGGCGGGAAAGTCCGGCAGGGCGGCACCGGTTCGGAGCGCCTCGAACAGGGCGCGGGGCTCGGCGGGGGTCGGCATGGAAGCGCCTTCTACTCTCCCTATATAAGGAGGGGCCAGGGGTGGGCGGAAGTAAGACAGTCACCTTGGCAGCCGGGAAGGGCTGGGGTATAGGCGCTTCACGGGCCGGGAGTGTGCTGGCGGGGCCCGTGGCTTGTTGGGAGGAGACGCATGAAGCGCATGGGCATGGCGATGGCGGTCCTGGGGCTGACGGGTGGCGTGCTGTTCGCCCCGGGCGTGGGACACGCCTGCGAGGGCCACGCGAAGGCCGTTCCGGAGCCTTCCGAGGCGAAGCCCGGGAAGGTCCAGCCACTCCAGGAGGTGGACGAGCTGCTGAGCGCCAAGTGCCAGTGCGGCAGCAAGGCGGACTGCACCTGCAAGAAGGGCGCGTGTGAGTGCGCCCGGTGCAAGGGGGGCCGCCGCCACGTGATGGATGCGCTGCGAGATCAGGACACGGGGCTGAAGCTGGAGGACGCGCGCCGTGACGCGTCCGCCGGCATCTTCATCTGACCGGCGTTACTGCCGGACCGAATCGCCACCCGCCGCCGCGGCGCCGGGCCGCTCGCCCTCGGAGACCAGCACGGGCCAGCCGCGCGCCATTGCCTCGCGGAAGAAGACGGCCAGCTCCCGGCGGCAGGTGTTCACCACGCCCAGGAACGGATCAATGAGCGACTCCTCGCCCAGGCTGTGCGGGGCGCTCAGCTCCACGGGCGTGCCGCAGCGCTCGCAGAGGATGGACACGGGCCGCACCAGCGACACGGGCACCGCGTAGCGGGCGTTGCAGCTGGCGCACTTCCACACCAGCGCGCGCTCGCCGGCCTCGCGGCGGGCCAGCTGCTCCAGCTCGTCGGCCAGGCGCAACAGGGCGGGCAAGTCGTGCGGCGGCTGGGCGAACACGGCCGAGGGGCCAAAGCCCTCGCCCGGAGAGCCCAGCCGGGGCGGCAAGTCGCTCTGGAGCAGCGAGCGCAGCCGGTCCCGGGCGCGGATGTCCCGGAACTCGGCGCTGGCCAGCGCGCGCTCGACGGCCTCCGGCACGGGGGGGAGCTGCGGCTCGAGACGGTCTTCATCCGGCAGGGACTGAGGATGATCGACCAGACGGAAAGCAGGGACGGAAAGGAATCGGAAACCCACGCCGGATCCATCGCACCCCCGCCCCTCCGGCGCAAGGTGCGTGTTTGGAGCTTGCGCCGACGCTGTGCGTCAGGACCACTCGAGCATGCGCTGCAAGGGGGCCCGGGCGGCGGTCTGCAAGTGTTCGGGAAGGATCAGCTCCGGGGTCCGGTCCCGCATGCACTGGTAGAGCTTCTCCAGGGTGTTGAGCCGCATGTACGGGCACTCGTTGCACGCGCAGCCGTTGTCGGGCGGGGCGGGGATATAAGTCTTTTGCGGGGCCTTGAGCTTCATCTGGTGGAGGATGCCGGCCTCCGTCACGACGATGAACTTCTGCTTCGGGCTGGCCACCACGTAATCCAGGATGCCCTTGGTGGAGCCGATGAAGTCCGCGTGCCGCAGCACCGGCTGCTCGCATTCCGGGTGGGCCACCACCTCGGCGTCCGGATGCTCGACCTTGAGCTGGACGAGCTTCTTCTCGCTGAAGATTTCGTGGACGATGCAGCTGCCCGGCCACAGCACCATGTCCCGGCCCGTCTGCTTCATCACGTGCCTGCCCAGGTGTTGATCCGGCGCGAAGAGGATCTGCCGGTCCTTGGGCACCTGGTTGACGATCTTCACCGCGTTGGAGGACGTGCAGATGACGTCGCTCATCGCCTTCACCGCCGCGGAGCTGTTCACGTAGCTCACCACGAACGCATCCGGATGTTTGGCTTTGAACGCTTGGAAGGCCGCGGGCGGGCACCGGTCCGACAGGGAGCAGCCCGCCTTCAGGTCAGGCAGCAACACCTGCTTTGCGGGGTTCAGAATCTTCGCCGTCTCCGCCATGAAGTGCACACCGCAGAAGACGATGACGTCCGCGTCCGTCTTCGCCGCCGCCTGTGCCAGGGCAAGACTGTCTCCCACGAAGTCCGCTACATCCTGGATTTCACTCTCCTGGTAATAGTGTGCCAGGACAACCGCGTTGAGAGACTTCTTCAGCGCGTTGATCTTCGACTCAAGGTCCACGTCGGTGTCCGCTTCGAGGCTCATCCATCCTCCGTCAGGGAGGGATTTAACTGGGCCTCCCGCTGGGGGCCAGCCCCGGAAGGACGGCTGCAACACTTCACCGCTCTTCCGGGGAAACAGGAAAGCTTCATCCTGATCAGAACGGCTAAGGGGGCAGGGTTCTTTCCGGTGAGGGGTGAAACCGGAGGGGCCTCCTTCTTTTCAGCCTCGAAAGCGGTTACGGTTTTGCTTTGCTGGCTTCGCCCCCTGGGTCGTGCCGTTGACGGCAAGCCGGGTGCTCCCTGGCGCGCATGGTGATGGGAAGCGGTTCCCTCCATGGTGCCATGGCGCATCCCATAGGCGCGTGGCTCGGAGGTAGGTGTTGATGGTCTCGCACGAGCAGTCGGTGTTGATCGTCCACCCGGATCCGGTGTTACGGGCTGGGCTGGTGTCCGCGTTGGCCCCCCGGAAAATCATCGCGGTGTCGTCGCGGGATGACGCGGCGCGCACCCTGGCCGAACGGGTGCCGGACGTGGTGCTGGCGGACGTGGTGGAGGCCCGCCGCTTCATCCGGGACCTGGACCGGCTGGCGCCCGCGGCCATGCGGGTGTTCCTCTGTCCCCAGTCCCAGTCGCAGGAGCTGCGCGAGCTGGTGGACGTGGCGGCCGAGGGGCATGAGTTCCACACGGTGGACCCCACCGTGCCGGTGGAGGAGATGGCGCGCAGCCTGCGCGAGCTGATGCGCCAGCGCGCCTCCGTGCGCGTGCCCACCCTGGGGCTGGAGGCCGTCTTCCTGGTGGAGGGCCAGCCGCTGCGCGCCCAGTGCTTGAACGTGGGCAACGAGGGCGTGCTGCTGAAGCTGCCCGTGGACGCGCCCATCGAGCAGCTGCCGCCGGGCACGCGCATCTTCGACTTGCGCCTGGAGCGCGCCGGGCAGGTGATGCTGCGCACCAACGGCTTCGTGCGGCACCTGGGGCTGGAGCGCGCCCCGGGGGATGCCTGGTTCCGCGTGGGCATCCAGCTGGAGCGCACGGGCACCGGCATCGGCCACGTGGAGCTGGCCACGCTCAACGACATGGTGCGGGTGATGGCGGTGCTGCGGCGCGCGCTGCGGCGCAGCAGCACGCTCCAGTGCACGCTGGTGCAGGGGGTGCGCCGCCGGGAGGAGCTGCAGGCCTCGCTCATCGAGGAGACGGCCGAGGGGCCCGCCGTGCTGCGCTGCGCGCTGCCGCTGCGCTGGACCGTGGCGGTGGGAGACGTCGTCCAGCTCGTCTTCGACCTGAGCGGCAAGAGCTACCACGGCTGGGCCGCGGTGGTGCGCTCCGAGGCCGACGGCTTCATCCTGTCGATGCCGCGCAGCCTGTCCATGTACCACCGGCGCAGCAGCATGCGCTTCACGGCCGGGGAGGATCAGACCTTCTCGGTCGCCTACGTGTCGCCGCTGACGGGCGAGCGCATGGAGTACCCGGTGATGGACCTGCACCCGCTGGGCCTGTCGTTCGCCTACGACGCGGCCCGGGACGTGCTGCCCGTGGGGCTCATCATCGACAATTTCACCCTGGTGCTGCCGGATGGCACCCGGGCCCCGTGCAGCGCGGAGGTGCGCGACAGCTCCCCGCTGCTCAGCCACGCGGTGGGCGGCATGGCCCGGCCCTTCCGCTGCGGCATGCGCCTGCTCAACGTGCAGCCCGAGGCGCGCCAGGTGGTGATGGACGCCTTCGTCCAGGCGCGCTGCCCCCAGGTGCGCGATGGCCGCACGGAGCCGTTCCAGAACGTGTGGGAGCTGGCCCGGGCCGTGCACCTCTTCCACCCGGACTACCCCTTCGAGGAGGGGCCCCACCTGGCCACGCTGGAGGACACGCACCGCAAGCTGGCGGGCGTGCCCGAGGGGCTCTTCCGCACCTTCCTGTACTGCGAGGGCGACCAGCTCCTAGGCCACGTGTCCGGGGTGCGCACGCACTCGCGCACGTGGATGGTGCAGCACCTGATGGTGATGCCCACGGTGCGCCGGGGCGAGAACATCTCCCGCGAGCTGCCCGCCCTCAACGTGGACTACGCCGAGGCGCTGGAGGATGTGCACTACATGCGCATCTTCTGGCGCTTGCAGAACAAGTGGCCCGACCGCGTCTTCGGGTGGATTGCCCGCACCATGCACATCGAGGGGCTCACCGAGCTCCAGACGATGAACTACACGCGGGTGCCCCTCACCCAGCCCCTGCGCACGCGGCGCGGCCTGCCCACGGTGCGGCCCGCGACGCCGGCGGACCTGAAGTGGCTGGAGGGCCACCTGCGCGAGCGCGGGGAAGTCGTGCGGCTGATGGCCGATGACCTGCTGGCCCCCGAGGCGCGGATGCCCACGCTCGCCGCGCGCTACGCCCCGCACGGCATCCACCGGGGCCGCTCCCTCTTCGTGGTGGAAGGGGAGAACGCGCCGCTCGCCCTGGCCCTGGCGGAAGAGGCCACGCCGGGGCTGAGCTGGGCGGAGATGACGTCGGCCTTCTCCTTTGTCGTGCCCGAGGCGCACCACCCCCGGGCCGCCGAGGCGCGCGAGGCGCTCGCGGCCCACTGCGTGGAGCACTACCGGCAGCAGGGCAAACGCTCCGCGCTGGCCCTGGTCCAGGACGACGAGGTGGAGGGGCTGGTGGCCATGGGGTTCCAGTGGAGCTGCCGCGTGGCCAAGTGGACCTTCCACCGGAGCACGGCGCGCACCTGGCACATGCTCATGGCCGCCGTCTTCGAGCGGCTCCGGGCCCGGTCTCCCCGGGTGCTGGGACAGGACGAGGAGCGGACGGATTGAGCAGCTATTTGATGGAGTCGGAGGCCGAGGCCCGGAGGCTCATCGAGCAGGCGCGGGCGCTTCCCGTGCGGCCCCACCTGCTGTCCACCGGGTTGCAGCCGGGCATGCGGGTGCTGGACGCGGGGTGTGGCCCGGGCGTGGTGACTTCCATCCTGGCGGAGCTGGTGGGGCCCACCGGCAAGGTGACGGGGGTGGACCTCCACGCCCCACGGCTCGCCGAGGCCCGCGCCACCTGTGCCGCGCTCTCCCAGTGCCACTTCCTCCAGGCGGACATCCGCTCGACGGATCTCCCGGGGGACACCTTTGACTACGTCTGGTGCCAGTACGTGCTGGAGTACCTGCCGGACCCGGAGCGGGCGCTCGCCGAGTTCCTCCGGGTGGCCAAGCCCGGGGGGCGCGTGGTGGTGGCGGACGTGGATGGGCTGGGGCACCTGAACTGGCCCTGCCCGCCGGAGCTGGAAGAGGGGATGCGGACCTTCCACCGGGCGGTGAAGGACGCGGGGGTGGACCTGCACATCGGCCGCAAGCTGTTCCACCTGTTCCGGCAGGCCGGGCTGCAGGAGGTGCGCGTGCACCTGGCGCCCCTGTGGATGGTGGCGGGGGCGGCGGATGCCCGGCTGCTGAGCGACTGGCGGCAGCGCTTCGAGACGCTGGAGCCCGCGCTGGCGCCCGCCTATGGCGGAGCGGCCGCCTACCAGGCCTTCTGTGAGGGCTATCTGCGTCTGCTGTCGGACCCAGATGCTTTGAAGTATTCTGTTCTTTTGATCACGGAGGGACAGAAGCGTTGACGGAGACCGTGTTGCCCCCCTCGCCCTCGGAAGGGGTGAGGCCATCGGATGATGCTCCCGACTTGAGCGTCCGCGCGGTCTCCGTGCTGCTGCTGTACTTCCGGCGAGAGTACGGCGAGGAGCGCCTGCGCCAGCTGTGGAGCAAGTACCAGCTGGGCCTGTCGCTGGAGTACGTCAGCACGCTGACGAACTTCATCTCCTTCGACTTCACCGAGCAGCTCATCGACGCGCTCGTGGCCGAGTCGGGGGACCCGCACTTCTCGCGCAAGGCGGGCCGGCTCTTCGTCACGCCGGACGCCATGGGCTTTCTGTACCACGCCCTGCGCATCTTCGGCTCGGTGAAGGCCGTGTACGCGAAGTTCATCGAGGTGGTGCCCACGCTCAACCGGGTGGGCAAGTTCACCATCGAGGCCTCGTCGAGCAACCACATGGTGCTCTCGTACCTGAGCCGCCGCACCGAGCGGAACCGCAACCTGTGCGAGGGGCGGATGGCGCAGTTCGCCTCGGTGCCCACCATCTGGGACTTGCCGCCCGCGCAGATGGTGGAGCTGCAGTGCCAGGCACGGGGCGCCGACTGCTGCCGCTACGAGCTGACGTGGCACGAGCCCGTGCGCGGCTGGCGCCTGGGCGCCGGCATGCTCATGGGCGTGGCGGTGGGCACGGGCATGGGCCTGCTGAACCTGGGGCCGCTGCCGGTGCTGGTGCCCTCCGTGGCGCTGGGGGCCGCCTTCTTCGGGGCGTGGATGGACGCGCGCCAGGAAGTGCGGCGCAAGGACGAGTACCTCGCCGCGCAGAACGAGGGGCTCATGCAGTCGCTGACGGACCTCGAGCGGCGCTATGACGAGGTGTACCGCAGCAACCTGGCCTTGGAAGACCGCGTCGCGGCGCGCACCCAGGAGCTGACGGAGGCCAACTCCAAGCTGGCCACGGCGCTCGACACCCAGAAGGAGCTCATCCGGCTCAAGAGCGAGTTCTTCGACAACGTGAGCCACGAGCTGCGCACGCCGCTCACGCTCATCCTGCTGTCGCTCGAGTCGCTGCTCCAGCGCGACCCGTCCGCCTACCCGGACGCCATGCGCCAGCACCTGATGACGATGGAGCGCAGTGCGCACCGCCTGCTCAAGCTCATCAACAACCTGTTGGACCTGGCGCAGATGGAGGCGGGCAAGCTGCGCCTGCGTTACCAGGCGGTGGAGCTGCACGGCCTGCTGTCCTCCCTGCTGCCGCCCTTCCGCGTCATGGCGGAGAAGAAGGGGCTGTCGCTCACCCTGGAAGGCGGCCCGGTGGGCGCCATCCACGGGGACGTGGAGCGCATCGAGGTGGTGTTCCAGAACCTCGTCTCCAACGCCCTGAAGTTCACCCAGCAGGGCGCCGTGCGGGTGCGGGTGTCCGAGGACTCGGCCCACGTGTTCGTGGAGGTGGAGGACACGGGCCCCGGCATCGCCCCCCATGACATTCCCGTCATCTTCGACCGCTTCGCCCAGGCGGACTCCACCGGCACGCGCCGCTTCGGGGGCACGGGCATCGGGCTGGCGCTGGTGAAGGAGACGGTGGACCTGCACTCCGGCGACATCGAGGTGTCGAGCGAGGTGGGCAAGGGCGCCACCTTCCGCGTCCAGCTGCCCAAGGGCACGGCGCACATCCGCGAGGACCTGCGGGACCGGCGCGCCATCGACATGCCAACCCGGAGGGATCGCCGCACCCTGCCGGCCCTGCCCTCCCTGCGTCCGGGCGGGGCCGCCGTGGAGCCCTCCTCCGTGCCCGAGGAGCTGGCGCCGTCCAACGCGCCGCGCATCCTGGTGGTGGAGGACGAGCCGGAGATCCGCGACTTCGTCGTCAGCGTGCTCCGCACGAGCTACCGCGTGCTGGAGGCCGTCAACGGCGAGGAGGGCCGCCAGCGCGCCCTCCAGACGATTCCGGACCTCATCGTCTCGGACGTGATGATGCCGGTGATGTCGGGCCTGCAGATGCTCGCCGCGCTGCGCGAGCGCCAGGAGACGGCGGACATCCCCGTCATCCTCCTCACCGCCCGGCAGGAGGTGGCCGAGAAGGTGGAGGGGCTGGGCACCGGCGCGAACGACTACATCGGCAAGCCGTTCTCGCCCCGGGAGCTGCTGGCGCGCATCGAGGCCCAGCTGCGCCTGCGGGACGCCGCGGTGCGCGCGGCGGAGAACGAGCGGCTGGCGGCCACGGGCCTGCTCACCTCCGGCTTCGCCCACGAGGTGCGCAACCCGCTCAACGGGCTGATGAACGCCATGTTGCCCCTGCGCGAGAGCATCCTGGGCTCTCAGGTGGACCCGGACACCACGCGCGCCATGCTGGATGTGATGGAGGAGTGCGGCACGCGCATCCGCCACCTGGCCGAGTCCCTGCTGTCCTTCGTGCGCACCAGCGACCGGCTGGTGCCGGTGAACCTGGGCGCCTCGCTGGACTCCACCCTGAGCGTGCTGGCGTGGAAGATTCCCCCGGACGTGGTGGTGGTGCGCGACTACCAGTGCGACGTGCCCATCACCGGGGACCCGGGCTCGCTCAACCAGGTGTGGGTGAACCTGCTGGACAACGCCGTGCGCGCGGTGGGAACCAAGGGCCAGGTGAAGATCTCCACCGAGCACGACGGGGCCACGGCGGTGGTGTCCATCACCGACACCGGCACGGGCATCAAGCCGGAGGACATGGAGCGCCTCTTCCAGCCGTTCTTCTCCACCCGGGCGGCCGGGGAGGGCACGGGCCTGGGCCTGGCGCTCTGCCGGCGAATCGTTCTGCGCCACGGCGGGCTCATCCACCTCACCAGCGAGTGGGGCCAGGGCACCCGGTGCGAGGTGCGGCTGCCGGTGCAGGGGGTGGAGCACCTCCAGCACCGCGGCGGGCCGGGCGCCTCGCCGCGCTTGCCTCCGGGGCCCGGCGCCGCCAACGGGTGACGGCGGCCGGGCGGTACCGCGCTACCGCACGCTGTGCATGAGCCGCTTGAGGGGCGCCTGGAGGATGAGCAGCACCACCGCGCCCACCAGCGACGAGTAGACGAAGATGGCGAAGTAGCTGGTGGGGACAATCTCGCCCCACTTCTCGCCGAGGCTGCCGCCCACGTACTGGGCGACCGCGTTGCTCAGCAGCCACACGCCCATGAAGAGCGAGGCGAAGCGCGTCGGCGCCAGCTTCGTCACCATGGAGAGGCCCACGGGCGACAGGCACAGCTCGCCGAAGGTGGCCAGCAGGTAGCTCAGCAGCAGCCAGAAGCCGCTCACCTGGGCCGCCTTGCTCTTCTCGGCCAGCGAGGTGATGGCCTCGCGCCACGCGGGAGGGGCGCCCGCGCCCACGAGCTGGGCTTTGGTCAGGGGGGACAGCCCCGCCACCATCGTCACCGTGCGCGACGAGGCATCCCATGCGGACACGGCGCCGCCCTGCAGCGGGAACGTGTAGCCCTGCGGCAGGTCCGTGAACTGGAAGGTGGTGGGGCGCTCCGGGGAGGCGTTCCTCGCGGCCGCCTCCAGGGCCTCCACCTGGCCCATGTACGTCTTGTCCACCGTGGGGCGCAGGGCGTTGGTGACGGCGAAGGGCGCCAGCACGCCGCGCACGGTGAGCTCCTGGGTGCCGGGCTCATAGCCGAACCGGCCCGCGTTGAGCGTCTCCAGCTGGACGCCCGGGGGCAGGGACGCCAGGGGCACCCGGGTGACGGTGGCGTTCTCGGCCGCCGCGCCGGCCACCATCGCGCCGAAGGAGGCGGTGATGAGCACCATGGCCGCCAGCATCTTCGCCGCGGTGGAGATCTCCAGGCCGCGCCGGGCCAGCCCCGTCCACATCATCGCGAACAGCGGGGCGAAGGCGACGATGAACAGGGCGTTGGCCGCCTGGTAGTCCTCGCCCTCCACGGCGAAGAGGCCGAAGTCGAGCGTCGCCGTGTTGTAGGCGGCCCAGATGTTGAGCGCGTTGCCGGCCTGCTCGAAGGCCATCCAGAAGAGCACCACGAAGGTGAAGAGCACGAAGATGACGGTGCTCTTGTCCCGGGCGGCGTTCTTGATGGTGAGCAGCGTCCAGCCCATCCACGCGCCAATGGCCGAGAAGACCGTGGGCATGATGACGTTCGTCCAGGGCTCATGGCCCGCCACCGCCTGGGTGATGAAGCGCACGGGCACCACCACCGCCAGGGCGAACAGCAGCCAGGGGAACACCTTGGCGATGAGGCCGCCGAAGCCGCCGGTGCTGGGCACCTGCTCGTCCGGCTCCTCGGCCGCCGCCTGGGCCACGGTGGCGTCCTTCTTCTTGGGGGCGATTTCATCCAGGTTGCCCGCGGCGGCCACGTCCCGGAGCACCTGCTTCTGGCCCACGAGGAAGATGATGAGGCTGAGCACCATGCCCACGCCGGCCGCGGCGAAGCCCCAGTGGTAGCCCATGCCCGGGGTGGGGCCCATGTTCCGGCGCAGCCAGCCGCAGATGAGGGGCGACAGGAAGGCGCCGATGTTGATGCCCATGTAGAAGATGGTGAAGGCACCATCCCGGCGCGCATCGCCCTGCTTGTAGAGCTTGCCCACCAGGGTGGAGATGTTGGGCTTGAAGAAGCCGTTGCCGGCGATGAGGAAGGCGAGCGCCGCGTAGAAGAGGGGCAGCGGCTCGAAGGCCATGAGGAAGTGGCCAATGGCCATCAGCACCGCGCCCATGATGATGGAGGCGCGCAGCCCCAGGTACCGGTCCGCCAGGAACCCGCCCAGCAGGGGCGTGAGGTACACGAGGCTCGTGTACCACTTGAACACGGAGGAGGAGTCCGCCGGCTGGAACTGCAGGTAGTTCAGCAGGTACAGCACGAGCAGGGCGCGCATGCCGTAATAGCTGAAGCGCTCCCACATCTCAGTGGCGAAGAGGACATACAACCCTTTGGGGTGTCCCTTGGGGGCCGCGGGGGCGGCGCCATCGGAGGAGGGCGGTTCGAGGGGGAGCTGCTGGGCAGTGGATGTGGACATTCAGTTCAGGATCGAACCGATCAGGTCACACCTTTGTCAAGCGCCCCCCCCACCAGACACGCTCTGCGTGCGGGCCCTCAGGGGCCCTTGGCGTTCAGACCCGGTGCGGCATGCTCCCCCACGGGGATGGGGGCGGCCTGCTGGTAGTAGTCCCGGACCTTGTATTTGCGCGCCATGAGGGCCATGCCCACCCCGGCCAGGATGGCCAGGCCCGAGTAGAAGAAGAACTGGCCCGAGCCCTGGAAGATGTTGAGCGAGGAGGCGATGGCCACCGCGATGTTGGCCAGGGTGGTGTTGACCAGCCACAGGCTCTGCACCACGCCCTTCATCTCGCGGGGGGCCTGGGTGTAGGCGAACTCCAGGCCCGTGGTGGACACCAGGATTTCCGCCAGCGTGAGCACGATGTACGGGAGGATTTGCCAGGCGATGTTCAGCCTGGAGCCCCCCTCGATGAGCACCTGGTAGTAGCCCGCGATGATGTAGGAGAACGCGCCGATGATGAGCCCCAGCGGCATGCGGCGCAGCGGGGTGAGCTCGAAGCGGGTCTTCTGGAGCGCCGGGTAGATGACGCCCGCCAGCACGGGGATGAGGATCATCACCAGCGCGGGGTTGATGAACTGCATCTGGCTGGGCTGGAAGGTGAACGAGCCCACCTGGGGATCCATGCCGCGCGCCTGCACCACCCAGGTGGAGGCCTTCTGGTCGAAGAGCATCCAGAAGAAGGGCACGGTGGGCATGAGCAGCAGGTTGATGCGGAACACGGCCCGCACGCCCTCGATGGCCTCCTCGGGGTGCGCCTTCCGGGCGCCCGACAGCCAGTCGCCCCCGGCGGGGCGGTGCTGGCGGTTGCCCAGGGCCGAGAAGAGGATGCGCAGGAACGAGTGCGGGTTGTGCCCGGTGGGCGGCACGACGACGTAGTGGCGGCGGCCCAGCCAGTAGATGGCGGTGGCCAGGAACATGAGGATGCCGGGGATGCCGAAGGCCACCGCGGGCCCCAGGTGCTTGAGGGCCAGGGGGATGAAGAGCGAGGCGAAGAACGAGCCGAAGTTGATGGTCCAGTAGAAGATGGCGAAGACCTTCTTCACCAGGTGCTTGTTCTCCTCGGTGAACTGGTCGCCCACCATGGCGGACACGCACGGTTTGATGCCGCCCGAGCCCAGGGCGATGAGGAACAGGCCCGTGTAGAAGCCCGCGGGGCTGTTCTCGAAAATGGCCAGACACGCGTGGCCCACGCAGTACAGCAGGCTCAGCCAGAGGATGACGCGGTACTTGCCCAGGAACCGGTCCGCCAGGTACCCGCCGAACAGCGGGAAGAAGTAGACCCCGGACATGAACAGGTGGAAGTGCGACTTGGCCATCGCCTCCCGGGCCGCCGGGTCCGGGTTCGCGTTCACCAGCAGGTAGTCGATGAGGAACACCGTGAGGATGTTCCGCATCCCGTAGAAGCTGAAGCGCTCACAGGCCTCGTTGCCGATGATGTAGGGGATTTGCGGCGGGAAGCGGCTGCTCTTCGCGGGGACGGACTCGGCCATGCGCGGGCATCTCGGCGGAAGGGGGGAGCGCCAGGGAAAATGGCGCTTCGTGCCTACCCCACGGGGCCGGGCCGAGACAATCGGTTATCTCGGGGCGCGCCCTAATACTACCCGGTCATATCGGGCCACCGTTGCAAGGGAACTGCTCCTCCGAGGCTCGCCGGTATCCGGAAGGCCATTCCCGAGGGGGAAAGCCGCCCAGGGCCGTTGTGAGTGTCCGTGCAGTATTCAGGAGTTTGCACGTTCACTGTCGCTTTGTGGAGGAGTCCGTGCTCAATTCTCCCTCTGTTGACGGCCACTGAGGTTTCGATGTCAGACCAGAAGCTTCGATTCGGGTCTCCTTCTTCCGGGACGAGTGGCAGTGACCCAGGGGTCAAGCGCTTCTCCCGGAAGGAGCAAGTTCGGAAGCTTGGTATTGCGTACAAGCCAGAGGGCATCAACCTGCGAGAGAAGCCCTCGCCCAATGCGCGTGTGGTGAAGCATCTGGCTTTCAACACCCGCGTTTTTGTCGACTCCATCGATGACGGCTGGTACTTCGTTACGACCGACGGGGGTGTGTTTGGCTACTGCGTCGCCACGCACCTAGACATGGATCTGCCTGAGCCTCAAGCGAAGATCCATTGGATCAAACATGGCGAGTCAGCGCTGTTACTCTCTCACCGGTACTACGGTGGCCAAGCGAAGTGGGGGAGCGATCACCGTTTCTACGTGAACGGCCTTGTCTACTCCAACCAGGGAGAGGGGCGGCGCGGCATCTACAAGCCGGACCCTCGCGATGACTGGGACACTACGCAGGTGCTTGAAGGCACCATGATCTGGATCCCTAGCCTCGCCTTCTTGAAGTCGCTGCGCGGCAAAGCCGGGTCCGAGTCGATCTCATACGAAGCCTGGGAGGCGGCGAAAACGATCGCCCAGTCGGCCGTCGACTTCACCCTCGGGGCCTCGGCTTTCACTGCGGGGGTGATCCACGGCGTGCTCGAATCCCTCTGGGACGTGTTGGTCGGGTTCAAGGACCTGGCGGTAATGATCTGGGACATCCTGGCCAGCCTGCTCACGGGGAACCTCCTGGCAGATGCTTTCAGGTTGTGGAGTGATCTGAGCAAGCTCGATTGGAACGCGCTCGTGCAGGGCTGGCTCGACCGCTTCTCAGCGAAGTGGAACGCCCCCGAACTGCTGCGCCGGTGGCACTTCCGCGGCTGGGTGATCGGCTACGTCATCATGGAAGCGCTGATGCTCTTCTTCTCGGGGGGCGTCGTCCAGGGCATCAAGTGGGTGGGCAAGGCGTCCAAGATCACCAAGCTCATCACGAGCCTGCCGCGGGTGAAGAAGCTCGTTGAGGCGGTCAAGGCGAGCACGTCCTTCCAGAAGGCCACCGTGCTACTCGGCAAGGGCGCGGCGATCGCAGAAACCGCAGCGGATGCGGAGAAGTGGATCGGCCAGCTCTTGTTCAAGCCGAAGTCCCTCTGGGGGAAGAGTCCGGACCAGATCGCCGATGTCTTCCGCAAGGCGGGCTACAAGGCCGACATCGCGCCGTCGACCAAGGGCTCGAAGCTCTCGAAGCAGATCCAGATCAAGAGGTTCGACATCCAGAATATCCAGGTCCACCCGGGGGGCGGTCGGCATGGCGGCTCCTATTACAAGATCTCCTCCTCGTCCAAGGGGACCATCAAGGTCGTCGATCGCGCGACCTACGTCCCCACCTTGGGAGAGAAGGCGACCATCATCTACATGGATACGGGCCTCCAGGGGTGGATGCTGCAGGCGGCCACCGCGAATGCTGCAGCGCAGAATGTCCTTCAGGAGGTCGATGATGCCAGGAAGCCCGGTGGGGAATAGATGAAGGGCGGGTGTGTCATTCATGTGCAGGGGGTTGCTTCGCCCGAGGAGGCGGCACAACTCGAACTGCTAGGGGTAGACCTGATCGGCGTCGTGGTGGGCGCGCGCACGGCGGGCAGGGTCATTGGCAGCGATGGCGCGCACGCGATCGCCGCAGTCCTCAAGCGGGCGAGGCTGTGCGTGGAGCCTCTCGGTGGGGCTGTCGCGCTGGAGTCTAGGGCGGCGAAGCAGATGGGCGCACAGGTGGTGCAGGTGCCGTGGGGCACGGAGGTACCGGGGGCTTGGCGCGAGTCGCTCGCGCAGGCGGGAATCGAGTGGGCGCTCGTGCGGGTAGCGGCCGATGAGGATGATGACCCGGCGTGGGTGAGCGCGCGGATGGATGAAGCGGGCGCGCCACCGCCAGCGTGGACACAGGTAGAGATCTGTCCGTCACTTGAGGATGGCTGGCGCATCATCCGCGAGCCGAACGAGCTTGAGCTGGACGCACGCGACCTCGACGCAATCGCCTCGAAGAGCCCGGTCCTGTTCTCCCTCCCCCTGTCCCCCGGCAACTTCCGAGAGGTGCGAAGGGGGCTGAGTCACGCGCGGGGATTCTCGTTCGCCCTGAGAGACACCCGAGGCGAGGCCCCTGGGGCGCATCAGTTCACCCTGGACGAACTGCGCCTGCTGCTGAGGCGGCTTGAAGCGGAGAGCCATTGAGCCGCTTGGGACCGCGACGGATTGCCCTGTCCCTGATGCACGTGACGGGAGGGGAGATGTTGCCGCCGCTGTCCGTCAACTAGCTGGGGCTGGGCGTGGCCACCTCGGGTGGGGCCGGGGGCAGGGGCGGGGTGACGTAGCGGTCGGCGCACGCATGGCCGGGCTTGGGCAGGGGCGTGCTCTTGGGGCGGTACTCCCAGTGCCACGGCTCCGAGCGCACCGTGCGCCGGAAGCCGAAGCGGCACGCGTTGGCCGACAGCCACCCGTAGACCGGGGAGGAGACCCCGCCCACCGACACATCCACCGCCGTGCCCCGCTGATGGTTAGAGCGTCCGGGGCGGGCGGCGCGAGGCCCCAGGCCCTTGCGGTAGAGGCGGTAGAGGTAGCGCTGCTCCGCGCGCGAGCGGTGGCCGCTGACGGCCCACAGCCAGATGCCCTCCGCGGAGGCCTCGTCGTGCATCTTCTGGAAGGCCAGGGCTGCGTCCTTGCGCAGGCGCTCGCCGCCGGGGATGGGCACCAGCGCCTTCAGAGGACCGGAACGCTTCGGCGTGCGCGGCGGGCGCACCGCCTGGGCGGCCTGACGGCGAGCCTCCTCCTCCGCTGATGCCACGGGGGCGGCCAGCAACAGCGGGAGGAGCACGAGGCTCCAGGGGCGCAGCGAGGGCGGCATCGTGAGTCCTGACACGGGAAGACCAGGACATGCCTCTTGTGCATCTATTCCCAATCGCCAAGTGGCGGCCTGGCAGGCGCTTGCCTGGCTGCCTGCCCTCAGGTGGCCATCGACGCCCGGCGTCCGCTCGGAGCCTCCGCCGGCGGCGGCGGGGCGAGCGCCGGGGAAGTGTCCACCCGTTGACCCACGCGCTGGCGGCGGGCCTTCTTCAGGACGTGGGCGAGGTAGCGGCCGGTGTGGCTCTCCTGCACCTGGGACACGGCCTCGGGGGTGCCCACGGCGAGCACCCGGCCGCCGCCCGAGCCGCCCTCGGGGCCCAGGTCGATGACCCAGTCGGAGCTCTTGATGACATCCAGGTTGTGCTCGATGCAGAGCACCGAGTTGCCCGCCTCCACCAGGCGGTTGAGCACCAGCAGCAGCTTGCGGATGTCCTCGAAGTGCAGGCCGGTGGTGGGCTCATCCAGGATGTAGAGCGTGCGGCCGGTGGACACGCGCGCCAGCTCCCGCGCCAGCTTGATGCGCTGGGCCTCGCCGCCCGACAGCGTGGGCGAGCTCTGCCCCAGGCGGATGTAGCCCAGCCCCACGTCCTCCAGCGTCTGGAGCACGCGCATGATGTCCTTGTGGGCCCCGAAGTGCTGCATCGCCTCGCGCACGCTCATGTCGAGCACCTCGGCGATGTTCTTGCCCTTGTAGCGCACCCGGAGCGTGGCCTCGTTGAAGCGCTTGCCCTGGCACACCTCGCACGGCACGTACACGTCCGCCAGGAAGTGCATCTCCACGAGCTTCACGCCGTCGCCCTCGCACGCCTCGCAGCGCCCGCCCTTGATGTTGAAGGAGAAGCGGCCCGGGGTGTACCCGAACGTGCGCGCCTCCTGGGTGAGCGCGAACACCTCGCGCACGGCGTCGAACACCTTCGTGTACGTGGCCGGGTTGCTGCGCGGCGTGCGGCCGATGGGCCGCTGATCGATGTCGATGACCTTGTCCAGGTGCTCCATGCCCTGGATGGACTTGTGCCGCCCGGGCACCTCGCGGCTCTCGTAGAGGTGCCGCGCCAGCGCCGGGTAGAGGATCTCGTTGATGAGCGTGGACTTGCCCGCCCCGGACACGCCGGTGATGGACACCAGCACCCCGAGGGGAATCTCCACGTCCACGTCCTTCAGGTTGTTCTCGCGCGCCCCGCGGATGAGCAGCTGCTGCTTGCCGGGCTTGCGCCGCTGCTCGGGGATTTCGATCTCCTTGCGCCCGGAGAGGTACGCGCCCGTGAGGCTCCCCTCGTCCGCCATCACCTGCTTGGGGGTGCCCTGGGCCACCACCTGGCCGCCCAGCTCGCCTGCGCCCGGGCCGAAGTCGACGATCCAGTCCGCCTCCTCCATCGTCTCCTCGTCGTGCTCCACGACGATGACGGAGTTGCCCAAGTCCCGCAGCCGCTTGAGCGTGGCCAGGAGCTTGCCGTTGTCGCGCTGGTGCAGGCCGATGGAGGGCTCATCCAGGATGTAGATGACGCCCGTCAGCTCGCTGCCCATCTGCGAGGCCAGGCGGATGCGCTGGCTCTCGCCGCCGGACAGGGTGGAGGCGGTGCGGTCCAGCGTGAGGTAGCCCAGGCCCACGTCCACCAGGAAGGACAGGCGGCTGCGGATCTCCTTGAGCAGCTCCGCGGCGATCTTCTGCTCGTTCTCCGTGAGCCCCATGCCGCCCAGGAAGCTCAGGGAGTCCGAGATGGTCCGCTTGCTCAGCTCCACCAGGGAGCTGCCGTGGACCTTCACGGCGCGGCTCTCGGGCTTCAGGCGATCGCCCTTGCACGTGGGGCAGGGCTTGTCGCTGAAGAACTTCTGGTAGTAGGTGCGCATCGCCTCGGAGGTGGTCGTCTTGAAGCTGCGCATGAGCTTGTTGACCAGGCCCTCCCACTCCATCTTGTAGCGGCCGCCCTCGCCCCACTTGACGGTGAACGCCTTGCCGTCCGAGCCGTACATCAGGATGTCTTTTTCCTTCTGGCCGATCTTCGCGTAGGGCACATCCAGGGGAATCTTGAACGCCTCGGCCAGGCTCTCGACGAACTCCGCCGTCCAGCCCTCGCCCTTGTTCATGCCGCTGGCCCACGGCTCGATGGCCCCGTCGCGCACGGTGCGCGTGGGGTCCGGGACGATCCGGTCCGGATCCATCTCCGCCTTGGTGCCCAGGCCGTTGCAGTCGGTGCACATGCCCAGCGGGTTGTTGAAGGAGAAGGCCGCCGGGGTCAGCTCGCCGAAGGACAGGCCGCACGCGTGGCACGCGTTCAGCTCGCTCATGACGCGGTCGGAGGACAGGGTGCCGTTCTCGTCGGTGACGATGAGGATGCCCTTGCCCTCGCGCAGCGCGGTCTCCACCGAGTCGGTCAGGCGCGTGCGCACCTCCGGCTTGAGCACGAGCCGGTCGATGATGAGCGCGATGTCGTGCTTGGACTTCTTGTCCAGCTCCACGCGCTCCTCCAGGCTCTTCAGCTTGCCGTCGATGCGCGCCCGGGAGAAGCCGCGCTTCTGCGCCTCGGTGAGGATGTCCTTGTGCTCGCCCTTCCGGTTGGTGACGAGCGGCGCGAGGATTTGCACCTTGGTGCCCGCGGGGGACTTGAGGATCTCGTCGATGATCTGCTGCGCGCTCTGCTTGCCCACCTTGCGCCCGCACTGGGGGCAGTGCTGGACGCCGATGGAGGCGTAGAGCACGCGCAGGTAGTCATGCACCTCCGTCACCGTACCCACGGTGGAGCGGGGGTTGTTGCTGGCCGCCTTCTGCTCGATGGAGATGGTGGGCGACAGGCCCCTCAGCGTGTCGTACTTGGGCTTCTCCATCTGTCCGAGGAACTGCCGGGCATAGGCCGAGAGGCTCTCCACGTAGCGGCGCTGGCCCTCCGCGTAGAGGGTGTCGAAGGCGAGCGAGCTCTTTCCGGAGCCGGACACGCCGGTGAAGACCACGAGCTTCTTCTTCGGGATCTCCAGCGTGACGTTCTTGAGGTTGTGCTCCTGGGCACCGCGGATGGTGATGATGTCGGGCTCGGACATAGGGGCTGGTCTATACTGAAAAGGTGTTCCGGTGACCCGGTTTATTGGGTAGGAAGCCGTTGGATGGTCCTGAACGCTTGGCGTTGCAACCGGAATCCCCAGCGGCCCGGAGGGCAGGCGTCCTTGGGGGCCGCCAGGGCTTGGGCTACGGTGGGCCGCACTCCATGAAGGGCTTTTCGGTCCCCGAGCGCTGGCGCGGCCTGCCGCTGCTCATGTTTTCCAGCTTTCTCTTCGCGCTCATGGCCCTGTTCGCCCGGATGCTCTCGGGGCGGCTGTCGGTGGGGCAGGTGGTCTGCGGCCGGTTCGCCGTGGGGCTCGTCTTCCTGGCGCTCTACTACCCGGCGATGGGCCACCGGCCTCGCTTCGGCCGGCCGCTGCTCTGGTCCCTGCGGGGCATCTTCGGCGGCATCTCGGTCTACCTCTACTTCGTCTGCATTGACCTGGTGGCGGTGGGGCCCGCGGTGCTGCTCAACGCCTGCTGGCCCATCTACGGCGCCATCCTGGGTTACTACTTCCTCAAAGAGCAGGTGAGCGGCCCGCTCCTGGGCGGGCTCGTGTTGACGACGGTGGGCGCGGGGCTCGTCATCTGGGGCACGTCGATGGTGACCTCCAGCCTGTCCTTCGGGCTGGGGGCGTGGGCGGGCATGTTCTCGGCCGTCTTCAGCGGCGCCGCCGTGGTCGCCCTGCGTGCCCTGCGCAACGACACGGATCCGGCCACCGTCTTCCTGTCCTTCTGCTGCTTCGGCCTGCTGTTCGGCCTTCCGTTCGCCCTGGCCGACTGGCGGCCCCTCGCGGCGGACACGGTGGGGCTGCTGCTGGCTGTGGGGCTGTCCTCGGCGGTGGCCCAGATGATCTTCACCTACGCCATGGGTCACGTCACCACGGCCATGGGCGGCGTGGGCTCGCAGCTCACCCCCGTCTTCTCCTGGCTCCTGGGCGCCGTGTTCCTCACCGAGCCCGTGGCGCCGCTGGCCCTGCTGGGCGCGGCCCTGTGCATCCTGGGGGTGCTCTGGGGCACGGGGCTCTTGCGCAAGCTCCTGGCGCCCGCCGCCGTGCAACCCTAGCGGCCCCGGGGGAGCGTGGTTTCTCCTGTCCCCGGGTGGGCAGTCCTGAAAAAAGTTCAGGGGTGGGGGAAGGGTGGAGACTTCGCTTCCCTGTGCATTCCCGCCTTTTTCCCCAGTCTGGCGGGTGGTTTGCCCGGTTGGCCCCCCGGCTTCCCTGCCTGGGCATTCCGGTTGCAACAGCCCTCCAGGACGGAGTCTGGGGAGGCGGCGCTTATGTGGGGACGTCGGTGGGCTTGGCTGGTGGCGTGGGCGTGCGTGGCGGGAGGGCTGAGCGGGTGTGACCGGCAGAGCTCCGGCAACCGCGCGCGCACGGGCTTCGCCGCACGGCCCCAGGTGCTGGAGTTCGGCCCGGCGGCGATCGGCTCCACCAAGACGGTGAAACTCCGGGTGGCCAATGAGGGCCGGGCCCCGCTGCGCGTGGAGGGTGCCTCCTCCAGCGTGCCCAACGTGGAGATTGCCCCGTTCGAGCCCTTCTCGCTGAGCGCGGGGGGCGAGGCCGAGCTGGAGGTGCGCTTCTCGCCCGCCGTGGAGGGCACGGTGCAGGGCGTGGTGGACATCCTCACGGACGCGGACTCGGACGGGGCCGCGGGCTCGCAGGTGAACTTCGCGGGCCAGGGCGTGAAGGCCTGGGTCGAGGTGCGCAGCCAGGAGCTGGATTTTGGCAACGTGGCGCTTGACACCGTGCAGGTGCTCACGCTGCGCCTGCGCAATTCCTCCCGCGTGGAGAGCCCACTGCGGCTGCGCATGGCCGGGGCGGACGCGGATCAGTTCTCCTCCAGCACGGCCGGGCCGGAGCTGATGTTGCAGCCGGGCGAGGAGCAGGCCCTGCCCATCGCGTTCAAGCCGCGCCGGCTGGGCGTGGCCTCCGCCGAGGTGAGCGTGGAGGTGTGCGAGGGCTGCGCGCCCATCGCCGTGCCGCTCAAGGGCATGGGCATCGCCTCGCAGCTGGATATTTCTCCCCTGCGGGTGGACTTCGGCAACGTGGCGCTGGGGGCCACGGCCGAGGAGCGCATCATGGTGCGCAACCTGGGCACCTCGCCCATGAGCTACCAGGGCGCGCGCCTCCTCGAGGGCTCTGGTGAGTTCCGCCTGCTGAGCGCGGTGGTGCCCCCGGGCGGTGTCCTGAATCCGGGGCAGGCCGCGGAGATCCGCGTGGCGTTCGCGCCGTCGCGGCTCGGCGCGCTTCCCGAGGCGCGGGTGGAGATCGACGTGAAGGCCACCGGCTCGGCCGCGCCCGCGCCCAAGGTGGCGCTGAGCGGCGAGGGCGGCTCCTCGTGCGTGACGGTGCTGCCGCGCGCGCTGGACTTAGGGGGGGTGGCCGAGGGCATGTCCGCCACCCGCGAGGTGAAGGTCATCAACCGCTGCCGCGCCCCGGTGCTGGTGAGTGACTTGCAGATTGACACGCGGCAGGGCGGGTTCTTCACGCTGGCCCAGGCGCCCGCGAGCACCCCCATCGCCCCGGGCCAGTCGGCCGCCGTGGGCGTCACCTTCACGCCCCGGGCGGGCGCGGGGCAGGGCGAGGCCCAGCTCTCCGTGTCCGTGCGCAGCGGCGGCACCACCTCCACCGAGGCGGTGACGCTCAAGGGGAACGGCAAGGCGCTCCCGCCGTGCCAGTACGCGGTGTCCCCGGCCACGCTCGACTTCGGCCGGGTGCCGGTGGGCGCGGAGGTGGTGCTGGGCACCTCCGTGCGCAACACGGGCGCCACGGAGTGCTTCCTCGCGGGGCTGCAGCTCGCGGCGGGCTCGGACGGGGCCTTCAGCGCCCCGCCGGTGACGGGCTCGCTGCTGGCCCCGGGGCAGAAGGCGCAGCTGCTCGTCCGGTTCAAGCCGGAGGCGGAGGCCTCCTATGGCGGCCTGGCGGAGGGCTGGGTGAACCATCCGTCCAACGGGCACCCCACCGTGAACGTGGTGGGCGAGGGGGTGAAGGGCTGCTTCGCCGTTCAGCCCACGCACCTGGAGTTTGGCCTCTCGCAGCTCACGTGCGCGCCGCGCACGCAGGAGCTCATCGCCTACAACGGCTGCGCGGGCCCGCTCACCGTCCAGGGGCTGCAGGTGCAGCAGGACAGCGCGGAGTTCCAGCTCTCGGAGGTGCCCACCTTCCCGGTGACGCTGGAGGCGGGCGGGCAGTTCCGGCTGCGCGCCACCTATGCGCCGGAGAACGAGGGCGTGGACGCGGCGGCGCTGCGCTTTGAGCTGGGGCCGGACTCCGTCTACACCGCGAGCCTGCTGGGCAAGGGCGTGAGCAAGGCGGAGCAGACCGACACGTTCTTCCAGGAGTCCGAGGCCAAGGTCGACGTGCTCTTCGTCGTGGACAACTCGGGCTCGATGATGGAGGAGCAGCAGAGCCTGGGCAGCAACTTCGCCGCCTTCCTGAGCTCCGCCAACGCCGCGGGCGTGGACTACCACATCGGGGTCACCACCACGGGCCTGGATGCCTCGCCGGGCGGCTGGTCCGCGTGCCTGGGCGGCGCCGAGGGCGGTGAGAACGGCCGGCTCTTCCCGGTGGATGGCGCCTCGCCGCGGGTCATTACCCCCACCACGCCGAACGCCTCGTCCGTCTTCGCCCACAACACGCAGGTGGGCGTGTGCCACTGGAACGAGCAGGGGCTGGAGGCCGCCTACCGGGCCCTGTCCCAGCCGCTGCTGCACAACACGGATGATCCGCGCACCGCGCAGGCCGCGGACGGCAACGGCGGCTTCCTGCGCGAGGACGCGCGGCTGGCGCTCATCTTCCTCACCGACGAGGAGGACTTCTCCCCCCAGCCGGTGGCCTTCTACGAGACGTACCTCCGCGCGCTGAAGAACAACGAGGCCTCCAAGCTGAGCGTCTCGGCCATCGTGGGGCCCACGAACCTGTCCACCTGCGTGACGGCCAGCAGCTCGGGCGCGCGCTACATCCAGCTCGCGGAGGCCACCGGCGGCGTCGTGGAGAGCATCTGCACGCCGAACTGGGCCGAGTCCCTCAAGAAGCTCTCGTCCAACACCTTCGGGCCCAACCGCTCCTTCCCGCTGTCCGAGCAGCCGGAGAATCCCTCGCAGATCTCCGTCACGGTGGATGGGGTGCCGGTGACGTCCGGTTGGCATTACAACCCAGACACCCGCGCCATCCTCTTCGAGGCGCAGGCCGCTCCCCCTCCAGGCGCCCTGGTAGAAGTCACGTACCCGCTCGGGTGCTGATCCCCGGAGTCGGGATGCACCCAGGCGCAGGAGAGGACCCCCCGGGTCCTTCTCTTTAATTTTCTCTCAGCACTGTTTTCAACGCCTGTAGGGAGATCCCTCTCGACAGCGGGAGGGGGCCACGGCACTTTGAAGGCTCACGCCGAAGGCCTGCAATGTCCACACAATCTCTCCTCATCGCGGGTGTGGGAGACATCCATGGACGCTTCCACCGGGTGGAAGCGTGGATGGAGGTGTTGGAGAAGGCGCGGGGCCGGCCGGTGGACATGGTGCTGGCGGTGGGGGACGTGGAGGCCTTCCGGCGCGCGGATGATCAACGCCGCAAGATGACCAAGCGCCTCATGCCCGCCGAGTTCGCCGAGTACGCGGATGGGCAGCGGCAGATGAAGCGGCCGCTGTACTTCATCGGTGGGAACAACGAGGACTTCGAGGCGCTCCACGACGCGCCGGAGGGCATGGAACTGGCCCCCCAGGTGTATTACCTCGGGCGGGCGGGGCTCCAGACGCTGCGGGGGCTGCGCGTGGCGTACCTCTCGGGCATCCACGCCCCGCGCTTCTTCGAGCAGCCGCTCAAGCGGCCCCGGGCGCTCGATACGGCGAAGCAGGCCGGTTACTTCCGCGCGCCGGAAGTCGAGCGGGTCATGCACGCGCGGGACGTGGACCTGCTGCTGGTGCACGAGTGGCCCCGGGGCATCGTGCAGCGGGCGCGGGACGAGAACGCCCCGTCAACCCGGCCCCTGCCGTCGTATTGGATTGGCAATCCCATCACGCGCCGGTTGGTGGACACGCTGCGGCCCAAGTGGATGTTCTGTGGCCACTCCCACAAGGGCTTCGCGGTGTCCCTGGGCGGCGAGGGTGGACGGCCGGTGACGCGCATTGCCTGTCTGGATCAGGCGGCGCGGCCGGATGAGGCGGTGTTCTGGCTGGAGTTCGAGAACCGCGAGCCCGTGCGCGGAGGCTGGGGCCTGTCCGGCGCGGTGGCCTGGCAGGCCGGGGCGCCGTGGAACCTTCAATCGCTGCCCGCGGCAGGGCCCCACGCCGCCTTGCCGGAAGAGGAGCGGGAGCTGGGGTGAGCCGCGGGGGGCCGAAGCCCGGCCCTCAGTGATGGTTCACGGTCAGCCCCGAGAGGGGAAGCTCGTGGGGGCCCGAGGGCGCGTCCAGCGCCTCGCGGGCAATGTCGTCGAGCGACACCATGCCCACGAGGTTCTGGTCCCGGTCGAGGACGGGCAGGTAGTGGAGGTGGTGTTCGGCCATGAGCTGGGCGGCGGTGGCCAGCTCATCGTCCTCGAAGGCGTAGCAGGGGGCCGCGTCCCCGAGGATTTCGCCCACCCGGGTCTGTTGGGGATCGAGCCGCTCCGCGATGGCCTGGAACACGATGTCGCGGTCGGTGAGCAGGCCCACGATTTTCCGGCTGTTGCACACGGGAAGAAGTCCTGAGCCCTGTTGCCGCATGCGCAGGGCGGCCTCGGTCAGCGTTTGTTCCGGGCTGATAGGACGCACATCCGGATTCATCACCGCGCTCAGCTTCATGTCTTCCTCCCCCGTTTCAAGCGTCTGCCCCGGGAAGGTGGGGCGCTGGCTGGGGGGGAACAACCCGTCTTGAAATAAATGTTTCCGGGACGCCGCGAGGCATCTTGTAGAGAACACGTCCGGTGACACGCTGGTGCCACAGGCCGCGGAGCGGCCAGGGCTAGAAGCGCCCCGCGACCGCCGCGCCCCGGGGCCCTGCCGTCACCTGGAGGGACAGCCCTTCGGGGGTCGAAGACGTGCGCCCGTGCAGCAACAGGGGCACCGCGAGCCCGGAGGCCGTCCCCAGCGCCGCGCCCACGGCCACATCGGTCAGGTAGTGTTTGCCAGCGCCCATTCGCAGCAGGCCCACGGAGGTGGCCAGGGGCAGCCCCACCGCCCAGACCCAGGGCTGGTGCGGGTAGCCGCGCAGGTGGGCCACGGTGCCCGCGGACACCACCAGCGAGAACATCATGCTGGTGTGGCCGCTGTAGAAGGAGAGGTTGTTGTCCGAGGGGTGCTCCGTGAAGGGCTTCTGGGCCTCGGGCAGGGCGTGGACGAAGGGCCGCTCCCGGCCCGCGATGAACTTCGTGGCCTGGTTGAGCACCGCGCTCAGCAGGACCGACTCGACGATGATGCCCGTGTCCTGGAGAAACACGGCGCCGGAGGCCCCCGCCTGCCGCGAGAAGGCGTAGTGCGCCCCCAGCGTGCCCAGGGGCAGCAGTCCGCCCACGATGTTGCTCCAGTTGCCCGCGCGCTGGCGCTGCGCCCCGGTGGTGCCGGTGAGCCCGCGTCCCCAGCGGTCCAGCCGGTTGAGCGAGTCCGTGCCATCGGCGGCCCGGTCGCACCAGCGGCACGTCGCGGGGGCCAGGTCCTCCTTGAAGAGGACTTCGCTGCCCACGAGCAGCACCGTCGCCGCGCCCATGAGGGCGCCATCCTGCTTCCAGTCGAAGCGCAGTTCGTGAAAACCGGGCGCCTGCCCGGAAGAGGGCCGGGCGTCCGGGCTCAGGGGAACCGAGGAGAGCAGGGGGACGACCGCGAGAAGGAGTTGGGCGGAAAGCACGAATGGAGCATAAGCGGGGGCCCTTCACGCGTTCTAGAATCCACTCCGAATGCCCCGTCCCGGCCGCACCCTCCAGGTCTTCCCCGACGCGAACCGGCGCCAGCAAGTGCTGCGCGCGACACGTGAAAGCCACGGCTTCGTGCGGGCGGCGGGTTGTCTCACCTGGGACGAATTCGTCAACGCGCTGGGTGGCGCCCGGGCGCTGAAGCGCAGGCCGTGCCCGGCCTCGGCCGCGCGCGTGGTGATGGGCTCGCTGGCCCAGGGACTGGGCGAGACGCCCTTTGGTGCCTTCGTCCAGGAGCCCGCCTTCGCCCGTGCCGCGCTGGAGCTCGTGCTCGACATGAAGGCGGGCCGGTTGACGCCCCGGGAGATTCAGGACGCCGCGGAGCTGCTGCCGCAGGAGCGCCGGCCCCGGCTCCGGGTGCTCGCCCGGGTGTATGACGGCTATGTCCGGCGCATGGAGGCCCTGGGGCTGGCGGACCGCGAGGACGTGCTGCGCGGCTCGCTCCAGGCGCTGAAGGCGGGCACGTGGCCCGCGGCCTGGGAGGACGTGGACACGCTCGTGCTGCACGGCCTGTACGACGTGCGGCCCTCGGGGCTGGAGCTGCTCCTGGCGCTGGCGGCGGTGTGCGAGAAGCGCCAGGTGGCCCTGCGGGTGGAGACGCCCGTGGGCGGCTCGCCCGTGGCGGACGCGGCGCTGGCGGGCCTGTTCCGGGCCTTCGAGAACCAGGGGGAGGCCCTGAGCCAGGTCGATCTCTTCAAGGCGGACCTGACCTTCGAGGCCCGGCCCCTGGCCGAGCTGGGACGCCACCTCTTCTCCGCGGGCGTGGCGCGCGGGGCGCTGGAGGCCGCAGCGGGCCCCTTGCGCATGTGGAGCGTGGGCTCGGCCCAGGACGAGGCCCGGCAGATCGCCCGGGACGTGCGCCGGCTGGTGGCCGAGGGCGTCGAACCGGCCCGGATCGCCGTGGCCTGGCGGGAGCCGGGGCCGGAGGCGCGGTGGTTGGCGGAGGCGCTGGGCGAGCTGGGCGTACCCGTGAGGCTGCCGTATGGCGAGCCGCTCGCGCTGGCGGGCCCGGTGCGGCTGGCGTTGGACTTGCCCCTGCTGGCCGAGGATGGTTTTCCGGCCGAGCGCGTGGCGGAGCTGGTGGCGAGCCGGTACGCGCCCATCCTCTCGCGCGGCGCACCCGAGGCCCCGGCGACGCTCTTCACCCTGGCCGCGGTGCGGGACGACCGGCTGGGGGCCTCGCGGGGCAAGGGCGCGTATGACGTGCGGCTGGAGGGGCTGGCGCGCCGGATGGTGGCGGCCCACGACGAGCGGGCCCACGCCGTGCGGCTGCTCCGGGAGCGTTGCCTGCGGCTGATGGAGGAGTGCCGCCGCATCCCCGAGTCGGGCAGCGCGCTGGAACTGCTCGGGGCGTGGTGGCAGGCCGTGCGGCAACTGGGGCTCACGGACTCGGAAGGGGAGCTGGAGCCCCTGCGGGACGATGCCCTGGGGCTGCACGGGCTGGAGGCCCGCTCCCGGGACGATGCCGCGCGCCAGGCACTGAGCCTCCGGGTAGGGGAGCTGGAGCGCACGCTGCGGACGGTGGACGGCGGCCCGAGGTTGGCCCGGCGCACCTTCGGCCGGTGGCTCCTGGACGCGATGCGGGACGTGTACCTGCCGCCCCGGGGGCCCGCCGCCGGCGCGGTGGAGGTGCTGGACATCCGCGAGCTGGCGGGCCGGACGTTCGGCCACCTGTTCCTGGCGGGGATGACGGAGGGCCGCTTCCCGGGACACGAGGCGCCCAATCCCTTGCTGGGGGATGCCGACCGGGTGGAGCTGAACAAGCACCTGGGGCGGGAAGTTTTCCGGCTCACCGGCGGCGAGTTCGAGGACCGCGCGCCGTGGCGCCTCGCCGAGGACCGGCTGCTCTTCGCCAGCGCGCTGGTGGCGGCGGAGGAGCAGGTGAGCCTGTCCTTCCCGGCGACGGGCGTGGGCGGGCAGGAGCAGGTGCCCTCCGGGTTCCTGGAGGAGCTCCGCCGGCTCACGGGCAAGGGCTGGGAGGCGCGGGCGCTGATGGCCGTGCCCCCGTTGGACGACGTGCTCACGGAGTCCGAGCTGCGCCAGCGCGTGGCCCTGGAGACGCTCGCGTCCGCCCGGCTGCGCGTGACCGAGCCGGATGTGGCGGGGCCCTTGCTGCGCCGGCGCTTCGCGGTCGAGGCGTGGTTCGCCAGCGTGAAGGAGCTGGCGCACGTGGAGGTTGAACGCCTGCACTTCTTCAGCAACCCGGCCAACCGGGTGGGCCCCTACACGGGACACATCGCGGGCCCGGGGCTGGACGTGGCGCTGCGGGAGACGTTCCGCTTCGATGAGACCCGGCCCCTGTCGGCCTCGGCGCTGGCCCGGTTTGGAAACTGTGGCTTCCAGGGCTTCCTCACGTACGGGCTGAAGGTGGCCGAGCCGGATCAGCCGGGCGAGGAGTTCGATGCGCGCGGCCGGGGAACCTTCTGGCACCGGGTGCTGGAGGAAGTGTTCAAGCGGCTCCGGGAGCAGGGGTTGCTCGGCAAAGGCTTGGACGAAATCCCGGAGGAGGTGCTGGATGCCTCGCTGGCCAAGGCGGTGCTCTACTTCGAGCAGCGCAACCACGTGGGCCATCCGGAGCTGTGGAAGCTCGCCAAGGAGCGGGCCCGGGCCATGGCGCGGCGCATCCTCGCGGACGAGCGCCGGGGGATGCCCTTCGAGCGCTACATGCCCGAGGAGTTCGAGCTGAAGTTCGGCCCGCAAGCCATCCGGGAGACGTGGAAGCAGGTGTCGCTCCTGGCGGGCGAGGAGGCCATCCACTTCGAGGGGAAGATCGACCGGCTGGATCTGAGCGCGGGCGACGTGGGCGTCATCGACTACAAGTCGGGGCGCCTGGACAAGCGGGAGCTGAAACAGAAGCTCCTGTCCTCGGACTTCCAGCTCCCGCTGTACCTCTACGCGGCGCGGGCCAGCGGCCACCGGGAGGCGCGCAACGCGGCCTGGTTCTCGCTCCGCACGGGGACGACGGTGCACCTGTCCGAGGTGGTCTCCACTGAGGAACTGGAGGACATGCTGGCCACGGACCCAGCCATCCGCGCCCGGCTGGCCGAGGAAGAGAAGCCCAACTTGGCGAACGCGGTGGAGCAGCTGGTGGCCACGGCCCGGAAGGGCCAGTTCGGCATGCGCCCGAAGGATTGCGGCAGCTGCGGCTACCGGGCGGTGTGCCGCATCACCGAGCGGCGCGTGGTGGAGGAGGGCGTTTGAGCACCGCATCGCCCCTGGCCCTGGAGCAGAACCTCGCGCTGATGGCGGGCGCGGGCGCGGGCAAGACGTACAGCCTGGTGACGATGGTGCTGCACCTGCTGGCGGGCGCGCGGGAAGCGGGCCCGGCGCTGCGGCCCGCGAAGCTGTGCATGTTGACCTTCACCGACAAGGCGGCGGCGGAGATGCGCTCGCGCACCCGCGCGCGCCTGGACGCGCTCGCCCAGGCGGAGGCGAAGGAGCCGGAGCTGCGCGCCTCGCTGGAGCGGCTGAGCCGCCCCTTTCCCACGCAGGACACCTGGCGGGCCCTGCGCGAGGAGCTGGGCGCGGCCACGGTGGGCACCTTCCACTCGCTCTGTGGACAGCTCCTGCGCCGCGCGCCCGCGGGCCTGGGGATTGATCCGGCCTTCGAGGTGCTCGACGAGCTGGAGGCGAGCAGCCTCGTGCAGGACGTGTGCGAGCGCGTGGTGCTGGACGCGCTGGAGAAGGGCAGCCTGGAAGTGAGCGAGCTGTGCCAGGAGCTGACCTTCTCGGGCTCCGGGTTCTCCGAGGGCCTCGTGAGTTCGCTGCGGCAGGTCTACGCCAAGCTGCGCGAGGAGGGGCTCCGGGCGGAGACCGCGCCCATCTCACGCATCGCGGAGGCCCGTGCCGTGCTGGAAGCGCTCTTCGGCGAGGGCTTGAAGCACTGTGCCTCGGCGAGGGAGCTGGATGCGAAGGGCGAGTGGCGCCTGCTGCGCGAGGCCTGCGAGCGCGCGCTGGAGGGGATGACGCCGGAGAACTTCCCCGAAGCGGACCGGCTGCCCGCGCTCAAGGCCGCGTTCCTGGCGGATGGCCGCAACTTCGCGCGGCTGAGCAAGGGCGCGGCGAGCCCCATCCGGGCGCTGTACTGGCTCGTGTTCGGCAAGAGCGACGGCTCGGTGCTGCGGTTCGAGGACGCGTACGCGGCCTGGCGCACGGTGCCATTCGAGAGCACCTTCCGCGTGCTGCTCGGCCAGGTCGAGGTGCGCCACGAGACCGAGTTCACCCGCCGCAACGTCTTCGACTTCACCGCCTTGTTGGTAAAGGCGAGGGACTTGCTGAGGGACCACCCCACCTTCCGCCGCCAGGTGCAGGAGCGGATGGGGGCGCTGCTGGTGGACGAGTTCCAGGACACCAACCGGCTCCAGCTCGAGCTGGTGCTGCTGCTGTCGGAGCAACGGGACGGAGGCCCCCGGACGGTGCGCCCGGACGAGGACCTGCGCGCCGCGCTCCCGCTGGAGCCCGCGTTCCTGTGCGCGGTGGGCGACCGCAAGCAGTCCATCTACGAGTTCCGGGGCGCGGACGTCTCCGTCTTCGCGGCGCTGGCGGAGAAGATTGTCGCCGAGGGAGGCCAGAAGGGCTTTCTCCAGCACAACCGCCGCTCGGTACCGGCGCTGCTGGACTTCTTCAACCGCGCCTTCGCGGGGGTGCTGGTGGCGGGCCAGCCCCCACGCCCGTACGAGGTGGCGTACGTCTCCGAGGAGGACGATCTGTCGCCGGTGCGCCCGGAGTTCTCCCCGGAGCCCGCGGTGGAGCGGCTGCTCATCGGCGAGGCGGAGACCGCGTCGGGGGCGCGCGAGCTGGACGCCGACGCGGTGGCCCGGCGGCTGCGCCTGCTGCTGGCGCCGGGCGCACCCCCGTGCGTGGCCCACGAGGATGGCCAGCGCCTGCGCCCCGCGCGCGGCGGCGACGTGGCCATCCTCCTGCGAACCTTCACCCACCTGGAGGTGTACCGCCAGGCGCTCATCCGCCATGGCGTGCCGCACCGGGTGCTGCGAGGACGCGGCTTCTATGGGGCCCAGGAGGTGCTGGATCTGGCCTCCCTGCTGGCGCTCCTGGCGGATCCGGAGGACGCGCTCGCGCTGGCGGCGGTGCTGCGCTCGCCCCTGGTGGGGCTGTCGGATGCCGCGCTCTTCCGGCTGTCGGGGGAGAAGGGCCTGACGCTGGCGGGCGTAGAGCAGAAGGACCTCGCCACGTGCGAGCTGGAGCCCAGCGAGCGGCTGCGGCTGGAGCGCTTCCTGACGGCGCTTCCCTCGCTGCGGCGGGAGCGGGACCGGCTGGGCGTGAAGGCCCTGCTTCAGGTGGCCATGGACGTCACGGGCTACCGCGAGGCCATGGCGGGAACCCCGTACGCGGAGCAGGCCAGCGCCAACATCGACAAGCTGCTGGCGCTCGCGGGCCGGCGCGACGAGCGCGGCACGGGCGGGTGCGTGGCGTTCGCCCGGGAGCTGCGCATGCTCGTCGAGTCGGATCCGACCGAGGCGCAAGCGGACCTGCTGGACGCGGGAGACCCGCGCGCGGTGCAACTGCTCACCATCCACCGGGCGAAGGGCCTGGAGTGGCCCATCGTCGTGGTGCCAGGGCTGGGCGGCAAGCGGCGCTCCGAGAGCGGACGGATTCACTTCGAGCGGACGCACGGCCTGGTCTTGCGGCCATGGCTGCAGGACTCCCTGGAGAGCTTCAGCTCCACCCGCTTCGAGGCGGTGAAGGACGAACTGGATACGCGAGGGCTGGCCGAGTACCGGCGCTTGCTCTACGTGGCGCTCACGCGTGCGAGGGACCTGCTGCTGCTCTCGGGCACGGCGGAGAAGCGCGTGCCCCTGTCTTGGTGGACGATGCTCGATGGGCGCCTGGGCTCGGACGCGGCGCTGCGGGCCCGGGTGCGGGACATCGAGGTGGCGGCCCTGCCACCGCCCGCGGATCCGCTGCCGCCGGGTGCGGACGAAGTCGCGGAAGCCGAGGCGCGGGTGGAGGCAGCCATCCAGCGGGTGCGCGGCGGGGCCGCCCTGGAGCCGGTGTCCGCCGTGGCCTCGGCCGAGGCGCTCCAGGACTTCATGGTCTGCCCGAGGCGCTACCGCTACATCCACCAGCTTGGCTTGAGCGGCCAGCGCCCGTGGGAGCTGCCGGCGAAGCGCCGCCCGCTGTGGGTCGAGGCCGATGCCTGGGGGCACGCCCCGGACGCCTCCCAGATGGGGGCCGTGCTGCTCCGGGAGCTGGACTTCCGCTGGGCCACCGCGCCCGCGCCGGAGCGCCGGGCGCACCTGGAAGCCCTCCTTCAGGCGTGGGGCCACCTGCCGGACGGGGAGGGGATGGAGTTGGTCCTGGCGATGGCCGAGCGCTTCCTGGACACCCCCTTTGCCCGGCTCCTGGCCGCAAGTCCCCCGTCGCGCCTGCACCGGGGCCTGACCTTCTCGCTGGCGCTGTCCTTGCCGGGGGCGAAGGGCCAGGTGGCCGTGGAGGGCGAGCTGGACCTGCTCTGGGAGACGCCCGAGGGGGAGGCGTGGGTGGTGGCCTACCGGCGGGGCAAACGTCACCCCCTGGGGCCGGTGGCCTTCGCGCACGAATTGGTGGTGCAGGGGCTGGCCGCGAAGCGCCTGGTTCAGGACGGGGTGACGGTCCGGGCCGGGGTGGCCTTCCTCGGGGAGCCCTCGCCGGAGCCGGAGTTTCTCACCCTGCCGGGGGGGTTGACGGAGGCCGCCGAGCCGCTGGAGCAGGCGGTGCGGGCCCTGGTCCGCTCCGGCATGCAAGATGAATGGCCCAGCCGGGAAGCCGCGGCGTGTCAGGCGCTACATTGTGGCTTCGCGGAACACTGTCACCCCTCCCCCCGTGCGTGCTAAGGCGACGGCACCATGCCGAACGTCGTCGTCGTTGGAGCGCAGTGGGGAGATGAGGGAAAGGGCAAGGTCGTTGACCTGCTCACGGAGCACGCCCAGGTGGTGGTGCGTTTCCAGGGGGGCAACAACGCGGGCCATACCCTGGTCGTCGGCGGTCAGAAGACCGTTCTGCACCTGATTCCATCCGGCATCCTTCATCCGGGCAAGACGTGTGTGATTGGCAACGGGGTGGTGGTGGACCCCTCGGTGCTCGTCGGCGAGATGGATGCGCTCAAGGCGCGCGGCTTCCTGAAGGAGGCCTCGCACCTGCTCATCTCGGACAACGCGCACGTCATCTTCCCGTGGCACAAGCAACTGGACGTGTTCCGCGAGAAGGCCCGGGGCGGCAGTGCCATTGGGACGACGGGGCGGGGCATCGGGCCCGCCTACGAGGACAAGGTGGCCCGGCGGGGCATCCGCGTCCGGGACTTGCTGCAGCCCGAGCGGCTGCGCAAGCGCATCGACGAGCGGCTTCCGCAGGCGTTGGAGGAGTTGCGCGAGCTGTGCCAGAAGGCGGGCGAGCCGGTGCCCGAGCTGGACGCCGCGAAGATCCAGGAGGACTTCGCCAGCCTGGGCGAGAAGCTCCGTCCCCACGTGGGCGATGCCTCGCTGTTCCTGGCGGGCCAGATGGCGCGCGGCGCGCGCATCCTCTTCGAGGGCGCCCAGGGCACGCTCTTGGATGTGGACCATGGCACCTACCCGTACGTCACCAGCTCCAACTGCGTGGCGGGCAACGCGGCGGTGGGCTCGGGGCTGGGCCCCACGGCCATCGACAAGGTGATGGGCATCAGCAAGGCCTACACCACGCGCGTGGGCGGCGGCCCGTTCCCCACGGAGCTGAGCGACACGCTGGGCGACCAGCTGCGCCGCGTGGGCGATGAGTTCGGCGCCACCACGGGGCGTCCCCGCCGGTGTGGCTGGCTGGACGGCGTGGTGCTGCGCTACGCGGTGCGCGTCAACGGCCTGAGCAGCCTGGCCCTCACGAAGCTGGACGTGCTGTCGGGCATCAAGACGCTGCAGCTGTGCAACGCGTACGAGCTGGACGGCCAGCGCATCTCCGAGCTGCCGGGCGACTACGAGGACCTGGGCCGCGTGAAGCCCGTCTACGAGACGTTGCCCGGCTGGGAGGAGAAGCTCACCGGCGTGCGCACCTTCGACGAGCTGCCGGAGAGCGCCAAGCGCTACGTGCGCCGGGTGGAGGAGATCTCCGGCGTGCCCGTCACCTGCATCTCGGTGGGCGCGGACCGCGGCGAGACGGTGCTGCTGCAGAACCCGTTCCGGAGCTGAGGGGCGTTTCCCGTCCGATCAGGCAAGGCCATGGTGGCTCGCGGCATCCTTATCGTCCTCGTGGTGGTGCTCCTGGGGGCGGCGGCGCCCTCGGAGCCCGCTCAGGCCGCGTTCGAGCGGGGGGAGAAGGCGCTCGCGGAGAACCAGCTCGGCGAGGCGGCGGTGGCCTACCGGCAGGCGCTCACGGAGCATCCCAACTGGGCCCCGGCGCTCAACGGCCTGGGCAACACCCTCTTCAAGCAGGGCCAGGCCATTGAGGCCTCGGCCCTGTTCCGCTCCGCCACCGAGGCGGACCCGGAGTTCAAGTCCGCGTGGTTCAACCTGGGCTACGCGGCGCGCAAGGCGGGGGACTTCGCCACGGCGGTGCGGGCCTACGAGCGCTACACCCAGCTCGCGCCCGAGGATCCGGACGGCCACTACGGGCTCGGGGAGAGCTACCGCCAGCAGGGCCAGAACGCCAAGGCCCTCGCCGCCTACGAGACGTACCTCGCCAAGGAGAAGCGCCCCAGCGAGCAGAAGTGGGTGGAGCAGGCGCGCGAACACGTGGCGGCGCTGCGGCCTCAACCCCGGACGGCGCCCACGGCCCCCGGGGCGGCGCGGGCGTCCGCGTCCCCGGGCTTCACGCCCCACCCGGGGCTGTCGCTCAGCCGGGTCCGGGACGGGGATGCGCTCCTCAAGGAGCGCCGGTACCGGGAAGCGGCCTTCGCCTTCCTCGACGCGGTCCACGCGGACGGGGGCAACGTGGAGGCGCTCTTCAAGCTGGGCAACGTCCTGGCGGTGCTGGGCTACTACGGCCAGGCCATCGAGCGGTGGAACCGCGTGGCGCAGCTCACCTCGGACGAGGCCATCCGCCAGAGCGCGGTGGAGAACGTGACGCGGGCTCAGGGCCGCGTGGCGCAGCAGGGCGGCTCCCCGCAGGCCCAGGGGGTGGCGCCCGGCTTCGGGCCCGTGGCGGAGACGGCGCGGGCGCAGGGCCGCCGCTTCTACGAGCAGGGCGTTCAGCGCATCCAGGCCGAGGACTATGCGGGGGCCGTCCAGAGCCTCACCCAGGCTGTCGTCCTGGAGCCCACCCTCGCGGTGGCATACACCGCCCGGGGCAGCGCCTACATCGGCCTGCGCCGCTACGCGGAGGCCGCCGTGGACTACGAGTACTCGCTCCGTTTGGCCCCGGAGCTGGCCTCTCCTTTATATGGACTGGGGGAAGCCTACCGGATGCTGGGGCGCACCCCGGAGGCCCGGGCGCACTACGAGCGGTACGCGGCCTCCACCGCCCGGGACGTCCGGCCAGAGCTCCAGTCCGAGGCCCGACAGACCGCCGAACGCCTTCGTTGAGGGACAAAGCAGCCGGGCGGATTTCGCGGTGGGACGGCTGGCACATGTCACCCCCGGCGCTTACTTTCCCCGTATGGACGGACGCATTTCCGAGGGTGGAGGCCGGCAGGTTTTTCGTCCACGGCGGATTCTCGCGGCCCTGATGGCGGGCGCGGGGCTCCTCTGGATCAGCGTCCTCGTCTATTTGATGAGCTTCGAGGGCGTGCCGCTGCAGACGTTCCTCGCGGCGCTCTTCTTCGTCGTCTTTTTCGCTGTCTCGCTGATGTATTACGGGCGCAGCAGCATCGTGGTGGACGAGCGCGGCATCACCTGCCGCGGCCTGGTCCGTACCCGGCGCTTCTCCTTCAAGGACATCCACAAGGTGGACGTGTTGCCGGGGCCGGTGACCGTCTACGCCATCCGGGGCCGGGGTGGGTTTGTCCACTTCACCAGCTTCTTCGTGCACCACCGGCGGCTCGCGGCGCTCCTCGTGGAGCGCGCGGGGCTCTCGGCGCAGGCGCTCTGAGCCCGCTCAGCCCAGCAGGGCATAGGTGACGAGAATCCCCGTGAGGGCCATCACCGCCCCCATGCCGAGGAACCACCCGTCGCCTTGAAACCGGCTTTGCTGCGCTGCGTCAAGCTCTGGCGCGGGCGGTTCCCCCGCGTCCGGAGGGGTCTCCGGGAGGGGGACTTCGACGGCCGCCTGGAACCGCAAGAGGGTCTGCCCCAGCTCGATGACGTCACCCCTGCCGAGGGCGAGGGGCTGCCTCACCTTCCGGCCATTCACGTAGAGGCCGTTGTGGGGGCTCAAGGAGGCCACGGTGTACGTGGTGCCGTCCCAGCACAGGCGGGCGTGGGCGCGGGAAACGGTCCGGTCCCGGATGTGAAGGTCCACGCCGGTGCCCCGGCCAATGTCCGTCCTCGCGCCCGCCAGGGGGAAGACGCGGCCCGTGTCGAGCCCGGTGAGGCAGGTGAGGGTGGCGGCCTGGGAGGGGGGAAGCTCCTCCGCATCGGTCAGCAGGTGCTTCAACACGGCCACGGTGCTCAGGGGACGTTCGGCCTCCGGGGGCGGCGCAACGGCCTTGAGGCGCATCTCCTGGGGCAGGCCCATCACCTCGCCGGGGAGCACGAGCCGGCGCAGGCCGGACGGCACGAGGACGCCGTTCACGGTGATGGGCTGCAGGGCGGTCACGGTCAGCCGGGGACCTTCGATGTGGAGGGTCAGGAGCCCGGGGGGAAGGCCCTCCAGGCGGATGGGGTCCTCCGGTCCTCCGCCCAGGAGGTGCTGGCCCTCCGCCAGCTCGAACGGGGTGAGGCTTCCCAGGTGCTCGAATTCGAAGCGCATGCCCGGGCCGGGGAGCAACCCAGGTGCCGAAGCGCCCCGCGAGTGCTTCCAGGGGATTGGCGCTCCGCCCCGTCTCCTTTCTGGACGGACCCGTCCCGCTTCCGGGACGCCGGGGCCGCCTCAATACCCCGCGTGCTTGTCGACGAGGTTCAGCAGGGGCGCACCGGCCTCGAAGCGCTCCAGGTTCTTCAGGAAGAAGGCCACGGCATCCTCCCGCCAGGTGGGCGTGTGGTCGGCGCAGTGGGGCGAGAGCAGGACGTTCTCGAGCCGCCAGAAGGGGTGCCCCGCCGGCAGCGGCTCGGTCTCGAAGACGTCCAGCGCGGCGCCCCGCAGGCGGCCCTGTTCCAGGGCGCGCACCAGCGCGGGTTCATCGACGGTGCTCCCCCGGCCCACGTTGATCAGCACCGCGTGCGGCTTCAGGGCCTTCAGCTCCGCTTCCCCCATCATGCGCTGGGTTCCGGGGGCGTTCGGCATGGCCAGGAGCAGGTAGTCCGAGGCGGCGATCATCTCCTGCCGGCGCTCGAGCGGAAACACCGCCTCCACAAAGGGGTCTCCCTCGCTCTGCCCGGGCCGGCGCCGGCAGGCCAGGATGCGCATGCCGAAGGCCTTCGCGCGCTGCGCGGCGGCCCGCCCGATGTCGCCATAGCCCAGGATGCCGAGCGTCTGCCCGCGCAGCTCCACGGAGGTGAACGGCTGCCAGCGGGCCTCGGCTTGCTGCCGCACCAGGCGGCGCAGGTCCTTGGCGAAGAACAGCATCGCGGCCAGGGCGAACTCGCTCAGCGAGCCGCTGTAGACCCCCTTGGAGTTGGTGAGGGGCAGGGGGCTCTGGATGAGCTCCTCGAAGAGGAGGTTCTCCACGCCGGCGAACAAAGAGTGAATCCAGCGGAGGTTCCGCGCCCGGGGCAGCAGCGTGCGCAGCAGGTCCTTTTTCTGCGAGTCGATCACGAGCACCTGCGCCTGCTCGATGGCGGCTCCCAGCTCCGCCTCGGACGCGCCCACGGTGAGGTGGAGGCGGGAGGCCAGTGGCCGGAGGGGCTCCAGGTGACGCGCGGTGGGGTCCGCCAGGACCAGCAGGTGCTCGACGCTCATGGGACCGCCGAGCATATCAACCCTGGCGCACGCGCTTGACGCCCCGGCGCAGGAGCAGATCGGGCGCCGTCCTGCGGTGGTCGCCTTTCAACACGAGCGTGGGGCCGGCCACTTCGCCGTAGCACCCCAGCCCGCGCTGGAGCGCCTCCAGCCACGTCCGCAGCCCGTCGGGCGCCAGCTCCAGCCCTTCTACGAGCGTCACCTCTTGTCCCCCGCGTTGCTCCAGGCGCAGCACCGCCAGCGCGGGCCCCTCGGTGGGAGGGGTGAGGGGAAAGTCCTCGGCGCGGACCTGGGGCTTGGCGCCCGGGACGGCCTCGCGCTGGGCGGCCAGGGCCGCGAAGGGGTTGTGGAAGCGCCCCTTGTCCTGGGGATCCCGGTAGCCCTGGGAGGGCGTGTCCTCGGGAGGGGGCGTTCCCGGTCCTGGGTGTTTCCGGCGTGCCATGCCCGTCACTCTGGCATGGATGCGGGGGGCCCCGCTTCAGCGGGGGACGATCCGCCAGAGCTGGTTGTCCGACGCGGGGCGGTTCATCGGATACGCGATGAGGGCGCCGTGGGAGGCATTGCCTCCCTCGATGTCGAGGACGAAGCCGTTGAGCTGGCTCTGGATGTAGAAGTAGCCCGGCACGGGGGAGGGCACGAACCGCCACAGCTGATGGGACGCCCCGGAGTACGGCCACGTGATGACGTGCGCGGCCGGGTTCGGGTTGGCCCCTTCGATATCCAGGACCCGTCCCGTCTCCCGGTTCTGGATGTAGAAGCCACCGGGCGCGGGGATGAGATCCCAGCTCATGTTGTCACGGCCGCGCCGGCGGGGCGGGGCCACGATGGCGGCTGAACCCTGCCGGCGGTCATTGTCCTCCACGCTGGCCAGGACATCCGCCAACCGGCTCTGGAGCTGGATCCGGCGCTGGGGCAGCCGCGGTCCCTCCGGGAGGGGCGGCCGGTGGGGCTCGGGCCTCGGGGGCGGAGCGTTGTAGTGAGGGGTTCCCGAAGGAGGAGGGCGGGACGGGGCAGGGGGCGTGGGGCGCGCCTCGCCCTGGCACCAGCCCGCGCTGCTGCAGGTCCGCAGGCCGTCACAGTGCGAGTCCTGGGTGCAGCGGTTGGGGCCCCGCGCGTTCTTCGACTCATCCCGGTAGTGCTGCGGGCTTGAGCCCGCGTGCGCCATCGACAGGGGGACCACGAGGGCCGCACACGCCGTCAGCCACTTCAACGCCTGCACCACCCGTCCCGCTGCATCACTTCGCCGTGCATCACCCTGACCGCGCATCATCTGTTTCTCCCGGCATGGTTCCTTCGGAGCCGCGTTGATCAATGGACTGTGCGGGCGGGGAAATAATTCAGAAGGGCCGGGCCGTGGGCGGCGTCCTGGGCGTAAAGTCGCTCCCGGATGCGTCCTCTTTCCCTGGTTTTCCTCCCCCTGTTGGGCCTGATTCTCGCCGCTTGCCGGGACGAACAGGCCGGTCCCCGCTCCCGGAAGCCGGCGGCTTCGGCCCAGATCAAGACGCGGGACACCGCGCCCGCGGACCTGACCTTCCGCAGCGGGGCCACGCTGGGCGGTGGCGCGCTGGTGTACCTGGGCTCCCGCGTCTCCCCCGTGCAGCCCTCCCCGGGGCAGGCCGTGCAGCTCTCGCATTACTTTCAGGCGGTGCGCCCGCCCCCGGAGGGGTTCCGGTTCTTCGTCCACCTGGTGGACGCGGACACGGGGCAGATGGTGGTCAACGCTGACCACGAGTTCCAGAACGGGGCGGCCCCCCTGGGCGCATGGCCGCAGGGGAAGGTGGTCGAGGACGTCCACACCGTGCAGATGCCGCCCGCGCCCGTCCGGGTGATGCTCGGCTTCTGGAAAGGGGACGAGCGCCTCGCGGTGGATGATCCGCGTGCACAGGATGGCGCGAACCGGCTGCTGGGGCCCGAGCTGGGTAAGGCGCCCGAGCTCCCCGAGTACAAGGTTCAGCGGGTCTCCACGCCCCTGGTGCTGGATGGCGTGCTGGACGACGCGGCCTGGAAAGAGGCCACCCCCGGGGTGTTGCGCGGCAGCTTCGATGGGCGGAGCGCCTCGCTGCGGACGGAGGCGCGGCTGCTCTACGACGAGGCTTCGCTCTACGTCGCGTTCGACGTGGAGGACCCCGATATCTGGGGAACCCTGCTCACGCGGGATGCGCCCATCTACGAGCAGGAGGTGGTGGAGGTCTTCCTGGACGCCAACGCGGACGGGAAGACCTACAACGAGCTGCAAGTCTCTCCGCACAACGTCATCTTCGATGCGTACTTCCCCGCGCGGCGGCAGGGCATGGACCTGAACTGGGACTCAGGCATGAAGACGGCCGTGAAGGTGCGCGGGACGCTGGACAACCCGGCGGACCGGGACGAGGGCTGGACGGTGGAGATGCAGATTCCGTTCGCACGGCTGGCCGAGGTGCCCCACGTCCCCCCTCGGAAGGGGGACCGCTGGCGCTTCAACCTCTACCGCCTGGAACACCTCGGGCGGCGGAACGTGGAGGGGCAGGCGTTTTCCCCGTTGTTCATCGGGGACTTCCACGCACTGCCCCGCTTTGGATGGCTCACGTTCGAATGAACGGAGCCTAGGCGTGGGGCGAGATGTCCCAGTGCGAGTCGGCCACGGACCGCTCGGTGGGATCGCCCAGGAAGCGCAGGAAGCCTTGGAGTTCCAAGGTGTCGATGAGTTCCTCGGCCTCCAGTTCGGAGAAGCCTTTCATGTCCACCAGCAGGTTGCGCATCATGGACTTGCCCCGCAGGTAACCGACGGGTTCTCCGGGCCCCAGGGCGGCCTTGATGTCCGCAGTGAGCTGTCTCAGGTCGAGATCTTCAGAGATCATTACCCCCCAGGGTAGGGACGGTGTGCGACAGGGACAACTGGGCGGGCGGGCGGAGGAGCCTCGCGTGCAAGGAAGGTGTGCAGGCGGACATCCTTTCCGTCGCTTTCCAACGTGACGGCGCCGTCCGTGTCCGTCCGGAAGCACTCGCTGCCCTGGGCGCGGTAGCGCGCCTCGACTTCGGGGTGGGGGAACCCAAAGCGGTTGCGGCGCCCCACGCAGAAGACGACATACCGGGGCCGGGTCCGTTCGATGAACGGCGGGGTGGAGGAGGTCCGCGAGCCATGGTGCGGTGCCTTGAGGACGGTGACGGGCCCCAGGTGTTCGAGCAGGGCCTCCTCGCCTGCCTCCTCCACGTCGCCCGCGAGCAGCACGCTCACGTCCCCGTGGCGCACGAGCACCACCACGCTCTGGTCGTTGACCCCTTCGAGCAGGTCCCGCTGGTCTGAAGGCGGAGGCCCCAGCACCTCCAGGGTGGCCTCGCCCAGCATGAAGGCGGTGCTCCCCACCTCCACTTCTTTCACCTGGGCGGGCCCCGCGGCGGCGATGAGCTTCCGGGACAGGGCCCCCTCCGTGGTGCCCGAGGGCAGCCAGAGCTGATCCGTGGGGACCTTGCCCAGGGTGGAGATGAGCCCGAGCGCGTGGTCGGGATGGGGGTGAGACAGGATGGTGAGGGCCAGCCGTCCAATGCGCTCGTGGGCGAGGAACGGCAGGACGAACCGCTCGCCGGTGTCGGCCCCCTGGGGCACCCCTCCGCCGTCCACCAGGGCGTGCTGGCCTCGCGAGCTGATCACCGCCGCATCGCCCTGGCCCACCGAGAGAAAGGTGATGCGCAGGGCGGGGCGGGGCATGAGCCAGGGGGTGAGCCAGGCCAGTGCCAGCGCCAGGGGGACCGCCAGCGCGCCGAGGCGCCCGCGTCCGCTGCCGAGCGCCCAGGCGCCGAGCCCCAACGTGAACAGGGCCGTGGCCACCCCCCCGAAGGGGGGCAGGTCCACCGTGGCGAGCGGAACCGCCGCGAAGAAGCGGGTGAGAATCAGCAGCACCTCCGAGGCCCACGCGCCGCCCCACAGCACCGGCGTGGCCAGCACCGGGGCCACCGTGAAGAGGGCCGCCCCGCCCGCGGCGAAGCCCGTGAGCAGGCCACACAGGGGCAGACAGACGATGTTGGAGACGAGCCCGGCAAGGCTCGCGCGGCCAAAGGCGCTGGCCACCAGGGGCAGGCTCGCCCCGGTCACCGCGACGCTGGCGCAGAACGTCTCCAGGATGGTCTCCCGTGCCTTTTCGGCGAGGCGCACGAGCCGGCGCTTCTCCTGGGGGTCCGGCGGCGGGACTGGAAGGGCCTCCCGCAGGGCGGGCGTGAGCAGCAGCAAGCTGAGCACGGCGAGAAACGACAGCTGGAGCGACAGGTCCGCGACGCTGGAGGGGGCCCAGACGATGAGCACCACCGCCGCGGCGGCCAGGCTGTTGAGCCCATCGGCGCGGCGCCACAGCGCCAGGCCCAGCAACACCACCGTGGCCATGACCGCCGAGCGCACCGCGGGGGGCTGGTTCCCGGTGAAGAGCACATAGGCCCAGACAAAGGGAATCGACGCGGGGGCGGCCACCCTCCGGGCATCCATCCCCCGGAAGCGCACGCCCACCCGGACGAGCATCCGCCGCAGCAGGGCCAGCGTCATCAGCGCGAGCGCCGCCACGTGCAGGCCGCTCACGCTGAGCACGTGGGCCAGCCCACTCCGGGAGAAGGCATCCTCCAGCGCATCGTCGAGCGAGGCCCGCTGCCCGGCGGCGAGGGTGAGAAACAGCGCCGCCGCGTCTTCTGACGGGGCCACCACCCGGACGGCCCGCGAGAGCCCTTGCTGGGTTCTATCGACGTACTGGCGCCACGCAGGCGCCTCGGACACCACCAGCAGCCGTCCCGCCTTGATGCTCCCGGTGAAGGCGAACGCGCGCCGGCGCCGCAGGGGCGTGAAGTCCTTCTCCCCGGGGTTGCCCGCGGGCTCCAGGGGCTGAAGGCGCGCCTCGGCGTGGACGCGCTGGCCGGGCAGCAGCGGCGGCGGTGTGCCCTGCAGGGTGAGGGTGGCGCGAAAGCGCGCCGGGACGGCGGGAGCGTCCGGAGCCCCAGCCCGGGCCACGGCCAGGTGCAGGCGGACGGCCTCATCGAAGCGATCCACGCGCTCGACTTCGCCCTCCAGGAAGGCGGATCCGCCGTGGATCAACGCGGGGGGCACATCCACGCGGGCCTCGAGCCCTGCCAGTCCCGCGCCAACGGCTCCCAGCGCGAGCAAAACACCCAGGTGGGAACCAGGCAGGCGAGCGAACGCCCAGGCGGCTGAGCTCACGACAACCGCGACGCCTAGGAATACCCAGTGAAGGCTTTCAGTTCTTGCTGTGTTCGCAGCAGCGCCCAGCAACAGACTCAGCGCTGGAAACACAAAAGGTCGCGCGCCGAGGTCGCGCCACGCATAACGATTCACCACCCCACCTCGCCCGTCCTGCCCCTGACGCGTCACCCACAGCGGCGGATAACGCGCACGAAATCCGACACGGTAGTCGGCGCGTTCTGAAGCGGTCAAGAGCTTCTGTGACGGAATGTTGCTGGATGATGTGGTTTGTGGTAGTTAGGCCGTGCTTCAGGTGGCCGAAGCCGGAATCCTTCTCAAGGAGGCGGTAAAGAGTGCAGACCAGCTTCAAGACTGGTGACAAGGCGGTTTACCCGGGCCAGGGCGTTGGCGAGGTCATGGGTATCGAGCACACCGAAGTGGCCGGTCAGCGTCAGTCCTTCTACGTGCTGCGCATCCTGGAGAATGGGATGCGGATCATGATCCCGATCAATAAGGTCGGCTCGGTGGGCCTGCGGGAGATCATCAGCGAGGAGGACGTCAAGCAGGTCTATTCCATCCTCAAGGAGAAGGACATCTCGGTCGACTCCACGACCTGGAACCGCCGGTACCGGGAGTACATGGAGAAGATCAAGACGGGTTCCGTCTTCGAGATCGCCGAGGTGCTGCGCGATCTGTACCTCCTGAAGGGCGACAAGGATCTCTCCTTCGGTGAGCGCAAGATGCTGGACACGGCGCGCTCGCTGCTCATCAAGGAGCTGTCGCTGGCCAAGGACTGCTCCGAAGAGGAGATCGAGTCCGACCTGAAGAAGATCTTCAACATCGCCTCCTAGCGCGCCCGTTGCCGCTGGCGCATGCTTGGCCCTGGGCCCCTTCGTGGGGTCCAGGGCTTTTTCATGTCCGAGGAACAGCGCGTCCAGGAAGAGCGGCAGCGGCGCATCGCGGAGCTGGAGGCCCGGCTGGCACGGCGCTCCCGGGGCGCGGTCCGGCCCCCCATGGCCCTGGCGGCCATCGCGGTGAGCGTGGCGCTGCTGTGGATGCAGCGGCGGGAGCTGGCCTACCTCGTCTCGCCGCGCCCCCCCCTGTCGCTCGGGGCGGAAGGGGAGTACCGCCTCGAAGCATTGAGCTCCAACCGGTATGCCCAGCTGCACGGCGTGCCGGCGTCGCACGGCGCCTATGAGCGGGACGGTGAGGCGCTCTATGTGCTGGTGGGCCTGAGGGAGTCCCCCTTCGTGGTCCGCCGGCCGGCCCTGCCGGGGGAAGAGTGGACTCCGGGGCGGCCCCCTCCACCGCCGGATCCCCGGCCGTTCGCGGTCCGCGGCCGGCTCCTCGCCGAGGAGGACGCCCCGCGCTACCGGGAGGCCTTCGCGTTGTTGCGCGAGAAGGGCGAGCTTCAACCCCGGGACGGCCGGCTGTGGATCGTCATCGAGGGGCAGCGGCCCGGGCAAGACTGGGGCCGGGCGGGGGTGGCGTTGCTGCTGGGCGCCTTCGCCGCCGCCAATGCCGTGCTCCTGGTGCGGAGCCTGCGCCGTCCCCGGTCCCCGGCTGGCTGAGCGCGCGGGGCGTTACAGGAAGATCAACGAGAAGAGGGTCATGAGCAGCCCCAGGCCCGCCGTCACCAGGGCGATGTGCCGGAGCCGCAAGGGCCGGCGCATGGGGCGGCCCTCCGGGAGGGCGGCGCTCGGGGCCGCCGTGGCCGGGCTTCCCGGGCCGCGCAGCTTCAGGACGGAGTTGCCCAGCGTGAGTTCATCCCCCGGGTGCAGCTGCGTGTCCCCTTCGATTTTCACACGGTTGACGAAGGTGCCGTTCTGGCTGCCCAGGTCCTTCAAGAGGAGGACGTCCCCGGTGCGCAGCAACTGCACGTGGCGGCGGCTGATGGACGGATGCTGGAGGCGCAAGTCACACGCCGACGCGCGGCCGATGACGAGCGTTCCCTGGGGGATGGGCATGAGCTGGCCTGCGCCAGGCCCTTTCTCCACGTAGAGCGACACCGCGAGGGGGCTGGTCCCGGAGTATTCGCGCGCGTCGAACCGGGGCATCAGCTCGCGGTCCTGGTTGAGCTGGCGCACGTTTCGCGCTCCCCGGGGCGAGCGGCGGGGCCCCACGGGGAACTGGGGGACGCGCTGGGGACGTGGATCATCCGCCTGCAGCGGGGTGATTTCGTCGTCGTCAAAGGGCAGCTCCACCTCCTGCTTCTTGGGCGACGGCAGACCCGGAGGCTGAGGGGGACGAGGGGGCCGCTTGGGGTTGGAGGGAGCCATGCCTGTTCCTATTCTCCCAGATTGGTGGCTGGCCCTGCCATATCCTGGCGACTAGAGTGACCGCCTTCATTCATTTTGCTCAGGAAGGAACCCCACCGTGGCCCCGCCGTCGATCGCGCTCTTCAACACGCTGACGATGCAGAAGGAGCCCCTGGTGACCGCCGAGCCCGGCGTCGTTCGCCTCTACGTGTGTGGTCCTACGGTCTACAGTTACATACATATTGGCAATGCGCGGACCTTCACCTCGTTCGATGTCGTGGTGCGTTATCTGCGCTACCGGGGCTACCAGGTCCACTACGTCCGCAACTACACGGACGTGGACGACAAGATCATCAAGGCGGCGAACGAGACCGGGGAGACGCCGGTCGAGCTGGCCGGCCGCTTCGTGAAGATCTTCGAGGAGGACTCGCGCGCGCTGCACCTGGTGGCGCCGGACGTGTCGCCCAAGGTGAGCGATCACCTCCCAGAAATCATCCGCATCGTCGAAGCGCTGGTGGCCAAGGGCGTGGCGTACGCGTCCCAGGGGGACGTGTACTTCTCGGTGAGCAGCTATCCGGACTACGCGAAGCTCTCCAAGCGCAAGCTGGACGACCTGTGCGCGGGCGAGCGGGTGGCCCCCGGCGAGCAGAAGCGGGAGCCCCTGGACTTCGCGCTCTGGAAGGCCGCCAAGCCGGGAGAGCCCGCGTGGGACAGCCCCTGGGGCAAGGGCCGGCCGGGCTGGCACATCGAGTGCTCGGCGATGAGCGCCAAGTACCTGGGCGAGTCCTTCGACATCCACGGGGGCGCGCTGGATCTGATCTTCCCCCACCACGAGAACGAGATCGCCCAGAGCGAGGCCGCGAGCGGCAAGCCGTTCGCCAAGTACTGGATGCACTGCGGCTTTCTCGACATCGAGGGGGCGAAGATGTCCAAGTCCCTGGGCAACGTGGTGCGGCTGCGGGATGCGCTGTCGCGCGTTGACGCGGAGGCGCTGCGCTTTTTCTTCCTGTCGACGCACTACCGGCACCCGCTGCACTTCGCGGACAAGGCCATCGCCGACAGCGAATACCGCCTGGAGTACTTCTACGAGACGCTGCGCAAGGTGGACGAGCGCGTGGCCGGGAAGGACTTCGGCCCGGGGCCCCTGCACGGGGAGCCCGGACGCTTCCTCCAGCAGTTCGAAGCCGCCATGGATGACGACTTCAACTGCCCGGGTGCCCTGGGCGTGCTCTCGGGGCTGTTCGGGCAGATGAACGAGCTGACCGACAAGCCGCCCGTGAAGGACAAGGCGCTCGTGGGCCGGACGCTGCAGGCCCTGCGCGAGAACGTGCGCAAGCTCTCCGGCGCGCTGGGGCTGTTCGAGGACGAGCCCGCCCAGTGGTTGCTGCGGCGGCGGGACCGGGCCGTGCAGGAGCGGGGCATCGACGTGGCGCAGGTGGAGCGGTTGATTTCCGAGCGCAACGAGGCCCGCAAGGCCAAGAACTTCGCGGATGCGGACCGGCTGCGCGGGGAGCTGAAGGGGCAGGGCGTGGAGATCATGGACACGGCGGCGGGGACCTCCTGGAAGGTCGCCGCGCCCGTGGCCGAGACCGCCTGAGCACGCAGGGCCCGTCGCCATGAAGCGCCTGTCCGGTCTGCTCACCTGCCTCCTGGCCCTGCCGGGCCTGGCCCAGGGGGTGCCGCTCTCGCTGCCGGAGGAGAAGGCCGCGGCGAAGGCCATTGGCGCCCCCCTGCTCATCAGCCATGTGCGGTTCCTCGCGCATGATCTCCTGGAGGGGCGGGCGCCGGGGACGCGGGGCGATGCCCTGGCCCAGGCGTACATTGCCTCGCAGTTCGAGGGGCTGGGGCTGAAGCCCGCAGGCACCGGGGGCTCGTACCTTCAGCCCTTCGAGCTCGTGGGGCTCGAGGGCCATCCGGAGACAATGACCTTCCGCGCCGCCTCGGGGCGGCTCGAGTTGAAGTTTCGCGAGGACTTCATCGCGGTGTCCGGCGTCCAGGCGTCTCCGGTGGTGCTGAAGGACTCGGAGCTGGTGTTCGTGGGCTACGGCATTGTCGCGCCCGAGTATCAGTGGGACGACTTCAAGGGGATGGACCTCCAGGGGAAGACCCTGCTCATCCTCAACAGCGATCCGGCGGAAAACCCCCACCTCTTCGCGGGCCGGTCGCGGCTCTGGTACGGGCGCTGGGACTACAAGTATCTCCAGGCGGCGAAGGTGGGCGCTGCGGGCGCCATCCTCCTGCACACGACGCCCAGCGCGGGGTATTCCTGGCGCGTGGTGCAGTCCTCGTGGACGGGCGAGCAGTTCGAGCTGCCCGCCTCGGGCGCGCCGCGCTTGCAGGTGAAGGCGTGGGCCACCGAGGACGCCACGCGGCGGCTCGTCCGGCTGGGAGGGCAGGAGCTGGAGGCCCTGGTGGCGGCGGCCCAGACGCGCGAGTTCCGGCCCGTGCCGCTCGGGGTGAAGGTCTCCACGCGGTTCGCGAACCAGGTCCGGCGCCGGCCCACCGCCAACGTGCTCGGCCTGCTGCCCGGGAGCGATTCCGCGCTGGCCGGGGAGGCCGTGCTCTACACGGCCCATCATGATCACCTGGGCATGAAGGCGGACGCCCGGCCGGGCGAGGACGCCATCTACAACGGCGCGGTGGACAACGCCTCCGGCGTGGCGGAGATGCTTGCGGTGGCCCGAGCCTTCCAGGCGCTGCCGAAGCCGCCCCGGCGCTCGGTGCTCTTCGCCGCCGTGGCCGCCGAGGAGCAGGGGCTTCTGGGCTCGGAGTTCCTCGCCGGACACCTGCCGTTTCCCGCGGGCCGGGTGGCCGCCAACATCAACATCGATGGGGCCAACATCAACGGCCGGACGAAGGACGTCACCGTCATCGGCCTGGGCAAGTCCAACCTCGATGCGCTCATCACCGCGCTGGCCGGGGCCCAGGGCCGGGGGGTGAAGGGTGACCAGCTCGGGGACCGGGGCTTCTTCTACCGGTCGGATCAATTCAGCTTCGCCAAGCGGGGCATCCCGGCGGCGTATTTCAGCAGTGGCATGGACTTCGTGGGCAGGCCCGAAGGGTGGGGCCTGCGGCAGCGGGAGACGTGGGAAGGGCAGCACTACCACCAGCCCTCCGACGAACTGCGCCCCGAGTGGGACTGGTCCGGCGCGGTGGAGGACACCCAGCTCTACTTCCTGCTGGGCGCGCACGTGGCGCGGGCCCCGGAGCTGCCCCGCTGGAATCCCGGGGACGAGTTCGAGGCGCCCCGGCGGGAAGCCCTGAAGCGGGCGAAATAGCCCCGCGTCCGTCCACTGGAGGGCAAGCGTGCAGGAAGGGACAGCCTGCCGTGCGGCCGGATGTTAAATCAGCCAGAACATGCCGGACTTCCAGATCGTCAGTGCACACGCGCCGCAGGGCGACCAGCCAAGGGCCATCGCGGAGCTGACCGAGGGGCTGCTTCGGGGCGACCGCTATCAGACCCTGCTCGGCGTCACGGGCTCGGGCAAGACCTTCACCATGGCAAACCTCATCGCCAACGTGCAGCGGCCCACCCTCATCATCGCCCACAACAAGACCCTGGCCGCCCAGCTGTACGGGGAGTTCAAGGAAGTATTCCCGCACAACGCCGTCGAGTACTTCGTCTCGTACTACGACTATTACCAGCCCGAGGCGTACGTCCCCTCGTCGGACACCTTCATCGAGAAGGATTCGTCCATCAATGACGAGATCGAACGCATGCGCCACTCGGCCACCCACAGCCTGCGCATCCGGGACGACGTGGTCATCGTGGCCAGCGTGTCCTGCATCTACGGCCTGGGCGCCGCGCGCTCTTATGTGGACATGGCCGCCACGGTCACCCTGGGGGCCGAGCTGGGCCGCGATGCGCTCATGCGCAAGCTCATCGAGAGCCAGTACGAGCGCAACGACTTCGACTTCCACCGGGGCACCTTCCGCGCCCGGGGCGATACCATCGAAGTCTTCCCCGCCTACGAGGAGGAGCGCGCCATCCGGGTGAGCTTCTTCGGCGACGAGGTGGAGAAGATCACCGAGTTCGATCCCCTGCGCGGCGTCACCCTGGGCGCGCTGGACAAGATCGTCATCTTCCCCGCGAGCCACTACGCGACGGAAGGCGACACCCGGAAGAAGGCCATCCAGACCATCCGCGACGAGTTGTCCGAGCGGCTCCAGGAGTTCAAGCGCGAGGGCAAGCTGCTGGAGGCCCAGCGGCTCGAACAGCGCACCATGTTCGACCTGGAGATGATGGAGCAGGTGGGGTTCTGCAACGGCATCGAGAACTACTCCCGGCACTTCTCGGGCCGCGCCCCGGGCGAGCCGCCGCCGTGCCTCATCGACTATTTCCCCCGGAACATGCTCGTGCTCGTGGACGAGAGCCACCAGACCGTCTCGCAGATCGGCGCCATGTACCGGGGTGACCGCTCGCGCAAGGAGACGCTGGTGAACTACGGCTTCCGGCTGCCCAGCGCCCTGGACAACCGGCCCCTGAAGTTCACCGAGTTTGAGGAGATGGTGCAGCAGGCCGTCTTCGTCTCCGCCACCCCGGCCGAGTACGAACTCCAGAAGAGCAGGGGCGTGGTGGTCGAGCAGATCATCCGCCCCACGGGCTTGTTGGACCCGGAAGTCGAAGTGCGCCCGGCGCGCAACCAGGTGGACGACTTGCTGGAGGAGGTCCGAAAGCGCGTGGCCAAGAAAGAGCGCGTGCTGGCCACCACGCTCACCAAGCGCATGGCGGAGGACCTCACCGAGTACTTCACCGACGTGGGCGTGAAGGTGCGCTACCTGCACTCGGACATCGGCGCCATCGAGCGCACCGCCATCATCCGGGATTTGCGCCGGGGCGTGTTCGACGTGCTGGTGGGCATCAACCTGCTGCGCGAAGGCCTGGACATCCCCGAGGTGTCCCTGGTGGCCATCCTCGATGCGGACAAGGAGGGTTTCCTGCGCAGCCATGTCTCGCTCATCCAGACCATTGGCCGCGCGGCGCGCAACGTGGAGGGACACGTCATCATGTACTCGGATGCGATGACCGACTCGATGAAGCTCGCCATCGAGGAGACGAGCCGCCGCCGCGAGGTGCAGCGCGCCTACAACGAGAAGCACGGGATTACGCCCCGCTCGGTCAAGAGCGCCATCCTGGACCTGTCGCTCCAGTACGACGCGGACCCCACCGCGCTGCCCCTGGCGGCCGATGCGCCCAACGACCTGCTCGAGACGAAGGAGATCAAGCGGCTCATCGAGCAGTTCACCAAGGACATGCAGCACGCCGCCGACGAGATGCAGTTCGAGAAGGCGGCGGAGTACCGGGACCGCATCGTGCTGCTCAAGGACATGGACCTGGGCCTCAAGCCGCCCAGCCGCTCGCTGTTGCAGGCTCCTCCTCCCAAGGCCGAGGACACGTCGGCCATGAAGGGCCGCCGAGGCCCCGCGGCCAAGGGCCGCAGGAAGCGCTAGGACTCCCCTATGGACGCCCGGCTCCAGGAGAAGCTGGACTCGTTGCCCACCGAACCCGGCGTGTACCTGATGAAGGACCGCCGGGGCCTCGTCATCTACGTGGGCAAGGCGGTGAACCTGCGCAACCGGGTGCGCTCGTACTTCACCCGCACCGGGGACACGCGCGCCTTCATCGCCCTGCTCGACACGATGTTGGGCGACATCGAGACGGTGCTCGTTCACAACGAGAAGGAAGCGCTGCTTCTCGAGAACGAGCTCATCAAGAAGCACAAGCCGCGCTTCAACGTCCTGCTCAAGGACGACAAGCAGTTCATCTCCCTGCGGCTCGACCGCAGCCAGCCGTACCCCCGGCTGGAGGTGGTGCGCAAGTACGAGCGGGACGGGGCGCGCTACTTCGGGCCGTACTCCAGCGCGGGCGCCATCCGCGAGACGCTGCGCATCATCAACCGCTACTTCCACCTGCGCACCTGCACGGACCACGTGCTGGCCAACCGCAAGCGGCCCTGCCTGCTGCACCAGATCGGCCGCTGCCCGGCCCCGTGCGTCTACCCGGTGCCGCCCGAGGACTACCGCCGCAGCGTGGACGAGGTGGGGATGTTCCTGGAGGGCAAGGCGGGCGAGCTGGTGGATGGGCTCCGGGGGCGCATGCGCAGCGCCGCCTCCGAGCTGAAGTTCGAGGAGGCCGCGCGCCTGCGCGACCAGCTCCAGGCCATCGAGCGCAGCCTGGAGCGCCAGAAGGTGGCCACCACCGACTTCAAGGACCAGGACGTCTTCTCCTTCTTCCGGGAAGGCGACCGCATCCTCTTCTATGTCCTCTGGGTGCGGCAGGGCCGGCTCAACGGGGGCCAGGCGTTCCCCTTCGGCAGCCAGGAGTTCCCCGACGAGGAACTGCTCGCCTCCTTCGTGAACCTCTATTACGACCAGGGCAGCTTCGTGCCCGAGGAAGTCCTGCTGCCGCTGGAGCCGGAGAGCCTGGAGGGGCTGGAGGCGCTGCTGTCCGAGCGCAAGGGCCAGAAGGTGCGCGTGCTGGTGCCCAAGCGCGGCGAGAAGCACGAGCTGGTGCTCATGGCGCACAAGAACGCCGAGCAGTCCTTCGTGGAGCGCAAGCGGACCAAGGACGAGACGGATGCGGTGCTCGGCCGGCTCCAGCAGAAGCTGGGCCTGCGCAACTACCCGCGCCGCATGGAGTGCTTCGACATCTCGCACTTCCAGGGCTCCAGCATCGTCGCCTCCCAGGTGGCCGTCACCGATGGCGAGACCGACAAGTCCCGCTACCGCCGCTACAAGATCAAAACCCTGGAGAAGCAGGACGACTTCGCCAGCATGTACGAAGTCATCTCCCGCCGTCTCAAGCGAGGCCAGGAAGAGAAGGACTTGCCGGATTTGCTGGTCATCGACGGTGGCAAGGGCCAGCTCGCCAGCGCCCACGCGGCCATGAAGGACCTGGGCGTGGAGGGCGTGGACGTGGTGGGCCTCGCCAAGAGCCGGGATCAAGAGGTGTTTGATCGCGACGCCGAGAGCGCCCGCAGCCCCGAGCGCATCTTCGTGCTGGGTCGCAAGGACCCCATCGTGTTGCCGCAGAACTCAGCGGAAATCTTCATGCTCACGCGCATGAGGGACGAGGCGCACCGGTTCGCCATCACCTTCCAGCGCAAGGATCTGCGCAAGAGCCGCATCCACTCGGCCCTGGAGGACATTCCCGGGGTGGGGGAGGGGCGGCGCAAGTTGCTGCTGCGTCATTTTGGCTCGCTCAAGCGCGTGAGCGAGGCGAGCATCGAGGAGCTGGCGGAGGTGGTCGGCCCGTCCCTGGCCGAGCGCGTCCACGCGGGGCTTCACGGCCACGAGGAGGAGGACGCGGCGGACCCGGTCCGGGAAGCCTCGCTGGCCGATGCGGACGCGGCAATAGGCGAAAAATCCTCGCAGGGAGGGTCGCCAGCTGGCTCGGCGTGATTAATTTTCACTCGGGAATTCAGAGCGGAAAGTGCGCTGGAACCACGAAGTTCCAGGGATTTTTCATTGCGGCTGGACACGGCGCTGTTTTATAGCGATCCGCAATCGTCGAGCACGCAATACAGGGTGAGGGGTGGACACATGAGGCTCTATCCGAAGGTGATCCCGATCATCTCTCGCGAGTGCATCCAGCAGCTGACGCAGGATGGGGACATCGAAGTCGAGATGATGCGGGTGGCGGACGCCGAGATGGATCTGTCAGCCATCATGCGTGAGTACCTCGCCAACGAGGAGCGCGTGAACCAGGCGACGCGCGAGGCCCTGGAGCGGCGGGGGTACGACTACTCCAAGTTCAACCAGGTCAAGCGTGAGATGGCCGACGTCCGCGGCTTCAAGATGGGCGACGAGGGCATCGAATACGTCATCAATCAGATGATTGAGTTCCTGCTCATCAGCCGCAATGTCGAGGAAGTGTTCTCCCCCGACAATGTGCTGCGTATGAAGATTTTCAGCGTGATGAAGAAGCACCTCGACGTGGACGATGAAATCGACCGGGAGGCGCGCTCGCGGCTGAAGCACCTGCAGGAGGGCACCAGCGCCTTCGACATCGAGTACAACAAGACGGTGGAGCAGATCCGCCGCGCCCGGGGCCTCATCTAGCCGGCTGCCAATCCCCGTCCCGCTGCCTACCTTGTGGGGAAGGAGGCAGCGATGGTGGGTTCACTTCTCAACTCGATGATGCTGGGTCTCTTGGTGACCCAGGCACCAGGCGGCATGACGTTCGATGGGCGCGAGGTCAGCGCCAGGACGACGTCCTCGGTGGGCTTCTTCGCCCAGGGGACGACTCCCTTCCCCAACCTGTGGGAGCGCGGCACCGGCTCGGCCAGCCTCACGGTCGAGGACCGGGTGTTGGACCCCAGCGCCAGCTACGGTGACAAGGCCCGCGTCGAGGCCCGCTTCCGGCTGGGCACCTCCGAATATCAAATCGAGCTGACCCAGCCCGGCTTCCCGCCCGCCCAGGTGTCCGGGGCAGCGGCCGCTGGGTCGCTTCCCCGGCCCGGTCATCCCGTGGGCGGCGGCGTCCTGGTGGATCAGGATGTCTACGGCAATAGCGGGCTTGGCTGGATAGCGACCACCCGGGTGCATGCGGCCGCGGCCGTCTGGGGCGTGGGGCGTGTGTCGCTCAACGGACGGTTGCTGACGGACTCGGCCATCATCCACGCCGCGGCGCTGTCGCACGGTGCCCAGGCCGATGACGACACCCACATCACGCTGCCCCAGGCCCGCACGGGTGACGCGGAGCTTCAGGTGCTCGTGTGGAACCTGCCGCTCAACGTCGAGCCCCGGGGCTTCCTGCAGCTGTCCTTCGATGATGTGCAGATCGACTTCGACGGCACGGTGCTGAAGTCCTTGGCCCAGGTTCCGAACGTCTCTGAGCAGCCCCAGAACCCGATGAGCCTCGCGTCATCCCTGGGCGGGGTGAGCCTGGCGACGCCGCTGGCGCCCCCCTCGCGTCCGGGCGATGGGCTCGGCGGCAGCGGCTTCTCCGTGGAAGGGACCGCGGTGACGGGGCTTCCCGGTGGGCCCATCACCCCGGTCGGCCCGGGGGTGCTTGGCGGTCCGGCGTCCCCGGATCCCTCCGTCATTCCCGGCTTCAGCGTGGGGACGGAGGGCGTCGCGGTAGGGACGGCGGACTCGCTGACCGCCATTGCTCCCGCGCCGGTGGTGCGGGGGGGCGCGGTGACGCCGGACACCATCAGTGGCTCGTTCCCCACCCGGGGCGCGCCGACGCCGCCCGCGAACATCTCGGGGGTGATGCCGGGCACGCCCGCGCCGGGCTCGCAGCTCGCGCTGGAGAGCCAGGGCCTCGTGGGCGCCCCCCCTCCGGGAGGCCCCGCGGAGGCAGGGGTGGCGTTGCCGCGCTCTGCGGGAGCCACCGCCTCCACGCAGGGCTCCTTCACCGTGGTGCCCATCTCTCCGCCCAACTTCACCACCTTCTCGGGCACGGCGCAGATCAGCCCGGGCCTCATCGCGACGCCGCCGCCCATGGGGACGGATGTGACGATTCCCACGCCGCCGCTCCTGGGCTCGCCGGCCCCGCTCACCGCCGCGAACGCGCCGCCGCTCCTGGGCACGCCCGCGCCGCTCAATGCCGCGCCCGCGCCCGGCCTGGTGGGTACGCCCTCGCCGGCCAATGCGTTCCCCCTGGCCCCGAGCGTGGGGGCCCCGGCCCCGGGCTTCATCGCGCCGGCGGGGGGCACCGGGGTGCCGCCCTCCATCTAAAGGAGGGGGAGTGGCCGGGGTGAAAAATTGACCCCCGGCCACAGGGCTGTAGCGTCCTGTGCATGCCGACGTTCGCTGCAGCCCTCTCCCGTCCCTCCACCCCGCGGAGCGATCCGCTGCGTGAGGCCGTGGAAAGCCTGTCCGCGGCGCTCCCGGCCCGTGCGGACGCGGCGGTGCTCGTGGAGCTTCTGGAGGATGATCTCCGGGAAGGGCTCGACGCACTGGGGGACGTGGAGGCGCACTTCTCCGAAGTCATCGAGGCGCTGGGGGCGGAGCAGCCCTCGCCCATCGCGCTGCTCTCGGTGGCCGACGAGCAGCGGGTGCTTCAGCGGCTCGACACCCTGATGGACGTGGTGACGCAGGTGCGCCGCCGGCTCTCGAAGGCGTCGGGGCTGCTCAGAGCGAGCCCAAGAACTTCACCAACGCCTTGCGGCCGCTGACCGGCAGCTTCCGGAACTGCTCCCGGGAGCGCTCCGCTTCGCCGCCGTGCCAGAGGATGGCCTCCTCCAGCGTGCGGGCCCGGCCATCGTGGAGGTAGCCCGAGTAGGGCAGCACTGTCTGGGTGAGCCCCAGGCCCCACAGCGGCGCGGTGCGCCACTCCTGTCCGGTGGCGATTCCATCCGGACGGCCATCCGCGAGCCCTGCTCCCATGTCGTGCAGGAGCAGGTCCGTGTACGGGTGGATGCGCTGGTGGCGGAGGTCCGCGAGCGCATCGGGGCCGGTGTGCAGCGTCTCCCGGTGGCACCGCTCGCAGCCCAGGGCCTGGAACTGGTCCTCGCCCCGCTGGGTCTCCGCGTCGTCGAGCAGATCCCTCGCCGGCACCGCGAGCGTGCGCGCGTAGAAGGCCGCGGCCTCCAGCGTGTGGAGGGGAAGCTCGTGGGTGCCGTCCGCCTCGGGGAACAGGGGCGTCGTCACGCCCATGTCGTTCAGGTAGGCCTCGGCCGACTGCTGGAGCAGGGTGGGGCTGTTGGCCTTCAGCCCGAACCGTCCGGGCACCAGCGCCTGGCGCTGCACGTCCCAGACTTCATTGAGGCGGCCCGAGATGCCGTCCCGGTTCTTGTCGGTGGGGTCCGCCAGGGCCTGGAGCGTGGAGACCTCCACGGCCTCGAGCAGCCCCAGCCCGAACACGGGGGGCGGCAGGCGCAGCGAGGTGAGCATGCCCGTGGGCAGCGCCGAGCCGTCGCTGGGGGTGATGTGGAGGCGCGGCGCGCGGAGCGAGTAGCGGGTGCCATCCGCGTACGCGCCCTCGGTCTCCACCCACTCCAGGCGAACGGAGGCCTCCGGCGTCAACCCGTAGTTGGCCTGGTCGGAAATCTGAGTGCCCAGGCCCGGGACGAGCACGGGGCCATGGGGGTGAGTAGGAACGCCCTCGGGCATGCTGACGCGCACGAGCAGCTGGGTGCGCTGGGGGCCGGGCCCCATCACCGGCATGCCGCGCCCGTTGCGCAGGTGGCAGGCATTGCAGGAGTTGTTGTTGAAGAGGGGGCCGAGCCCGGGGTTCACCGGGGCGGGGCCGGGGACGAAGAGGGCCGCGAAGGCCGCATCCCCGGCGCGGTGCAGCGCCAGCCCCTCCTCGGTGAGGTGGGGCGCCGGCTGCGCGAACGCCAGGGAGGTGCGGTTGTCGATGGTGGTGGCGCCACCGGCCCGGGGGGGCTCCGTTTCCCCACAGCCGGCCAGCAGCGCCGTCACCGTGGAGAGCAGGAGCGCCCGGGATACCGCGCTACCGGTTGATGAGCTGGGTGACGTCCGTCTGGAAGGTGTCCTGCGCCTTGCGGATGGCCTCCTGGGCGGCTTCGATTTCGTCCGCGGCGTTCGGATCCCGGATGGATTCACGGAAGGGCTCGGGGACGCGGGCAAGGGCGGCAATGGCATCGGTCAGCTCCTGGCGGATCCGGGTATCCAGCTGCGGATTCGCGTCCTTCACGAAGTCAGCGAGAGAGGGGCCCTTGGCCGTGGCCCCGGGCAGGTGGCCCAGGTAAGCGTTCTCGACACTGCGGATGTTGTTGGTGAAGTCGGACAGCGAGTTGTAGGCAAACTGGCTCTCGACGAGCTCCGGGTCCTTCGCATCATAAGGGTCGGCGATCTTCCCGTTGGCCACCTCGTCCAGGATGTTGACGATACCACCCACCATCTCCTGGGCCGCGTTCTGCACGGAGGGGTAGAACGTGTTGCCCTCCTCCCCGGCCCCGGCGAAGGCGTCGCGGTACGGAGCGCGTCCGTCCACGGACTGGGTCCAGGCGTTCGCCAGCGCGGCGCCAATGTCCCGGAGCTGCGTGGAGATGGCCTTCAGGTAGTCGAACTCCCGCTGGGTGAAGTCCTGCACCGTCTTCTCGGCGCCCGTGCCGGGGTCCCGCGCGAAGAGCAGGTACTCCACGGTGTGGAAGCCCTTGAGCGTGTCCTCCAGGTTGCCCACGTACTCCGGGGTGAAGGCATCGTTGCTGGCCAACACCGCGTCCAGGTCCGAGCGGTTCACCGGCCAGCTGTCCAGCGCCGGGTCGTACCCGAACGAGTCCACCGGGCCGAAGAGGAAGCCCTCGCTCTGCTCCCACGGCACCCGGGCGTCGAACCAGGCCTTCCGGGCCGCCGCGAGGCGCTCGGCGGTGGGGCCCGCGGCGAGCGCGGTGGCCGCCGTGTTCAGGGCCTCCAGCCGCGCGGCGAGCTGCTGGTAGGTGGGGACCACCACGTCATCGGCGAAGTGAACGACGATCTCCTTGTCGAAGGAGGACGTGGACGGGGTGGAGTCATCGTCTCCGCAGGACAGGAGCGCGAGCGCGCCGGTGAGGGCCAGGGGACGGAGCCAGGAGCGGGAGAAGAGCATGTGCGGGGGTTCCTTCACGGGTCAGTAGGAGAAGCCGGTGGACAGGCGCAGGGTGTTCTCGGGGCGGAAGCGTGAGGAGTCCCCCAGGCGGCGGTGCCCGAAGTCGAACTTGGCGAAGAAGAGATCCGCCAGCGTGTAGGCCACGCCCGCGGTGTAGATGGAGCGGGCGAAGCGGGGGTTGTCGAACAGGTCCGCGCGCGGCTTGAACTGCGAGTCCACGTAGTCGAAGCGCACGAAGGGCTCCACCACGTGGTCTCTTCCAAGCCCGAACACCGGGGCCACGTCGCGGCCCAGCTCGGCCCAGGTGGCCAGGGCATGCTCCGCCACGGGGGTGCGCGTCACGTTCAGGAAGTTGGACAGGCGCGAGTTGCGCGCGGAGATGTCATCCGCGTTCTGGAGGTTGCCCCAGAGCACCAGCGCCTTGGCGCGCCAGGGGCCCTTCTCCACCGACAGGTGCGCATCGAGGATGAGCAGGCCCCCGGGCACATAGCCGCACGGGGCCACCTGGCGGCCGTCGCCGGATGCCTCGCACGACTTGACCAGGTCCGGCTTGGGCCGGTTGCGCGTGGTGCCGCCGTAGTAGCCCGAGGCGCCGAAGACGATGCCCTCGAAGCGGTCCACATCCGCGCGCAGCACCAGCGCCATGTCCCGGGCCCGCACCATCTCGAAGCGCAGCTGGTGCCCCTCGGCCACCCAGCGCTGGGAGTTGAAGGCGGTGGAGTCCAGGCCGTTGACCGCCTGCGCGGTGAGCTTCACCGCGCCCAGGTCCGCCCGGGCCTGCAGCCCCATCTCGTGCCAGGTGTTGGGCAGGATGAGCGTCTCGGACTCCGAGCGCACCGTGGCCAGGTAGTCGGTGGGGCGGGAGTACGCGCTAAGGGTGCCCACCGCCACGTAGAAGCGCCCGATGGCCATGGAGAAGCGCGGGCCGAACTTCTTCTTGAGGACGAGCTCCTCGACCACCACTTCGCCGCCCTTCTCCACCTCCATCTCGAACTCGCCGAACTCCTCGTACTCGAGCTCCATCGAGGCGCCCGTGCCGCCGTGCTCGAACTCCACTTCGATTTCGGCTTCGAGGCCGTACTCGGGCAGCTCCGCCTCCAGCTCCAGCGCCAGGCGGGTGGTGTCGAACGTCATCCGCGAGTCGCGCTGCGAGCCCCCCACGCGGTTCTGGTTCTCACCGTAGTTGTGGTAGGTGAACTGCAAATCCCCATAGCCCGACATCTTGAATTCCAGGCGGGGCCGCTTCGGCGCCGCCTCGTCCTCCGTGCGCGCCTCGGCGCTGGCGGGAGGGGGCGGATCAGCCAGAACGGGGACGGCGGACAACAGCACGGCAAGCAAAAGAGCAGGGCGCATCGGGCGGCGCGCACCCTAGCCGTGTGAAAACGATTATGCAAATCAGACTCATTTTGAGTCAAAACCATCCCCCGGGGCCGGGGAAGGAGGGGGCGGCTCAGCGGGGGCGGGGGCTCACCACTTGAGTTCTTCCTTGCCCGTCTGGGCGCGCTGCTTCTTGTCGCCGGGGCGCGAGTACGCGGTGAGGGTGGCGCGCACGGCGCCCACGTCCACGGTGCCCACGGCGACGAGCGGCAGGCGGCGCGCGTCATCGGAAATCCACACGTGCACCTCGCGCTGGATGGAGGGCCGGTCCAGGCGCACCGCCGTGCCCTTGAGGTACCAGGCCTCGAACTCGCCGATGGGCAGGGAGACGTGCTCGCGCTTCTCCACCACGCCCGTCATGCGCCACAGCTTGCGGATGCCGTACACGTCGAAGCACAGGGGCAGGCCCTCCTTCATGGGCAGCTGGCGCATCAGGTAGATGGCGCCGGCCACATCCAGCCCGTCCTTGTCATAGGTGTACAGGTAGCGCCCGGAGCGCCCGCCCAGGGTGTAGTCCACCTTGACGGAGCGGTCCTTGGCGCCGAAGGCCACGTCCACCTTGCGCTGCACGTCGTTCTCGGTGGCGTTCTCCACGTAGCGCGAGGGCCGCAGCGTGCGCGGGTGCAGGTAGCTCACCGCGGAGCCCTTCACGCGCCGCACCTTGGAGAAGAAGGCATTGCTCTGCACGTCGATCTGCACGGGCAGCACGCCCTTGTCGGGGCGGTGGGTGCGCATCGACATCTTCCCCGCCTGGGCGCCCATGGCATCGAGATCAAACTCCAGGTCCTCGCCGGGCATGAAGGCCAGGGGGCTCGTCAGCGTGGGCAGGGCGCTGGGGCAGAGGGCCACCTTGGAGGTGGCGGGGGCGGCCGTCGCGGCTTCGGGCTCCTTGTCCTCGGACTGCGCGGCCCCTTGGGCGTAGGTGGTGGTGGCGAGCAGGACGAGACTGGCCGCGAGGGCTGAGCGCATGGAGGTCATTCTTTCAGGAGCGGCGGGAAACGGACTCAACGTGGGACGCCTGGGCGCTTCGCATATTCGGAGTTTTCCCAGCGGGCGCGAAGCCGGGAAGTCAGGGCCTGGCGGACCGTCTCCCATTCGGCGGGAGACGGCTCGATTTCATAGCCCGAGCGGGTGAGCCGCCGCGCCAGGGCCTTGGCGCTCTCCGCATCCCCGAGCTTCGCCAGCAGGTGGAGGTACTCGTAGTCCTCCAGCCCGTCGCGCAGGTGCTTGAGCCGCAGGGACACCACGGGCTGGTGCGTGGAGGTGCCCAGGCGCTTGGGGGTGCCCGGGTAGAAGAGGGTGCCGTCGCCGTTGCCGCCGAACTCGAAGAGGTTCTTCCACGGGTCCTGCGTGTTGTAGGCGAAGACGGTGTCGAAATAGAGCTCGCCATCCACGCCGGTGAGGAACGCCAGCGGCCCCATGGCCCGGTTGAGGGGGGCGGGGTGGTCCACCATGTAGGAGGCCCAGCCGGTATAGGCCCGCTCGGTGGCGGCCTCGGCCATGGGCCCACCGTTGCAGCCGTGGGAGTTGCAGCTCTGGTACCACCAGACCTTGGTGTCCGCGGGCAGGCGCGCGCGCAGCTTGGAGATCGGCAGGATGTTGCGGCACGTCTGGGGCCCTGGCCGGGGGAAGAAGCAGTTGAGGGTGGGGGTGAGGATGTCCGCCGTTCCCTTCAGGGCCTCGTCCAGCGGCGAGGTGACGAGCACGGGAATCTTGCCGGCCGCGCGCACCCGCTTCGACTGCGTGTGCACCAGGGGCACGTCCTCCGGCTTCGGCTCGTCCTTGGCGTAGAAGAAGAGCTGGGCGTTCCAGCCCTTGCTCTTGAAGTGCTCGGCGAAGGCCCGGTAGTACGCGACCTTCTCTTCCTCGGTGCTCGCCTTGCGGCTGTCCCGCACATCCGCGGTGGTGAAGCGGGCGCCGGAGGGCAGCAGGCTCCCGTCGAGGAAGGGGGCCATCTCCGCGTCATAGGCCTGGAAGTCCACCACCGCGCGGCCGTTCTCGAAGCGCACCGGCGGCGCATCCATGCCCAGGCCATGCGCGCTCACCCGGTGCTCCAGCAGGGTGCGCGCGTAGTCGCGCAGCAGCTTTTGCGCCTCCGGGGACTCCGGCGCCACGCCATGTCCCTTGGCGATGCTGTAGAGCGAGATGCCAAAGCTCGTGGGCAGCGAGGCCGTGGCGGGCAACACGAAGGGCTGCACCTCCACCGTGAAGGGCACGGCCGCCATCGTCTTCGCGTCCGCCTTCACGCGCAGCTCGCCGCGGTACTTGCCGGGCGCCTGCGCCTCGGGGGCGCACACCTCCACATAGAGGACGGTGGGCAGGGACGGCTCTCCCGGCGTCTCCACGGGAACGAGCGCGTCCGGCCAGGGGCCGGTGCGGCCCTGGCTGTTGGACGGCGTCTTCACGTCCAGGTAGGCCTCGCGCCAGACCGAGGCCGTCAGGGACTGGCCCTCGGCCCGGAGCGTCAGCGGCTGGGCCGTGACGCGCTCGATGGCGCCCGGGAGCACCACCTGGGTGGCCTCGCACTCTCCCCGGGCCACGCTTAGCTTGGCCTCGGCGCGGCCTTCCACCGCGGCGCCGGGCCGGACTTTGATCAGCGGAGAAACGACCTTCGGCTCCGGCGATGCGGCCAGCACCGCCGTGAGCACCCACGCCCATCCTGCTCCCATCTCTCCACCTTTCGCGGCTTAGCCGTCGGTGCTGCGGGCCACCTGGTTCATCGTCAGCAGGCGGCCGGGTTTGTACTCGGTGAGTTCCGCCACGATGGTGCCCAGCACGAAGTCCGCCTCGAGGCGCACCGGCACATGGCTGGGGTCCGTCGTGAAGTACAGGGTGATGTCGCGCCGGGTCTGCAGCTTCTCGGAGAAGTCCGTCTGCACGGACACGCGGAACACCTCGCGCGGCCCCATGGGCGTCTTCATCTGCTGGCGGCCTTCCACCTTGGCGCGCATCACGAAGCTCTTGCTGCCGGTGAAGACGGGGGCGGAGTACTCCTGGCCATCGGCGAGCCCCTGGCGGCGCAGCCCGAACGCGGCGCTGGCCACGTCCATCGTGCCCTCGGGCAGCTCGTGCGTGGACTCGGTGGGCTGCGCGCCTTCCTTCTGCCGGATGACCCGCGCGGACTTGCCCCCGTCCTCCAGCTGGATGCGCTGGCGGCGGCGCTTGTGGTTCTCGTCGGCGAAGAAGTCACTGCCCAGCGAGCGCTGGCCGTCCTCGCCCCAGTACGTCACGAACTTGTCCTTGATGGGCCAGGCGCTGGCCATCGAGTCCGTCTTCGCCAGCGAGATGATGGGCCACACCTTCTGACCCCACTGCTGCATCGGCGCGCCGACGGTGATCTGCGCGGTGCCTGCAGTGACTCCCAGGTACTGGACGCGGTAGAGCGCCTGCTCGCCAGGCCCGAAGGACGGGTTGGCCACCTGGGCACTCGCCGTGCCCGCCATCAGCAGCAATCCGGACAGCAGTCCCGTCATCGCACCTGTAAACCGCTTGTGCATGTCTGAGCTCCCTCGCTCGGGATCCTGCCCTCCGGACAGCCGGTAGGGCGAAGAATGTAGGCAGCCGGCCTGAGCGCCGCCAACCGCCTCCCCCAATCATTGCCGGAAGCGGACCATTCCCCGGACGGGGGTTTGTCTCCGGCATTCAAAGGGGGATTACCGAGGTGGGAGCATGTGGCAGTGGGATTGCTCCGCTGCTAGCCTGGGTGCCAGGCGGTGCCCCGGGCACCGTGGCTCAATGCTCGCGTGAGGAGGGTTGGCGCATGGACTTCGAGGATGACGACAACAAAGGGAGCAAGGGGAAGGGCCGCAATGGCAAGCCCCTCAAGGAGTTCGACTGTCCGACGTGCAACGCCAACAACCCCACGGATGAGCCCATCGCCGACGGGGCGGAGCTGCGCTGCAACTACTGCGGCAATGACTTCCTGGTGAGCATCAACGACAGCGGCCGGCTCAAGTTCAAGGAGCTGTAGGCGCTCCCCCCTTCGGCGCGCTCAGTCCCGCTCGCCGAAGATGGCCGTCCCGACGCGCACGAGCGTGGCCCCCTCTTCGATGGCCAGCTCGAAGTCGTGCGTCGTCCCCATGGAGAGGCCCGTGAGCCCGTGCTCGCGGGCCAGCTCCCGCAGGCGCCGGAAGTGGCCGCGCGCCTGCTCCCCGTCCTCGGTGGGCGGGGGCAGGGCCATTAACCCCTCCAGCCGGAGGCCCGGCAGCGTGCGCGCCTCCTCCAGGAAGGCCCCCAGCGCCTCGGGCCGCAGGCCGCTCTTGCTCTGCTCGCCCCCGAGGTTCACCTCGATGTAGCAGGGCAGGGGGGCCTCCATGCGGCGCTTGGACAGCTCCCGGGCCACGTCCATCCGCTCCAGCGCATGGAAGGCGTGGGCGGCGCGGGCCACGTACTTCACCTTGTTCGTCTGCAGGGCGCCGATGGCGTGCCAGCGCAGCCCGGCCAGCGCTTCCATCCCGGAGGACTTGTCCCGCAGCTCCTGGGCGTAGTTCTCCCCGAAGTCCCGCTGGCCCGCCGCGTAGGCCTCGCGGATGAGCGCCTCGGGCTTGAGCTTGGACACGGCCACCAGCGTCACCGACTCCACCGGGCGCCCCGCGCGGGCACAGGCCGCGGCCACCCGGGCGCGGATGTCCGCGAGCCGCTCCGCGACGGCGCTCATGGGGTGCTCCAAGCGAGCGGCACGCCGGCGCGCGTCAGCAGCTCCAGGGTCTCCCCCAGGGGCAGGCCGATGACGTTGGTGGGGCTGCCCTCCAGCGCGGCCACGAGAAACCCACCGCGCCCCTGCACCGCGTAGGCCCCCGCCTTGTCCAGGGGCTCGCCGGTGCCCACGTACCAGCCGATCTCCGCGTCCGACAGTGTCCGGAAGGTGACGGCGGTGCGCACCACCGTGGACGCCTCGGCCCGGCCCGCGAGGGCAACCCCTGTGTAGACCGCATGCGTCTGCCCCGAGAGGCGGCGGAGCATCTGGCGCGCCTCGGTGGGGTCCGCGGGCTTTCCCATCAACTCCGGGCCCAGGGCCACGGTGGTGTCGGCGGCCAGCACCCAGGCGCCCGGGAACCTGCCCGCCACGGCCTGGGCCTTGGCGCGGGCCAGCCGGAGGACATAAGTATCCGCTGCTTCACCTTTCAGCGGGGTTTCATCGAGGTCCGCTGCGGCCACGGTGAAGCGCAGGCCCAGCTGGGACAGAAGTTCCCGCCGCCGCGGCGAAGCGGAAGCGAGGACGAGGGGTGTAGGATCCTCTAGAGTGGACATGGCGATAGGACCGAATCCCTTAGCAGAACCGTGCCTCGGAGTGGACCCCTGATGAATCCCGCGGATCTCCTCTCGGCCATGAAGAGGACGGTGGAGCAACTGGCCGCTTTCAACGAGATGGCCAAGGCGCTCACCTCGACGCTGGAGCTGCGGGAGGTGCTCAGCCTGGTGATGCAGAAGGTGAGTGACTTGCTCCAGCCACGCAACTGGTCCCTCATCCTCCAGGACGAGCGCTCGGGAAAGCTCTACTTCGAGATCGCCGTGGGGGAGGGGGCCGAGGCCCTCAAGTCCCTGCAGCTCTCGCCCGGCGAGGGCATCGCCGGCACGGTGTTCTCCACGGGCACCGCCCGGCTGGTGGACGACGTGGGCGGAGACCCCGCCTTCGCGCCGCGCTTCGACAAGGCCTCGGCGTTCCGCACGCGCTCCATCCTGGCCGTGCCGCTCATCGCCCGGGGGCGGGTGCTGGGCATCATCGAGCTGGTGAACGGCCCGCAGGATCCGCTCTTCACCCAGGATGACCTGACGACGCTGACGGCCATCGCGGACTACGCGGCCATCGCCATCGAGAACGCGAAGAACTTCTGGCGGGTGCAGGAGCTGACCATCACCGACGAGCACACGGGCTGCTACAACGCCCGGCACCTGCGCGCGCAGCTCGAGCACGAGGTGAAGCGCTCCCAGCGCTTCCACCACCCGCTGTCCCTGGTCTTCCTGGACCTGGACCGCTTCAAGCACGTCAACGACACCCACGGGCACGTGGTGGGCAGCGCCCTCCTGAAGGAGGTGGGCGAGCTGCTCATCAGCTGCAGCCGCCAGTTGGACCTGGTGTTCCGCTACGGCGGGGACGAGTTCTCGCTGATGCTGGTGGAGACGGCCCCCGAGGGGGCGCTCACCATCGCCCGGCGCATCCGCGATGCGTTCCGCGAGCAGCACTTCCTCAAGTCCCAGGGGCTCGACATCCGCCTCACCGCGAGCCTGGGGGTGGCCACCTTCCCGGACCACGCCCACTCCGCCATGGACCTCATCCGGGCGGCCGACTTCGCCATGTACGCGGCGAAGGCCCGGGGCCGGGATGGCGTCTGCCTCGCGGAGCCCCTGCCCGCCGGGCCACGCCCGGAGCCCCTCCCGGAGCCGGGGGAGCCCTGAACGCAAAAAGGGCGGCACCTCCGGAAGAGGGCCGCCCTGGGGCTGACCGCGAAGGGCCCGCCGCTTAGCTGGAGCCGACGATGCTCTGGATGGCCTCGTTGTTCTCCACCACGGTGCCCGTCTCACGCAGGGCCTTGAGGAAGGACTCCGTCATCTCGATCTGCTTGGCGCGGCGGGTCTGCTCACGCAGCTCGTCCTTCTTCTGGGTGAACGTCTCGGCGGTGGGCTTCACGCGCTCGGTGACCTGCGCCACCACGAAGCCCTCGTTGAGCGGGAACACCTGATCCAGCACCTGCGGCCCCGGCGCGGCGAAGGCCGCCGTGGACAGCGCGGGCGCCAGGCCCAGGTACGGCACGGACTCGCCGCCCGCGGTGAAGCTGCCCGTCTCCACCGCCTCGGGCCGCGTCTCCGTCTCGAAGCGCTGGAGGGCCGGCTGGCCGTCCTTCTCGGGAGGGAAGAGCTGCTGGAGCGTCTGGCCGCCCTTCACGGAGGCCAGCGCCTTCTCGGCCGCCGCCTTGGCCAGGTCCTTCGCCTTCTGCTGCTTGTAGAGCGTGGTGGCGATCTCCGGGGAGACCTCGTCGAGCTTCTTGTCGGAGGCGGCCTGCTTCTCCTCCACCTTCACCACGTGCCAGCCGAGCTTCGTCTCGATGGGCTCCGAGACGCTGTTGGGGGCCAGGGCGAAGACGGCCTCGGCGAGCGTGGGCTCCAGGCTGCCGCGCTCCACCCAGCCCAGGTCTCCACCGGAGGCCTTGGTGCCCGGGTCCTCGGTGCGCTCGCGCGCCACGGTGGCGAAGTCCTTGCCGCCGGTGATCTCCTGGCGGATCGCCTCGGCGCGGGCCTTCGCGTCCGCCTTCTGCTGCGCGGTGGCGTCCGGCGCCAGCTTCACGAGGATCTGCCGGGCCTTGGCCCGCTCGGCCTGCTGGTACATGAAGCGGTTGGTCTCATAATAGGAGGAGATCTGCTCGGCGCTCGCCTTGCGGAACTCCTCGAGCTGCGCGGGGGTGGGGGCGGGCACCTGGGCCGCGTACATGGTGGGCAGGAAGCGCGCGAACACCACCTTGGCCTGGTTGGCGTCCTTCTCGAAGCGGGCGCGCACCTCGTCGTCCGAGACGACCGCGCCGCTGTTGACCACCTGGAGCATCTTCTGCGCGGCGAGCTGCCGGCGCAGCTCTTCCTCGTACTTGGGCTCCGTGGTGCGGTAGTAGTCGCGCAGGGCGCGCTTGTACTGCTCGAAGTTGAACTGGCCGTCCTTCTGGAAGTCCACGTTCTCGTGGATGAGCTTGCGCAGCTCGTCGTCGGACGGAACGATGCCGTGGCGCTCGGCGGCCTGGGACAGCAGCTCGCGCGTCACCAGCTGGTCCATGACCTGGCTGGGGAGCGACTGGCGCGCATAGGACTCGGGGATGGGCACGCCCCGGTTGCGCAGCGAGTTGAGCTGCCCCGCGTAGACGCGGCTGAAGTCCCGGAGGGGAATCTCCTTACCGTTGACCACCGCCACGGAGCTGGGCATCACCGGGCCGCCAGCGGACCCGAAACCCGAGCTTCCCGGGCCGAACTGCAGCGCGAACACCACCGCGATGGCGATAATGCCCACCAGCGAGAGCACCTTCCGGGCGTTCATACCGTCCATGTTGCCGTCGTTTCTTCTCGTAGGGCGCCGGGCAACCGCTGATTTCGCGGAAGGACTCTCGGCGCGGGTTTGTTGGATGCCCGGCCGGTAGGTGAACGGTTCTCCGCCACCCCCGAACGAGGCCTTGACTGCCTAGGACAGTACCCCAGAAAATGCAAGCGATTTAGAGTGGTTAGCTGATCCCTAACCTGCCGTTGCCCCCCTTTCCCCACAGGACATTCCTTCCTCGTGCTGTCGCTCCTCAAGCGGTACCGTCAGCTGCTCTTGGTGAGCGCGCTGTTGCTCGTTCCGTTGGTGGCCTTCCTGGCCTCCGGCCGGCGAGGGCGCGAGCCCAACTTCGTGGATCGCGCCGTCATCGCCCTGACGTCGCCGCTCCAGTCGGGCCTCAACTGGATCATCGACGGGGGAATCGGGCTGGTGAATGGCTACGTGGACTTGCGCGGGGTGCGGCGGGAGAATGACGCACTGCGGCTGGAGAACATGCAGCTGCGCGCCGCGGTGCAGTCCCTGGGCGAGGCGCGGACGGAGAACGAACGGCTGCGGCAGCTGCTGGGCTACACGGAGGCGGTGCCCGGGCCGGAAATCCCCGCGCGCGTGGTGGGAGTGAACCCGGTGGCGAAGCTGTTGTCGGTGCGCATCAGCAGCGGGGAGAAGCAAGGGGTGTTCGAGGGCATGTCCGTGGTGACGCCGGATGGAATCGTGGGCCGGGTCATCCGGACCACGGGCCACTATGCGGACGTGGCGCTGGTGACGGATCCGCAGAGCCGGGTCGGGGTGCGCGTCCAGCGCTCGCGGGCCCGCGGCACGGCGGTGGGCTCGGGCAGTGGACCGCTGATTCTGGAGAACATGCTGCGCACCGAGGATGTGGAGAACGGAGACCTCATCATCACCTCCGGGACGGATGGCGTGTACCCCGCGGGCATGGTGGTGGGCCGCGTGACGAACCTCGAGAAGAAGGAGCACGGCATGTTCCAGGGCGCTGACATCGTGCCCGCGGTGGACACCACCAAGCTCGAGGAAGTGCTCGTGGTGGGCAGCCCCTATGGCGTGGCGGCCCAGTCGCTGGAGGGTGGGACGCGATGAAGTTCCTGGTCACGGTGGGGCTGGCGCTCGTGCTGCTCACGCTCGAGTCGGTGGTGGTGCAGCGCTCGGGCCTCGTGCTCAGCCGCATCGATGTGACGGTGGTGCTGCTGGCGTTCCTGGCCCTAAGGGCCTCTCTGCTGGAGGGGGCCTTCTCCGCCTTCGCGGTGGGCTATCTGCTGGACCTGATGAGTGGCCAGCCCACGGGGCTGTTCACGTTCCTGGGGGTCTTCATCTTCTTGATTGGACGCTTGGTGGACTCGCTGGTGGATGTGCGCGGCGTGGTGGCCTTCGTGCTCTTCGTCATGGGCGCGGACATCGGCCATGGCCTGCTGGCGGCCTTCTTCAGCTGGCTGACGGTGAAGGATGGCTCGGCCATGGCGGTGCTGCCCGGGCTGCCCTTGCAGGTGGCGCTGACGGGGCTCGCGGCCCTGGTGCTCTATCCGTTGCTGCGCCGCTTCGAGGTTCGCCAGGAGCGTTCCCAGATGGGAGGGCTGCTGTGACGCCTCCGACGCTGGGCAACACCACGCCGGGAAGAGATCTCAAGCGCCGCTTCCTGTTCCTGGGACTGGCGATGGTGGGGGGCATGGTGCTGCTGGCCATGCAGCTCTACCGGCTCCAGCTCATCCGGGGCGAGGAGTACTCCGCCAAGAGCGTGGCCAACTTCGTGAAGGAGGTCCGCCTCCGCGCCGACCGCGGCGTCATCAAGGACGCCCGGGGAACCATCCTGGTGGACAGCCGTCCCTCGTTCGACGCGTTCATCACCCCGGCCTTCTGCATCCACTGCTTCGAGCAGGTCATTCCGAAGCTGTCCGAGCTGCTCGCGCTGGACGCCGACCAGCGCCAGAAGGTGGAGGATCAGGTCCGCGCCGCTCGCCGCAACGCCCCGTTCCAGCCCATTCCGGTGCGCGTGGACCTGACGCGCGACGAGCTGGACCGGCTCAACGCCCGGCACGATGTCCTGGATGGCGTGGAAGTGGTGCCGGTGCCGCACCGCAACTACCGCGCCGGCACGGTGCTCTCGCACGTGCTCGGCTACATGAACGAGATCAACCAGGACGAGCTGGAGCGGCTCAACGCCGACGGCGCCAAGTACGCCCTGGGCGACTACATCGGCCGCCGCGGTCTGGAGCGCTACTTCGAGTCCCAGCTTCGCGGCGTGGACGGGGTGCGCAAGCAGGTGGTGAACGCGCGAGGCCAGACCATCGAGGAGCTGAACGTCATGCTCGGCGACCACTCCGTGGTGCAGCCGGAAGCCGGTGGCAACGTCGTGCTCTCGCTCGACATGCGGCTGCAGGAAGCCGCCGAGCAGGCCTTCCCGGGCGTGACGGGCGCGGTGGTGGCCATCGACGTGAACACCGGCTTCATCCGCGCGCTGGTGTCCCGGCCGGGCTTTGACCCGAACCTGCTCACGGGCCGCGTCACCCCGGCCCAGATGGCGGCGCTGGCCAAGGATCCGCTCCAGCCGATGATCAACCGCGTGGCCGCCGAGCACTACAGCCCGGGCTCCACCTTCAAGGTCATCTCGGCGCTGGCCGCCTACAAGTCGGGCCTCTTCCGGCCGGAGTCGGTGGTGAACTGCCCGGGCGGCTACAAGCTCGGGGCGCGCACCTGGCGCTGCCACAAGGACAGTGGCCACGGTCCGGTGACGGGCCGCCAGGCGATGCAGTACTCGTGTGACACCTGGTTCTACAAGGTCGCCGACACCCTGGGGCTGGACCCCATCGCCGACATGGGCAAGGCCCTGGGCCTGGGCAGCCCCACCGGCATCGGCGTGGTGGCCGAGGTGCCGGGCATCATGCCCAGCACCGCCTACCATGACCGGCTCTCGCCGGGCGGCTACTCCAAGGGCATGGCGCTCAACAGCTCGGTCGGCCAGGGCGATGACAACGTGACGCCGCTGCAGCTGGCGCTCGTGTACGCCTCCCTGGCCAACGGCGGCACGCTGTACAAGCCGCAGCTCGTGCAGCGCATCGAGGATCTGGACGGCAACGTCATGGAGGCGTTCCAGCCGCAGGTGGTGCGCAAGGTGGACATCAACCCGGCGCACCTCAAGGCGGTCGTGGACTCGCTGATGGCGGTGGTGAACGAGCCGGGTGGCACCGCCTACCGCCAGCGCCTCAAGGACATCAAGGTGGCCGGCAAGACGGGCACCGCGCAGGTGGCCACGCTGGGCGCGGTGCGGCTCAAGACGCACCAGATGGAGTTCTTCGCGCGTGACCATGCGTGGTTCGCGGGCTTCGCCCCTTCGGACAACCCGGAGCTCGCCGTGGTGGTGCTCAACGAGCACGGCGGCCATGGTGGCTCGGATGCGGCGCCCACGGGCATGGCCGTCATCCAGAAGTACTTCGACCTGAAGGCGCAGGATGCGGTTTCGCCGCCGCCGCGCGCCAACCAGCCCTACACCCCCACGCTGCCTCCCGCCCCCAACCTGGAGAGTGCGATTCTCTCCCGTGGCGTGACGCCCCCAGGCCTGCCGAATGCAACTGCGCATTGAACGCCGCATGGTCCCCCACATCCCGTGGGGCCTGCTCTTCTGTGTCCTGGGCATCGCGGCGCTGGGTATCTGGAACCTGGCCTCGGCGTCCCGGCCGCCCCATGCCCCCGTCTGGTACAGCCAGACCATCTACCTGGGCGTAGCCCTGGGGGCCGCGCTGGTGGTGTGCCTGGTGGACTACCGGTGGATCCAGCGCATGACGGTGCCCATCTACGTGCTCAACATCGTGGCGCTCATCGCGCTGCGCTTCGTGGGGCACAAGGCCAAGGGCGCCGAGAGCTGGTTCGTGCTGGGGCCCATCCGCGTCCAGCCCGCCGAGTTCATGAAGATCGGCGTGGTGCTGATGCTGGCGAAGATCTACCACGACGACTTCCGGCCGGGCCAAGGCTCCTACAACGTGTGGCGGCTGTGGAAGCCGGTGCTGGCGGTGGGCGTGCCGTTCGTGCTCGTGCTGGTGCAGCCGGACCTGGGCACCGCGCTGATGATCTTCCTGTCCTCGCTCACGGTGCTCATCTTCGGCAAGGTGCGCTGGTACCTCGTGGCCATGATGGTGGTGGGGCTGCTGGCCGGGGCGGGCATCATCTGGAACGACTACATCCGCGACTCGCCCGAGCCGCGCACAACGATCGTCCGCCACCACCTCAAGAAGCACCAGAGCCAGCGCATCTCCGGATGGTTGGATCCCGAGGCGGACCTGCGCGGCAGCGGCTACCACGCCGCCCAGTCGAAGATCGCCGTGGGCTCCGGCGGCATGACGGGCAAGGGCTGGCGCGAGGGCACCCAGACGGGCCTGTCCTTCCTGCCCGAGCAGCACACGGACTTCATCTTCTCCGTGTGGGCCGAGGAGCATGGGTTCCTCTCCTGCCTGGTGCTGCTGGCGCTCTATGGCGGGCTGTTCTCCATGGCCCTGGCCGTGGGCTTCAACGCGCGCGACAGGTTCGGGGCCTTCGTGGCCGTGGGCGTCACCGCCATGCTCTTCTGGCAGGTGTTCGAGAACATCGGCATGGTGATTGGGCTGCTGCCGGTGACGGGCATCACCCTGCCGCTGATGAGCTACGGCGGCTCCTCCATGCTGTCGGTGATGCTCAGCATCGGGCTGCTGGTGAACATCAGCATGCGCCGCCACATGTTCTAAGGGCGCGGGGCCTCAGAACACCCGGCCCGCCAGCAGGGTGCTCGCCACGGTGAAGTAGATGACCACGCCGGTGACGTCCACCAGCGTGGCCACGAAGGGCGCGGACGCGGTGGCCGGATCCAACCCGAGCCGCCGCAGCAAGAACGGCAGCATGGAGCCGCACAGCGTGCCGAAGGTCACCACCCCCAGCACGCTGAAGCCCACCGCCACGCCCACCCAGAGGAAGTGCTCGCCATAGAGCGTCTCGTGGCCGGGCCACAGCGCGATGCGCAGCGCGCCCAGCACCCCGAGGAACACCCCCAGCGCCACCCCGCTGATGCTCTCGCGCATCGCCACGCGCCACCAGTCCCGCAGCGACACGTCGCGCACCGCGAGCGCGCGGATGATGAGCGAGGTGGCCTGGGAGCCGGAGTTGCCCCCCGAGGAGATGATGAGCGGCACGAAGGTGCCCAGGAAGACGGCCTGGGCGATGGCGTCCTGGTAGTGCGCCATGGCCGTCGCGGTGAACATCTGCCCCAGGAACAGCAGCGTGAGCCAGCCCACGCGCTTGCGCAGCATCTCCAGCAGGCCGCTCTCCAGGTAGGGGGCCTCGAGGGCCTCCATGCCGCCCATGCGCTGGATGTCCTCGGTGGCCTCCTCCTCGGCCACGTCGAGCACGTCGTCCACGGTGATGATGCCCAGCATCACCCCCCGGGAGTCCGTCACGGGCAGCACCACGCGGTCATACTTCTCGAAGAAGCCGATGACTTCCTCCCGGTCCGCGGTGGCCGGGATGCTGACGAGCTGCCGGTCGTGGATGTCGATGACGCGGGTGTCTGGCTTGGAGAGCACCAGCGAGGCCAGGCGCACCTCGTCCAGCAGCCGGCCCTTCTCATCGACGATGTAGAGCACGTGCAGGGTTTCCCGCCCCTGGCCGTGCGAGCGCACGTAGTCGAGTGCCGCGGAGGCCGAGAGGTTTCCCGGCAGCGTGAGGTACTCCGGCGTCATGTAGCGGCCGGCGCTCTTCTCGGGGTAGCCGAGCAGCTGCCGCGCCACCTTCAGCTCCGTGGGCGACAGCGAGGTGAGCGCCCGCCGCGTCACCTCCGCGGGCAGCTCCTCCAGGAGACGCGTCCGGTCGTCCGGCGCCATCTCGTTGAGCAGGTTCTTCAGCTCCTCGGTGGCCAGCGTCCCCACCACCTCGGATTGCTGGCCGGGCGGGAGGTACTCGAACACCAGCGCGGCGATGTCCCGCGGCAGGAGCCGGAAGAGCACGCCGCTTTCCTGGGCAGGCAGATCCTCGATGACTTCGGCCACGTCGGCCGGATCCATCTCGGTGAAGGCCTCGCGCAGCGAGTTCCAGTCCCGGGAGCGGATCAGCTCTTCGAATTCGGGCTTGAGGAGGTTTCCCAGCATCGCAGTCCCCACGCGGGGTGGAGGGGGCGCATGGTGTATGAAACACGCCGCCCGCGATATGGGATTCTTCTGCCGTTTCGCCTTCGTTACTGCGCCCCTCCCGGCTGCGTGCCAGGAGGGGAAAGGGCCTTGGATTAGGAGGGCTTGCCGGAGGCCAGCTGGCGGCGCCGTTCGGCCTGGTAGTGCGCCGAGCACAGGCCCTTGGACCGCGACTCACGATCGCAACCCGAGACGGTGCAGCGGCGCTCGGGAGGAACCGGACCGGCCGTCACGAGCTTGGGCGGACGCCCCCGGCGCCGCATGGACGAGGAGCCGAGAACGGTGCTGTTGCTGCCCCCCAGGGAGTCCAATCCACTGTTGTGAAGGGCCCGCGCCATTCCCCGGCCGATCGCATCTCCGATGGCCTCCGCCCAGGATGCGAGTGCGGGGGGAAGTGCCTGGGGAGAAGTGGTGACATTCTTGCGAGAGGGGCGAGACATGAATACTCCTGAGAATCCTGATAGCAGGTGAAGCCAGAGAAAACCGTAGAAAACGCTTATTCGCCTTCGGGAACAGAACTGTCAACACCTGGATGAGGGGGGACCCCTCTCCAGGTGGACAGAACTCACAGGTGGGCCGGGCCTGTTGCACAGCCCGCGCAGGGGATGATCTCCCGCCGGGCACTCGGCAGCTGTTGGGGGGCAAGCCCCCACGCGGCACGAGCGTCACAGAGAATACGGATGAAAACGGGTGTTTCTCCAGAACGAAATGCACGTTTTATGCGTGTGGCGTTCCGAAGTTCACGGCTCGAACACTCTCCAGGCAGGGGAGTAGAGCCACAAGGCGGGACGCCCGCGCGCCCCGGTACAACCGGGAGCCGCGCCCGCGCGAGCCAGGATGCTCCGCGCGGGCGAGGGTTGTGAATCCGATTAAAGCGCCTTCTTGAGCGCTTCTTCGATCTTCGCCTTGCCGCCGCCGGTGCCGACGATCTGCTCGACGACCTTGCCGCCCTTGAAGATGAGCAGGGTGGGGATGGAGCGGATGCCGTACTTCTGGGGCGTCTCCTGGTTGCTGTCGATGTCCATCTTGGCGACCTTGACCTGGTCCTTGTACTGATCCGCCAGCGCATCGATGGCCGGCGCGATGGCCCGGCAGGGCGCGCACCAGCTGGCCCAGAAGTCCACGAGCACCGGCTTGTCGGACTCGATGACTTCCTTGGTGAAATCCCCATCTCCGATGTTCAGCACGTTCGCGCCTGCCATAAATCCTCCGTGGGTCATCTCGTCAAGGCATGGGCCCCTGGGCGGCGCGTCTAGTACGCCCGCCCCGGGCTCTGCAAGAAATCGGCGGCCCTTCGCCGCTTCCATCCGGTCAGATGCGGCTCGTGCCCGGATGTTTCAAGCAGGCAGGCATCACGACAGTCCGCCCGGAGCGGGGGGGCTTCATGTAAACTGGTGGACGTGACGAAGCTCTTCCTTCCCCAGACCCAGCTCGAGGAGTGGGCCCTGGCCGACAAAGCCGACCTGCGCGATGGCCACCTGGTGGTGGCGGAGGAGGGGGGCGCCAGCTTCCCCACGGTCCCCGCCGTCCACTTCGTGCAGCTCGTTTCCGGGGACGACACCCACCAGCTGGTGGCCAAGGTCAAAACCGAGGCCCAGCTCGCCAGCCTGGGGGCCGAACAGATGGCGGACTCGGTGCTCCTGGGGGAGACCGCCTATGAGATCGTGCCCGGGTACCTCACAGAGGTGGCGCCGCGCCCCTCTGATAAGAAGGCGGGCAACGAGGAGGATCTGTTGGCTGCCTTCATCCTGAACAAGATGGGCTGATCGAAAGGCCGCCCGGGGTTATGTCGCTGCCGCCATGAGTCAACCGCTGGTCTCCCTTGCTTGCCATGCCTACGCCTTCGCGGCGCTGGTGTACCTGACGTACCTGGTGCGCCAGTGGGACGCGTTGGTCCTCGCCGGACGCCTGCTCGTGGGCGGCGGGCTGGCGCTTCACGGCGTGGCCCTGGCCCTGGCCATGGGCGCTCAGGGCATCATGCCCGTGGGCGCTGCCCAGGGTTTCTCCACGCTGGCCTTCCTCCTGCTCGCCATCGGGCTCGTGCTGGATGTGCGCTACCGCAAGCCCGTCATCGGCGCCTTCATCACGCCCCTGGCGGTGGCGGTGCTGCTGCCCGGGCTGCTGCTGCAGGAGGGGCGGGCCCCCTTGGACGCGCCGCTGCGCCAGCCGTTGTTGCCGGTGCATGTCGGCATCGCCCTGCTGGGGCTGGCCGCCTTCGCCGTCGCGGCGGGCGTGGGGGTGATGTACCTGCTCATGGAACGCCAAGTGCGCGGCAAGCACTTCGGGCTGCTCTTCGCCCGGCTTCCCTCGCTGGAGTTCCTGGACACCCTCAACCGCCGCCTGGTGGTGTGGGGGTTCGTCGCACTTTCCATCACCCTGGCCACCGGGGCCTTCTTCGTGGCGGGCTCGCCGCGGGGGCTGACGTGGATGATGGATGCGAAGGTGGTGGCCACCTTCGTGGCCTGGGGGCTGTTTGCCTCGGTCGCGGGGGCGAGGGTGCTCGTGGGGTGGCGGGGCCGGCGGGTCGCGCTGCTGACGATGGCGGGGTTCTGCCTGGTGCTGGTGTCGTTCCTGTCGTCGTATGACTTCTCTGCCGGGGGGATGCGTTAGCGATGGAACTGCTCTGTCTGGGCGTGTCCCATCGGACCGCCCCCCTCAACGTCCGCGAGCGTCTGGCGTTGCCGGAGCCCCAGCAAGCCGAGTTGCTGCGGCGGCTGGCGCAGGCGCCCTCCTCCGAGGTGCTGCTCGTCTCCACCTGCAACCGGGTGGAGGTGTACATGTGCGCCCCGGACCTGTTCCAGGCGGACCAGCTCGTGCGCGAGGAGCTGAGCCGGCTGGGCGGGCCGGAGACGCTTCACCACCTCTATGCCCACCAGGGCGCCGGGGCGCTGGAGCACCTGTTCCGCGTGGCCTCGAGCCTGGACTCCATGGTGCTGGGCGAGGCGCAGATTCTGGGCCAGGTGAAGGAGGCCTATGAGCTGGGCGTGAGCACGGGCTCGGTGCGCAGCGCGCTGATGCGGGTGTTCGCGGCGGCGTTCGGCTGCGCCAAGCGGGTGCGCACCGAGACGGCCATCGGCCGGGCCTCGACGTCCATGGCCTCGGCGGCGGTGTCGCTGGCCAGCAAGGTGTTCGACGATCTGAAGGACAAGACGGTGCTGGTGGTGGGGGCCGGCGAGATGGCGGAGCTGGCCGCTCGGCACCTGCGGCAGGCCGGGCCGCACCGGCTGCTGGTGGCCAACCGCACCCTGGCGCGGGCCCAGGCCCTGGCCGCCGAGGTGGGCGGCGAGGCCCGTCCCTTCGAGGAGCTGCATGGGCTCCTGAAGGATGCGGACGTGGTGGTGTGCTCGACGGCCTCGCCGGTGCCGCTGTTCACCCGTGAGAGCGTGAGCGCGGTGGGCCGGTCCCGGCGGTTCCGGCCCCTGTTCATGGTGGATCTGGCGGTACCCCGGGACATCGCGCCGGACGTGGCGGAGCTGGACTGGGTGCATGCCTACGACGTGGATGACATCCAGAAGTTCGTGGCGGAGAACGAGGCGGCGCGGGCCGAGGAGGCCCAGAAGGCCGGCGTGCTCGTCATCCAAGAGGTGTCCCGCTTCATGCGGGAGCGGGCGCTCCGCGAGGGCATGCCCGTGCTGGCGCGGCTCCGGCAGCGGGCGGAGCAGATTGCCCGCGCGGAGGTGGAGAAGACCTTGAGTGCGATGGGCGATGGACTGAACGACAAGCAGCGCAAGAGCATCGAGGCCATGGGCCGCGCCATCGTCAACAAGCTGCTGCACGAGCCCACCGCGCGCCTGCGTGCCGTGGGCCCAGAGCACGAGGGCAACCGGCTCGCGGGGGCCGCCGCCGAGCTGTTCGGACTGGAAGACGAGGCCGCCTCCCGCGCGGAGGCCCAGGCCGCCGCGCCCCCGGCCATCGCCGCCAGCGGGGGCAAGCGATGAGCGGCTCCGTGCGAATCGCCACCCGCCAGAGCCCGCTGGCGCTCTGGCAGGCCCGCCACGTGGGCGCGCTGCTCGCCGGGCGCCACCCAGGGCTGTCCGTGTCCCTGGTGGAGATGACCACCGAGGGAGACCGGTTTCTCTCGGCCCCGCTGTCCGCCGTGGGCGGCAAGGGGCTGTTCGTGAAGGAAATCGAGCAGGCGCTCCTGGATGGCCGCGCGGACATCGCCGTGCACAGCCTCAAGGACATGACGTCCGTGATGCCCGAGGGGCTGATGCTCGCGGCGGTGCCGGTGCGTGAGGATCCGCGGGATGCCTTCTGCAGCCCCACGGGGCTGACGCTCGAAAGGTTGCCCCAGGGCGCCCGGGTGGGCACCTCGTCGCTGCGCCGCAGCTGCATCCTGCGCTCCCGGCGGCCGGACCTGGAGATCGTCAGCCTGCGCGGCAACGTGCAGACGCGGCTCCAGAAGACGCGGGAGCTGGGGCTCGCGGGCGCGGTGCTGGCCCATGCCGGGCTCAAGCGCCTGGGGCTGGAGCGGGAAATCTCCGAGGTGCTGTCCCCCGAGGTGAGCCTGCCCGCGGTGGGGCAGGGGGTGCTGGCCATCCAGTGCCGCACGGAGGACGCCCAGGTGAGGGCGCTGCTGGCCCCCCTGGAGGACGAGACGACGCGCATCGCGGTGACGGCCGAGCGGGCGCTGCTGGCCAAGCTGGAAGGCGGGTGCACGGTGCCGATGGCGGGCCATGCCACGCTGGAGCAGGGCCGGGTGTACCTGAGGGGCTTCGTGGGCCGGCCGGATGGCACCCAGGTGGTGGCCGGCGAGGTGCGAGGCCCCATTTCGGAGGCCCACGCGCTGGGCGAGGCGCTCGCCGAGGAACTGTTGTCCCGCGGCGCGGGCGAGATTCTTCGCGATTTTGGCCGCGCGGGCCCGGGTCCGAAGTCCTAGAGTCCGCCGCCGTGGAACGGCGACTCGAAGGCAAGCGCGTGCTGGTCACGCGTCCGAAGGAACGGGTGGAGGAGCTGTGCTTCCTCCTGGAGGATGAGGGCGCGGAGGTGATGAGCCTTCCGGTGCTGGAGCTGCGGCCGCCGGAGGACGCGCGGCCGCTGGCTGCCGCCGCCGAGTCCATTCAGCGCTACCGGTGGGTCGTCTTCGCGAGCCCCTTCGCCGTGGAGGCGCTCATGGAGGCCCTGCGCGAGGCGGGCACGGCGGACCGCCTGGGCCACGTGCGAATCGCCGTGGTGGGCCCTCGCACCGCGCGGACGGCGGAAGGCTATGGCCTGACGGTGGCGGCGGAGCCCGCCGAGGCTACCGGCCTGGGCCTCTTCGAGGCGATCCGGGAGTCCCTGCACCCGGACGATGAGGTGCTGCTGCCCGCGGGCGAGGAGGGGCGCCGGGAGCTGGAGCTCGCCCTGCGCGAGCACGGGGTGCGTGTCACCCGCGTCACGGCCTACCGGTCCACCCCGGCGGAGCTGCCGCCCGAGGCCCACGAGGCCCTCGGGCAGACGCCGCCGGACGTGGTGCTCTTCGCCTCCCCGCGCACGGCGGAGCTCTTCCTGGAGGCCATGGGCGCCAGAGGACTGGGCCAAGCCAAGGTGGTGGCCATTGGCCCCACGACGGCGGGGACCCTGGCCCGGTTGGGCGTGGCGGTGGCGGCTGTGGCCGAGCGTCCCACCTCGGAGGGGCTGGTGGACGCCACAGTCCGTGCGGTTCACGGGTAGAGTGCCGGCTGCATGAATCTCCTTCGCCCCTGGGGGCTGCTCGCCACGCTGTGTCTGTCTGGAGGGGCCCTGGCCACGCCGGGCACGCCGCAGTCCGTGGAGGCGCTCGTTCAAGCCTCGGACCGGGTGGTGCTCGCGCGGGTGAAGGGCTCCCACGTCCGCGTGCCCCAGGGCAACGTGCGGCAGATGACCACCGTGAGCCAGCTCGACGTGCTGGAGGAGTACCGGGGGAAGGGGCCCCGGGCGCTCGAGGTGGTGCAGCTGGGGGGCCGCAGTGGCCTGTGGGAGTCGCGCCTGGTGGGGGATGCCACGCTCACCGAGGGGGAGACGGCGCTGTTCTTCCTGCGCTGCCCGGACCCCCAGGTGGTGACGCGCTGCGGGCTGGTGGGGCTGGGCGCGGGCAAGAGTCCGGTGACGGCGGGGGAGAACGGCCCGCGGCAGGTGCAGCTCTCCGCGCAGGTGAAGGGGGGCCCCGCGTCGCGGCCGCTCTCCGAAGTGATTGAAGAGATCCGGCGGGCGGCTTCGCCCCCGGCGTCGCAGACGAGGGGCAAGCGATGAACGGTAGATGGCACGGGTACGCAGCGCTGGTGATGCTGGCAGGGATCTTCGCGGGCTCGGCGGACGCGTACGTTCCCCTGGGCTACGAGATGCTCCACACGCGGGACAATCCGTTCCGCTACTACCTGGACGCCCGGGCCGGCTCGCCCGCGGGCATCGCGCTCTCGGAGGTGGAGAAGGCCACCAACGCCGCCTTCCAGACCTGGGAAGACGTGCAGTGTGCCTATCCGGATTTCCAATACATGGGCCGGAGCACGGCCAACGCGGCCATCAACCCCAACAACCTGGGGGACCCGTATGACACATTCAACGTGAGCACCATCTGGGTCACCCAGACCACGGACCCGTACTACGAGACGGCGCTCAACTATGGCAACCGGCCCTCGGCCACCCTCGCGCTCACCTATGCGGGGTACCTCTACCAGTGCGACATCTTCGTCAACGCGGTGAAGTTCAAGTGGACCACGTTGCCGAACACCACCCCCAGCCAGGGGTTCATCGACCTGCAGACGGCCCTCACCCACGAGGTGGGCCACTGCCTGGGCTTCGATGACAACGCCAACCCGCTGACCTCGGTGATGAACCCGGAGCTGCCGGTGGGGGGCAACCGCCGCGCGCTCGACCCGGATGACGTGACGGGGGCGTGTGCGCTCTATCCCGAGAATGGCGATGTGGGCTCTCCGTGCTCCGCGAGCGACCCGTGTGCCAATGGGCTGACCTGCGTGACGCGCAGGACGGCGGAGGGCGCGTCGGCGCAGTACTGCACCAAGGGCTGCATCGGGAACACGAATGGCGAGTGTCCGAACCCCTTCCTGTGCCGGCCCTCCACCGCCGTGGCGGGCTCCGCGCGCGCGTGCCTGGCCGTGCCCGATGAGTTCGTCACCCAGGTGGGCGCCCCGTGCGAGCAGTCCCCCCAGTGTGGCTCGCCCCGTGGCATCTGCCAGCCGCCCCTGCAGTTGCCCTCCACGGGGACAGCGTGGGTCGGCGGCTACTGCCAGCAGTCGTGCGTGGCGGGCGCCAGCCCCACGGTCTGCCCCACGGGCTCGCTGTGCGCCGAGCTGGGAGCCGATGACCGCTGCTTCCAGCGCTGTGATGCTGTCTCCGGGGGCTGCCGGGAGGGCTACACCTGTGCCCCGCTGGCCCAGGGCTCTGCCTGCATTCCCAAGTGCTACGCCGATGCGGACTGCAACCCGGGAGGGGGCACTGCCTTCGTCTGCCGGGTGTGTGACGGCGTCTGCGTCCAGAATGATCAGTCGGCCCGCGGGGTGGGAGATCCCTGCGATGCCAGCAACGCGTGCGGGCCTGGGCTGGGCTGTACCTTGATTGGCAACCACCCCCAGGGCATCTGCTCGCGGTCGTGCTCCACGGCGTGTGACTGCCCGGCGGGCTCGACCTGCCGCACGGTGGGCGCGGACAAGCTGTGCATGCGCGACTGCGCGGGCGGCACGTGTGCCGAGCCCATGCAGTGCAACCCGCTGGACACGGTCTACGCGTGCCAGCCTCCCTGCCGCACCAACACGGACTGCCCGAACGGTTTCCTCTGCGGCGCCGACGGGTGCTATTCGGACCAGGCCCCCGATGGCGGCTGCTCGCTTTGCAATGATGGCGGCACCCCGCCGCCTCCGCCCCCCACGGATGGAGGAAGCGGGGGAGGGGACAGCGAGAGTCCGGGGGGCTGCGGGTGTTCCTCGGGCACGGCCGCCTCCGCGCTGGCCCTCTTCGCGGTGTTCGCGCTGCTGAGGGGGGGAGGGCGCCGATCGTGGTCTCGCCGGTGAACGCCCCCAGCCGCGGCCAGGCGGACTTCAGCACGGCGTTCGTTCTGGAGGCGCTGGTGGCCCAGGGCCTGCTCTCGCCTCAGCAGGCTCAGGAGATTCTGGCCCGGGAGTCGGCGGCCCGGGCCCGGGTCCTCAAGTCCCGCTCCCAGGGCGGCTCCAAGGAGACGGCGCGCTACGATGTGTCCCCGGTCGAGGTGATCGCCGCCTTCCAGGTGCCGCTGCCGGAGGGCCGGGGCCCGCTGGACGAGGACCGGGTGACGGAGGCGGCGGCCCACGCCGCGGGCATGGCCTACCGGAAGATCGATCCCCTCAAGCTGGACATGGGGCTGGCCACCCGCACGGTGTCGCGCCCCTTTGCCCAGAAGCACGTGCTGCTGCCCCTGGAGCGCTCCCCGCAGGGGCGGCTCGTGGTGGCGGTCGCCAACCCGTTCGACCGGGAGCTGTTCGAGAACCTCTTCCGGCTCACGGGCCTGCCCATCGAGCCGGTGCTGTCGGCGAAGGTGGACATCCTCAAGTCCATCGCGGAGATCTACGGCTTCAAGAAGACGCTGGCCCGGGCCGCGGATGACTTCGCCGCCGCGCCCCAGCTCTCCAACTTCGAGCAGCTCGTCTCGCTCAGCGGCACCCAGGAGCTGGAGGCCTCCGACAAGCCCGTGGTGCAGGCGGTGGACTACCTGCTGCGCTACGCCTTCGACAACCGGGCCTCGGACATCCACATCGAGCCCAAGCGGTCCACCTCCCAGGTCCGCCTGCGCATCGATGGCGTGCTGCACACCGTGTACACGCTGCCCGCCGGGGTCCACCCGCCCATCGTCTCGCGCGTGAAGATGCTCTCGCGCATGGACATCTCCGAGAAGCGCAAGCCCCAGGACGGGCGCATCAAGACGGAGCGGGACAGCCGGGAGGTGGAGCTGCGCGTGTCCACGCTGCCCACCGCCTTCGGCGAGAAGGTGGTCATCCGCATCTTCGATCCGGAGACGCTGGTCCAGGACATCGCCCAGCTGGGCTTCGAGCCGGACGAGAAGGGCGCCTTCGAGTCCTGGATCGACCAGCCCCACGGGCTCATCCTCGTGACGGGCCCCACGGGCAGCGGCAAGACGACGACGCTCTACTCGGCGCTCAAGGCGGTGGCGGGGCCGGACGTCAACGTCACCACCGTGGAGGACCCCATCGAGATGGTGTGGGAGGGCTTCAACCAGGTGCAGGTCCAGCCCAAGGTGGGGCTCGACTTCGCGGGGGCCTTGCGCCACATCCTCCGGCAGGATCCGGACGTCATCATGGTCGGCGAGATTCGCGACGGGGAGACGGCGGAGAACGCCATCCAGTCCGCGCTCACCGGCCACCTGGTGCTCTCCACGCTGCACACCAACGACGCGATCGGCGCGGTAGCGCGCATGAAGGATCTCGGCGTGCCGCCCTTCCTGCTCTCGCAGAGCCTGGTGGGGCTGATGGCGCAGCGCCTGCTGCGCCGGGTCTGCGCGCACTGCGCGCAGGAGGCCACGCTGACGCCGGACGAGCTGATCGCCCTCCAGGTGCCCCTGCCGTTGCTTCCCGGCGGCGTCCGCTTGCGCAAGGGGGCGGGGTGCGTGCGCTGCCGGGGGACGGGCTACCTGGGCCGCACGGGCGTGTTCGAGATCGTCAGCGTGGGCGCGGAGCTGAAGGAGCTCGTCACCCAGGCGGCGCCCTACCACACGCTGGTGGAGGCGTCCCGGCGCGCGGGCATGCGCACGCTGCGCGAGGCGGCGGTGCGCAAGCTGGCCCAGGGGCTCACCTCGTTCGAAGAGGTGGTGCGGATGACGTCCCGCTGAGGAGGGCCCCGGGGCGCGGGGAGCGCCACCGCCGGGGCCCGTGGCCCCGCGTTAGAAGCGGGCCTGGAGCAGGGTGTTGAATCCCAGCCCGTGCGGATCCTCGAAGCGGGGCTGGGCCACGCCGGTGGTGTCGTCCCGGAACGTGGTCCGGTTCGAGTCGTACGTGTAATAGACCTCGCCCACCGCGGCGACCGTCTCCGAGAGATCCCACCGGAAGGTGGCCTTGGCGGAGAGGATGGGCTCGGCCTCGCACGCCTCCGAGGAGGAGCCGCACGTCTGGGGCAGGATGCTGAGCTGGTTCACGTCGCGCACCACCACGGTGCGCGTGCCGGACAGGCCCGGGGGCGGGTTGTTGCCACCGCCCAGGAACTGGGGGCTGCGGTAGGAGGCGGGCATCTGCACACCGGCGATGAAGCCCGGGGTGAGGTGCAGATCCTTCAGGTGGTAGTCCGCGCCCACGGCGATGAACATCTCGGGCTTGAGCTCCGTGCCATCCGGGAAGTCGCGGAAGGGCGGCAGGCCGGGCACGTCGAACTGGATGAAGGACAGGCTGCGGTAGAGGCCGAGCACGTGCAGGCGCAGGTAGTCGAGCTTCGCGCGGGCCTGGAGGGCGATCGCCGTGGCGCCCTGGGGCACGGTGCGCGCGCTCACGTCGGGATCCTCCAGCGACTGGGTGAGATAGCTGCCCTCGAGCGAGATGGAGTAGGCAAGGCCGCCCGGGTACGACTCCGGCGCGAAGAACCGCTGGTACACCTCGGGGTCATTCCGGTAGAGCCGGAAGTCCACGCTGGTGCCCACGGGGACGCCCACGTGGTAGACGGCCTGGCCCGAGACGCCCGCCGAGTTCACGGGCGCCCGGATGCCCTGGTTGGCCAGGCCCGGGATGATGCCCTTCTGGAAGTAGCCGCCGCCGACCTCCAGGCGCAGCGTCTCCAGGATGTCCACGCCCGCGCCCGCCATCGCACCGTAGAGCGTCTCCTGCTCCAGGATGAGATCATTGAGCACGAGCGCCGTCTTGCCGCCGACGTACGCGTACCAGCGGTCCCGGGTAATCTGCAGCTTGGCGCCCGGCACGCCCTGCGCGGTGGCGCGCGTGGTGAAGATGCTGCTGCCGCCCCACGAGATGCGGTAGGCGTAGCCGAGCCGGAAGCGGTCCGCGGACACCGGGAAGCCGGTGAGCGAGATGCCCTCCTTCTCGCCCCAGCCCGGAGGGGTGTAGTTGAGCCGGATGTAGCTGGAGTTGTCCTGGAGCGTCACGCCGCCGGAGGGGCTCTCCAGCAAGAGCACGGTGAGGGCCGCCTCGGTCGTGAGGCCCTCGAAGAACGCGGGCATGCGCTTGTAGAGCGTCAGGTTCGACAGCGACTCGAAGCCGGAGAACCGGGTGTTGAAGTTGTCGTAGAACTGGGTGTTCTGGTTCCCCGCGCCGAAGCGCGCATTGGGGCTGTTGGGCGTCGTCTCCCCGGCGCCGGCCAGGACGTTGTCATCCGCGAAGACGAAGGACAGACGCGTATCGACGAAGTCACCGGCCCAGGCGGGCGCGGCAAGGGACAACAGCCCGGTCAGGGCCACGGTGCGCAACGTTTTCAAATTCCCTCCACGGAGGGGCCGCGAGGCCCCTCTTCCCAGAAGCCCCGTGACCGGGGCTGGATGGCTCTTACGGAACAGCGTTTTCGTCAGGACACGTCTTGATGGGACTCGGGCACTCGCCCTCGGGGCCCGGGAAGCAGCAGAGGTCATCCGCGTCACGCAGGTTGATGACCCAGCGGGGCCGTGCGGCGCTCACCTGCTTCAGGTGTCCAGTCACGTTGTAGGTGGCCGCGTGCAGCAACCGGCACTGCCGGGCCCTCTCGGCGTCCGCGTCGCTCTCGCTGCAGTCCACCCGGAGTTCCGGGATGGCATCGCGCGTCATGATGTTGATGCGGGTGCGGCTGTTGAGCGACACGTGGCACTCGCCCCGGCCGCTGATGGCGCCGTCGGCGATGACGGCCACGTACTGCTCGGTGCTGGCCATCGAGTGCTCCAGGTTCGTGCGGGCCGCCAGGGCCGTGTCTCCCGCGGTGGCCGCCACGGTCCGGGCGCCGAACTTCACCTTCACCGGCGTGTCACACCAGACGTTGACCTGGGCAGGGCCGTTGGCGACGGTGGAGTTGAGCGCCACGGTGGTGGCCGTGGACTGGGCCGAGACCTTGAGTACCTGGGTGCGCCCGCTCAGCGAGTTGTCCCGGCCCGCCTCGCGGGGACCCGGGTTCGCCATCTCCACCACGAACTGGCCATAGCTGTTGAGCGTGGTGCGCTCCGAACAGATCTGCCCGGCGAACTCGCCCGTGCCGGTGGTGCACTCGGCATTGCACTTGCGCTCGACGGCCTCCTCAGGAGGCTCCACGTTGGCGCAGGTTGTCCAGGCCCCGTTGCTGCGGCCAGGGCAGAAGAACGTCACCGCGCCGTCGCCATTGGCGTCACAGTTCTTGAAGACCTGGGGGAAGCGCACGCGCCGGACCTTGACCAGCGAGGACTCCATGCTCTCCATCTTCATGTTGCCGTAGCTGTAGCCGCACAGCGGGTCGGTGTTGAAGACCTCCGGCTTGTTGTCCAGGCCGCAGTAGCGCAGGAGCACCTCACGCACCGGCACCTGATCCAGGTACTTCGTCCACTGGGCGGGCGGCAGGGTGTCCCGCACGCGCTCGCGGATGATCCACGAGGGGAAGGTGAGCTGGGTGGTGGCCGTGAAGTCCTGCACCGAGCCCGAGAGGGACCAGAGCAGATCGCCCGGGTACAGCCCCTCGGGGAAGGAGTAGTTGTAGACGTAGACCGAGCCGTAGGTGCCCGGCGTGAAGCCGTCCTCCTCGGGGGTGCGGACGTTGGAGCCCGTGCCCGTGTACTCGCGCACGCGGCAGGCGGTGAGGTCCGTGACGAAGAAGCCGCCCGGATCCAGGCCGGTCACCACCATGGTGACGAGCTTGCCGTGGTTGGGGTCCTTCGCGTTCGGGTCCTGCAGGTTGTAGCCCAGGGGGCAGTTCTGGACGAGTGGGGTGCCATTCTCGGGCGCCCGGCCCACGGTCAGGTACTGCCGGTCGAAGGGCGAGCCGCGGCTGTCGGTCTGCACGTCCGGCTCCTGCATCCGGGCGATCGTCGGCTCCTCGAAGAGAATGGCCGGGGTGATGCCGGTGGCGAAGGTCGGCGGGGTGTCCGAATCCGGGGGAAGCTGGCTGGGGTCTCCCGACACGCCGCCGTCCAGGAAGTCCACCTGGGGCGGCTCATCCTGCACCCACACGCGGACGTCCCCGTAGAGGTGGGACACGCGCACGGTGCCGGTGCCGGTGCCGTTCGTGAGGGTCGTCCACCGCGTCGCGTAGTCCCCGGACAGGTCTCCCGGGACCGCGCGGAAGGAGACGGGGCCATTGAACGAGGTGAGGGGCTGGGACGCGGCATCCAGCGCGGTGATCTCCAGCTCGATGTCCACCGGGTTCTTGGGGATGGCGTAGCGGCACTCCGGCGTCCCGCGCACCTCGGCGGGCACCGCGTCCGTGCTCACGCCGTAGCGGTAGATGCAGGAGGTCGTCACGGACAGGGGCGTGAGGGCCCCGTTGGAGGCCACGGCGGACAGCTTCTTCACCTTCACCTGGAAGGTGCTCAGCTTGCTGGCCGAGGACGGGTCCGGCGTGTCGCTCGAGTCGGTGTAACAGCCGGCCATCATCAGGGCCGTGCCCAGAAGGAGCCGCTTCATCACTTCACCCTCCGGCCGATCCGGCCGTCTTCGATTTCGCCCGAAATGCCCATGGCGGTGGGGTTCTCACAGAAGTTCTTCAGCTGCGGGGTGATGGTGCCGCACGTGGGGTTGGTCCCCGCCAGCGCCTCGCGGCAGTTGCACCGGCCCGTGAAGGGGCCCGGGGGGATGTTGCAGGTGGCCTGCAGGGATTCGGGCGTCAGGTCCGGCACCCCGCACCGCTGCAGATCATCGGGCTTGCTCAGCAGCCCGCCGCAGGTGCAGCTGCCCACTTGTTTCTGCAGGGCGCTCTTGAAGTCCTGGGCCTGGGCGCAGAAGGAGCGGACCTGCTCGCTGACCGTCCACTGGCCATCGATCAGGGTGCCGCAGCGCTCGCCCGTCTTGGACGTCTCCCGGCCCTCGTTGATGTCCTCGCAGGTGCAGAAGCCCTGCATGTAGCCGATGAGCGAGTCGCGCAGGGAGATGCCCGTCTCGATGCGGGTGGTGTTGCTCTTGAGCACCCGGAAGCCCGAGCCGCCCTTGGCGATGTAGTCGTTGACGGCGATGCGGTAGGTGCCTCGGGGGTCCAGCGGCTTGCCGTTGATCTGGATGTCGGTGGCGGGGTTGGCCCAGCACCGGCTCTGGTTCTGGTCCGCCAGGCACTGCCAGGGGGCATGGCCCGCCCGGTCCGTCTGGGGACACCATTTGGCGGCCCCTCCATCATCGGGATTGCAGGGGATGCTCAGGGCATTGAGCTGGGCCTGGGCACAGTCCATGGTGAAGCGGGCGCCGGAGACCTGGGCCTGGCTGACACAGCCGCGCTCCGCGGAGCGCTCGGTGACGAAGTCGAACAGCTCCTGCATCTCCACGCCGGACAGGTACATGATGTTGATCGTGTTCTCGAAGGGGAACACGTTGAACATCGCCTCCTGGGTGATGACGCCCGCGTAGAGGTTGTCGCGGATGCCCAGCGAGTTGGTGAGCGCCATCTCCGCCTCCACCCGGCGGCGCTTGCGCATGGAGTCGGCGGTGAGGTTGCCCAGCGGGGAGTCGCCGCCCGTGGAGTTGTTGCGGCGCGCCACATCGCTCGGCGCGTAGGAGAAGATGGACGTGAGCTGGAGGTTGGTGTCCATGCCCAGGATGTAGGACTGCATCAGCCCCGTGGTCCAACGGTCCTCCAGGTTCTGGCACTCCTCGATGGCGGTGCGCACCCGGGGGTTGGTGGCGAACTGGCCCGGGTTCCAGAAGCTGTCCTGGTAGTAGGCGCGCATGGCGTCGTTGCACCACAGCGCGTCGAGCGGCATGGCGCGGTAGTCGTGGCTCACCAGCTCCGCGCCATCCAGCGACGGCTCCTGGGGCACCTTCACCACCAGATCCAACCGGCCCACGTACTTGGCGAACGCGCCCGAGTGGGACAGCAGCACCTTGCGGCCGCTCGGGTCAATGATGCTCTGCGGCGGGTTGAGCACCACGTGCAGGTGGCCGCCCATGATGACGTCGATGCCGCTCACGCCGGGGATCTGCACCCGGACCACGGACTTGAGGTTGCCCTCCTCGCCGCGCCACTCGAGGATCTTCCAGGGGTTGTTCTCGCGCAGGATGAAGGGACGGGCCGCCTCGTACTCGTAGTAGCCCTCGTAGCCGAGCACCAGGTCCTGGTCCTCGGTGAGGCCCAGGTGGCTGACGATGACGACCAGATCCGTCACCGGGCGCAGCAGGTCCACGTAGGCGCGCGCCGCCTCGTTCTGCTCCAGCGGGGTGGCCTGCAGCGAGTTGCCACCCTCGACGATGGAGTTGAGCGAGGAGATGTTGGCCATGCCGATGATGCCCACCCGCAGGCCTTTGATGGTGCGGATGGTGTAGGGCATGGTGACGGCCGAGGCGCCGTTGTTGCCGCTCTCGCGGGCGTCGTTCCAGAAGTAGTTGGCCGACAGCAGCGGGAACACGGCGTGGTCGCGCGCCTTCTGGACGAAGTTGGGGGCGCCCGCGTCGAACTCGTGGTTGCCCACCACCGCCGCGTCCAGCCCCACACCGGACAGGAAGCGGAACTCCGCCTCGCCCTTGTTGGTGTTGAAGATGGGCGCGCCCTGGAAGCAGTCACCCGAGTCCAGGTGGATGACGCGCTCACCGCGCTGGCGCTCGCGCTTGAGCAGCGCGGCCATACGGGTCGCACCGCCGAAGGGGCCTGCCTCGGGGATGAGCCCCAGGTCCGTATCCGTCTTCAGCGGGGCGAAGTCGTACGGGATGAGCCGCGAGTGAATATCGGAGGTGTGAAGGATGGAGAGACGAACCTCTTGTCCCGCCAGGTTGTACTCCTCGCCATCCATCAACGGCATGCACGAGGCGGAGACCAGGAGACAAGAGAGGCCGAGCAAGGCACAGCGCATCAGTGGGTCCGAACGCTTGTCGAGGGGGGTGACGCGGGAGACGGCGCAAGGTACGAAATCAAACGGATTCGGGCAAGCAACGCCCCGATGACGGTTTTTCGCTCACGGAGCAGGCATGCGGTCAAACAACACGTCTGTCACTGATATCGAGATCATCGAGGATTTCTCGCCTACCGCGAGATGCGACGAGGGCTTTCTGCGGGTGAGGCGCTTGCGCTGCCAGAACCGGCGCGCGGATGGCTCGGCCTCCAAGGTGTACCGGGTGGATGTGGTGGACCGGCCCCGCCTGGACGCGGTGGCGGTGCTCGTCTACCGGCGCGGTGAAACAGGGCTGGAGGTGCTCACGCGGATGAACCTCCGGCCCGCGGCGTTCTTCCGCAAGGGCAAGGACATGGCGCTGCCGGACGGGCGCAGCTACCTGCGCGTGGAGGAGATCGTCGCGGGGCTGCTGGAGCTGGAGGACAAGGGCGAGGAGGGGCTGCGGCACCGCGCGGCGGAGGAGGTGCGCGAGGAGGCGGGCTACGTGGTGTCGCCCGAGGAGATCCGCTTGCTGGGCGCGGGGTTCTTCGTGGCCCCGGGCATCCTGTCGGAGAAGGTGTTTCCGGCGGCGGTGGATGTGACGGGTAAGCAGCCACAGACGCCGGAGGGAGATGGCTCGCCCCTGGAGGAGGGGACGGAGCTGCGCTGGCACCCCATCGAGGCGTTGCTCGCGGCGTGCCGGCGCGGCGAGGTGCCGGACGCGAAGACGGAGATCGCCATCACCCGGCTGCTGGCCAGCCAGCCGTAGCGCCGCCGCGGGTTGGCCAGCACGGGGGGACCGGATAGGGTGCGCGGCGGTTCCCTTCCGGCCCTGAGGTCCCCCCGCATGTCGTCGATGCCCGAGTGGCTGCAAAAGCTGCTGCCGATCCTCATCCTGCTCGCGGCGATTGGCCTGGTCTTCGCGCGGCTGCCCAAGGTGGAACTGGGACACTCCGAGGCCTTCAAGCGCCGCCGGTTCTTCAACTGGTTCCCGCTGGGGATGACGTACGCGTTCCTGTACATGGGGCGCTACAACGTGAACAGCGCCACCAGCGCGATGGGCAACCGGATGACGAACGCGGACTTCGGCACCATCTTCTTCTGGGGTGCGATCGTCTACGGCTTCTCGTTCCTGCTCAATGGTCCGCTGGCGGACCGGCTGGGCGGCCGCAAGACGATCCTTCTGTCCGCCGCCGGCTCCTCGGTCTGCAACGTGTTGATGGGCGCGGTGGTCTACGCGGTGTTGACCCAGGACTGGCAGCCGCCCGGGGGGCTCGTGGCGGTGCTGTCGGTCCTCTACGCAGCCAACATGTACTTCCAGAGCTTCGGGGCGGTCTCCATCGTCAAGGTGAACGCGGCCTGGTTCCACGTCCGTGAGCGCGGGCTGCTGGGCGGCGTGTTCGGCATCCTCATCTCGCTGGGTGTCTACTTCGCGTATGACTGGAGTGCGCTGATCGTCAAGGCGGCGCCCACCTACTGGGTGTTCTTCGTTCCGGCCGCCATCTTGCTGGCCTTCGTGGTGCTGGACTTCTTCGTCATCCGGGACACGCCGGGGGACACGGGCCACCCGGACTTCGACACCGCGGATGCCTCCTCGGGGGACACGGGCCCCCGGCTGGGATTGAAGGCCGTGGTGCCGCGGATGCTCCGCAATCCCACCATCGTCGTCATCCTGTTCATCGAGTTCTGCAGCGGCTACATGCGCAACGCCATCATGCAGTGGTACCCCAAGTTCGCGGATGCGACAGGCATTGGCGGAACGTTCGTCGCCTCCAACTGGGGCATGCTGCTGTGCGTGGCGGGCATCACCGGCGGCATGTTCGCGGGAGTCATCTCCGACCGGCTCTTCGACTCCCGGCGGGGGCCCGTCTCCGCAGTGCTCTACGGGGGCATGAGCGTGGGGGCGGTGGCCAGCCTCTTTCTCATCGACAGCATGATGCTGGGGTGGACGGTCATCTTCATGTCCCTGTGTGTCATTGGCGTGCACGGAATGCTCTCCGGCACGGCCAGCATGGACTTCGGGGGCAAGAAGAACGCGGGCGTCGCGGTGGGCATCATCGACGGCTCCGTCTACCTGGGCACCGCCGTGCAGTCGCTGCTGCTCGGGCGCATCCTTCCCTCGGGGGAGGCCGCCAAGAGCGCGGCCAACTGGAGCAACTGGCCCATCGCCCTGGTGCCGTTGTCCTTCGTGGGGCTGCTGCTCGCCACGCGGGTGTGGAACGCCAGGCCCCAACCGAAGGCGGCGCCCCTGCCCACGGCGGCGCCCGTGGAGACGCTTCCCACGCCCCGGACGGGCACGGGAGGGTGATTCCGGGCGGAGGAGGCCTGTTCGCCGGCCAGCTCGCGGGCTGAGCAGGCCACTTCACTGCACGGGAGGAGCGCCTTGCTGCAAGGCCCGCGCGGAGGGCGGCAGGGGGGCTGTAGAGCCCACCCATGCGATTGTTCAAGAACGTTCCCTCTCGAGATGCGAGAAGGCGGATTCAAGCCCTCTCGTTGCTGCTGCTCTGGGTGTATGGCTGTCAGCCGGTGACGCCCGGGGAAGGGGTGCCCGAGGCTCCCTCTCCTGGCTCTACCACGGCTTCCCTGACCAGCCAGTTCCAGGATCCGTCCTCGTATGACGCGACCTGGGGCCTGCCGCTGGAGCCCAGCGCCGCGAAACTGTCGCTCGCGGGCCTGGCGGCCCGGCTCGGCGAAGAGTCGGAAGTCATTGTCGCGTTGCGCAAGCTGCATGAGGACTCCGCGCAGGTGCGGTTCCTGGAGGCCTACTCGCGCGACTACCCCACGTTCCTCTTGGGCAATCAGGTGCTGTTGCCCAAGGGAGATGGGGTCCACCTGGAACAGAACCCCCGGGTCACGAAGGAGATGGTGAACCCCACGGTGCATTGCAACACCACGCACCTGTGCGAGGAACTGTACAACCGCAAGTCCTCCTCCACCGAGGAGGCCTCGGAGACACAGCTCGCGGACATCATCGTGTTGCTGGGATGGGATGTGGAGGTGGCAGGGCCGGTCTTCACCGAGGGCCGGTCGCTCCTCATCATCGCCGAGAACTTCCGGGGCCATGGGAATGCCATCAGCACCCAGCCCCGCTTCTTCCGGATGGCCGAGAATGAGTCCTCTCCCACGAAGGCCTCCAATGGACGCCATGGCCACCCGGGTGGGGCATTCCTGCTCTACACCAACGTGCTCGACACGCTGAGCGTGAATGCCTCGGGAATGAACGGAGAGCCGGGACACCCGGGCACCCCGTACGTGGGCGGACAAATCACAGGCACCGAGATGGGAGGCTCCGCCAGCAGCCCCCACCTGGTGTGTCTGGGAACGAATCCGGACAAGGATGCGCAGGATGGCGGGAATGGCAGCAACGGGGGCAGCGGGGGCACTGTCCTCGTGCGGTACTCCACCTTGATCGGAACGGGCGCGCCCCGGAAGCCAGAGAAGACGGCGCCGGTCAGCGATTGGGAATGCTTCAGTGATCCGGCGCTGGGGTGTGAATCGGCCCGCTGCACGGACAACCCGTCCGTGTCCATCTGTGACGTCCTCACCGAGGCGGACAACAAGCAGTGCTTCGATGGTATCGACAACGATGGGGACGGGCTCCTGGACTGCTCGGATCCGAGCTGCTTCGACAATCCTTTTGTCACGGTCTGCCCGATGGGCCCCACGGCCACCAGCCATATCGTGGAGGGATCTCCCGAGGCTTGCAGCGATGGCTTTGGCTCGGACTGCGCCAGCACTGGGTGCAGGTATCTGGAGCAGTGCGGGGGCACGGAGCCTATCGGACCCCTCTATCCCTATACGACGGGATTCGAGGAGTCCTCCAACGCCTCGTGCAGCAATGGCCTGGATGACGATGGCGATGGCTACACGGACTGCAAGGACAATGAATGCAGGTACAACTCCCTGGTGACGGTGTGCACCCAGGAGAACTCCGTCGAGGCCTGCGCGGATGGCCTGGACAATGACGGCGATGGCTACGTCGACTGCAGTGACTTCGATTGTTCGCGCAACCCGTACGTGAAGGTTTGCAATGTGAGCGGCTATCCGTTCCTGGCCGAGAGCTCCAATGCGACCTGCTCCGACGGGCTGGACAATGACTCGGATCGCTACAAGGACTGCAGGGACTACCAGTGCTTGAACAATCCCCTGGTGACCGTGTGCGGGAACCAGGAGAACTCCATGACCGAGTGTTCCGACGGGCTGGACAATGACGGCGATGGCGTGACCGATTGCTCCGAGGGGACCTGCCGCGAGAATCCTTTCTTCGGGACGTATGTCTGCACGGGGCGGATCCAGACGAACCACACCCAGGTGGTGCCGCCGCCTACCTACAACGGGGTCTACCTCTCGGCCGCCATCTCGATGAAGTCCGCCAAGGGAACGCGAGGGTTCCCGGGCGCCAAGGGTGGGATGCTGACCCAGAGCCGGGTGGTCAACACCCCGCCGAATGGACCCATCGTCTATACCTGCCACCTCGGCCGGGAGTCCTTCAATGGAGCCAACACGGGCCAGGATGGCCTGCCGGGGGGAACCGAGCTTCGCTTTACCCCCCGCCGGTCCACCGACATCCTGCGCTCGCAGCTATCTCCCAACCAGTGGGTCGTGAATGCCGCGCTGGGCAATGCCCACTTCAAGAACGGCAACGCGCAGAAGGCCTCGTTCCTGTACATGCTCACGTTGATGCGCCTGCGGGGCGTGTTGGCCGACGCGGACATCGCGTCGTGCGAGGAGCTTCCCGCCACGGCGTCCCTGGTGCAGCGGCAAGTCGCCCAGAATGTGTGCCCCAGCCTCGGCCGGGTTCAGCTCCACTTCTCACATCTGAAGGCGGGCTTGGATTTCTATGGCCAGTCGAGGGAGCCACGCATCAACCCCCGTGACCGCTACCAGGCGTTGCGCGAGGACTTCGATGACCGCTTCGAGTTGTTGAAGGGCAACGTCGACCGCTACATCACCCTGTCCGTTAGCCAGGATCTGGCCGCCTGGTTCAGCATCGAGGGGAGCAAGCTCCAGCTGGAACTCGACAAGACGGCGTTGGATCTGGAAACCGCCAACCTGCGGATCGATGCCGCGGAGGCCGCACTGGATGGCCTCCTGCAAAGCATCACGCGCCGCAAGAACGAGTACGAGGCCACGACCGAGGCCCTGCAAACCTATGAAGCCTCGACGCAGGTCACCCTGGGCTCTTTCTTGCTGGGGCTGGGCAAGGCGGCGCTCTCGGCCTTTGGTTCCGAGTTTCTCACCAAGGCGGGCGAGCAGGCCTTCAGCTCCCTCACCGATGCGCTCGGCGGCTGGTTCAACCAGGAGTCCGGCAAGGCGCCCGCGACGGCTGGAGACACGGCGCAGTCCAAGGACTTTCTCGGCTCCCTCACGGGCATCGCGGGCTCTGCGGCGGGCAGCGCGCTGAAGAAGGCGTTTGCACAGACGAAGCCGGACCTCTTGAAGGTCGTCGACGGCATCGAGCCGTTCCCGAGGGCCCGGAGCCTCATCACCAACCAGGTGTCGGCCACGGTGGCCTCCGAGTCTCAGCGCCGCACCATCAACGAGTATCTGGATCTGGTGGCCAGCCTGGAGAAGGCGAAGCTGGATCTGGAGGCGGCGAAGATGGATGCCTTCACCCTGCGATCGCATCATGCGAGCGTGCAGCGGCTCAAGCAGCAGGTGTCCGATTATGTCAGTCAGCAGGCCGCGCTCAGCGCGCTGGACCGGTTGCTGCTCCTCAAGCAGACGTATGCCATGACGATGCTGCTGCTGGATGACCTGGGCAGGCGCTACTGGAAGGTGGTCCGTCAGGCGCAGTACGAGAAGCTGCCGTTCTCCAGCCAGACGGGGCAGAACCTCCTGAGCGGAGATGTGATCAAGGAGGAGGCCTTCACCTTCGTCAACTTCGAGCAGATGAAGCTTCGGCTGATCGACCTGGACGCCCAGCTCAACCACTTCACGAGTGGCCAGCGCTCCCACTACCGGCGCGTGACGGGCAATCCCTTCGCGCAAGCGTCCACGGGCGAGAAGGAGGTGCTGACGGCCCTGGGGCTGGACTACCTGAACACGCCCTACCTCTTCCACGTCAACATCACCTACGGCGGGCTGAACTCCGCGTTGCTCAAGCACCGCATCCGGGATGTGCGCGTCAATTTCCTGGGGACGAATGGGGGGACTGCACGGCATTCCATCTTCCTGGTGCGGGACATGCTCGACTCGTTCTTCGTGGGCCGGAACGCCTCGACGGGCGATCCGTGGATCATCGACTTCGAGCTCACGGACAAGGATCTCGCCTCCAATGGCTCGGTGCGCAGCCCCTTGCACTACCAGAGCTTCCTGGCCTGCACGGCGGCGCCTCCTTCGTGTGACTTGAGCCTGGCTTCCTGCCGCACGCCCTTCCAGGACGCGCTCACCGCGGATGCGTGCAGCATTTCAGGCCCCGTGCCGGATACGGCATCCAACGTGACGTTCTATGACCGCAGCCTCGCGGGGAACTGGACCGTCGCCCTTCCCGCCAGCGACTACGCCGCCCTGGAGACGAGCCTGGGTGGTATCCAAGGTGTCGAGGTGGTGTTCGACACGGTGGCGGTCGACCTCTAGAACGGAAGGACCGTCAGGGTCCGTGATGCGTCCCAGTAGTCAGGGCGCACCACGCGCCAGGGCGGGAATTTGAGTGGCGGGGGAGGGGAGGACGCCGCATTTACGAAAGCCACTTTCACCTCAGGAGGCTTTCTCGTGCGTTTGGCCCTTCTCCCTGTCGCTGCCTTGCTGGCGGCCGGCTGTGCCCGGACTTCCACCCGCCCCGATGCTGCCGCGGGTTCACCGGAGGCCCGTGAGCCCGAGCTGGAGCTGCTGGCTCGCTCTCCCCGTCAGTGGACGGGAATCGCCGTGTCGAACGAGGGGCGGATCTTCGTCAACTTCCCGCGTTGGTCCGAGGACGTGCCCACCTCCGTCGCGGAGGTGAAGGACGGCGCCATCGTTCCCTGGCCGGATGCGGCCTGGAACAGCTGGACCCCGGGCGGCAGCGCAGAGGGCCGCTTCGTCGCGGTGCAGAGCGTGGTGGTGGACCGCAAGAACCGGCTCTGGGTCCTGGACACGGGCAACCCCGGCTTCAAGGGCGTCATCGCCCCGCCCCGGCTTCACCGGTTCGAGCTGTCCGGGGGCCCGTCGGCGCGCACCTATGCCTTCCCGCCCGAGGTGTCCTCCGGGGACAGCTACCTCAACGACGTGAGCGTCGATACCGAGCGGGAGATCGCCTATCTCACCGACTCGCAAGCGGGCGGTTTGGTGGTGCTGGACCTGAACACGGGCAGCGCCCGCAAGGTGCTGGCCCAGCACCCCTCCACCCATGCCGAGTTCAGCCACCTGACCGTGATGGGCCGGCCCATGAAGAAGGCGGTCCAGTCCGACGGCATCGCGGTCAGCCGGGATGGCCAGACGCTCTACTGGTCGGCCCTCACGGGCCACACCCTGTGGCGCATTCCCACCGAGGCGCTGCGCGATGCCAGCCTCACGGACGAGGCGCTCGCGGGCCGGCTCGAACGCGTACACACCATCGTCGCGCCGGATGGCATTTTCTTTGACCGCAAAGGAGTGCTCTGGCTCGGCGGGCTGGAGAACAGCTCGGTCAACCGGTACGTCCCCGGTGGGCGCTACGAGCAGGTGATTCAGGATGACCGGCTGCGCTGGCCCGACAGCCTGACCGAGGGGCCCGAGGGGAAAATCTACGTCACCACCTCTCAAATCCACCTGCCGCCCACCGAGCGGGGACCCTACGAAATTTATCGCTTCCAGCCCTGACGCCGGGGCGGGGCGCACGGGGCGTCATGGGGCGGTGCGTTGAGGAACCACCGCTTCCCTGGCACCCCGGGTCCCTATCGCCACGGCCTCGGGCGCCCGCGTTGAGCGCTCGACGCCGTGACGTCTGCGTGGCTTTTGTGTGACAGGGCTGTAACGTAGAATCGAGGCGTGCCCCAGGACAGTGTCCCCTTGCTTCAGAACCGGTTGGAGGTCCACGACCGGAAGCAGTTCGAGATCAAGCTCGAGTACCAGCCCTCCGGGGCGGACGACGAGACGCGCTACCTCGTCGAGATGTTCCTGTTCCTGCCCTCGAGCCTGAACATCGACGCGGAGACCTACCGGCGGCCGGACTTCTACGCGGACATCCACAACTACGTGCGCTTCATGACGCCGGTGATGAGCCTGGAGGAGCTGCTCGGCGCGGAGGGCTCGCCGCTGGCGCGGCTGGAGACGTGGCTCCAGACGGGGCTGGCCACCGAGGCGGAGGTGGTCTACCAGACGAAGCTCTTGTGCTGCATCTTCCGGGGGGCCTTGCGGCGCTTCGCCAAGGGCGTGGAGTCGCGGTGCGAGAAGGACGCCACGAAGATGGGCGAGGCCGAGTGCACCGTGCTGCACCAGCACACGCTGGAGTCCCAGGCGGCGGTGTGCAGGCTCCTGAGCCGGTTCCGCGAGTGGTTGAAGGGCACCGCGCAGGTGCCGCTGCACGAGAAGACGCGCGTGGCGCTGCGGCTGGTGGACGAGTACATGAGCCTCACGGTGGAGCAGTACTTCCGCAAGGCCGTGGCGGACATGGACGCGCTGCCGCGCTCGGGCGTCTACATCGAGCCGCGCCGGGCATTGATGACCACCGTCATCAGCGAGGAGCAGTACCGCAAGGACAACCAGCTGCGCAGCGTGCTGAGCCCCACCGGTGACAACGAGGAGTACATGCACCGGATCGGCTTTTTGAAGAAGTTCTGCATGAACATCCTCTTCCTCTCGGCGCGCCGGCGCCAGAAGCGCCAGGGCTGGGAAGAGGGGCTGTTCGCCGTCGCCGCGGGCCTGGCCATGGCGTTCGCCACCTCGGTGGCCTTCTGGGCCCAGCTCCGCTACACCCAGGTGAGCCTCAACTTCTTCCTCATCGCCGTGGTGGGCTACATGGTGAAGGACCGCATCAAGGAGGGCCTGCGCCGCATCTTCAGCGAGGTGGCCTCGATGCACCTGTACGACCGGACGGCGGAGATCGTCGATCCGGTGACGAAGAAGCGCCTGGGCGTCTGCGAGGAGAAGGTGGACTACGGCCGGGCGGTGAAGGTGCCCGAGGCCATCGCCGAGCTGCGCCGGCAGGATGACTTCATCATCGCGGCCCAGGGCGAGCTGGCCGAGACGGTCATCCGCTACCAGAAGGAGATCCTCCTCGACGCGGACCTGCTGCCGCGCACCCAGCGGGGGCTCACGGGCGTCACCGACATCATCCGCTTCAACGTCGAGCGCTTCCTGCGCGACATGGATGATCCGGAGCTGGCCCTGGAGTACGTGGACCTGGACACCTTCTCGGTGGGGCGCGTGCGCGGCGCCAAGAGCTACCAGGTGGACATGGCGTTCCGCTTCACCACGGACGAGGCGGACCAGGAGAAGGTGTCCGTGCAGCTCGTCCGGCTCGTGCTGGATCGTAACGGTATCAAGCGGATGCTCCGCTTGAGCCCCAAGACAGATCTGCCGCCCCGCCCGGAACCTTACCGGACCGCCGCCTGAGGGCACGCGCCCTTTGACGCAGTGCGGCGAGGCCATGTTTGGCTTTGAACTCCCGGCTGCGCGCGTTATGAGGCCCCCGGCGTTTGACGCTCCGTGGAGACCCTCGGAGCGGCCTGCACGGAGGCAAGTCGCGGTGGCAAGCCCGTACTCGAAAGAACTGCTGTTGACGATGTACCGGAAGATGTACCTCATTCGCCGCTTCGAGGAGCGCGCGGGGCAGCAGTACGGCCTGGGGAAGATCGCCGGTTTCTGCCACCTCTACATCGGCCAGGAAGCCACGGCCGTGGGAGCCATCGAGGCCATCCGTCCGGATGACTACATGCTCTCGGCGTACCGGGACCATGGCCAGCCGCTGGCCCGTGGCTCCGACCCGGGCATGGTGATGGCGGAGCTGTTCGGCCGGGGCACCGGCTACAGCAAGGGCAAGGGCGGCTCGATGCACATCTTCGACATCGAGCACCACTTCTACGGCGGCTACGGCATCGTCGGCGGCCAGATTCCCCTGGCGGCGGGCATGGCCTTCGCCAGCCGCTACCGCAACGAGGACCGCGTCACGGTGTGCTACTTCGGCGACGCTGCGGCCAACCAGGGCGCCTTCCACGAGACGCTCAACATGGCGTCCAAGTGGAAGCTGCCGGTCATCTACATCTGCGAGAACAACCGCTACGGCATGGGCACGGCCGTGGGCCGCACCTCCGCGGTGCCGGAGATGTACAAGCGCGCGGTGGCCTACAACATGCGCGGCGAGCCGGTGGACGGCATGGACTGCCTGAAGATGTACGAGACGGTGAAGGACGCCGCCGAGTACTGCCGCGCCGGCAAGGGCCCCGTGCTGCTGGAGGCCAACACCTACCGCTTCCGCGGCCACTCCATGGCCGACCCCGCCAACTACCGCACCAAGCAAGAGGTGGAGGACGAGCGCAAGAACGACCCCATCCCGAAGATCAAGGACTTCACGCTCAAGAAGAAGCTGGCGAAGGAGGAGGAGTTCGACGCCATCGACGAAGAGGTGAAGGCGCAAGTGGATGCGGCGGTGAAGTTCGCCGACGAGTCGCCCGAGCCGAGCCTCGAGGAGCTGTGGCGCGACACCATCGTGGAGCCGGGCGAGGAGGATGTGCGCCCCCGCGAGCGCGTGCTGGGCATGAAGGTGAAGTGGCCCTCGTACCCCTCCGGCCAGGAGCTGAAGGTGACGTGGGATCTCGAGCCGCGTGAGCAGGCCGAGAAGGAAGACAAGAAGGCCGGCCTGGCGCGCTAACCCGCGCCTCGCATCCCAACCCCCAGAGATTACGAGTCGGAGCCGAAAGATGGCCGAGTTGATGTATCGCGAGGCGCTGAACCAGGCGCTCGCCGAGGAGATGGAGCGCGACGCCAACGTCTTCCTGATTGGTGAGGAAGTGGGTCGCTACAACGGGGCCTTCAAGGTGTCCCAGGGGCTGCTGGACAAGTTCGGAAGCGCGCGCATCATCGACGCGCCCATCTCCGAGCTGGGCTTCACCGGCATGGCCGCGGGCGCCGCGATGGTGGGCCTCCGCCCGGTGGTGGAGATGATGACGTGGAACTTCGCCATCCTGGCGATGGACCAGATCGTCAACAACGCGGCCAAGCTGCGGCACATGTCCGGCGGCCAGCTGCGCTGCCCCATCGTGTTCCGTGGGCCGGGTGGCGCGGGTGGCCGCCTGTCCAGCCAGCACAGCCAGGCGCTGGAGGCCAACTACGCCCACTTCCCGGGCCTGAAGGTGATTGCGCCGGCCACGCCCGCGGACGCCAAGGGCCTGCTCAAGGCGGCCATCCGGGACGAGAACCCGGTGGTGATGATCGAGGGCGAGCGCCTCTATGCCGTCAAGGGCGAGGTGCCCGAGGGCGAGCACGTGGTTCCCATCGGCAAGGCCGATGTGAAGCGCGAGGGCAAGGACGTCTCCATCATCACGTGGAGCCGCATGTACTACTTCTGCGAGGAGGCCGCGAAGCAGCTCGAGCAGGAGGGCATCTCCGTGGAGATCCTCGACCTGCGCACGCTGCGTCCGCTGGACGAGGAGGCCATCCTGGCCACCGTCCGGAAGACCAACCGCGTGGTCATCGTGGAAGAGGGCTGGGCGCTGGCCGGTGTGGGCGCCTCCGTGGTGGACATCATCCAGTCCAAGGCCTTCGATGACCTGGATGCGCCCGTCGCGCGCGTCACCGGCCTGGACGTGAACATGTCCTATGCGGCGAACCTGGAGAACGCGACCCAGCCGGACGCCGCGAAGATCGCCGCTGCCGTGAAGAAGGTCCTCTACCGAGAGGGAGCCTGAGACGTATGGCCAAGCCCATTCAGATGCCGGCGCTTTCCCCCACCATGAAGGAGGGGAAGCTCGTCAAGTGGCTGAAGAAGGTGGGGGACAAGGTCTCCTCCGGGGATGCCATCGCCGAGGTGGAGACGGACAAGTCCAACCTCGAGGTGGAGGCGTACGACGACGGGGTCCTGCTGCAGATCCTCGTGCCGGAGGGGGAGCTGGCCCAGGTGGGAGCCCCCATCGCGTATGTGGGAGCCAAGGGTGAGAAGGTCGAGGCGGGTGGCAAGCCCTCCGCGCCCGCGGCACCTCCCAAGGCCGAGACCCCGGCGGCTCCCGCCGCGGCCCCGAAGGCTCCCGAGGCGGCTCCCGCTTCCGGGGGTGACGGCATCCCCGTGCTCATGCCCGCGCTCTCCCCGACGATGAAGGAGGGCAAGGTCGTCAAGTGGCTGAAGAAGGTGGGAGACAAGGTCTCCTCCGGAGACGCCATCGCCGAGGTGGAGACGGACAAGTCCAACCTCGAGGTGGAGGCCTACGACGACGGGACGCTCACGAAGATCCTCGTGGACGCGGACCAGGTGGCGCAGGTGGGAGCCCCCATCGCGTACATCTCGGGCAAGGGCGGCAAGGCGGCGGCGGCACCGGCTCCCGCGGCGCCCAAGCCCGCGGCGCCCAGTGCGGCTCCTGCCGCGCCCGCTCCGAAGGCCGAGGCCCCGGCGGCGGCGCCTCGTCCGGCTCAGGCCGGGGGCCGCGTTCGCGCGAGCCCGCTGGCCCGGAAGATGGCGAGCACGCAGGGGTTGGATCTGGGCGCGGTTCACGGCTCGGGTCCGCTCGGACGCGTCGTGAAGCGGGACATCGAGGCCGCGCTGGCGCAGGGTCCTGCGGCGGCAAAGAAGGCCCCCGAGGCTCCGGCTCGCGCAGCGGCTCCGGGCAGCCGTCCGGCCCCGAAGACGATCCCCATCTCGAACATGCGCAAGGTCATCTCGCAGCGCATGAGCGAGGTGAAGCCGGGCGTGCCCCACTTCTACCTGACGGTGGACGTGGAGATGGACGCGGCGATGAAGATCCGCGACGAGGCCAAGGCGCTGGAGTCCAAGGTCTCCGTCAACGACATCATCGTGAAGGCGGTGGCCGTCGCCCTGCGCCGCTCTCCGAAGATGAACGTGTCGCTGCAGGGCAACAACATCCTGCAGTTCGCCACGGCGGATGTGGGCATCGCGGTGGCCATCGAGGATGGCCTCATCACGCCCATCATCAAGGACGCGGATCAGAAGGGACTGCAGACCATCTCCTCCGAGGCGCGCGAGCTGGCCGAGCGGGCCCGGAAGAAGGCCCTGAAGCCGGAGGAGTACACCGGCGGATCCATCACGGTGTCCAACCTGGGCATGTACGGCATCGACCAGTTCGTCGCCGTCATCAACCCGCCGCAGGCCGCCATCATCGCGGTCGGGGCCGTGGCGGACAAAGCGGTGGTGCGCGACGGGCAGCTCGCGGTGAGGAAGATCCTCACGGTGACGCTCTCGGGCGACCACCGGGTCATCGACGGTGCCACGGGCGCCGAGTACCTGCGCGAGCTGAAGAACCTGCTCGAGCACCCGATGCGGCTGCTGTTCTAGCCTCCGTGTGCACGCGGGCCGCCATGCGAGAACATGGCGGCCCGTGGGCCCAGGGCCGCGGCGGTGTCGCGGCGGCTAGGAGTGTGTTGAGCTAACGAGCCAGGGGCGTCGGGCGGACGGCTCGGCGCCTGGCTCCTCCACGGGGAGC